>NZ_JAFLXB010000052.1:0-247 GCF_019891455.1 Pseudomonas sp. P867 | reverse complement strand
GGTGATGGTTTCGCCATTGTCCAAAGTGACGGTCAGCGGGTTGGTGATGTTGGTCACCGGGGCGCCGTTTTTATCCACCAGGCTGGCGGTGTAGACGATATTGCCGCCTTCACCGACGGTGGTGGTGGCGGTCAGTACCACATCGACCTTGTCGATGGTGTCGTTGATGGTGGTGGTTGCGCCGTTGCCTGCGACTTCGAGTTTTTCGAAGTTGCCGCCGGTGGTCTCGGTGATCTTGACGGTCTGG
>NZ_JAFLXB010000051.1:0-278 GCF_019891455.1 Pseudomonas sp. P867 | reverse complement strand
TGAAACGATGCATCGCCGATGGTAGTGTGGGGTTTCCCCATGTGAGAGTAGGTCATCGTCAAGATTAAATTCCGAAACCCCTGTTTGCTAACGCAAACAGGGGTTTTGTTTATGTAGAAGCTCATGAATTTCACCGGCACGTTGCCAACGCAACGGTCTGGTACACAGAATTTCTTGACGACCATAGAGCATTGGAACCACCTGATCCCATCCCGAACTCAGCAGTGAAACGATGCATCGCCGATGGTAGTGTGGGGTTTCCCCATGTGAGAGTAGGT
>NZ_JAFLXB010000050.1:0-298 GCF_019891455.1 Pseudomonas sp. P867 | reverse complement strand
TTCGAGTTTTTCGAAGTTGCCGCCGGTGGTCTCGGTGATCTTGACGGTCTGGGTGCTCTTATCGATGAACACGTCATCGGTAGGAGCAGGCACAGTCACGGTGCCGACGGTGTCGCCCGCTTTGATGGTGATCGACGAGCCGTTGTCGAGTTTCAACGTGACGTCGGTACCGGCCTTGTTGCTCAAGGTTGCGGTATAGGTGATTTGGCCACCTTCGTTAACGGCACTAGGCGCTGTCAGGGTGACAGTAGTCGTGTTGTCGGTACCCGGTGTGTCCGTCACGGTGGTGTTCACCGCC
>NZ_JAFLXB010000049.1:0-320 GCF_019891455.1 Pseudomonas sp. P867 | reverse complement strand
GCTGGCGCACAGGCTTTGTGTGTCGGGCGATTCGGTGGTGTGGATCGACCATGAGAACCGCTCGACCACCCTGCCCTTGCCTACAGCGGCTCGACCCGCGATCACCAATAGCCTGGCGGAAGCGGCGATCTACTTGGGCTCGGCTCCTGATGAGTTAGTACTGGCCCAGGCGTCGCGGTTCTATCACTTTCGCGACGGTGTGCTGGTCTCGATCAGCGATGCGTATGACAACCGCCTGCGCATTTGCCGTGATCCTTCCGGGCGGATCGAGCGGCTGGATAACGGTGCTGGTCGCTCGCTGCTGCTGCGTTATGAGCTGG
>NZ_JAFLXB010000048.1:0-387 GCF_019891455.1 Pseudomonas sp. P867 | reverse complement strand
TTTGGGTTTTTAAGAAACCCTAAACTTGGCTCAGCAATCGTTGGTTACATCTTTGATTTCTCGCGGAGTAACTTGTGATGCTGATAATCTTGTTGACTATCAGTCTGACTCCACAAGCACCCACACGAATTGCTTGATTCAGTTGTTAAAGAGCGGTTGGTTAAGATCTTTCGTCTCAACCGAGGCGCGCATTCTACAGCAGCCTCATTTGCTGTCAAGTGATTATTTTCAGAAGCTTTCGAAGATTTCTTCAACAACTTCAACCACTTGCGCTTAAGATCTCTCCGAAGCGGGAGGCGAATTCTACAGCGTTACACGCTGCTGTCAACACCTCTTTTTCAACTTCCTTTTGGCTTCGATGAACTGAAGCAACCTGCTGCCGAAAAC
>NZ_JAFLXB010000047.1:0-418 GCF_019891455.1 Pseudomonas sp. P867 | reverse complement strand
AGGCGCGGTCAGCGTAACAGTCGTGGTGTTGTCGGTACCCGGTGTATCCGTAACGGTGGTGTTCACCGCCGTAGTGCCCGGGACCAGGTTCTCGAAGTGCTCGCCGCCAGTGACACCAGTAATGGCGGTAGTGACGATCTGGTCGCCCTTATACACGTCATCCGGTGCCAAAACCGAGATAGAACCGCTGCTTTGGTTCACACCAATAGTGATACTCTGGCCGTTATCCAAAGTGACAGTCAGCGGATTGGTGATGTTAGTCACCGGTGCGCCGTTTTTATCCACAAGGCTGGCGGTGTAGACGATATTGCCGCCTTCGCCGACGGTGGTAGTAGCGGTCAGTACTACATCGACTTTATCGATGGTGTCATTGATCGTGGTGGTCGCACCATTGCCCGCAACTTCCAACTTCTCGAAA
>NZ_JAFLXB010000046.1:0-463 GCF_019891455.1 Pseudomonas sp. P867 | reverse complement strand
AGTGTCAGTTACAGTCGTGGTGACTTTATCGGTACCTGGAATCAGATTTTCAAAGTGCTCGCCGCCGGTCACGCCTTGGATGGCGGTAGTGACGGTTTGATCGCCTTTGTACACATCATCAGGAGCAATAACCGAAACGCTAGCGCTGGATTCGTTAACACCGATAGTGATGGTTTTGCCGTTATCCAAGGTGACAGTCAGCGGATTGGTGATGTTAGTCACCGGCGCACCGTTCTTATCCACAAGGCTGGCGGTGTAAACGATGTTGCCGCCTTCGCCGACGGTGGTGGTGGCGGTCAGAACTACGTCCACCTTGTCGATGGTGTCGTTGATCGTGGTGGTGGCGCCGTTGCCCGCGACTTCCAACTTCTCGAAGTTGCCGCCAGAAGCGTCAGTGATCTGGACCGTCTGGGTGCTCTTGTCGATGAACACATCATCGGTAGGTGCAGGCACGGTCACAGTG
>NZ_JAFLXB010000045.1:0-476 GCF_019891455.1 Pseudomonas sp. P867 | reverse complement strand
TACAAAGGCGATCAAACCGTCACTACCGCCATCCAAGGCGTGACCGGCGGCGAGCACTTTGAAAATCTGATTCCAGGTACCGATAAAGTCACCACGACTGTAACTGACACTCCGGGGACCGATAACACCACGACCGTGACGTTGACTGCGCCGAGTGCGGTGAACGAAGGTGGCCAGATCACCTATACCGCAACCTTGAGCAACAAGGCCGGTACCGACGTCACGTTGAAGCTGGATAACGGCTCGTCGATCACCATCAAGGCTGGCGACACCGTCGGCACCGTGACTGTTCCTGCACCTACCGATGACGTGTTCATCGACAAGAGCACGCAGACCGTTCAAATCACCGAAACCACGGGTGGCAACTTCGAAAAACTGGAAGTTGCGGGCAACGGCGCAACCACCACGATCAACGACACCATCGACAAGGTCGATGTGGTCCTGACTGCTACCACCACCGTCGGCGAAGGCGGCAA
>NZ_JAFLXB010000044.1:0-507 GCF_019891455.1 Pseudomonas sp. P867 | reverse complement strand
TCGTAACAAGGTAGCCGTAGGGGAACCTGCGGCTGGATCACCTCCTTAATCGACGACATCAGCTGCTCCATAAGTTCCCACACGAATTGCTTGATTCATTGAAGAAGACGAAAAGAAGCAGCCCGAAATTGGGTCTGTAGCTCAGTTGGTTAGAGCGCACCCCTGATAAGGGTGAGGTCGGCAGTTCGAATCTGCCCAGACCCACCAATTTTGTGTGGGAAACGCCTGTAGAAATACGGGGCCATAGCTCAGCTGGGAGAGCGCCTGCCTTGCACGCAGGAGGTCAACGGTTCGATCCCGTTTGGCTCCACCACTACTGCTTCTGTTTGTATAAAGCTTAGAAATGAGCATTCCATCGTTGTGATGGTGAATGTTGATTTCTAGTCTTTGACTAGTTCGTTCTTTAAAAATTTGGGTATGTGATAGAAAGATAGACTGAACGTTACTTTCACTGGTAACGGATCAGGCTAAGGTAAAATTTGTGAGTTCTCTTAATCGAGAAATTCG
>NZ_JAFLXB010000043.1:0-517 GCF_019891455.1 Pseudomonas sp. P867 | reverse complement strand
CGGCTTCCTGGTCAAGCAGGCCGAAGAGCCGTGGTTCCAGACTGAATGGGCTTTCGCCGAAAAAGCCGGCAAGGAGCATGGCTTCACCGTGATCAAGATCGCCGTGCCCGACGGCGAGAAAACCCTCTCGGCCATCGACAGCCTCGCCGCCAACGGTGCCAAGGGCTTTGTGATCTGCCCACCGGACGTGTCCCTGGGCCCGGCCATTGTCGCCAAGGCCAAGGTCAATGGCCTGAAAGTCATGGCCGTGGATGACCGCTTTGTCGATGCCAAGGGCAACTTCATGGAAGACGTGCCGTACCTGGGCATGGCCGCGTTTGAAGTGGGCCAGAAACAAGGGGCCGCCATGGCCGCCGAAGCGAAAAAACGCGGCTGGGACTGGAAGGACACCTATGCGGTGATCAATACCTTCAACGAGCTCGATACCGGTAAAAAGCGCACTGACGGCTCGATCAAGTCCCTGGAAGAAGCCGGCATCCCCAAGGATCACATCCTCACCGCTGCCCTCAAGACTCTT
>NZ_JAFLXB010000042.1:0-519 GCF_019891455.1 Pseudomonas sp. P867 | reverse complement strand
CGAATTTCTCGATTAAGAGAACTCACAAATTTTACCTTAGCCTGATCCGTTACCAGTGAAAGTAACGTTCAGTCTATCTTTCTATCACATACCCAAATTTTTAAAGAACGATCTAATCAAAGACTAGAAATCAATATTCACTTCAGAATATTCATTTCTAAACTCTAACAGCAGAAGCAGTTAATGGTGGAGCCAAACGGGATCGAACCGTTGACCTCCTGCGTGCAAGGCAGGCGCTCTCCCAGCTGAGCTATGGCCCCATAACAAAATTGGTGGGTCTGGGCAGATTCGAACTGCCGACCTCACCCTTATCAGGGGTGCGCTCTAACCAACTGAGCTACAGACCCAATTTCGAGCGCGTAACTGATTAGCTAAGAGCTATCAGCTTGGAGCTTAAAGCTGCTTCTATCGTCTTCTTCAATGAATCAAGCAATTCGTGTGGGAACTTATGGAGCAGCTGATGTCGTCGATTAAGGAGGTGATCCAGCCGCAGGTTCCCCTACGGCTACCTTGTTACGA
>NZ_JAFLXB010000041.1:0-750 GCF_019891455.1 Pseudomonas sp. P867 | reverse complement strand
GGTCATCTGCGACTTCATTGACCAGCCAACGACCTGACGGGAAAACAGATCCAGCACCACCGCCAAATACAGCCAGCCTTCATACGTACGAATATAGGTGATGTCGGTGACCCAAACCTTGTTGGGTTCCCCGACATCGAACTGGCGCTTCAGCAAATTGGGTGAGGCGACCGCTGGCTTACCGCCGTACTTTCCAGGGCGACGTCGATACCCTGTCTGAGAGCGTAGACCTTCAAGACGCATCAACCTCGCCACACGATGCCGACCACAATCTTCACCGACCTCGCGCAGGTCGTCATGGATTTTGCGATAGCCATAAACTCCGCCGCTCTCCAGCCACGATTGCTTGATCAAACCCAGCAATCGCTGGTCGTCTTTAGCGCGTGCAGATTGCGGCTCAGACAACCAAGCGTAATAACCACTGGGATGGACTTTCAGCGTCAGGCAAAGCCGTCGAATGGAATAGTCGCCCGCGCGCTGCTTGATAAAGGCGTACTTCAGCCGCACTCCTTGGCAAAGTACGCGGCGGCCTTTTTTAAGATGTCTCGCTCTTCAGTGACCCGCTTGAGTTCCGCTCGCAGACGGCGCAGTTCAGCGTGCTGATCATCGTCTTGCTGCCGTTCTGCCTGAGGTTTGCTGTAGCGCTTTATCCAGGCATAGAGGCTATGCGTCGACACGCCAAGACGCGCCGCTACGTCAGCGACGGGAAGCTTCTTTTCGGTCACTTGATTGACCGCTTGGATTTTGAAT
>NZ_JAFLXB010000040.1:0-968 GCF_019891455.1 Pseudomonas sp. P867 | reverse complement strand
TAAAGCTGTGCTGCGTAGTTGGTTGGACAGGGTGGCAAATAATAGCCAGGTAACGTTGAGTTTTTACGTGGCCTATAATGGTATCGACGATCAGAGCCGGGCAGTTGAGTTCCCCAGTACGCAATACACTATCAGTCGCAGCACTCCGTTATACGTCACGCCGACTTATATCCAGCTCTCCGGATTTACATTCATGCTGGGAGATTACCCCAGCCTCCTCCCCGCCAACACCCCTGGCAATACGACGCAACTGAGCGTGGGCGGCGGTACCGGGCCTTATACTTACTCATCCGATAAAAGCTATATCGCTTCTGTCAGTACAACTGGAGCGGTTTCCTCACGGGGCAATGGTCAAACAACCATCCGAATCACGGACTCTTCGAGTCCGCCACAGACCGTAACCGTCGGAGTGTACGTTACCAACGTGATCTGGGTTTACAACAACGGTGTAGGCGCGCACGAAGAAGTGTATGAAAGGGCGATAGAGCGGGACATGACCCTACCCACCCTTAATGAACAGAAGCTTATGCAACAGCAGTACGCCGGTCGTTGGCCGATGCCAAATAATTACTATTGGTCGCGCACCCATTACAAAACTGAGTTTGGGATTTACTATTATTGGACCACTAACTTGGCGTCAGGAGTAACGGCATGGTTCGCCACCGTCAACAGCAACCGTTTTAACTCGATAGCGGTCAATAGTAATAAAATAGAAAACTAGCCGCACACCCGCTTGAACGGGGGCAGTTCTATTTAACTGTAGACTGTCCCTTTTTTCAGGGTGAATGGCAGCACTCAGCAAATACTAACAACGTTTCAAAGAGGTCGCGGAAATATATCTAAAGCCAATGGAAAAGCCGAAGGTAGTCGCCCTGACATATCGCCTGAAAAGGGCTTTCCAGAACAAATGTTAATTCTCACTTAATCCCATCCAAACAGCATCCGAATACCCTACTCGGAGCTCCGTC
>NZ_JAFLXB010000039.1:0-985 GCF_019891455.1 Pseudomonas sp. P867 | reverse complement strand
GACGGAGCTCCGAGTAGGGTATTCGGATGCTGTTTGGATGGGATTAAGTGAGAATTAACATTTGTTCTGGAAAGCCCTTTTCAGGCGATATGTCAGGGCGACTACCTTCGGTTTTTCCATTGGCTTTAGATATATTTCCGCGACCTCTTTGAAGCGTTGTTAGTCTTTGCTGAGTGCTGCCATTCACCCTGAAAAAAGGGACAGTCTACGGTTAAATAGAGCTGCCCCCTCTAATTCTCCTGATATTTTTATTTTACATTGGGGCTAGTTCCCTGATGAAATTGAAGGAAGTACGGCCAAAGCGTACCTGATGTTTTCGTTAACGCCCGCGGATTGGCTGACTCCCGTATACATGTTATAGGTTTTAGACCTGCCACCCTGAACCACAGGAGTTATCCAAGCGGGTTGGATCCCGCCACTCCATCTGATAGGTACCTGGCCATACGCCGTGTAGATAGAAGGCCATTTATCTTCCGGGATTTGCGTATACGGTGGTTGGACCCTTTCACTGAAGTTGTGGTGGCCAAAGGGATATTTGTCACCGGCCAATATAACTACATACCAGCAGTTTGATACTGTGACAGGATAGCTGACCTCTTGACTCGCACTGTCCCTCACGTAGACTCGAGTGGTGCCGTTACTTTTGCTTCTGACGTTTCCATTGGCATCTACAACTGCTACTGGAGAGTTTTGTGGTCGAATTGAATAGTAATAAGGAGGCGTTCCACTTGCTGGCTGACGAGTAAGTGCGGCTCCAGGAAAATCAGCAATCTGCAATGCGCCTGTGGAGTTGAAGTGCCAGCCATTCAGGTACATGGTTGAGGTGTCAATGATAAGAGGTTTAGACTCGACGACGGTATAGGTCGTCTTTGGAAACTCAACTGCCCGGCTCTGATCGTCGATACCATTATAGGCCACGTAAAAACTCAACGTTACCTGGCTATTATTTGCCACCCTGTCCAACCAACTACGCAGCACAGCTTTA
>NZ_JAFLXB010000038.1:0-1102 GCF_019891455.1 Pseudomonas sp. P867 | reverse complement strand
CTTCGAAAAACTGGAAGTTGCGGGCAACGGCGCAACCACCACGATCAACGACACCATCGACAAGGTCGATGTGGTCCTGACTGCTACCACCACCGTCGGCGAAGGCGGCAACATCGTTTACACCGCCAGCCTTGTGGATAAGAACGGCGCGCCGGTGACCAACATCACCAACCCGCTGACCGTCACTTTGGATAATGGCGAAACCATCACCATCGGCGTGAATCAGTCGAGCGGTACTGTTTCGATCTTGGCACCGGATGATGTCTACAAAGGCGATCAGACCGTCACTACCGCGATCAAGGGTGTGACCGGTGGCGAGCACTTCGAGAACCTGGTCCCGGGCACTACGGCGGTGAACACCACCGTTACGGATACCCCAGGCACCGATAACACCACTACCGTGACACTGACCGCGCCTAACGCCGTTAACGAAGGTGGTCAAATTACGTACACCGCTACGCTTTCCAATAAAGCGGGCACTGACGTCACGTTGAAGCTGGATAACGGTTCGTCGATCACCATTAAAGCGGGCGACACCGTCGGCACTGTGACCGTGCCTGCGCCTACCGATGATGTGTTCATCGACAAAAGCACGCAGACCGTTCAAATCACCGAAGCCACAGGCGGCAACTTCGAGAAGTTGGAAGTCGCGGGCAACGGCGCCACCACCACGATCAACGACACCATCGACAAGGTGGACGTAGTTCTGACTGCCACCACCTCCGTAGGTGAAGGCGGCAATATCGTTTACACCGCCAGTCTTGTGGATAAGAACGGCGCACCGGTGACCAACATCACCAACCCGCTGACCGTGACTCTGGATAACGGCCAAACCATCACCATTGGCGTGAATGAATCCAGCGCTAGCGTGTCGGTTCTTGCACCGGATGATGTGTACAAAGGCGACCAGACCGTCACTACCGCCATTCAAGGTGTGACTGGCGGCGAGCACTTCGAGAACCTGGTCCCGGGCACTACGGCGGTGAACACCACCGTTACGGATACACCGGGTACCGACAACACCACGACTGTTACGCTGACCGCGCCTAGCGCCGTTAACGAAGGCGGCCAGATCACGTACACCGCTACGCTTTCCAATAAA
>NZ_JAFLXB010000037.1:0-1260 GCF_019891455.1 Pseudomonas sp. P867 | reverse complement strand
TATCAGCGGGGTAGTCGTGGAGAAAATGTACCTGGCCCACGCCGTCCAGCGCCGACCAATCCACCACGTCACTGGCGACGTTCTGCCAGTCATCTATCACTGCGATCTGTATCGACATGCCATGGGCCTCGAAATCAAAGGGCATTCATACCCTGCAACAGCGCTTTATGAAACTGCTCCGGTTCTTCCATCTGTGGCGCGTGGCCCAGGCCGGGGAATTCCACCAGTGTGGCGTGGGGAATCAGCTTGGCCACCTGCTTGCCCAGCACCTGGTAATTGCCAATCCTGGCCTTGACCTCGGGCGGCGCCACATCCTTGCCGATCGCAGTCGTGTCGCTGGTGCCAATTAGCAACAGGGTGGGCACCTTCAGATCCTTGAATTCGTAGTACACCGGTTGGGTGAAGATCATGTCGTAAATCAATGCCGAGTTCCACGCGACTTGGGTATGCCCCGGGCCTTTGTTCAGGCCGGCGAGCATATCCACCCAGCGTTCGTATTCCGGCTTCCAGCGCCCGCCATAATAGGTGTCGCGTTCATATTTGCGCACCCCGTCGGCACTCATTTTCAGCTCGCGCTGGTACCACTGGTCGACGCTCTGGTAGGGCACACCGAGGGCTTTCCAGTCTTCCAGGCCGATAGGGTTCACCAGTCCAAGTTGTTCGGTTTGCTCGGGGTACATCAAGGCATAGCGGGTGGCAAGCATCCCGCCGGTGGAATGGCCGATCACCGTGGCCTTCTGGATGCCGAGTTTTTCCAGCAGTTGGTGGGTGTTGGCCGCCAATTGCTGGAAGCTGTACTGGTAGTGATCGGGCTTGCTGGAAGTGCAGAAGCCCACCTGGTCCGGCGCGATCACGCGGTAACCGGCGTCGCTCAAGGCCTTGATCGAACCTTCCCAGGTGGCACCGCAAAAGTTCTTGCCGTGCATCAGCACCACGCTGCGGCCGTTGGCTTTGCCTTTGGCAGGCACGTCCATGTAGCCCATTTGCAGGGATTTGCCTTGGGACTGGAAGGTGAAATGTTCAACGGGATGGGGGTATTGAAAACCCTGGAGTTCAGGGCCGTAGCTGGGCCCTTCAGTGGCAGCGAGCACAGGGGCGGTGTTGGCTGTGAGCAGGGCGGCAATGCAGATAATGCGGGCCAGGGGCATGGACGGAGCTCCGAGTAGGGTATTCGGATGCTGTTTGGATGGGATTAAGTGAGAATTAACATTTGTTCTGGAAAGCCCTTTTCAGGCGATATGTCAGGGCGACTACCTTCGG
>NZ_JAFLXB010000036.1:0-1617 GCF_019891455.1 Pseudomonas sp. P867 | reverse complement strand
GGCCGATTCTGTTGAAAAAGTAGCTCCCCTGACTGGCCTCCGGCAAAATCTCTTCATTGGCCGGAGGGGGATCACACAGCATGATGGGACAGTTATCGAGTGGGCAGGAGCGACTGTTTTACTCGTTCAATCTTGAAGATCACATCCCAGCCAATCACCTTCTGCGCAGCATTGATCAGTGTCTTGATCTGAGCGACCTGCGCCATTTCCTCGCCGATTTCTATAGCCCGATTGGGCGTCCGTCGATTGATCCCGAACTGATGATTCGGATGCTGATCGTCGGCTATTGCTATGGCATCCGCTCCGAACGGCGGTTGTGCGAAGAGGCCCATTTGAACCTAGCTTATCGCTGGTTCTGCCGGTTGAGCCTTGAAGATGAAGTCCCCAACCACTCAACCTTTTCCAAGAACCGACACGGCCGCTTTCGGGACAGCGATCTATTTCGCTGGTTGTTTAATGAAGTGCTGCGTCGCTGCATGGACGCCGGCCTGGTCAAGGGCGAAGGCTTTGCCGTGGACGCCAGCATCATCAAAGCGGATGCCAGCCGGCAGCGCGGTGTACCGGGTGATGAACCGGTCAACTGGAGCGATCCGGCCCTGAGCACCCGCACCGTGCGTGAGTACCTTGAAGCCCTCGATGAAGAGGCTTTGGCCGAAACGCTACCGAAGCGCCTGTCGCTGACGGATCCTCAAGCCCGCTGGACCGCTGCTTTAGGCGGCCCAGCTTTCTACGCTTACTCCACGAATTATCTGATCGATACCGAGCACGGCGTGATCATGGATGTGGAACCCACACCGGCTCATCGAACTGCAGAAGTCGAGAGCACCAAGACGATGATCGATCGGGTCGAAGCGCAGTTCAACATCAAGCCAGAGCGCCTCATCGGCGACACCGCTTACGGCACAGCGCCGATGTTGGCTTGGATGGTGGAGGAAAAGGACATCGAGCCGCATGTGCCGGTATGGGACAAAACCGAGCGCAAGAACGACAGCTTTTCGAGTAACGATTTCCACTGGAGTGAAGAGGCCGAGGAATACCGCTGCCCGGCCGGCAACCCATTACGCAGCGAATGGCGAGCCTTCAAAAACGAGCGTTCGCACGTCACAAAAGCCAACACCATCATCTTCCGATCCCGGCAGACCGACTGCGCTACGTGTCCGATGAAAGCCAAGTGCTGCCCGAACACTGCGTTCCGCAAGATCGCTCGCAGCGTCCATGAAGCCGCTCGCGATGTGGCTCGGTGCATTGCAGCAACGCCGGCATATCAGCGCTCTCGCCACGAACGTAAAAAGGTCGAAATGTTGTTTGCCCACCTCAAGCGCATCCTGAAATTGGATCGCTTGCGACTACGTGGCATGAGTGGCGCGACGGATGAATTCACGCTGGCCGCTGCGGTGCAGAACCTGCGAAGGCTGGCCAAATTTTCATCTCAAGGGCCACCAGTCACGGGATAGGTGCGCCTGCACCAAGCAAAAAACCTCAAATTAACCCAATAACAGAGCAGCGAAGGTCACCGAAGGGCCGAAAAACCACTCAATGTGGTGAGTAGGTTCTCCAGTGGTGGTCGCGCTTGAGTTCAGGCAATCTGAAAATCCGACTTTTTCAACAGAATCGGCC
>NZ_JAFLXB010000035.1:0-1621 GCF_019891455.1 Pseudomonas sp. P867 | reverse complement strand
AACCTCTGCAAAGTCCCTCGCCTGATTGAACAGTGCGAGGGATTGCAGATGGTTGTTTTCGTTAGAGCCCTGGTTGACAGGGCTGGCTCTTGATTCCGGTGATCGCTGGCTTTGTGCTGGCCCCCATGGATCCCAAGGCGCCGGATGTCACTCGCGTTTTAGCGGATTTTCGTACCTGCCTGAACACGTTCGACGCGTGGGCCGACAGCCTGTTGGGTGGTTCGGCACTTGCCGTGGAGCAGGTGTTCAAGGTTGGGGAAGACGTCGCACTGGTCGCGCCGGCTTCTTCCGATAAACCCAGCCGTACCGTCGCTCAATGCAAAGCCCAGGGTGGGTTGACTCTGGTGCATCTGTTTGAAAGTACCCGGTTTGTACCCATCGGCAATACCCAAGTGGAACTGCAAGCCCTGGCTCGGGATGGCAGCCCAGTCGGCGCGCCGCTTCATCGGACCATCGGCCCCAGCGGCATTCTCGAAGTCAACGACTGTACCCGCGATCAGCAGTACCAAATCACCTTTTACCCCAATGTCTCCAGGGATCACGTCAAGGCGCTGTATGCCTCCTACACGTCAGTGATTGCCGGGTTGGAAGCTGATCTGCGTAAACAGTGGGACGAGCGTTTCGCGCCTCAATGGGCAGACTTTGCCAAAGATCCTGCTTACAAGCGCAGTGCGATGCAGGGCATTGCCTTCGCTACCGGACTTGGCAAGGCGCTCTACAACCTGTGGGACAGCATCACCGAGCTGTATGACCTGCTCGCGAACCTCAAATCCAACAGCGAAAAGTTGCTGAAGTACCTCTCCCGGGCCGAACTGGACGCGCTGCTTGCGCTGGGTAAAGACACGCTGGCCAAGGGATTGCTGGTGCTCAGTGATGAGCCGCTGCTGTTTATCTACGTGGCAGCGGTGGTGGCCTGGATACGGATGCTGCCGCCGCCCGAAATGTACGAGCTGCTGGGTGAAATCACCGGCGAAGTGTTGATCAATTTGCTACTGATCTGGGCGACGCGGGGTATTGGCGTACAGCTGCGGCTGGGTGCGCAGGTGCTGAGTGGCGTCAAGTCCGGCGGGGCGCGGGCGTTGTTGGAGTTGCTGGCCAGGCAGGTGGCGGGGCCGCGGTTGGACACGCATGTTGAGGCCGCCAAGCCTGTGTTGCTGAGCAGTTCGGCAACGCCGGTCAAGGCGGTACCGGTGGTTCCGTTGAAGGCGGGCGACACGCTGGTTTCGAACCCGGTGCCGGTGGTTCGCAACAAGACTCGGCAGACGGTATTGGTCCGGCAGGAGCATGTGGATGATGCGCCTGCCGTGGCTTCCAATCCGAAGGGAGATGCGGCGGCGCCAGCGGACAAGACGGTCACCAACGGCTGCCCGGTGTCGATGGTCACCGGGGAGGAATTGCTTACCCTCACCGACGGCGCGCTGGACGGGATTTTGCCGTTTGAGTGGACACGGCTGTATCGCACCAGTGCGGTGGGTGTGGATTGCGGGTTGGGGTTTGGCTGGAGCCATGCGCTGGCGCACAGGCTTTGTGTGTCGGGCGATTCGGTGGTGTGGATCGACCATGAGAACCGCTCGACCACCCTGCCCTTGCCTACAGCGGCTCGACCCGCGATCACCAATAG
>NZ_JAFLXB010000033.1:0-1786 GCF_019891455.1 Pseudomonas sp. P867 | reverse complement strand
CCGATGTCGATACCGCGGGTGGGCTCGTCCAGCAGCAGGACCTTCATCGGCATCGACAGCCAGCGGCCAAGAATGGCTTTCTGCTGGTTGCCGCCGGAGAGGTACAGGATCTTCTGCGCCGCGTTCGGGGTTTTGACCCGCATCGCCTGGATCTGCCGGTCGGCGTTAGCTTTCTCCCAGCCTTCGCGCAACAGCCAGCCAAAGGTGGAGTGCGCATCCCGGGCACTGATGTTGATGTTTTCGGCGACGCTGCCCAGCGGGATGATGCCTTCCTTTTTGCGATCCTCCGGGCACAGCAAGATACCGGCGGCAATGGCGTCGCGGGGTGAGCGCAATTGCAGGGCTTGCCCGCATAGCTGCAGGCTACCGGCGCTGGCGCGCTCCAGGCCACTGAGCAGGCGAAACAGCTCGGTGCGCCCTGCCCCCACCAGCCCGAACAGCCCAAGGACCTCGCCCTTGCGCACCTCAAAGCTGATCGGCTCGCGCAGGCCCGGGCCGAGCAGGCCGTCTACCTTGAGCGCCACTTCGCCGTGCTCGCGTGGGCGGTAGTCGTAGATGTCCTGGATATCGCGACCGACCATGCAGGTCACCAACTGGTCGTGGGTCAGCGTGCTCATGTCCTCGAACGTGCGCACGTAGCGACCGTCCTTGAATACCGTCACCGCATCGCAGATACGGAACACTTCTTCCATGCGGTGCGACACGTAGAGCACCACTTTGCCCTCGTCGCGCAGGCGCGCAATGATTGCCATCAGCCGGTCGATTTCCCGCGCCGACAAACTGCTGGTGGGCTCATCGAAGGCGATCACGTTGGCACCGCGGGACAACGCCTTGGCGATTTCCACCAGTTGGCGCTGGCCCAAAGACAGGCGCCCGAGCTTCTCGTCAGGGTCGATCTCATCGGCCAAGCCCTTGAGACATGCCAGCGCCTGCTGGCGCAGCACGCCGCGGTTGACCACACCGAAACGCGTCGGCAAGTGCCCGAGGAACAGGTTCTCGGCCACGCTCATTTCCGGCACCAGGTGCAGTTCCTGGTGGATCACCGCGACACCGTTGGCGATGCTGTCGGCAGCGTTCTTGAACGCCATGACCTGCGCGCCGATCTGCACGCTGCCGCTGCTGGGAATGTAGGCGCCGCCGAGGATTTTCAGCAGCGTCGACTTGCCCGCACCGTTCTCGCCCATCAGGGCGTGCACCTGCCCGGGGTGGGCGGTGAAGCTTATGCCGTCCAGCGCCTTGACCCCGGGAAAGGTTTTGCCGATCGCGTCAAAACGCAGGGCCGCAGCGGTCATTTCCACAGCCCGATCTTGGTCAGTTCTTCCTTGAAGTTCTCGCGGGTGATCAGGGTGACTTCGTCCATGGCGGTGTACTTCGGTGGTTCAGTGCCTTTGGTGACCCACTCGTACATCATCAGTGCGGTGTTATAGCCCTCGATGTGCGGGCTCGGCAGCATGGAGCCGAAGAAACCGCTGTCGGCTTTCTTCAATTCGCCGATGGCGTCGGTGCCATTAATGCCGATGCCGATCACGTTGGCGGCCTTGAAGCCGGCGCTTTCAGTGGCGCGCACGCCGCCGAGCACGGTGTTGTCGTTCATGCCGCCGATGATCAGGTTTTTAGCGCCGCCGGGCAGCTTGACCAGGGCCGAGTTGGTGGCGTCCATGCTGCCAGGCACGTCAAGAGTCTTGAGGGCAGCGGTGAGGATGTGATCCTTGGGGATGCCGGCTTCTTCCAGGGACTTGATCGAGCCGTCAGTGCGCTTTTTACCGGTATCGAGCTCGTTGAAGGT
>NZ_JAFLXB010000032.1:0-2013 GCF_019891455.1 Pseudomonas sp. P867 | reverse complement strand
GCCCACTCGATAACTGTCCCATCATGCTGTGTGATCCCCCTCCGGCCAATGAAGAGATTTTGCCGGAGGCCAGTCAGGGGAGCTACTTTTTCAACAGAATCGGCCAATAGCCGACATTCAGATCAGCCTATTGAGGAAATTACTCGGAGGCCCAAACGTTCCACCACTCCATCTCGCCGCGTCCTTAACCATCGATATCGCCGTTTCGGATGGCCATCCTGATGGCTTGTGCTGTCGTTGTCACGCCCAGACGTCGGCGCGCTGAGCGCAGGTGATTTTCAACCGTACGCTCCGACAAACCGAGAGTTGCTGCAATATCCGCTTGCCGTCTTCCGGCAGCCGTCCATTCCATGACTTCGCGCTCTCGCGGGGAAAGGCTTTGTAACGCTTCGTCCAGTGGAGACTCAAGCAACCGCCTGGCTGCGAAAAAAGCGGCCGTCGCAACCAGGCTTAGTCCCAAGCGAACCCGCGCGCTTCCATCCACCGGCTCACCCCCCAAGCTCATCGCGCCCTCAAGCCCCTGCGGGCCGAAAACTGGTACCTGCAACCCCTGAATCCCTGAATCACCGGGAGAACGAATCACCCGGTAGCGCTCTTCTCCGTTGGCCTGCTCTTTCTGCCAGAAGAAGGATTGGCGAGCATTCAGAAGGTGGCGAGTCACCGGACAATGTCGAACATAAGTCTCAGCATCCACCGATTGACCGTTATCGAACCAATCGCCTTCGACCCAGTAGATATGCTCAACCACTTCTTCACTTGCCGACGATGCAGAAAACAACACGAATCGATCATAGCCGTAGGGTGTGGCAAAACCCCTGACGGCTTTCTTGATTGATTCAAGTGTGCGCGCCGTCTCTATCTCCAGAGCAGCTCGCATCGCTGTTTCGGCCGGCCCGTCGCTCACTATGATGCGACCTCTTTCAACAATGCTTCAGCTGCCAACTTGCCTAGATTATTGCCTGCCAGTGGGCTGTCGCCGGTCAGCAACTTGCGGTCTTGGAGCGTTGTACCTGAAATATCCTGGTTGACGATCTCAACTCCCAGGGCTTTCAATTGCTCACCAAATTTCCAGGTCAAATGCCCAGGCATATAACCGATGTCGGGCGTTTTTGCGTCGAGACTGTCTGGAAATGCGCAGATCTTGTAGCCGTTGAAAATGTAGGAATCCCTCGACTCTCCAATACCCGCCGCGAGCATTGCTGCTGGGCCGTGACATAGGGAAATCACAAATTTGTCGTTGGTGATTGCCCAATGCAAAGCCGCTTTCACGTCGGCACTCTCCGGCAATCCAATCAGCGCGCCGTGTCCGCCGGGTATGAAAACCCCGATGTAATCCGAATCCTCGCCCAGTGCCTTTTCGACCACATCGGAAAGCTTCAAGGGTTTTTTGAACTGTTCGCGGTATTTGGCGTAGAAATTCTTTACCTCGGTATCTTCGGAAGGCATGGCCCAGAATTCAAACTTCACCGGATTGCCTGACAGGGTCGCAACGTCGAACGCGAAGCCGGCTTTGTCGAGGTGGTACATGGGTAGCAACGTCTCGACCGGGTGATTACCGGTGGAAAACATGGTGCCGTTGTCAGTCAACAAATAGCGCTCGTCTGCGCCGATCAGCAAAATCTTCCAGCGGCCACCTTGGTAAGGATTAGGGTAATCCGCGTCACTCAAATCAGATTTTGGCGAGGTAAATTGGCTTAGCGAGTATGGAGAGGGGAAAAAGGCATTATCCTCTGCCTGATCCGGCGTGGGGCGCTTGTCGTCACTCTGCAAGGTAGTCATGGTTTTCTCCTACGAATGGGCCGATTGCCGAAATCAATGCTAATAGCGTGACACAGGCCCGGCAATGAGGGTTTTCCCTCAAAGAAATTTTCCGCACCCATACAGTACGCTGATCGGCTGCTTTTGGCCGATTCTGTTGAAAAAGTAGCTCCCCTGACTGGCCTCCGGCAAAATCTCTTCATTGGCCGGAGGGGGATCACACAGCATGATGGGACAGTTATCGAGTGGGCAGGA
>NZ_JAFLXB010000031.1:0-3066 GCF_019891455.1 Pseudomonas sp. P867 | reverse complement strand
GTTGCGGTATAGGTGATTTGGCCACCTTCGTTAACGGCACTAGGCGCTGTCAGGGTGACAGTAGTCGTGTTGTCGGTACCCGGTGTGTCCGTCACGGTGGTGTTCACCGCCGTAGTACCCGGCACCAGATTTTCAAAGTGCTCGCCGCCAGTCACGCCTTTGATGGCGGTGGTGACGGTTTGATCGCCCTTGTACACGTCATCAGGAGCAATAACCGAAACGCTACCGCTCGATTGGTTTACACCGATGGTGATGGTTTCGCCATTGTCCAAAGTGACGGTCAGCGGGTTGGTGATGTTGGTCACCGGGGCGCCGTTTTTATCCACCAGGCTGGCGGTGTAGACGATATTGCCGCCTTCGCCCACGGTAGTCGTGGCGGTCAGTACAACATCGACCTTATCGATGGTGTCGTTGATGGTGGTGGTCGCACCGTTGCCTGCAACTTCCAGTTTTTCGAAGTTGCCGCCGGAAGCGTCGGTGATCTTGACCGTCTGCGTGCTCTTATCGATAAACACGTCATCGGTCGGTGCCGGGACGGTCACAGTGCCGACGGTGTCGCCGGCTTTGATAGTGATGCTTGAGCCGTTGTCGAGTTTCAACGTGACGTCGGTACCGGCCTTATTGCTCAAGGTCGCGGTGTAGGTGATCTGGCCACCTTCATTAACGACACTTGGCGCAGTCAGTGTGACAGTCGTTGTGTTATCGGTACCCGGAGTGTCCGTAACGGTGGTGTTTACTGACGTAGTACCTGGAACCAGATTTTCAAAGTGCTCGCCACCGGTCACACCCTTGATAGCGGTGGTGACGGTCTGGTCGCCTTTGTAGACATCATCCGGTGCCAAGACCGAGACAGTGCCGCTGGTTTCATTCACACCAATGGTGATGGTCTTGCCATTGTCCAAAGTTACGGTCAGCGGGTTGGTGATGTTGGTCACCGGCGCACCGTTTTTATCCACAAGGCTGGCGGTGTAAACGATATTGCCGCCTTCACCGACGGTGGTGGTGGCGGTCAGAACTACGTCCACCTTGTCGATGGTGTCGTTGATGGTGGTGGTTGCGCCGTTGCCTGCGACTTCCAACTTCTCGAAGTTGCCGCCAGTGGTCTCGGTGATCTTGACGGTCTGGGTGCTCTTATCGATGAACACGTCATCGGTAGGCGCAGGGACAGTCACAGTGCCGACAGTTTCGCCAGCCTTGATGATGATCGACGAGCCGTTATCCAACTTCAGCGTGACATCGGTACCGGCCTTATTACTCAAGGTCGCGGTGTAGGTGATCTGGCCACCTTCATTAACGACACTTGGGGCAGTCAGCGTGACAGTCGTTGTGTTGTCGGTGCCCGGGGTGTCGGTAACGGTGGTGTTCACTGCAGTAGTGCCCGGTACCAAGTTCTCGAAGTGCTCACCGCCAGTGACACCAGTAATGGCGGTGGTGACGGTTTGATCGCCTTTGTACACATCATCAGGAGCAATAACCGAAACGCTAGCGCTCGATTCGTTCACTCCGATGGTGATGGTTTGGCCGTTATCCAGGGTGACAGTCAACGGATTGGTGATGTTAGTCACCGGCGCGCCGTTTTTATCCACAAGGCTGGCGGTGTAAACGATGTTGCCGCCTTCGCCGACGGTGGTGGTGGCGGTCAGTATCACATCGACTTTATCGATGGTGTCGTTGATCGTGGTGGTGGCGCCGTTGCCTGCAACTTCCAATTTCTCGAAGTTGCCGCCTGTAGCTTCGGTGATTTGAACGGTCTGCGTGCTTTTGTCGATGAACACATCATCGGTAGGCGCAGGCACAGTCACAGTGCCGACGGTGTCGCCCGCTTTGATGGTGATCGACGAGCCGTTATCCAACTTCAAGGTGACGTCAGTGCCCGCTTTATTCGAAAGCGTAGCGGTGTACGTAATTTGACCACCTTCGTTCGCTTCGGACGGAGCTGTCAGCGTCACGGTAGTGGTGTTGTCGGTACCCGGTGTGTCCGTAACGGTGGTGTTTACTGACGTAGTACCTGGAACCAGATTTTCAAAGTGCTCGCCGCCGGTCACACCCTTGATAGCGGTGGTGACGGTCTGATCGCCTTTGTAGACGTCATCCGGTGCCAAGACCGAAACAGTGCCGCTGGACTGATTCACTCCGATGGTGATGGTCTCGCCATTGTCCAAAGTGACGGTCAGCGGGTTGGTGATGTTAGTCACCGGTGCGCCGTTTTTATCCACAAGGCTGGCGGTGTAAACGATGTTGCCGCCTTCGCCGACGGTGGTAGTAGCGGTCAGTACTACATCGACTTTATCGATGGTGTCATTGATCGTGGTGGTCGCACCATTGCCCGCAACTTCCAACTTCTCGAAATTGCCGCCAGAAGCGTCAGTGATCTGGACCGTCTGGGTGCTCTTGTCGATGAACACATCATCGGTAGGTGCAGGCACGGTCACAGTGCCGACGGTATCGCCGGCCTTGATAGTGATCGACGAGCCGTTATCCAACTTCAAAGTGACGTCAGTACCCGCTTTATTGGAAAGCGTAGCGGTGTACGTGATCTGGCCGCCTTCGTTAACGGCGCTAGGCGCGGTCAGCGTAACAGTCGTGGTGTTGTCGGTACCCGGTGTATCGGTGACAGTGGTGTTCACCGCCGTAGTGCCCGGCACCAGGTTCTCGAAGTGCTCACCGCCAGTGACACCAGTAATGGCGGTAGTGACGATCTGGTCGCCCTTATACACGTCATCCGGTGCCAAAACCGAGATAGAACCGCTGCTTTGGTTCACACCAATAGTGATGCTCTGGCCGTTATCCAAAGTGACAGTCAGCGGATTGGTGATGTTAGTCACCGGCGCGCCGTTTTTATCCACAAGGCTTGCGGTGTAAACGATATTGCCGCCTTCACCGACGGTAGTGGTAGCGGTCAGGACAACATCGACCTTGTCGATGGTGTCGTTGATCGTGGTGGTGGCGCCGTTACCCGCGACTTCCAACTTCTCGAAGTTGCCGCCAGAAGCGTCAGTGATCTGGACCGTCTGGGTGCTCTTGTCGATGAACACATCATCGGTAGGTGCAGGCACGGTCACAGTG
>NZ_JAFLXB010000030.1:0-3126 GCF_019891455.1 Pseudomonas sp. P867 | reverse complement strand
TCGTTCTTTAAAAATTTGGGTATGTGATAGAAAGATAGACTGAACGTTACTTTCACTGGTAACGGATCAGGCTAAGGTAAAATTTGTGAGTTCTCTTAATCGAGAAATTCGAATTTTCGGCGAATGTTGTCTTCACAGTATAACCAGATTGCTTGGGGTTATATGGTCAAGTGAAGAAGCGCATACGGTGGATGCCTTGGCAGTCAGAGGCGATGAAAGACGTGGTAGCCTGCGAAAAGCTTCGGGGAGTCGGCAAACAGACTTTGATCCGGAGATGTCTGAATGGGGGAACCCAGCCATCATAAGATGGTTATCTTGTACTGAATACATAGGTGCAAGAGGCGAACCAGGGGAACTGAAACATCTAAGTACCCTGAGGAAAAGAAATCAACCGAGATTCCCTTAGTAGTGGCGAGCGAACGGGGACTAGCCCTTAAGTGGCTTTGAGATTAGCGGAACGCTCTGGAAAGTGCGGCCATAGTGGGTGATAGCCCTGTACGCGAAAATCTCTTAGTCATGAAATCGAGTAGGACGGAGCACGAGAAACTTTGTCTGAATATGGGGGGACCATCCTCCAAGGCTAAATACTACTGACTGACCGATAGTGAACTAGTACCGTGAGGGAAAGGCGAAAAGAACCCCGGAGAGGGGAGTGAAATAGATCCTGAAACCGTATGCGTACAAGCAGTGGGAGCCCACTTTGTTGGGTGACTGCGTACCTTTTGTATAATGGGTCAGCGACTTATTTTCAGTGGCGAGCTTAACCGAATAGGGGAGGCGTAGCGAAAGCGAGTCTTAATAGGGCGTCTAGTCGCTGGGAATAGACCCGAAACCGGGCGATCTATCCATGGGCAGGTTGAAGGTTGGGTAACACTAACTGGAGGACCGAACCGACTACCGTTGAAAAGTTAGCGGATGACCTGTGGATCGGAGTGAAAGGCTAATCAAGCTCGGAGATAGCTGGTTCTCCTCGAAAGCTATTTAGGTAGCGCCTCATGTATCACTGTAGGGGGTAGAGCACTGTTTCGGCTAGGGGGTCATCCCGACTTACCAAACCGATGCAAACTCCGAATACCTACAAGTGCCGAGCATGGGAGACACACGGCGGGTGCTAACGTCCGTCGTGAAAAGGGAAACAACCCAGACCGTCAGCTAAGGTCCCAAAGTTATGGTTAAGTGGGAAACGATGTGGGAAGGCTTAGACAGCTAGGAGGTTGGCTTAGAAGCAGCCACCCTTTAAAGAAAGCGTAATAGCTCACTAGTCGAGTCGGCCTGCGCGGAAGATGTAACGGGGCTCAAACCATACACCGAAGCTACGGGTATCACGTAAGTGATGCGGTAGAGGAGCGTTCTGTAAGCCTGTGAAGGTGAGTTGAGAAGCTTGCTGGAGGTATCAGAAGTGCGAATGCTGACATGAGTAACGACAATGGGTGTGAAAAACACCCACGCCGAAAGACCAAGGTTTCCTGCGCAACGTTAATCGACGCAGGGTTAGTCGGTCCCTAAGGCGAGGCTGAAAAGCGTAGTCGATGGAAAACAGGTTAATATTCCTGTACTTCTGGTTATTGCGATGGAGGGACGGAGAAGGCTAGGCCAGCTTGGCGTTGGTTGTCCAAGTTTAAGGTGGTAGGCTGGAATCTTAGGTAAATCCGGGATTCTAAGGCCGAGAGCTGATGACGAGTTAACTTTTAGTTAACGAAGTGGTTGATGCCATGCTTCCAAGAAAAGCTTCTAAGCTTCAGGTAACCAGGAACCGTACCCCAAACCGACACAGGTGGTTGGGTAGAGAATACCAAGGCGCTTGAGAGAACTCGGGTGAAGGAACTAGGCAAAATGGCACCGTAACTTCGGGAGAAGGTGCGCCGGTGAGGGTGAAGGACTTGCTCCGTAAGCTCATGCCGGTCGAAGATACCAGGCCGCTGCGACTGTTTATTAAAAACACAGCACTCTGCAAACACGAAAGTGGACGTATAGGGTGTGACGCCTGCCCGGTGCCGGAAGGTTAATTGATGGGGTTAGCTAACGCGAAGCTCTTGATCGAAGCCCCGGTAAACGGCGGCCGTAACTATAACGGTCCTAAGGTAGCGAAATTCCTTGTCGGGTAAGTTCCGACCTGCACGAATGGCGTAACGATGGCGGCGCTGTCTCCACCCGAGACTCAGTGAAATTGAAATCGCTGTGAAGATGCAGTGTATCCGCGGCTAGACGGAAAGACCCCGTGAACCTTTACTATAGCTTTGCACTGGACTTTGAATTTGCTTGTGTAGGATAGGTGGGAGGCTTTGAAGCGTGGACGCCAGTCTGCGTGGAGCCAACCTTGAAATACCACCCTGGCAACTTTGAGGTTCTAACTCAGGTCCGTTATCCGGATCGAGGACAGTGTATGGTGGGTAGTTTGACTGGGGCGGTCTCCTCCTAAAGAGTAACGGAGGAGTACGAAGGTGCGCTCAGACCGGTCGGAAATCGGTCGTAGAGTATAAAGGCAAAAGCGCGCTTGACTGCGAGACAGACACGTCGAGCAGGTACGAAAGTAGGTCTTAGTGATCCGGTGGTTCTGTATGGAAGGGCCATCGCTCAACGGATAAAAGGTACTCCGGGGATAACAGGCTGATACCGCCCAAGAGTTCATATCGACGGCGGTGTTTGGCACCTCGATGTCGGCTCATCACATCCTGGGGCTGAAGCCGGTCCCAAGGGTATGGCTGTTCGCCATTTAAAGTGGTACGCGAGCTGGGTTTAGAACGTCGTGAGACAGTTCGGTCCCTATCTGCCGTGGACGTTTGAGATTTGAGAGGGGCTGCTCCTAGTACGAGAGGACCGGAGTGGACGAACCTCTGGTGTTCCGGTTGTCACGCCAGTGGCATTGCCGGGTAGCTATGTTCGGAATAGATAACCGCTGAAAGCATCTAAGCGGGAAACTAGCCTCAAGATGAGATCTCACTGGAACCTTGAGTTCCCTGAAGGGCCGTCGAAGACTACGACGTTGATAGGTTGGGTGTGTAAGCGCTGTGAGGCGTTGAGCTAACCAATACTAATTGCCCGTGAGGCTTGACCATATAACACCCAAGCAATTTGCATGCTCTGAGCTGAAAAGCGAAAGAGACCAGATTGCGGTGTGTGAAGACG
>NZ_JAFLXB010000029.1:0-3776 GCF_019891455.1 Pseudomonas sp. P867 | reverse complement strand
AACTCAACTGCCCGGCTCTGATCGTCGATACCATTATAGGCCACGTAAAAACTCAACGTTACCTGGCTATTATTTGCCACCCTGTCCAACCAACTACGCAGCACAGCTTTATCTCTCAAACCATTGGCGGCCTCCGTGGCGCTGATCAGTTCGCCCTCCATCACCAGTAGATCTTCTATACCGTCGCTGCTGAGTATCATCCACCCTAGTTGGTCTTTGTCGCTCAAAGGCCACTTATCCACTGATGCCTTGGCGTCGCCGGTAAAACTACCCAGGTTCAGCGTGCCTCCATCAATAATACTGTTGATGAGTGGCTGCGGTAAGTCCGTGGCCGGAATCGTATTGACTTTCACCGTCTGCACCTGCGACGGGCGTGGGGCAGCCACGCCCGTGCTCACCACCGAATACTTCAAGCACACGGTACTGTTCACACTATGGTGCAAGACCTTGGCCGAGGTCAGGTTGAACACTACCGTGCCTCCATCCAGCCCATTCTGGCTGGTTGAATAAGAGGTGCCGTCGGCAAAAAACCAGTAAAGCGTGATGAAATCTTGGCTACTCATACCGTCATAGCGAACCGTTGCCGTCGTATTGTGTTGAATGGGCAGCGGGTCCACTGTCACATTCGGCCCTGTATCGGTGGTGCCATTGATAAACGGGTGGGGAAGATCTCCTGATAATGCCTGAATGGTGTACGTGCGCCGACGGAAGTGCACTGCATTGGCTTTGTTGGTGCTACGATCGAAACTGGCCCAGAAATCGATGAACAGCGGCATTCCATCCTTGAGTCTGCGCAGATCCGGCGGCGTCGGTGGCATGATGCCCTGACTCTCGCCCTCAGGCGTTACCAGGTTCTCGCTGTAGGTATCCTCAATGTAATCCGCGCCATCGTCGTAGATACCTTCATATCGCATCCACATCCGCTGAAACCGGTGAATGAACGGCCAGATATTGATCAGGGTGCGCTCCCGGCCAGTAAGCTGGGAAATTACCAATACCGGGTTATCATGCCCTTCGATGGTGGGGATCGGTAGCGTGGTCAGGGGCAGTAACAGCAGATCCAGTATGGGCGACGGTATTCTCCGCGTGCCGCGCAGCACAAAGTACTGCACGGGAATCTGGCGGCCTTCGGAAAGAATGTTGGCGCCTACTACTTCGCTCGGTACGTCAAAGTGCACTGTTCTTGAGGTGTTGCCATTCTTGGTTTCTTCATAAGTGCCAATGCCCGGTACGCCGCTGAACACTGCCAGGATCCGGTCGCTGGGTGACATGTTCAGAAACGATACTTCAATCGTCGCTCCGGTCGTTGCGGACTCCGGCCTTAGTTGGTCTGGGTCTCGTGAGGCTTCAAGCACTTCCGGCCTCAACAGCTCACCTATTGCTTTACCGACCGTCACGTCAAGCGTCTCAGAGCGCAGTGTTGTGTTGCCGCGTATGAGGGAATAGCTCAAGCGAATGGAGCCGTTGTTATTCACGTCGACATAATTTCGATCTACCGGAAACGAAATCTCTCCTCCTACCACGACGTTAATCGTGTCGCCTGTGTTGCCACCCACCCCAGAGCCTACCCAGCGCCACACGACGGTGTCACCTCGTTGGAAGGTATAGGGGAGAGTGACATTGACCTGGAAGATCACATCGGCCGGATCGAGGTTGCCATTTTCATCTACGCCCTCAATGTGCGGCGCAGGCAGGTCGGCGCGACGTTCGCCTATTTCTACTATCAGGTGCTCGGATTCGCGCACCGTCAGCACATCGGCTTCCTGTATCGTGTTCACACCGTCATTGACGCGATAAAAGACGTCGATCGGCCCGAGCCCGACGAACTGTGCGAAATTTGCCGGCGTCACAATCCGAAAGCGTGTGGGTGGTGGTGGGTCGCCGGCCTGCTGGGTTTGTTCATAAAACACTAGGCCGCCGCCGGGTCGGTGCGCCTCAAAGCGCAAGGTGACGGGATAGTTCGGACTGTATGGCACGAAGGCCGGGAAGTTGACTTTGAGGTAGGGGACGGTCGGATCGATCAAGCCGCCTTCGTTTTCCTCGATTTCAACTGCAGGCATGTTGGAAACAGTACCAAAAACTGTGACAGACAGACTTTGGGAATAGCCAATCTCAGTGCCTAGCGGGAATTGCAGCGTATAGGAGATTTGCATCGAGCCGTTGATCAGGTCTTCGAGGATGCTGTTCTCGACGGTGGTATATGCCGAACGCCCGGGCCGGGCAGCAAACGCTGGCAATGGGATGGTGACTTTCGTTTTATCTTCGCGTGTACCCACGATGGTAGCTACGATCTGAGTGCCTGCTGGCGTTGGGGAGCCATTCGGGAGCCGTGTGGGCGCAACCACTTCGAGTTCGAAGTGACTCTCTGCGTACTGGTCGAAATCGACGTTATTATTGTCTGTTCCATCCACCAAAAAGTGGGGGCGCATGAGTGCGTCTGGATCCAGGTTACTGTTCAGGTTTACGACCTGAGACCACTGCTGCACTTCCCCTGAGAAGTTCAGCACCAAGTCGTAGATCCGGAACCGGATAGTCAACAGACCGCTACCGCCCAATTCGATGACCTCCCACGGGACGAACACCTCGATAGGCGTCAGTCCCTCGGCCTGATCCGCGTCCAACTGCAGCTCTACCAAACGGCCGTTCCAATACAACTCGATGGTGTCCCCTACAAATGCATCTGGGTAGTGATCAATGGTAATGAGCACACCATCACGTGCGCGCTCGGGGTCGAGTACGGCATCTGAGTCACTCAAGTCCTCTGGCAGGTGAAGGACCAGCGCCGAATGGTAGGGGAGTCCTGGGTCCTGATCCACGCCCCCTGGCCGGGTATCTTTCAGGAACCAGGTTTCTTCCTCCGATGTACTTTCAGTGCCAGACCCGTTACGCCTGACCAGGCCATAGCAGGGGTACACAATACCTAGCGGTACATGCTCGCGTAGTACCGAGAGTTGGTAGCGTCTTTGCGTTTCCTCGCCAGCAACAATTTCCCCCCAGGCGACCGGAAAACGCCGATCTCCCATATACCATTCGTAAGAATCGCCGACGTTCTTCGTGGTCCAGCTCTCGAAGGTAATCAGCAAACGGTTTTCGAGGCTGCGTATGCCAACCCCTACATCAGCCAGAAGTTCGGGAAGGGGACGTACAGTGTTGTCGTTGTAGGGCGGCGGCTCCAGGTCTGCGATGCGTGGTGGGTGCAGGATGGGTGGACTGTCTGTGCGTTTATCGGACATGGTGGTGACCCTTCAGGCTGATTTGAGAAACGTGCCAAACAGGGTCAGCAAATATGAGAGAGTGGTCACCGTCTAGCTGTGAGAAATGACAGTGGCGACGAGCGGTCAGCTACTGAATAATGAGTGTCAGCGCGCTATAACGCACGCCCTTGGCCAGGGTTACCAGCAGCAAAAAACGCCACAACGGCTCTCGCATCACCCCGGCCACCAAGGTCAGCGGGTCGCCGATGATAGGTACCCAACTGAGCAACAGCGTCCAATGCCCCCAACGCAGGTAATGCCCGCGGGCTCTATCCAGCTGTTTGGCACTCACCGGAAACCAGCGCCGTTCCTTGAAGCGCTCTACCGAACGCCCCAGCAGCCAATTGACCACCGACCCCAGCACGTTGCCCAACGTGGCGATACCCAGCAGCAGCCACAGGTTGTAATGCCCGCTGATCAGCAGGCCGACCAGCACGGCTTCAGATTGCAGGGGCAATAACGTTGCGGCGCCAAACGCCGCGACGAACAGCCCCAGGTAACCCGTCAGCACCGGTCAGTGGG
>NZ_JAFLXB010000028.1:0-5552 GCF_019891455.1 Pseudomonas sp. P867 | reverse complement strand
ACCGAAGGGCCGAAAAACCACTCAATGTGGTGAGTAGGTTCTCCAGTGGTGGTCGCGCTTGAGTTCAGGCAATCTGAAAATCCGACTTTTTCAACAGAATCGGCCGAAAGCTGCCGCATTTTGTGTCATTCGACCCAGCCATCAAAAGCAAATCGCCGCGTCGTCGTACGTGTGTACAACGACGCGGCGAGTAAAGTGTCTTTCGAGTTGGGTGCTTGAAAATCAGCCAGCGCAAGGCATTTCGCGGTCGAGCAATCGGGCAGTGAGAAGCACGCCCAGTTCGCTCAGTTGGTGAATCGCCAGGGCGATGTCGCGGTGTTTGCCGTTGAGGTCTTCGGACAGGTCGAGCAGCAGGGTGCTGACGCTGGTGAAGGTTTCGTAGCTGTTGGTGATGAGGGTTTCGCTGGTTGCGTTGGGGGCGACGGTGAATAGCATGTTTGAATTCCTGAGTGTGGCTACCGCCCTTTAGCTACTAAACAGAAGGGTGGCAGCTGTGCGCAGGTTAGTAGACCGGGGAATCCAAACGAAAGCCGGCGCACCCGAAGGTGCCCTGCGCACAGCCACCATCAAGTACAGACAGGGATGTCTGATTGATGCAGCTCATGCACTTTTGTTTGGATAAACCTTCAGGCTACTAAACCCGATCGCCGAGACATTCAGCGACCGAGCCACCTTAATCACGGCCATCCCAGCGCACAAGCCGGCGGATTCTGACCCATGCGTAGGCAAGGGAGCAAGGCATTGCAGGGGGTTGGGATTTTTCCTGCGGGCTTCGAGGCGTCAGGTCAGGTGAGTGACGCGTCAGCCGCGCACGCCAGTCGCGCGCGTGTTGCAGGCGGCAGTCTTCTTCGCAATCAAAGTGCACGCAGCGCTCCATCGGCAGGGTGGGATGCCAGCTTCGTGCAGCGCCCGGGCAGCAGCTCGCCGCGACGGTGCGCGGCGGCAGAGTTTCATGGAGATCGGATGCCGGCATTGGCCATCAGTGAGATGACTTTCCATCCTTTGGGAGCAGTTCTCTTGCCATCTCCATTGCCTGCTCACGTGAAGCAGCAAGAAGCAAAGGGTAGCCCCAGAACTTGGCAAACACGAGCGCAAATGCCTTGAACCCAAGGCGTTTTGCCGAGTTGGGTTCAATCATGATCATTGCCAGAACCCACTTTCGCAATTCAACCTTGTGCTTTTTCATCCAGAGCGCGGTGCGTTTTTTTTCTTCCGCAGAGTGCTCATGGTCTTCGGTAGGTACGGTATCGGTCAAGAATACGAAGGGCTCTGCGCGCTGCAAGTTGGCCTCTAATTCGGCGAAGTCCTTTTGGTGATCGTGTCCGGGTTCTTGCGTAAGGCTCATCCAGACAAAAGGGAAGTCAGAACTATTCACCGACATGGTCGTTTCCTTTGTTTTTAACACAACGCCAGGTGGCCACGATGGCGAACACGCCGGGCAACGTAATGAAGAACACGGCCGAAAAAGCAACGTGCCAACCGTCGCGCAACCCATCGGAGATTCCCCCGAGGGTATTCAGGCCGACAAGCAGGCTGCCGAGAACCAGGGCAACCCACTGAGCCCTACGGGTTCCTGTTAGTGCGAGAAGCACCGTGACGATCCAGGAACCATAGAATGCGGAAAACATCCACAGTATATCGGGCTCGAACGTAATCGCCGGTGTCGCTCCGGGCGCTCTCGCAAAATCGTTTACATAGAAAAATAACTGGAAGGTGACAAAAAGTACGGCACCAACGGCTGTCGTCAACCAGAACAAGGCGACTTTGTTTGCGTTGTTCACCGCAGGCTCTTGGGGGAGGTGTAGCGTAGGCTGGAGGGGCATAGGAGCTTTCTCGATAATCAATGGGCTGTTGGATTTCTAACGGATGAAGCGTTCGGCCGGGGGAATCAATACCTATAGTCCAGCGTCACCATCAAGTTGCGTGGTGCGCCATAACCCACAGTGTCAAAATCGCCCTTCTGCAACGCGTACTTCTTGTCGAGCACGTTGTTAACGTTGACCGCTGCGGTGATCTTCTTCGTGATCGCGTAGCGCCCCAACAGTGATACCAGCGCATAGGAACCTTGTTCCCCACCCAATGAACTGATGCCTGTATTGGGCGCCTGGTAGAAGCGGCTTTGCCATTTGACGCCTGCGCCCAGCGTCAACCTGCTCCACTCTCCGGGCAACTGGTAGGTGCTGAAAAGCTGGGCAGTGGTACGCGGTATTTGCGAGTTCAAGCGGACGCCATCGCCGTCTTGTGCCGTGAAATGGGCGATGCCTGAATAGACGTTCCAGCCACGCGCCAGTTCGCCCTGCAAGTCCAACTCGATCCCGCGCGACTTCGTCCCATCCGAGCCCATATAGGCTTGGGCACCACTTGGCGTACGGGTTCCTGCGACGATCTGTGCAGCGTTGTCCAACTCGGTCTCGAACAAGGCCACCGACGCATTCAGACGTCCGTCCCTGTAAGCACCTTTGAGGCCGACTTCCTTGGTTTTCCCCTTTGTCGGCGTGAGCACGTTGCCCCTGCTGTCGCGATAGTCGGTTTGCGGATTGAATATGCCCGTGTAGCTCACGTAGGCCGAATAGGTCTTGTCGATGTCGTAGATCAAGCCGGCATACGGGGTGAATTCACTGCTCTTCTTGTAGTGCAACGACGAGCCGCCAACGGCGTCGTCGATCTCGTAGTTGCTGAAGCGGCCGCCGACAATGAGTTTCAGAGGCTCGGCCAGCGAGAACCGGGCTGCGCTATAGACACCGCTCTGTTTGATCAAGGTGCGGGTCGGTATCGAAGCCATGGCATCGAAGTTGGGGCGGGGAAAGGCCGGGCTCAGTTGATAGACATTGACCGGCGTGAAGCCTGCATAGAACGGAGCGATAGCTTCCTGGCTGGCGGTGCGGCGCGAACTCGTCGCCCCCACCACCAAGTCATGCTGGCGGCCAAGCAGTTCGAAGGGGCCGCTGGCCATCACGTCGAAGGTGTTTTGACGGCTGCGACCTTCGGACGCCAGTGCCACCGGAAAAGCCCCGTTGGGAAAGGAGCCCAGCCCCGTGGCGCGATCGGGGCGGCCGACCAGGCCGAGCAGTTCGGCATCGAATTCGGTGCGGTATTGATTAGCGACGGCCCGCAGGTTCCAGCCGTTGTCGAAGCGATGCTCGACCTCGGCAAACGCCGTCTTGAGGGTGTTGTCCCAACGGCTCCAGTTCTGCGCGTAGTTCTTGGAGCGTGAATACTCCGCCTGCGTGCCGTCGCTGAACCATAGCGGTAAACCTCCCCAGATGGAGCCCTTCGGTGTGATGTCCTGGTAGTCATAGCCCAGGCTCACCGTGGTGTCGGGTGTCAGATCTACCTCGATGATGCCGTAGAACGCCTTCCTCTGGGGCTTGTACCCATCCATGTACGAGTTTCCTTCCTGGGACGTCCCGACCATGCGGGCGCGGATACGGCCGTCCTCGGTTAACGGAGTCGATACATCGGCCATTTCCCGGTGGGTATCCCAGCTCCCCGCACCGAGCGAGGCGGACGCCGAGAATTCGCGGGTCGGTCGTTTGCGCACCAGGTTGATGGCGGCCGAGGGATTGCCGGTGCCGGTCAGCAAGCCGGAGGCGCCGCGCACGACCTCGACACGATCGTAGAACGCAGTATCGAGGGAGCCGATGCCGCTCCCGTTGACAATGTCGCCGACGACGGTGGGTATGCCGTCGTACTGAACGTTGTTGATCAAGAAACCACGCGAATAGAAACTCGTCCGTTCGCTGTCGGATTGGTACGACGAGACGCCCGTGGTGTTATCCAGCACGCCTTGCACCGAGTTCAATTGCTGGTCGTCCATGCGTTGGCGGGTGATCACCGTCACCGACTGCGGTGTTTCCCGCAGCGACAGCGGCAGGTGCGTCGCCACCGACGTCTGGCCCGTGGTGTAGGAGCCAGTACCTTCGGTGGTTGCCGTATCCATGGGGGCTGTTACGGTGATGGCCGGCAAGGTTATCTTTTCTTGATACGTCCCCTCAGCCCTGGTCTGAATCTGCCCTGGCTCGGCGGCGAATGCGCCCTGCGCACTCATGAGAACTGCTGCCGCAACTGCCGAGCCCAACACGGTGCGGGACGCGTTCCTGCTTGCGCCCTTGTACGGACCATCCAGATGAGAATAGCCAGCGGGCTCTGCCCTCCAACCACTTGGCCAACTGGACTGATCAACTGTTGCCATGATGAACATCAACAATACTCATTTGTATTTAGATGTTGCATTTAACAACGGACACACGGGGGCTTGATGGCGAAATCAGGCCAGATTGTTATTCAGTCAGGCCAAGCGCGATGCAATGTGGAGTGCAAGGACTACGGGCGATTGAGGGCGGTCGTTTGTCCCGAGCCTGGATAGCCCGATCCATCAGGGTAAAATTTCATTGGGGAGTATAATGCTGGGCACTGAAGCAAGCGCTGCGCCGCTGATGCGATCCGAGAGGTATCGTGCCGGAGGTTTGCCCACCGCCTTGCGGAACATGGTTACGAAACCGCTGGCGTTTTCGTATCCCAACTCCAATGCCACCGTTTGCACGCTTTCACCCTTGGTCAAATGTTGCAGCGCAAGGATCACATGCAGTTGCCGACGCCAGCGCCCAAAGCTCATCCCAATTTCATGCAGCAGAAGACGGCTCATGCTTCGCTCGCTCATGCCAATTCGAGTAGCCCAATCGGCCTTCGAGGTTTTGTCCGAGGGGGCGGCCAGCATCATTTCCACAAGGCGGCGCAATCGGGGATCACGCGGCATGGGCAGATGCAAGTATTCCACCGGTGCCGCCACCAGCTCGTCGAGCAATGCAGCAATCAACCGGTCTTCCCGTCCCCCTGGCGCGTATAACTCAGGAAAACCGGCCACCTTCAGTAGCAACTCGCGTAGCAAAGGCGATACCGAAATCGTGCAACAGGTTTTCGGAAGGTCCGGCGCGGCGTCTGGCTCAACGAACAGGCAATAGCATTCCGTTTCACCCGCTCCACGCGCCGCGTGCGGCAAGTCTCCCGGTATCCATATGGCGCATTGCGGCGGCACGATCCAGACACCGTCGTCAATCTCACAGTTGAGGATTCCGCGTAGGGAGTAGATCAACTGCGCTTTGCGGTGTTGATGCCTCGCATTTTCCCAGTCTTTTGTTACCCATGTGGCACTGAAGGCCACAATAGGTCGCGAGATGCTGTCGACGTCCCAAGGCACAATTAGATCGGTAATTGCGATGCTGGACATGTTGTCTCGTAGAGCCCCGGATTGAAGATGAGGCGTTGGCCTAATCGGAAAATACTATGACCAACCTGCTCAATAAGGTCTAGCCATTCCTAACGCTCGTGGCCCGGCTCCTTCTGGAGGAAAGAGGGCAATTTCTCTGCGATGGGCAATCCCGGCTCCAACAGGCGCAGTGACAGGAACGATCTGTTGAAGGTGATTGAGCAGTGACGGCTTCTGGCCGATTCTGTTGAAAAAGTCGGATTTTCAGATTGCCTGAACTCAAGCGCGACCACCACTGGAGAACCTACTCACCACATTGAGTGGTTTTTCGGCCCTTCGGTGACCT
>NZ_JAFLXB010000027.1:0-9160 GCF_019891455.1 Pseudomonas sp. P867 | reverse complement strand
GCTCCTGCCCACTCGATAACTGTCCCATCATGCTGTGTGATCCCCCTCCGGCCAATGAAGAGATTTTGCCGGAGGCCAGTCAGGGGAGCTACTTTTTCAACAGAATCGGCCGAAATCCGCCGATCCCCCCATCCCAACAAATCCAGACCTAAACCCGCACCTCCTCAACCTCCATGCCGCTCCACCAAAAAATCCACAAACGCCCTAACCCGCGCCGGCATCGCCCCTCCCCCCACAAACACCGCATGAATCGGCTCCACATCCCCCGGGTTAAAGTCCTCCAGCAACACCACCAACTCCCCCCGCTTCACCTCCTCCACCACACTAAACGCCCCAATCCGCGCAATCCCTGCCCCCAGCTTTGCCAACTGTGCCAATGCCTCGCCACTGTTGCCCTCAATCGTCCCCGCCACCTTCAACGAAAACTCCCGCCCATCCGCCCTGAACGGCCAATCCGGCGCCGCTCGGCGGAAGTTGAAGCGTAGGCAGTTGTGCTGGAGTAGATCCTGCGGCGTCACCGGGGTGCCATGCCTTGCCAGGTAGTCCGGTGAGGCGACAATCACCTGCCCGGTGGAGCCGATATGACGAGCAGTCAGGGGGCTGTCGGCGAGGGGGCCGAAGCGGATGGCGACGTCGGCCTGGCCGCCGAGGATGTCCACGACTTCATCGCCGAGCATCAGGTCGACGACGATGGCCGGATAGCGGGCGCTGAAGGCGGCGATCAGCGGGACGATGGTCATGCGGCCATGGGCCAGTGCGGCGCTGACTCGCAGGCGGCCGCGTGGGGTGCCCTGGTCGGTGATGGCGTCTTCGACTTCGGCCATGTCTGCGAGGATGCGCCGGGCGCCGCGCAGGTAGGCTTCGCCTTCGGCGGTGAAGGTGATGGCGCGGGTGGTGCGCAGCAGCAGTCGGGTGCCGATGCGCTTTTCGGTGCGGGTGATGATGCGGCTGATGGACGATGGCGTCAGCCCCAGGGCTCGCGCCGCGCCCGACAGGCTGCCCTGCTCGGCGACCATGGCGAACACCTCCATCTCTCCTGACCGACCGCCGATGTCCATTTGTGCCTCCTGCGCAAAGCTGTAGTTCCCGAGCAAGGGCTACTGCTTGAAAAGGCTGGATTGTAGCATTAGGCACACAGATGAGGAGTCAACCATGCGTATCAATCCACCCCTTGTAGCCTTGTCCATCGGTGCCTTCGGCATCGGGGTCACGGAGTTTGCGCCCATGGGCATGTTGCCCGGTATTGCCGCCGATCTTGGCGTATCCATTCCAGCCGCCGGGCTGCTGGTGAGTGCCTATGCCATGGGCGTGCTGATCGGCGCGCCGATCATGACCCTCGCCACGGCGAGAGTGCCGCGTCGTTATTTGCTGATCGGGCTGATGGCGATTTTTACCCTGGGCAATTTATTGTCGGCGCTGGCCACCAACTACCAGACCTTGATGATCGCAAGGCTGGTGACGTCGCTGAACCACGGGGCGTTTTTCGGCATTGGTTCGATTGTGGCAGCCAGCGTGGTAGCGCCGGAGAAACGCGCGGGAGCGGTCGCGGCGATGTTTCTCGGGCTGACCTTGGCGACCATTGGCGGCGTGCCGCTGGCGACCTGGTTTGGCGAGAACTTTGGTTGGCGCACGGCGTTCTGGGGGATCAGCGGCCTCGGTGCGGTGGTGATGGCGGCGCTGTGGTGGGCGTTGCCGAATGCACCCGCGCCTAAAGGTGGCAGCCTGATGGCGGAAATCCGCGTATTGGGCCGCGGGCCGGTGCTGGCCGCGCTTGCGCTGACGGTGGTGGGCTCCAGTGCGATGTTCACGGTGTTCACTTACATCGCGCCGATTCTGCGCAACGTCACCCACGCCTCGACCAACTTCGTCACCGGGATGCTTGTGCTGTTCGGTATCGGGCTGACCCTGGGCAACGTGTGGGGCGGCAAGTCGGCCGACCGCTCGGTGGACCGTACCCTGATCACCTCGCTGGTGGTGTTGATTGCCGTGCTTCTGGCCTTCTCGGTGCTGATGCAATGGCCGCTGCCTGCCGCCGTGTCGATCCTGCTATGGGGTGCCGCCAGTTTTGCGCTGGTACCGCCGTTGCAGATGCGTGTGATGGAGGCCGCCAAGGATGCGCCTAACCTGGCGTCGGCGATGAACATCGGCGCGTTCAATTTTGGCAATGCGATTGGTGCCGCGCTGGGTGGCGCGGTGATCAACGCCGGGCTGGGCTACCCGGCCATTTCCCTGGCAGGCGCAATCATGGCGGGCCTGGGCTTGATGATGGTGCTGGGTTTGGCCTGGCGCTCGCGGCGTGCGGGTTTACGCATTTGCCGGGAAGCCGTGCAAGCCTGAACAGCAGGCTGGAAAGCCCCACCCAACTGCCTTATAACTACGCCCTTCAGTCAAGGAGACGCGTAATGAAAACCATGGTAGTGGGCGCCAGCAAAGGCCTGGGCAAGGCGCTGATCGAGGGGTTGGGCGAACCCGGGGATACGCTGATCGGTGTATCCCGCAGCCGTCCAGAACAGCTCAACCACAAGGCTGATGTGCAGGTGCGTTGGATCGAAGCCAACCTGGCCGAACCCGCCAAAGCTGCCCAGGCCATTGAAGCCTCGGTGGCCGAGAGTGGGCTGGATACCTTGATCTACAACCTGGGTATCTGGGAAGAATTTGCCTTCGACCCGGCGTACAACTTTTTGGCCGACAGTGATGAGCAGCTCGAAGCCATTGTCACGTGCAACATCACCGCTACCTTGTTGCTGATCAAACGCCTGCTGCCGGTGCTGCTCGACAGCGCCAACCCACGGATCATCCTGACTGGCTCGACCTCCGGCCTGCCGCAAAGTGGCCGCCCGGAGGTGGCCTTCGGTGCCTCCAAGTTTGCGCTGCGCGGGATTGCCGATGCCTTGCGTGAAGGCTATCGGCATCAGCGCCTGGGCGTGACCTGCCTGAACCTGGGCTACCTGAACACCGAAGACCCGTTGAGCACACCGCTCGCAGTGGCGGCGCAACGCGGTGAAGGCCAGTCGATTCCGGTGCATGACGTGGTGCAAGTGGTGCGTATGACGCTGAACTTGTCGCCGGCCAGTTTCGTCAAGGACATCACCTTGCCGGCGATCCTGGATGAGCGGTTCTAAACGGGGTAGAACGCCCGCGGTTATCGTCTAGACTTCACGCACCTTCCAACCCGAGGAGCCTTGCGATGAACAACAAAAATACGATCTGCCTCTGGTACAACAACGATGCCCTGGAGGCGGCGACCTTCTACGCCAACACCTTTCCCGACAGTAAAGTGGGGAACGTTCACCATGCGCCTGGCGACTACCCGGCCGGCAAGCAGGGCGAAGTGTTGACCGTGGAATTCACCGTGCTGGGTATCCCCTGCGTCGGCCTGAATGGCGGCCAGATGTTCAAGCACAGTGAGGCGTTTTCCTTTCAGGTGTCTACGGATGACCAGGAAGAAACCGATCGCTTGTGGAATGCCATCGTCAACAATGGTGGGCAGGCAAGCGCCTGCGGCTGGTGCAAGGACAAGTGGGGGTTGTCGTGGCAGATCTCGCCACGGGTGTTGGTCGATGCGGTCACCAGCAAAGATCCTGCCGTCGCCAAGCGTGCGTTTGAGGCGATGATGAAAATGACCAAGATTGATATTGCAACTATAGAAGACGCTGTGGCCGGACGTTGATGTGCATGATGTCGATCCGAACTTGAAGGCCTCCACCTTTCATACAGATCACAAACATCCTTATTCGCAAAGGAGATTAAAATAATAAATTCAAAAACTATTTAATATAAAATACTGTGAACTCTTACAGTTATCGCAGGCTTACCGACCGTGTAGTTTTCAAGTAGTGCATATCTCCCCCACGAAGGGGGCCTACTACGACATAAGGAAATGAACATGGCCCACAATCCAATGGGTACGGACCCTAGCGATTCCGAGAACGATCCAATTTTTAACGCCACCACTCAAAAACGCAACGTGGTCGATCCACGCACAGGCCTGTTCGAGGCCTTTATTCCCCTCCCCTCAATCGTCGGTAACGACGGCAGCGGCCCTGTGTTTGAAATGGGGCTTCACTGTGCCCCCACCTTCAATAACCTGTTTGCATTGGGGGATGGCTGTTTTTTTGGGCTAACCACTTATAGCACTGCGCATAACCGTTTAACATTGCACTCCGGCGAAGTACTAAATATAAAAAAAGGTATCGATCCTGACCCACAAAACGATGCCGTTAATGTCTCCTGGTTCAACAACCAACTGACCGTGATGCGCAAGGACACAAGACATGAAGTATTGGAATTGCTGGACAACACAGGCATCTATGTACCAAAAATATTGACAACCTATAATCCCGACCTCAAGGAGTCGAAAAACTTATATTTCACATGGACATCAACGCCCCACGTTATAGAGGGCAAAACGTATTATCAACTTCAATTAACAGGCATCACGGACAGCACCAAGCGAAACCTGCTCAAGATTGAATACACGCCCCCCGCGCCCGATACATCGCCGGCCATTGGGACAGTCAAGATTATGTTCTGGCCTGATGATGCAACTCAAACCCTCACCTACACGTTGGCACTTAAAGATTACGCCCTGCAGTCCGTTACCCTCGGGAATACTCACAAAACCACCTTGGAGTATTTGGACCATCCGGTGTGTGGTTGGCTGTTGAACAAGATCACCAATGTCGACGGACTCCAAGAGGCGGTCGAATATAAAGACAACGGACTGACATTTCCGGACAACCCACAGTTGTCAGCGTTGCCTTGCGTCAGTACTCACACGCTCACCCCAACGGGTGGCGGCACGCCTGTTATTACAACCTATGCGTATGAGCGTCAAGATGAAAAAAAATACCGGACGATCATGGCTGAGGGCGTACCGGCCATTCGCACCACGGTTTATCAATACGACGATGAACATGACGTCAAGACTGAGACGCTCTCCCAAGGTTCTGCCAAAACCCTGACAGCGTATAACATGAGTAAGGATGATGACCTTGATAGTCGTGAAACCCGAGTAACTTACCAACAAGCGAACAGAAGCCGGACAACGACGAACAAGAATACTTTTAACGATAGTTCTGGCCTTATCAAAAACCAACAACAGACCATTACTACCGAGATGGACTATCTACGCTCGTTTACAGACCCGATTTACAATTTTTTGAAACATAGCAACGGTACGCTAAAAGCCCGCGAATTACTAAGCGCAATCGCACGCGCTTCCAAGGAAGAACAAAATGACAAACCGGGCACTCAGTGGGAAACCGCAGACTATACATATGAGAGCCTGTTCCCATCTGCCGCGCTGGATACCAAGTTTGTCGAAACACCCGGTTTACTGGCAATCATCCCTGGGCTGTCCGACTTGATCCCCGGCTTGCGTAATGTTGCCGAGTTCGAACTTCACCGATATGAAATGACCCCCTCGCTGGAGGCCAGACTTTACAGTACGTTGCAATGCAGTTTAGCGACGGATAAATTTGCCGATGCCGCGCTGGTAGGCCAACAGTACGAATACTTCGAGGCTAACGTTACAGAGGAAGGCAATGTCATCGAAGACTTTCGCACCGGACGTGTGAAGAGCATCCGCCGGTCGACATTGGGCAATAAACATTTGGCGCCCCTGGTGAGTGACCCTCTACGTTCGTTCGCCTATGCCTTGGGGGGCGTGGGTAATATCGAACTTACCACCACAACGACCGAAACCGATGAACAAGGTAACAGCCGCACCTCTTCGGAAACCAAGAGCACTCTTGACGGACGCCTCATTCGCCAAGTCGACGTTGATGGCAACCGCACCGAGTACAGCTACAACAATAACGGCCAACTGAGCACTTTGACAGTGTGCGCGCAGAGCACTACCTATCGCCAAGTCACCACCTACACTTACCCGGCCCCCGGGCAGATACAAATGACCACCCCCAATGGGCAAACCCGCTTGAGTCAATACGATGGCCAAGACCGACTGGTCAGTGAATACTTGATCGAAGATGGCCAAAAAAAGCTGATCAAAGCCGTCAGCTACGACCGTATTGGGCGTGAACTACGTACCACCCAGTATGATTACCAGAATATGCCACTCCAACTCCTTGAATGGCAGGAGTTGAAATATGATGACTGGAATCGGGTCAGCGGACGACGCTACAGCAACGGCAGGGAAGATTTCGACCTCAAAGACCCCATCGCACTGACGCTTACACAATGGACCGGCAAGGCAACCGACAAGCACAGAACAATTACCACCTATAACTTGGATGAGACCATCAAGAAGATTGAATGGAGAGGCAAGGAGGGCAACATTTATCAGACCCAGACTGCCACCTATACCCGCGCCAGGCAGATCAAGCAACTGCACACGGATGGTGAACTGGGCGATACAACCATTGATTACGCTTACGATGGCAGTGGCCGTCTGTTGAGCGAAAAACATAGCGAAAAGAACAACGGAATACTGGCCCCCAGCCTGGTCTACACCTATTACTACACTTACCCTAAACACTGGCTGATGACCGAAGCCACCCAGATCGATATCGAATTCTCGAATAACCGCCACATACTGGGCAAACGCACCATCGACAGTTGGGGCCGAGTCACCTCACTCACCCGCGGCAAGTGCACTGAAACCTATACCTATATAGGCGCCAGCTCAGTCCCTGCGTCAACCCAAACCGCCGATGGCACTCTACTCCAACATGAATACATCAAGGAACTTGGCAACCGCTTGGCAAACACCGGCACGACCAACCGCACCGAGCAGCAATCTTACACCTACGCGTATGGGGCACAGAAGATCTCGTCAGCGAGCGAGGGCGAAAAGTTTCTCGAGTACAATCATGACGCCAACCTGTATATAACTAATCAGCATATACAAACTCAGCCCGGTCAAACCAAAGAGACATTTTCCGAGTATTCACACGGTGGACGCCTGCTCACCAATACAGACCCTACAGGTAATAAGACACTGTTCCTTTACAGCGGAGATCAACGCTATGCAGCCAACAATTTCCACTTTACGTGTAGCCATAATTATGACAGTCAGGGACTTTTGAGTAAGGAGCTGATTATTGGTCCTATTAACTCAACCGATCCGAAGGTCACTTTCGATGTGACATATACCTACGACGCAGAACGGCGTGAAACCAGTCGCCGGTTTACACTCAGTGGCAAAGTTGACCTCAAAATAGAGAGCGCGTATTACGGCGACGGCAAACTGAAATCGGTGTTCTTGAAACAGGACAACATCGTGCTGGGTTCACGCATCATGGCTTACACGCCGGGCGGGCGACTCAAGTCCTATACCACCACGGGCGTATGGCGACCCAAGACCCCAAAAAACCAGGACATCGACAAGCAAGAGTTCACTTACGATGCATTGGGAAATGTCACCACTTGCGTCACAAGCTTTGGTGGGTTCAAGAACACCACAACCAACAGCAACGATAGCCTGAATGGTTTTCGGTTGGCGACAGTCTACAACAGCCATTCGGACTACCCCGAAGCCGCCACATTGAGGTACGACGCAGCCGGGCGGGTGACACAGGACGCTTCGGGAAAAAAATACACGTATGACTGGCTCGGTCGATTGATCCAGGCCGGGAGTATCCGTTATAGCTATGATCCCTCCGACCGCCTGATGATCCGGGACAACAACGGCGTGCAAACTCAACTCATCTATGACGGGCTAACGGTGTGTGGAGAATATTCGACTGCCAATAACGACAGCAGCCGGGAGCTGAATCCCGGGAGCGAGGGCTGTACGGTTCTACAGATCAAACGCTCGGGCGTGAAAAGAACCCTGTTTGAACTCAGAGACGCCCATGGCACGGTATGGGCCAGCTATGACCTTCAGGCCCAAACTCTCAGGCATCACGCCTATACGGCATACGGCGAGCAATCCCCGGCCGAGACCGATTCCATGCTGGGTTTCAAGGGCGAATTCCTTGATGCCGATACGGGTCAATACGTTTTGGGGGCGGGCGGACAAGGACGCTATTACTCAGCTTCCAGCATGTGTTTCTACACTCCGGACAGCCTCAGCCCTTTCGGGCCAGGTGGCCCTAATCTGTATGCCTACTGCGCCGAGGGTGATCCAGTCAATTTCAGCGACCCCAGCGGACATTTTTCAGTGAATGACGCTTTGTGGAATCAATGGCAGGGCCAAGGGCGCGAGCCTGGACCCATCTCGCTCGGGCCCGATAATCCATTGGGCACCTGGATTTTCGGTGCGATTGGCATATTGGCCGCCATCGTGAGTGGGGGCACATCTTTACTGCTTACGGCTGCGCTGGTCGGGCTCGCGGTCGTGTCATTAGCGGCAAATATCGCGTCGGTGCTTACCCAAGATACCAATCCTGAACTCTCGAGTATTCTCGCCTGGGTATCCTTGGGCACAGGAGTATTGGGCGGCGGGGCCATGCTCGTTAAAAAAGTCGCCTCTCTTGCCCTGTACCTGGGGCGCTCTGGAATCGCGATGGCCAGAAACCTTCTTTCTAGAACCGTCCCGAACTTGATCCCAAGACTTAGACGACTCGGACAATTCAAAGACTATCGTCGCTTGTACGGGGATTTTGCAAATGGCAAGCCCCCATACATGGTCGGGCGGATACCAGGCAAGGCTGTGAAGGCATTGGAAGAAGGAAAGCGGGCCAAAAACTTCTTTACTGCGGCTGAAGCCAACACGGTCGCATTCTTTACCACTGGGACGCTTGGAAATACTGAAGCCTTTGACTCTGATGTGGCTAACCAAATCAATAACACCATTGGCGACTTAACATGGTTACCTTGGGGCTCTTTTATGAAACTTTGGCTGAAGGTTCGATAGCTCGTCCGATAGAGCCATAAAAGCGTCCGGCTATGCCTAGAAATGGCCATAGCCGAACGCCGATGTGGGAGCGCTCGAGCTTTAGCGAGGCCGCGATGGCGGTGGGTCAGGCAACATAAATGCCGACAGTGCCGCCGCCTTCGCAGCCTCGCCAAAGCTCGACAACTACCATATTTGATCTCCACCATCTCCCCTCCTGCGCATCACCCATGCGCCAAAAAAAGTCATGCATCGGACCGCCCGGTTGCGACCCGGGCGATACCGGCCTATGTTTCAAGCCATGCTGTGATTTGCTGTCCCCCACCCTGTGCCCATCCCGTAACCAGGTGACGACATGCC
>NZ_JAFLXB010000026.1:0-17601 GCF_019891455.1 Pseudomonas sp. P867 | reverse complement strand
ACCATAGAGCATTGGAACCACCTGATCCCATCCCGAACTCAGCAGTGAAACGATGCATCGCCGATGGTAGTGTGGGGTTTCCCCATGTGAGAGTAGGTCATCGTCAAGATTGAATTCCGAAACCCCTGTCTGCTAACGCAGACAGGGGTTTTGTCGTTTAAGGCTCTATGTCACACCCTCCCGCCTTCACCTACCGCCTGTCGGTTTCCTACGCAAAAAGAAGATGCTTCACACAAATTTCTAAGCTTTGCCGATGTTTGGCCGAAAGCCTGACGAGCCATGCGTGCACCGAAATAGAGCGACCGCAGAGTCCGCCTATCCCGTTACATGGAATGTTCCACTCGGCACGCTCACCCCCCTTTGGCAAAAAGAAGTCGATGAAATGAATCTCAAGTTCAGTCATAAAATTCTGTTGGCCGCGTCAGGCGTCGTGGTTTTAGCCTTCGCGTTATTCACCCTGTACAACGACTACCTGCAACGCAGCACGATCAGGCAAAACCTGGCCTCGTCTATCCAGCAATCCGGCGAGCTTACCGCCAGCAGTGTGCAGAACTGGCTCAGTGGTCGCATCCTGGTCCTCGAGAACCTGGCGCAGAACGTTGCCCATCAAGGCAGTGCCGTCGATCTTCCTGGGTTGGTGGATCAGCCAGCGTTTACCTCCAACTTCCAGTTCACCTACGTGGGCCAAACCAATGGGGTATTCACACAACGCCCTGACGCGAAGATGCCTGAGGACTATGACCCTCGTCAGCGCCCTTGGTACAAGCAGGCGGTGGTAGCGGACAAAACAATGCTTACCCCGCCTTATATGGCGGCTGTAGGCGGTCAGATCGTGACAATTGCCATGCCGGTGAAAAAGAACGGCGAACTGTTGGGTGTTGTTGGGGGTGACCTTAGCCTGCAAACTCTGGTGAAGATCATCAACTCGGTTGACTTCGGCGGCATTGGCCATGCGTTTCTGGTCAGTGGTGATGGTCAGGTCATCGTGAGTCCTGACCAGGACCAGGTGATGAAAAATCTCAAGGACATCTACCCTGGCACCAACGTACGTATCGAGAAGCTTAACCAGGACGTTGTTCTCAATGGCCAGGATCGTATTCTTTCGTTCACGCCTATCAGCGGTTTGCCCGGCGCCGACTGGTACATCGGTCTATCCATTGATAAAGAAAAAGCCTACGCCCCGCTGGGCAAGTTCCGTACCTCGGCTTTGATTGCAATGTTGATCGCCGTTGTGGCCATTGCGGTGCTCTTGAGCCTGTTGATTCAAGTGTTGCTGCGTCCGTTGACCACCATGGGCGTCGCCATGCAGGACATCGCCCAAGGCGAAGGCGATTTGACCCGACGACTCGCAGTGACCAGCAAAGACGAATTCGGCGAAGTCGGCAGTGCATTCAATCAATTCGTCGAACGCATCCACGCCTCGATTTCCGAGGTGTCTTCGGCAACGCGTCAGGTGCATGATTTGTCCCAGCGCGTAATGGCATCGTCCAATGCTTCGATCATCGGTTCCGACGAACAGAGTGCGCGTACCAACAGCGTAGCTGCGGCCATCAACGAACTGGGCGCCGCCACCCAGGAAATCGCCCGCAATGCAGCAGATGCTTCGCAGCACGCCAGCGGTGCCAGCGAACAGGCTGACGATGGCCGCAAAGTGGTTGAGCAAACCATCCTGGCGATGTCGGAGCTGTCGCAGAAGATCAGTCTGTCCTGCACTCAGATCGAAACCCTTAACGCCAGTACCGACAACATCGGGCATATTCTGGATGTGATCAAAGGCATTTCCCAGCAGACCAACTTGCTCGCCCTCAATGCGGCAATTGAAGCCGCCCGTGCTGGCGAAGCCGGGCGTGGGTTCGCCGTAGTGGCAGATGAAGTGCGCAACCTGGCACACCGTACCCAAGAGTCGGCAGAGGAGATCCACAAGATGATCACTTCGTTGCAGGTGGGCTCGCGTGAAGCCGTGACCACCATGAATGCCAGCCAGACTTCCAGCGAAGAAAGCGTTGAAGTGGCCAACCAGGCGGGTGAGCGCCTGATCAGCGTGACGCAGCGTATCGTTGAGATTGATGGAATGAACCAGTCGGTTGCAGCTGCCACCGAAGAGCAGACCGCTGTCGTTGAAACCCTCAACGTCGACATCAACCAGATCAACCTGTTGAACCAGCAGGGTGTGGCTAACCTCAACGAGACGCTCAAAGACTGCGATGCACTGTCCCAGCAGGCCAGTCGATTGAAGCAATTGGTTGATAGCTTCAAGATCTGATCCTGTTTGCATCGGAGCGAGGCCTCTCGCTCCGAATGCTGATTGGCGCAGTAGTGTCGTCGGCAATTTCTGAAGCTGTTCAGAGGAAGCTGATGGCCCTGAGGTAATCACAGCCTTTGCGTAACAGCGCCGGGCTCTTTGACGGATAGTCCATACCCATTCTTTCCAGACCCCATCGGGCATTGTCGTAACGGATCATCGACGTATCGCCGATGTCTTCGTCCAGTTCGTCCAGGTAGAAACCCAGCACACCGAACAACGCGTTATCACGGCCAACCGTTCGCAGCGCCTGCTGCCAGTCTTCAACGCTTACCCGGTCGAAGGCGTGCCCGACCTGGCTGAATGCGTCGAGGTACTTATCCCAGCTCAAGGGCTGTGGGTTGTGCAGGTTGAATACGTTTCGCCCAAAGGCAAATTGGGCGCTGTGGAAGGCTATGAAGCCGGCCAGGAAATCCACCGGCATCAGATCGAAGTTCACCTCCAACCGGGGGACCAGCCCCAATTGCATAGACCCCTTGAGCATCAGCATCAGGCGGTTCTTCTGCGGTTGGCAGACGCCGTTCTGGCTGTTGAAACTAATATTTCCCGGCCGATGAATATTGACCCAGGCCCCTTGTTCGACGGCCCTTCCCAACAATCGCTCAGCTACCCATTTCGAGAGGTTGTAGCCATTTTTCACATACAGTGGCTGCGCGCGCCCGGCGGGCGATTCAAGGACGTGCCCATCGGCGTCCACGCTGCTGCAGGCCGACAGCGTCGAGATGAAATTAAGTACCTTCTTACAGTGGGTTTCGCAGAGGCGCAGGCACTCAAACACCGGCTCGACGTTGTCCCTGGCGAGTGACGCATAGTCCAGTACATGATTGACCTGTGCGGCGTTATGCACCAGCACACCATAATGACGGGCAAGATAGTCATACACATTGCCGGCCAAGCCCAGGCGGGGTTCGCGCATGTCAGCGGCATACACCCGCACTCGGCTCAGGTCCAAATGTTCCAGGCGGTATTCCCGCAGTGCCTGGGTGAATCGCCCCGCCGCTGAATGCCCGGGCAGTTCCCGCACCAGACATGCTACTTCCAGCGCCCCGCCGGCCAGTAGCGCTTGGACGATATGTACCCCGACAAAACTGTTCGCCCCGGTGACGATCGCTTTGCGTGGGTCACCCATGTGGGTATCAGGCAGCACCTCGATCCCCAGCATTCTTGCTGCATCTTTTTCCATCCGGTGGGTAGGGGTGTCAGGCAGCGCCCCGCCGTCCATCAGTGCGGCCAACGTGCGGATGGTCGGTGTCTCGAAAAAGGGGCTCAGGCAGAAGCTACGGCCAAACTGCTCACGCAGGCGCAACAATAGGCTCGACAACAGGATGGAGTGGCCGCCGAGGTTGAAGAAACTGTCATCGATCGAAAGTTCGCCTGCGGATAAGGCCAACAACTCTGCCCATAAGTCCACCAACTGTGCCTGCAGAGGTGTTTGTACAGGGCTGCGAGTCGCCCCGGCGAGCGTGGATATTGGCAGGGCCAATAATGCCTTCCGATCGACCTTGCCGTTACTCGTACCGGGCAGACAGGCCAACTCGCTCCAGGCGACCGGCTGCATATGTACAGGCAACCACTGCCGGGCATGTTCCTTCAGGCTCTGCAGCGTAGCGCCGGGTTCGGGCTGGGCGGCAAAAGCTATGACTCTGTGCGTCGGATCGATCACCACTGCCACTTGGCGAAACAATCGACTGTTGCGCAGGCATTGCTCAATCTCCTGAGGCTCGACTCTAAAGCCACGGATCTTGACTTGATCATCCCGACGCCCGCCGAGCTCGATGCCATCTTGCGTCCATTTCGCCAAATCGCCGCTGCGGTAAGCCTTGAGAACCTGTCCATTCGGCAGCCTCAGCGCAACGAATGGACTGTCGGGTTGCGGCGGTGCATTCCAATAGCCGAGGCTGACGCCTGGACCGGCAATGTACAAATCGCCCGTGACCTGTTCATCCACCGGTTGCAGGTTTTCATCGAGGATTAACACCTGACTGTTGGCGATGGGGTAGCCGATATTGCGATGGCTATCACCTTGTTGGAATACCCGGTGTGTTGCCAACACCGTGGTCTCGGTGGGCCCATAAAAGTTATGCAACTGACATTGCCCCGCCAGTTGTTCGATCACATAGGGCTCGCAGAAATCGCCGCCGGTAAGCAAGTGAGTAAGGCCCAGTGGCTTATCCAGCGGCAGAATGCTGAGCAGCGCCGGTGGCAGAAATCCATGACTGACGCGTTGCTGGCGAATCAGCTCTACCAGTTGGTGAGGGTCGTGACGTTGATCTGCGCTGGGGACAATCAATTCAGCGCCGGCGATCAAGGCCGGGAAAATATCGATCAATGACGAGTCGAAGCCCAGTGGCGAAAACTGCAGGACGCGACTGTGTTGATCCAACCCCACACAGGTTGTGAGCCACGCGCTGAAATGCGCCAGATTGTAGTGGCTCAGGAGTACACACTTGGGCTGGCCGGTGGTCCCCGACGTGAACAAGGCCATGCAAGGCTCGTCGGCAAGGGGGTGATGGTGCATCAGCGGTTGTGTCGCGTCGACGTCGTGCACAGCGATTTGGCTGACATCAAGGGACGCGAAGCCATCTCGCAAAGGATGCTGACCGTTATCCAGCAGCACACAGGCCTGGAGGCTTTCCAACATGCTGTGCTGACGTTGCACCGGATGATCCGGAGCCAACGGCAAATACACACAGCCGCAACCCAATACCGCAAGAATACTTGCATACAGCTCGGTGGATTTTTCCAGGCACACACCGATCACCGGTGGTGCCTGCACGCCTTCGAGCAAAGGAAGCAGGCGTTGCTGGATCGCTATGGCATGGTGATGAAGTTGCTGATAAGTCAGCATGTCCCCCGCGATATTCAACGCTGTTCGATTCGCGAAGGTCTCAAGACTGGCCTGCAGCGCTTCAATCATGGGCATCTGGGCTGCCCGCAGTAAAGCCGGGTCTGTCGTGCGGTTGAACCGATGCATGAATGCCACTGCTTCCAGCCCTTGCAAGCCCTGTTCGGGCCAGTCGTTAGCGGTAGCGGCTATAGAGAAATAACCTGGATCCCTTGAAAAACCACAGACCAACCAAGCTGCCCACTCCACCAATGCGTTCGTTGCCTGCTGGTGTAATCGCTGGCCGTTGCCGCTGGGTTCCTCGGCGACGCCCTGCACAGCCAACAGGCGGCGCTCGCGGTCATAGCAGCGCAACTGCAGCGAGGGCAGCCCGTGCTCGGATAACGGGCCGATACCCACGCGCAGGCTTATCCATGGCACATCGGTTGGCAATGGCGGCAGTGGCTGCCCCCCATCTTCAATTATCAGGTCGACGGACCCTGCTCCTGCGATATGCCCGTATTGCTCCAGCACTTTCTTGAGCTCGTCCAGGGCTTTGCTGGAGGCACTCCACGCGATCTTTAAACGCCGCATGCCAACCTCCCTGGTACCGGCAGGTAGGCGCTCAGTGCCTGGGCGACGCTGGGCGTTTGCAGTACACCGCTTTGGCGCAGCAACCCCATGATATTGGCCACCAGTGGATGTTGGTGGGTGATGGGAAAATCCAGCGCATGGATTTCATGACGTAGCGCAAGACGAGTATCGGCACTGATGTCCAGGTGTTCGATCAGTTGCAGGTCGAAGTCTTGTTGTAGATCGTTGGTCAGGTAGCGCGCCAGGAAAACAGGCAGCGCTTGAGCGATGCTGTCGCGATCTTGCGGGGTTGCCGACTGCCAGTAAATACGCACCAACTGAGCCCAGAACCGCGCATGACGGCCCTCATCGAACAGGTGATCGGCCATCAGGCCGCGCACAGACGATTTGACGCTGGCGTCTTTTGAGAAAGCTGCCACATCATGGGTAACGGTGTTTTCAGCAATAGCCACGGCGATTAGTTCAACGGCATCGTGCAGGTGCGCCGGCACCTTTGCCTGCGCTGTCGGTAGCGCGCAGCTCAATTCAATTTGCCCGGGTAGATTGAGCGGTTCGATCCCGGTCATTTCCACGGCTTGCTGAAGAAAATCCAGCGCGACCAACGCGTGGTAATCCTCGTCCACAACGACAGTCATCGCGTCGTAGCGGCAAGCGAGTGGGAAGGGCAGGGAGAAGCGGTTTTTCGCGATGCTGCGAGCGGTCTTGTCGACGATTTCGGTTTCGAAGATCACCACATCATTGACGAATTTATAGAAGCTCTGCGTCAGCACAAAGTCGCGCCACTGCGGGCAGTGTTCAAGGAAAGTTGCACTCAGTACCAGCGGTTGCCGGCACAGGGGAAAGATGAGTTTGCCGTCGTTTTCCAGTACGCGTCGGGGGCGTGTGCGGATGGTAGCGCGCCGCTCCCAATCATCGGCAAAGGATTGGTAATTGACGGCGTTCATGGGCGAACCTCTTGCAGCGTAGCCAGCACACTGTCCCAGAACATAATACGGCGCTCCACGGCGCCAAGGGCGGTGCTATCGGCTTGTTTCTGGCGAAGCGGATCTGTGCCGATCAAACGCTGGAGCAACTGTTCTGCCGCTGGCCCATGGTCGTGGCTGTCCACTTCGATATGGCGGTTGAGGTAGTGGAAGAAGGTAGGTGTTTCACGCTCAATGAACGCGTTGCTGTGCATCAAACCTTCAAACATCGAGGGAATGACACTCTCGCGTCCATGCAGGAAGGCCGCCGCCACACAGTGGGTGGGCGCACTGAGCGCGATTTGCAATGTGCTGTCGACAAATGACACCACGCTACGGGGCGCATCGATCATCTGCAAAGCCGCGCTGACTTCCACGCCCTGATGCTGCAGATCAATGAGGCGTGTGATGGCGGCGGTGTTGGCGCCTACCTCTGTCATGGCGTCCAGGTAAAGCTCGAAATGACTGCAATGGCCGCGTGTTGGATGCTCATCCGATTCCTCGCCCAGCACAATTTCATTGATCAAGCGGGCAGCGTGGGGGTCTGCGGGAGGGAGCCAAGGGATCTGAGTGCACGTCAGGTCTTGTTGCAGGCGCTTGGTCAGAGTCATGAAGTCCCAAACGGCGAACACATGGTGCTCCATAAAGTGTCGTAACTTGGCGAGTGAGGTTATTTCTATAAATAACGGATGGCCGAAAAGTTTTTGTTTTCTTTGTTCGATAAAATGTTGATGCATGGTTGACGCCTATAAGTTGTTGCGAGTGCTCTAAAAGCAGTGTTGGAATTTTTTTAGTTGTGTTGGAGATGTAACGTTTAGTCAAGGCCGCGCAGGTAGCGCAACCTTGATAGAGTTGTGCCCAGCGGATGAAGGGGTGCGGTTGGTCGGGCGAAGATAATAAGCTGATTAAACGTTAGGGGAGGATTATAAAAGTATTAGATGTTTTGTCCGCAAGCTGTTGCAGGAGTAACGGGTTGTTGAAGTGTGGGAGAGTTCTTCGGTGTTAGTAGTTTTGTAAATTTTACTGCCTGTCATTATGGTAACTTTCCTGATGGAAAGTTACCCCGCATAGTGTAATGGTCAGCGAATAACGAAGGCCCTATTGCGCGAATTTTTTGTCGGCGCTTTCGAGACCCTTGAGGTAGTTAGCGATCACTTCCATACCCCGCATCAAGTGATTACGCAGCGTCAGAATGCTCTCGTCGATCTTCTTCTGCGCCACCAGGCTCAACAGTTCACGGTGATCCTCCTGAGACGTTTCGCCCAATCCCATCGCTTCAAGATTGAAGCGCAGAAAGCGTTCCTCTTCATTCAGCCCGTGCTCCACCAGATCGAGCAGTCGCTGATTGGGTGCCTTGCCGTACAAGACCATGTGAAACAGGCGATTGAGGCGGCCAATCTCTCTGTAGTCTTTCTCACATTCCAGCGCATTGATACAGGCCTCAGCCTCGGCAAGATCGGCGTCACTGAGCAACGGGATCGACAAGCGCAGGGCTTCAGATTCGAGCAACATGCGCAGTGCATAGGTCTCAGCCGAATTGTCCTCGATCAACGGCGCCACCACGGCCCCCTTGTGGGTCACCACATGCAGCAGGGATTGCGCCTCCAGTTGGCGCAAGGCTTCGCGCACGGGCATACGGCTGACGCCGAACAGACTCGCCAGTTCCTGCTGGCGCATCGCGGTGCCACAGGGTAATCGCCCATCGAGGATGGCGTTGCGCAACGTTTCTTCAATGACGGCGCGAGCAAGATGGGCGGGAATAGGCCCGCTTATTTTGATGCTGCTTAAAGGGTTCGGCTTCTGCGTCACGGTTACGCTATCCTCCTTTCTTGAATAACAGTGTGGTCAATTGGATCCAATGCACACTAAAGACGGCCCAAGCGCTTGTCAAACAGCCAAAGTTTCCGTTTGTAAGGGCTTACACAGCATACTTTGTGTCTCCCACAAGGGGCGGTTATAAACTCGGTCCTCCTATGAATGATTGCACTGTGCCATTGTTTTTTGTAGGGCCAGGCTTCACCATTCCTCGAAATTCCGTCTCTTTCATGGACAGAGCGCCTTGGCGGTAAGTTTTATTCCCTATCGAGTTCTTTGCTGGCTGTTATCAGCAATTCTGTTGGCCGGCTTGATGCTTGGCGGGCTGCGTGCCGATTGGGATTTCTCTCAGATCAGCCGCAAGGCTACCGCCGTGTACGGGCCGCTCGGCGAAGGGCAGCAGCGTATCGACGCCTGGCAGCGGCTATTGGCGAGCCAAAAACAGGTCAGCGAGCCGGAGCAGCTCAAGGTCGTGAATTTGTTCTTCAACAAGCAAATGACCTACGTGGAAGACATCGACCTCTGGCACGCTGTCGATTATTGGGAGACGCCCGTCGAGGCCCTTTGGAAGGGGGCCGGTGACTGTGAAGACTACGCGATCGCAAAGTATTTCAGTTTGCGTCATCTGGGTGTGTCCAGCGACAAATTACGCATTACCTACGTCAAGGCTTTACGGCAGAATCGCGCGCACATGGTTCTGACCTATTATTCGACGCCTGACGCAATCCCGCTGGTGCTCGACAGCCTGATGGACGAAATCCTGCCGGCTACCCGCCGCACCGATTTGGTCCCGGTGTATTCATTCAACGCCGAGGGCTTGTACTTGCCCGGCGCCAAGGGCAACAAGAAAGTCGGTGATACCAAACGCTTGTCGCGCTGGCAGGATGTGTTGAGAAAAATGCGTGCGGAAGGCTTCCCAGCCGAGCCTGCCAACTAGGAGTAACTGATCGGATGTCTCTGTTCAAACAACTATTGATCGCAATCTGTCTGTTCCTGGTGGTCGCCTTCAGCGGCAGTTTCATGGTTAGCCTGGAAAGCTCGCGCACCCAATACGTCAACCAGCTGCGTTCCCATGCCCAGGATGCCGCGACGGCATTGGCGCTGTCGTTGACCCCCAATATCGACGACCCGGCCATGGTGGAGCTGCTGGTCAGCTCGATCTTCGACAGCGGCTACTACGCCAGCATCCGTGTGGTGGACTTGGCGACGGATAAAACCATCGTCGAGCGCAGCGGCATTCCTGATAACAACGGCGTGCCCAACTGGTTCGTAAAGTTGATCGGCCTGGAGCCGGCAGGTGGTGATGCGCTGGTTAGCCGTGGCTGGGAGCAGGCGGCGCGAGTCGAAGTGGTCAGCCATCCAATGTTCGCCCTGGCCAAGCTCTGGCAAAGCGCCTTGGGCAGCCTGGGCTGGCTACTGCTGTGCGGTGCGGTCAGTGTGGTGCTCGGTGGGCTGTTGCTGCGCCGGCAATTGAAGCCGTTGGACTACATGGTCAAACAGTCCCACGCGATTGCCCGCCGAGAATTCCTCAGTCTGCCCGACCTGCCTCGCACGCCGGAACTGCGGCGAGTGGTGCAAGCCATGAACCAGATGGTGGAAAAGCTCAAGGCGTTGTTCCAGGAACAGGCCGAACGCAGCGAAAAACTGCGCACCGAGTCCTATCAGGACAACCTCACCGGCCTCGCTAACCGGCGTTATTTCGAAATGCAGCTCAACGCCCGTGTCAGTAACCCGGAAGACACCAACTCCGGTTACTTGCTGCTGCTGCGGGTCAAGGACCTTGCCGGCCTCAACCAACGCCTGGGCGGCCAGCGCACCGACCAATTGCTGCAAGCGGTCGGCCAACAACTGCTGCGTCAGTGCGAGCCGTACCCGGAAACCCATAACCTCGTTACCCGTATCCGCGGCGGCGAGTTCGCTGTGCTGGCACCGGGATTGATGCGTGAAGAAGCGCTGCAATTGGCGCAGAACCTGGAGAGCACCTTGCTCAGCTTGCAGGCGACCGGCGCCAGCGATGTGATGCCGGTGGCCTATATCGGCCTGGCGCCGTTCAGCCATGGCGATGCACCCCAAGCACTGCTGACCCTCGCCGATCAGGCGCTGGCCCAGGCCGAAGCGCAGGGCGACACAAGTTGGGTGTGCCTGGACAGCAGCGCCGCCGCCAGCGTCGGTGACGATCACCATGCCTGGCACACGTTGTTGGACCGGGCCCTGACCCAGCAGCGCTTCCAGCTGTACTTCCAGCCGGTCGTCGCCAGCCAGGACCCACAATTGGTCTTGCATTACAAAGTACTGTCGCGCCTGCAGGACGAGGAAGGCCACACGATACCGGCCGGGCGCTTTCTGCCGTGGCTCGAGCGCTTCGGCTGGTCGGCCCGCCTGGACCGTTTGATGCTGGAACAAGTCCTCAAGCAGATGGCCAGCCACAACCATAACCTGGCGCTGAACCTCTCGGCCGCAACGTTCCAGGATACCCAGGCCCTGAATCGGATTTATGACCTGCTGCGCCAGCACAGCAACCTGGGCTCACGCCTCACCCTGGAGATTGGTGAAGAGCAACTCCCCGAGCAGCCGGTGCTGGAACAGATGACCCACCGCCTGCGCGAGCTGGGTTTTTCCCTCAGCCTGCAGCGTTTTGGTGGGCGGTTCAGCATGATCGGCAACCTGGCACGCCTGGGCCTGGCCTACCTGAAGATCGATGGCAGCTACATTCGCGACATCGACCAGGAAAGTGACAAGCGTCTGTTTATCGAAGCCATCCAGCGCGCAGCCCACAGCATCGATCTGCCGTTGATTGCCGAACGTGTGGAGACCGAGGGCGAGCTGAAGGTCATTCGCGAGATGGGGATTTTTGGTGTGCAGGGCCAGCTGTTTGGCGAGCCTGCGCCCTGGAAATCACACTGACATCAGGACATTCAAATGTGGGAGGAGCTTGCCCCCTCCCACATTTGAATAAAGGTTCGGCGTCAGGGCTCAGATCAGCCCTTTCTCGTCATCATCAATCAACTGGCTCAACCCACCCAAGGCTTCCCGCGCGTGGTTACGGTCCATCAACTTGGCCTGGGCTGCCGGCGGCAGGTCGGTCACGCTGATGACGCCTTTGCGGGTCAGCACCTGGATCAAGTCATCCAGCACCCGGATCATCTCCAGGTCGCTCTGCTTGAGTTGGGCCAGGCTGGTTTCCACCACTTCGTTGGCGTACCAGGCCTGGATCTCATGGTGATCGGCCGGCAGGGTTTCGGTGGACTCGGTAAAGGCGGCCGCCTCTACGCGAATCAGCGCGCCCAGTGCATCACGTTGCACGTAAAACATAAGAACCCCTCGAATATGAGCCACATGCGTTCAACAGCATAGGTCAACGCTGCGTGTATGGGCGTGAGTATGCGACGCACCGTCCGCCAGGGCCAGCGGCCCATAAGGCAAAAAAATCGGCCGCCTGGGAAGGCGGCCGATCCATTGCATCTTAGCTATGGTCGATCTTGATGGTAGGGTCGGCGCCAGTGATCAGCGAGTTGATGCTGACATGGGACCAATCATTGCCTTCCAGCTTGATGGTCACATCGGCATTGGCCAGGCCACCGGCAGCGTTGAGCTTGCCTTCGCTGCTGACTTGCAGGGTCGATACGCCATCTACCGTGGTGATCTTCAGGTAGTTGTCGATGGTGCTGTCAGTCTCACCTTTCAACAAATCACGCAGATCAATGCGGTCGCCTTCCGAGGCCTTGAAGTCCTTGATCACATCGTTGCCGATGTCACCCGCCTTCCACACAAAGGTGTCGGCACCTGAACCACCAATCAAGATGTCGTTGCCCTGGCCGCCGATCAGCGTGTCGTTGCCGGTGCCGCCCAACAGGATGTCATTGCCTTTGCCGCCGTCCAGCAGGTCGTTGCCGCCCTGGCCGAACAGGATGTCATCGCCCGCGCCGCCCAGCAGCGTGTCGTTGGCATCCTTGGCGCCGGAGACGTCGAAGTCCACGTAATGCTCGGTAACGTACTGGTGAACGTTAGAGGCGGTTACCGAAGAGACGGTCACGCCGGTCTTCTGCGCCACAAATGCCTGCAGTGCGTTGTAGCCCTCACCGTTGATCCCGCTGAAGCTCACCAGGTCGCCGAAGAGGATGTCGTTGCCATCGCCCCCGATGACAGTGTCTGCGCCAGGCAACGTCGCCTCGGTGTGGCCGAGGATCGCGTTGGCCAGGTCCTTCGGATCGATGTTGGCTTGCGGCTTGCCATCGCTGTCGTACGGAGCCAGTTGGTTCAAGCTGACCCCGCTGTTGAGGCCGATGGCTTCTACGCCACCTGTGGACAGGCCTTTGAGCAGTGCGAACGCGCTGTTGGAGTTGAGGGTGGTGGAGTAGTCGGTATCGTACCCGAGGCCGCCTTGTACCGATATTTCATAGGTGCCATCCCCTTGGGCATGGATTGTTCCCGGGTTGGACTGCGTCCAGCCCCACCAGTTGTTGGTCCACAGGGTCACCTTACCGCCAGAGTCGATATCAATTAAGTGACTCGAGTCGATGTTGATCCGGGTGGCTGTACCTATGGTGTAGTTGTTCATGGTGACGACATCATCGAGCCTGACGTTGCCGTACAAGTACGGGTTAGTCTGCTCGGCCGCCTGGTAAAACGTCGGCTGACCATCGGTGATGAAGTACGTTGTGTTGATTGCGTCTGTGTTGCCAGTCGCCTGGGCACTTTTGAAGAAGTTGGAAGCGGCCTTGAACACGTCTTCGTAGTTGGTCCCGCCGGTAGATACCATGGAATCCAGGACTTTCTGCAGCGAATCCAACGCACCTGGGTCTTTCAGGTTGACTGTCACCGTGCGATTGACCTGGTCACTGAAGTCCGCCAGGAAGATGTTCACGGTGCCAGAGGTACTGGAGCCGATACTGCTTTTCAGCGAGTTGAACGTGGTGGTCAGCGAGGCTTTCGCCGCTGCTATCGAGCTCGCGCCCATACTGCCCGACGTATCGATCATGAACGCGATGTTGTAGTTCTTGCCCTGCACCACGTTCAGGCCGGCGACGTCGGCCACGACGATGTCGTTGCCATCGCTGCCATTGATGGTGTCGCTGCCCGAAGTGCCGGTTACCGGGTTGTAGGTTGCCGGGTGCACCGTGACTGGCAATTGCGCGGTGGTAGTCGCCGAACCACCAATGCTTTCGGTGGAGGTCGAGGTGACCGTCAGGTTGAACTGGCCGCTGTAGTAGGTCGGCGGCTTGATGCTCAGCGTGTTCAGGTCCCAGCCGGTGACGTTGACTTCGCCCACGGTCTTGCTCGCGGTAAAGGTGTGGCCCGACGCATCGGTGAGTACCGAACCTGCCGGAATGCCACTGACCTTCACGCTCAAGGTTTCCGAGCCGTCGGTATCGGTCAGTGCGGTGGTGACTTTGGACAGTTTGACCGTGCCGTTTTCCTGGCCTTCGTTGAGCTTGTAGCCCACGTAGTAGCCGTCACCGTTGCTGCCATGCAGGTCGGACACGGTGACGCCGGCGTTGGTCAGGTCGGTAAGGCCGGTGTACAACGGCACGGTGCTGGTGCTCAGGTTCTGCACCGCCCCGCCGTTGATCGACACGTTAACGTCAAAGCTGCCAGGTCCCGCTTGGTTGGCCTGGTAGATCTCAAGGCTGTAGTAACCGGTGGTGGTTGGCGTGAACGAGCCGCTGAACTTGCCGCTGTTGGTGCCCCACAAGCCGCTGGCCACGTCTTTACCGCCAACGTTGACCACCACGCTGTCATCGGCGATGCCGCTGAAGGTGTAGCTCTTGCCCGCTTCCATGTAGATCAGGCCGGAAATCTTGGAACCAGAGCCGGCGGTGACGTTGTCGACAGATTCGACGTTGGTCACCACCGAGGTGTTGTTCGGCGTGCCCGCGTTATCGATGGCTTTTTTCAGCACGTCCGGTGCAGCGCCGTTGCCGTTGTTACCGAGGCCGGCAATGCTGTTCCAGCCCTGTTTGACCAGGCCGGTGGAGGCAACGTTGTTGTCTGCCACGCTCAGGGTCGGCGCGTCGGCTACCGGCGTGATATCGACTTTCACCGTGGCGCTGGTGCCCAGGTCCTTGCCATCGGTTGGCTGGAACTTGAACTGTGCGTAGTCCGCTTGCTTGTTGCCCACACCGGTGCCGCCGTAACCATCGGCGCCGGATTCGTTGGCGTTAGGCATAAAGCGCAACTGGCCACCGTCAATCTGGGCCTTGGTGAAGGTCTGGCCGTTGGTCACGTTGGTCCAGGTACTGCCATCCGCTGCCAGGAACTGCAATTTGCCGGCGACTGGCAGCTCGGTGATTTTCACCCCCAGGCTGGCTTGCGGCGAGTCCACATCGGTCACGCCGAAGTTGGCCCAGGTCAGGGCCAGCGCGGTGTCTTCAGTGCCTGTTACGGCACCGCCAGTCGCCACCGGCGCATCATTGACCGCCACCACGTTGACGGTGGTGGTGGCAACGTTGGAGTAGTTGCCGCCATCGGTCACGCTCACGGTAATGGTGCGTGGCGTGGTGCTTGGGTCGTGGCTGTTGTTGGTGAACGTGATGTTCTTGATCTGCTGCATGTAGTCGGCCAGCGACGCCGTGCCGGTCAGGGTCAAGGTGATTTTACCGGTCACAGGGTCGGTGGTCGGGGTCACGTTGATGCCTGTCACGCCGCTGAAGTTCAGCGAGTCGCCTGGCTGGCTGTTGGTCAATACCACGGTGGCACCGGTCAGTTGGGTGCTGTCCGGGTCGGTGATCTTGATGTCAGTGTCAGCAATTGACACACCGGTGCCGCCTTCGGTGAAGGTGGTCTTGAAGTCCGCGCCGCTGGCGCCGCTGGAGTTGTTGGCATCCAGGTCGATGACCGGCGGCGCATCATTGTCGATGATGTTGGTGGTAACACTGCCATTGCCGACCACCAGGTTTTCGAAGTTGCCGCCAGTGGTCTTGTCGATGGTGATGACGATATTTTCCGTCGGCTCGGTGATCTTGTCGTCGAGCGTGCGGATATCAAACGGTACGCTGCTGGAGCCTGCCGGAATCTTCACGGTGTACACGCCATTGAAGTCTGAACCGTCGGTAGCGGTACCGCTGTACTTGAGCGTCACGGTCACGTCGGTTTGCGGCGGGTTGCTCAGGGACAGCGTGTAGTGCGCCGTACCGCCTTCAGTCACCGACGCATCGCCGGTAATGCTGATGGTGGTGTTGCTGACCACATCGGTCACTTTGGTGACCACGGTGCTGCCGTCGACGATCAAGTGTTCGTACTTGTCGCCACCGCTGACCACACCCGTGATTTTGGTGGTGACGTCATTGGCGCCGACATACGCATCGTTAGGTGCGGTGGCGGTGGTGAAGCTGGTGGACTTGCCATTACCGATGGTAATGGTCGAGCCGTTATCCAGCTTGACGACCAGGTCTGAGCCAACGTTGTTCACCGCCACGCCGTTCTTGTCGACCAGGGACGCGGTGTACACGATCTGCCCGCCTTCGCTGACAGAACCAGTGGCTTTGAGCACCACAGTCACGTCGTCGATGGTGTCGTTGATGGTAGTCGTGGCGCCGCCCGGCGTGATGCTCACACCTTCGAAGTTGCCGCCGGTAGTGCCGGTGATGTTGACGGTCTGGGTGCTCTTGTCGATGAACACATCATCAGTCGGCGCAGGGACGGTCACCGTGCCCACGGTCGCGCCTTGCTTGATGGTGATGCTCGAACCGTTATCGAGCTGGACCACCATGTCGCTGCCGGCCTTGTTGTTCAAGGTAGCGGTGTAAGTGATCTGGCCGCCTTCGTTGACAGCCGTCGGGGCGGTCAGGGTGACGGTGGTCAGGTCGGTGGTGCCCGGCGTGTCGGTGACGGTGGTATTTACTGCGGTAGTGCCAGGGACCAGGTTTTCGAAATGCTCGCCGCCGGTCACGCCTTTGATCGCGGTTGTGACGGTCTGGTCGCCTTTGTAGACATCGTTAGGCGCGATGGTGGTGATGGAGCCGCTCGACTGATTCACGCCGATGGTGATGGTCTTGCCGTTATCGAGGGTAACGGTGAGCGGACTGGTGATGTTGGTCACCGGCGCGCCGTTTTTATCCACGAGGCTGGCGGTGTAGACGATATTGCCGCCTTCTCCAACAGTGGTGGTGGCGGACAGGACCACATCGACCTTGTCGATGGTGTCGTTGATGGTGGTGGTTGCGCCGTTGCCTGCGACTTCGAGTTTTTCGAAGTTGCCGCCGGTGGTCTCGGTGATCTTGACGGTCTGGGTGCTCTTATCGATGAACACGTCATCGGTAGGAGCAGGCACAGTCACGGTGCCGACGGTTTCGCCGGCCTTGATGATGATCGACGAGCCGTTATCCAGCTTCAGTGTGACGTCGGTACCGGCCTTATTACTCAAGGTCGCGGTGTAGGTGATCTGGCCACCTTCGTTAACGGCACTTGGGGCAGTCAGCGTGACAGTCGTGGTGTTATCGGTACCCGGAGTATCGGTGACAGTGGTATTTACCGCCGTAGTGCCCGGGACCAGGTTCTCGAAATGCTCGCCACCGGTCACACCCTTGATAGCGGTGGTGACGGTCTGATCGCCTTTGTACACATCATCAGGAGCAATAACCGAAACGCTACCGCTCGATTGGTTTACACCGATGGTGATGGTTTTGCCGTTATCCAGGGTGACAGTCAGCGGATTGGTGATGTTAGTCACCGGCGCGCCGTTCTTATCCACAAGGCTGGCGGTGTAGACGATGTTGCCGCCTTCGCCGACGGTGGTGGTGGCCGTCAGAACCACATCGACTTTGTCGATGGTGTCGTTGATCGTAGTGGTGGCGCCGTTGCCCGCAACTTCCAACTTCTCGAAGTTGCCACCCGTGGTCTCGGTGATTTGAACGGTCTGCGTGCTCTTGTCGATGAACACGTCATCGGTAGGCGCAGGCACAGTCACAGTGCCGACGGTGTCGCCCGCTTTGATGGTGATCGACGAGCCGTTGTCGAGTTTCAACGTGACGTCGGTACCGGCCTTGTTGCTCAAAGTTGCGGTATAGGTGATTTGGCCACCTTCGTTAACGGCACTAGGCGCTGTCAGGGTGACAGTAGTCGTGTTGTCGGTACCCGGTGTGTCCGTCACGGTGGTGTTCACCGCC
>NZ_JAFLXB010000025.1:0-31307 GCF_019891455.1 Pseudomonas sp. P867 | reverse complement strand
AAGGTCACCGAAGGGCCGAAAAACCACTCAATGTGGTGAGTAGGTTCTCCAGTGGTGGTCGCGCTTGAGTTCAGGCAATCTGAAAATCCGACTTTTTCAACAGAATCGGCCAAAAGCGGACTGCCGTTAAGAGTAGCCACGTCTACGTAGACGACGTGATGGCTTTTCGCTTACCTTCGTGCCCATTCGCCTTCGATCAACAAGGACAAACGGACATGCTGTTGACATCTGTAAAGGTTGGCCCTTTCCGCTCAATCAATGAGCAGCAAACAACTGAGATCGACCCCCAGGTCACTGTCTTGGTGGGGATGAATGAAGCCGGAAAGACGGTCTTTCTCAGAGCTTTACATAAAGCCAAGGATGCGCTGGACAAAGAGAAATTCGACATCACCGAAGACTATCCACGCAAAGACCTGCTGACATATAAGCGACGCCACGAGGAGTCGCCTGAAGACGCCGTCATTTTAACCTACATAATCGACGACGCTGAGGCATCTGAAATCAACGCCAAAATCGGTTGTGACATAAAGGCCGGATTCAGATTCACAGTGTCACGTAACTACAAAAATGCTAGTTCAATTGGGTTGAGCATTCCCGAAGCGCCAATACTAAAAAACTTGGCAACTACCGTAGGGCTGAGCGAAGGTGCAGTAGCCGTCCTCAGCAAAGCCACTTCGCTAAGAGAAGCACTATTAGGCCTGAAAGGCATCAGCCTGACGAACGAGGCTGACACAGAATTCGTCCAAGGGCTCGAAACCCGTGTGAGCGGTGCCCGTGCGGACTGGTCGTCAGTATGTACCTACGAAGCTTGGCAGTTGCTATCACCCCAGATTCCTAGCTTTCTTTATTTCAGCGACTACGACCTTCTGCCTGGAAAACTCAATCTTAAAGATCTTGCGAATCGCTTAGCCGCCGCAAGCAAAGATCCGGCTAATGCCCACAAGCAGATCGAGCCAAAGCATCAAGCAGTGATCGCCCTACTACGCATGGCGGGAGTTGAACTGGACGACTTCTCGAATGGCACCTCCTATGAAGAACTGAAGGCACAGATCGAATCGGTATCGATCAACCTAACTGATCAGATTCTGGAATTCTGGAAGCAGAACGAAGACCTCGAAGTCGAGATCGATATTCGGCCTGATGCGTCAGATGCCGCCCCATTTAACGACGGGCCTAACCTCTACCTGCGGATCAAAAACAAAAGACATCGTGGAGTGACCACCCCATTCGATCAGCGCAGCCGAGGCTTCATCTGGTTCTTTAGCTTTTTAGTGTGGTTTGACAGCGTCCAGCAGCAACTCAGCGTGGTCGGCAGTACAACCAGTAAAAATCTTGTACTGCTTCTGGACGAGCCGGCCCTGGCTCTGCATGCCCTCGCTCAGTCTGATTTTTTGCGTTACATCGACGATCTTGCTGAGACCCACCAGGTCATCTACACGACTCACTCACCGTTCATGGTGAATTCAGATCGCCTGTACCAAGTGAGGGTAGTGGAAGACAAGCCACGCCAAGGGACAGTGATTTCTTCTAACCTTTCCGGGTCGGATTCCAAGACAATTTTCCCACTGCAGGCCGCCCTAGGTTGGAATATTGCTCAAAACCTATTCATCGCCGAGCGAAACTTGCTGGTCGAGGGCATTTCGGAACTCACTGTACTCCAAGCGATGTCTAGAGCCGTCGAAGAGACTGGAGGAGTAGGACTTGATCCCCAAATCACGATCGTCCCCGTGGGGGGCTTGAGCAACGTAGCGACCTTCGTGTCACTCCTGGGAGGTAATGGGTTAGCATTTGCTGTTCTGCATGACTACAGCGGCAAGAGTGATCAGAAGCTCGACGCCATGGTGCAGCAAAAATTGCTAAATCAAAAACAAGTCTTTAATTTCTCACAATTCAAAAACCTAGGAGCGGACGAAGCGGTCGCTGTTGCCACCGACCTCGAGGATCTCCTAGACCCCAAAGCGTATCTCGAACATTTCAACGAGGTCTATTCCAAAGCTCTTGCTGGAACAGTCTTAAAACTGGAGGATCTGCCGCAAGCAGATCGGATCGTACAAAGGATTGAGAAGCAGCTGATAAGCAGTCAGGTCAGCGTTCGACCAACTCCTGGATACAATCATTTTGCAGTGGCTGCTGCTTATGTGGCGGTACCGCCTAAGAAGATCAGTAAAGACGTAATTCAGCGATTCTCGAAGCTTTTCGAGACGATCAACCAAGCATTGAGCTGATTTTTTTGGTCGCCAACCTAAAGCATAAACCTTGCTGTTCCGGCCTCATGCCATGTGAGCTATCAGGCCATGGTCACTTGCAGTAGGTTGCCCAAAGCTCATTAACTCCGGTAGCGAAGCTTTGGCTCATCATAGTGATAAACGAGGGAAATCAGATGTCCGCTCTGGGTCGATTGTAGCCGGTCGCAAAAGACCGGAACTGGCCGTTTACGGCCCGTGAGAAATAACCAGTTTCTCCTCCACGCGCTGGCCTGCCTTGCTCCAGCGCACGGAGCCCTTTCTAGCTAACCGTTGTAGAGTGCGCTTCTACCTCCGAAGCCTGCTCCCGCAATCGACGCGCGATAACATCCATCAGATCACACCCATCCCGCAACGGTATCGCCAGTAGTTGAGCAAAATCCGAAAGCACCACGCAGTCAGCCTCCACTTCACCCCGAAAAGCGATGTTTTCCAATACTTGAGTCACGGTGCGAATGCGATAGTCAGCCATCGCTTGCAGCACATCGAGCGGTGCTTGCGAGTCAATGAGCAGGGACGCTGGAACCCGATCGATTCCAGTAAGAGGGATATATCTTTCCATTTTTGAAACTCCGATAAATGCAATGATTTACCGATAATCAGGTCGCCAAACCTGATCGCCACATGGGCGACCGGGAAACTATAAGTGTCGTTGCAGCCGACGATCAACGCAAAGGTTGTAACCGGCACGGATGGACTGAGGCTCGAACGCCGCTCACTCCACTTTTTCGCTGCAGTCTGCTCCCGACTAGCCTCATTCCCTTCTTGATATTTCCCCACACCATCACGCTTTTTAAGCTTGCTGAAACGTTTCATCGAGTTTATAAAACCCCCACAACTCCAATAAAGGCCACCGCTATGACCCCGCTAAAACTCCTCGTTGCCCTAAGCACACTCTCCGTCACCTCCCACGCCATGGCCTGGGATTACGTCCTGCTCGACACCGACAAAGCCGCCCAGAACTGGCAGATCACCAGCCAGCAGCTCGGCGTACAAACCGCCAAGCCCTTCAGCGTTACCCTGCGCACCTTGCACGGTGGTCGGCAGGAGGGGGTGAGCATCGTTGATATCGATAACGGCACGATGAAGCTTTCGGTGGTGCCGACTCGCGGTATGAACGTGTTGCAGGCTTCGGTCGGCGATGTGCGCATGGGTTGGGATTCGCCGGTCAAGGAAGTGGTCAATCCGTCGTTCATCGAGCTTAATGGCCGCGGCGGGCTGGGCTGGCTGGAAGGTTTCAACGAGCTGGTCACCCGCTGCGGCTACGAGTGGGTCGGCCACCCCGGCATCGACAACGGCGAACTGCTGACCCTGCACGGGCGGGCCGCCAATATTCCTGCGAATAAAGTCACGCTGCATATCGATGAAAAACCACCGTATGCCATCACCCTGCGCGGCGAGCTGAAAGAGCAGGCGTTCAAGAAGGTCGACTTCTCTGTCGCGACCGAACTGGTCACTCAACCCGGCAGTGTGGTGTTTGCCCTCAATGACACCCTGACCAACAACGGCGACTATCCGAAGGAATACCAGGCGCTGTATCACAGTAACTTCAGCACCCCGTTCCTGGAGCAGGGCGCGCGGTTTGTCGCGCCGGTGAAGCAGGTGTCGCCGTTCAACGACAAGGCCAAGGGCGAATTGGCCGACTGGCAAACCTATCGCGCACCGACCAAGGACTATGACGAAACGGTCTACAACGTGGTGCCATATGCCGATGCCAAGGGCGATACCTTGACCGTGCTGCATAACAAGGCCGGCAGCCTGGGCGTTTCGGTTGGCTTCAATACGCAGACACTGCCGGTGTTTTCCCTCTGGAAAAACACCGACACCCAAGGCCAGGGCTATGTCACGGGGCTGGAGCCAGGGACGAGTTTTTCCTACAACCGTCGTTATCAGCGGCCACTGAATCTGGTGCCGACAATCGGGCCGAAGGAACACAAGCAGTTCCGCATCAGCTACAGCCTGTTGGCGGACAAGGCCGCTGTTGATAAGGCTTTGAAGCAGGTCAGCGAAATTCAGGATGGGCGTGAGACTGAGGTGCGGCAGACGCCGTTGGTTGATTTGACCAAGGAATGACGCCGCCTGGAGCATCATTGCGATGTTATTGATGTTGAGCACCCACGCTTATGCGGGGTGCGGCAACATTAACGACGGAGTGAAGCCGTCAGCCGACGATCAATCTGGCGTTGTCTGGCCAATCGAACGTCCAATGCTCGCAAGAAATATCCGGGTGTCCCGATTGGACCGCAGATGAACCACACGGCAGGCGGGTGGGGCAGCCTCCACGAGTTGTTGCATCTTTACTCGTGCTGACTCTTTGGTCTGCCACATGAATCTAAAAAACTCCGGCAGGTTCGCCAGTCGTTCGAGGCAGTTCTCCGGCAAGTCAGGCCGAGTCTGACCGCGTTTGAGCAGCGTCCTGAGCAATACGCGCCAGAATCGGAGCGTCGCCGAACGGTCAATCCATATCAACAGATCTGCGCGGGCCAGCCGGTTGTCCCAAGTGGTTGAATGGCCTCCTTCGAATATCCAGCGTTCACGGGCCTCGACCTCAAGGCAAAGCTGCGTCTTCGCGTCGCGGCTGCGTTCGATCCACCCTGGCTGCCAGTGGATAGTGTCGATATGAACGACCGGCAAACCCGTGCACTGACCAAGCTTGCGCGCCAAGGTGCTTTTGCCTGACCCAGGTTGACCCACAATCATCACCCGTCGCATCTAAGCTCCTTCTCGCTGTGCGCGCTGAATTTTTGGGGTGGCGATTCTACGTCAATGCCTGTCTGCGTCAACGTGCTCACGCAAACCCAAGAGCGCCACCTTTTATCCAGGCACCCCGTGCCAACGTTGGCGGCCTTCGCGAGCAAGCTCGCTCCTACAGTGGTTGGGTTACGCCCTGCGCGCCGTTAACAACACTGCCGCCGCCGCTGACAACAGCCCCGCGCAGCAACGATTGAAGATGCGTTTGCCCCTTGGCTCGGCAAACCAGCGGCGCATATGCAGGCCCATGTAGGCGTAGGCGCTGATGGCGATCCATTCCAGGGCCAGGAACATCGCGCCCAGCAGGGCGAACTGTGCGGTGATGGGTTGGCCAGGTACCACGAACTGCGGCAGGAAAGCGGTGAAGATCAGGATGGCTTTCGGGTTGCCCGCCGCCACCAGAAACTCCTGCCGTGCCAGGGCCCATAAGCCGACCTGGTGAGCGGCTGTTGGTGACTCTGCCTGTGGTTGCGCACGCCATAGCTGATACGCCAGATAAAACAGGTACGCCGCGCCCAGTATCTTGATCCCGTAAAACAACAACTCCGATGTTTGCAGCACCACCGCCAACCCGGCAGAGGCGAGGGCGATCATGCCGGCAAAGGCCAGCAAGCGGCCGAGACCTGCGAGGCAGGAGGTGCGGAAGCCGTAGCGGGTGGCGTTGCTTACCGACAGCAGGTTGTTGGGGCCAGGCGCCATGTTCAGGGCGAAGCAGGCAGGCAAGAAGAGGGCGAGGGTGGCGAGGTCCATGGCGGCTCCGGGTTTGGTCGGACGAGAGCGTTGAGGATAGGGGCAGTCGGCAGGGACAGCAATGAGGCTGGCAGTGCATCTGCGTGCCGGAGCGCAAGATCTTTATTTAGTCCCCGGCGAAACTGATTTTGTCATAGGCCCGTAGGCACACTGCGAAGACAAGATTCAGTGCACGATGGAAGGAGCCCGCATGATTCGCAGAGCATTACCCACCGACGCAAACGCCATTGCCCAAGTGCATATCAGTAGTTGGCAAGAGGCGTATCGCGACCTGATGCCCACCGACTACTTGAACGGGTTACAAGCCACCCTGGCTCAGCGCGAAGCCTATTGGCGTCGCTCGATAGCCGCGGGCGAACCGGAAGTATGGGTCGCAGAGGTGGACCAGCAGATTGTCGGGTGGATAGCCGTTGGCGCCAGCCGTGACGAAGAGGCCGCCGGGGCAAATGCAGGGGAGGTTATGGCCATCTATGTTCTGACCAGGTATTGGCAAACGGGCGTCGGGCTGGCGCTGTGGAACGCGGGCTTGCAGGCGTTGGTTCAGCAGGGGTATGACTGCCTGACGCTTTGGGTCCTGGCCCGCAATGAACGGGCCATGCGCTTTTATCGCAGGGTCGGTTGTGTCGAGGACGCAGGCAGCGAACTCAAGATTGAGAGGGGCGGCGTCACACTGGTGGAGGTGCGGTACAGGTTGTCCTTTACCTGAGTTTTTGTTCCAAACAACCGATCAGCCAGTTGCCGGCCTCGCTCCAGCCCTTGCGTCGTCAACCAAATCGACTTGTTCTTGTTGACCGGGTTCAGAATATAACCATGCCGGTCAGTTAAACGTAGATCTCCTGTGGGAGCGGGCTTGCTCGCGAAAGCGGTGGGTCAGTCAACACCAATGTTTGCTGGGCCGACGTCTTCGCGGGCAAGCCCGCTCCCACATTTGATCTGCGCTGCTTTGAGCATTTCGTTCGCTTAACTGACTGGTATTAGGGCTTGCCCCTTCCCATCGGTTCAGGGTCGCGCCGAAGCTGTGTTGATACCTAGGCTATCGAATTGAGGGGAAGCCGCACATGAAACACCGTGCCGTGTTCGGTATCAGAGCTGACCTCAATCGATCCGCCATGGGACGCGACGATTTCCGAGGCGATGAACAGGCCCAGGCCCAAGCCTTCTGTGGGGCCGTGATTGACGGCAGTACGCTGAGAGAAGCGGCCCATGGGGTTGAAGATGAACGGCAGCACATCCTCAGGTATCGCCTCTCCACTGTTGTGCACGGAAAATACCGCGAAATCTTCCTGTAACTCCAACTCGACCTGGATAGGCCGCGTGGTGTCGCCGTGCTGCACGGCGTTGCTGACGATGTTCGAGAACACCTGCTCCATTCGGGCGCCGTCGAACTGGCCCGACGCCTGGGTCTTCGAATCGAACAGGATGATCGCTTCAGGATGAAACGTGCGGATTTCTTCTACGACACGCTGGCAAAGCGGTGAGAGATCTATATCGGCCGTTCTGACCGGAATGCCCGGCCCCATCTGGCAGCGGGTCAGGTCGAGCAAGTCGCCGACGATCTTGCTCGCTCGACGCACACTGGTGTAGATCTGGTTGGCCACTTTGTTCGCCTTGGGGCCTGCATCCTGGGAGCGCCGCAGCACGTCGGCACCCAGCAGGATCGCGCCGAGCGGCGTGCGCAGGTCGTGGCCGAGGATGCCCAGAAACACGTTGCGCGATGCCTCGACCGCGCGCGAATAGCTGGCGATGGACTCGGCGAGCGCCTGGTCAATGGCCTCGTGGAAACGGGTCATGTCGTCAACGTTGATCGGCGTGCCGTCCTTGATCTGGCGCATCCACTGGCTGACCACACTGGTGCGCAGGGCGCGGTATTCCGACACCATCTGATCGATGGTGAAGCCGGCCATCAACCGCGTGATGGCGTGGATTTCTGCCGCGGTCTCCTGCTCCTCCGCGGGGGCCAGGCCCTGGGCCTTGGCGATTTGCTCTTGGCGGGTCTGTTTGGTTCGCAGGTCGCTGACGATGGCTCGCAACATCTGCTCGGCATGGTCGCGCAGCGCCACGCTGTCGAGGTCCTCGCCCGGGGTGTCGAGGGTTCTGGCGAAATCTTCCCAGGCTTGCAGAATCGGTTCGAGGTGCTCAAGGATGAAATCGGCCAGGCGCATGTCTGTAATCCTGAAGGGTAGGGCACAAGAGCGAGGCTGCGCAGATGCAGGGAAATTCCCGGCAGTGTAGGAGGTTGTTCGCAGCTTTAAAAGCGCGGCCGGGGGTAGCGATAGCATTGATCCACTCTGCGTGCCGACAGAGTTCATCCCGCTGACGCTAAAACCCGAGTGTCAGCGACCTCAGCTTGCGCTCTACAATGCTGTCAAAATGGCTTGCCAGTTGCTCACAGCGCTCGGATGTCAGCCCCTTGCAGCAGGTTATTCCCAGAACAAACCCCTGGGCTTTGGCCCCCCCTTTTACTGCAAGAATCATCGACCCCGCGAGTTCGATCTCGCGAAGGAGTCTGTCAGCCTGTCGCTTTATGGGGCCGGGCAAATCGTTGAAGGCTTCTTTCATGGCTGTCTCCGCAGCATTCATTACACACACACACGCACACACAAGGCATCTGAGGCGCTATCGGTCTCTTGAAAGCATCGACCGAAAGACGGTGCAGGAGTTTCGCTGTGTGCGAGCGGAAGGCGATGATGTGCAGCGAAAAGCCTCACGGGGAGCGTACCGGCGCATTCAAGGATGAAACCTGCGCCCCAATGCATCCAGGCGCACTGCAATCGGCGGCAGGCGTTCGCTGCTGCGGGCCAGGGTTTCCACATCGTCGGCAGTGCTTTGGGCGATGCTCTGCACCGACTGCAAGCGCTCGACGATCTCCAGGTTGGCCGAGGTCTGCTCGCGGGTGGTCGCGACGATGCGGCCATTAAGTTGATCGATATGCGCAATGTCCTCGCCGACCGCCCGGAGCATCTGCACCGCCAATTGGCTGTCTTGCACGCAACGCTCCACGCCTTCGCGGCTGGCTTGCATGGCTTCGACGGCCTCGCGGCTGCCATGCTGCAGGCCCTCGATGATGGTTTTGATTTCCTGGGTGGAGAGGGCGGTGCGCTGTGCCAGGCTGCGCACTTCGTCGGCGACCACGGCAAACCCGCGGCCTTGCTCGCCGGCGCGGGCGGCTTCGATGGCCGCGTTGAGGGCCAGCAGGTTGGTCTGGTTGGCGATGCTGCTGATCACTTCCAGCACCGAGCCGATTTGCTCGGCCTGCACGGCCAACGATTGCACGGTGGATTCAGTGCCGTTGATGCGTGAGGCCAACTGGCTGATTTCAAGCTGGGCGCGGCCGACGCTCTCCTGGCCGCGAACAATTTGCTGACTGGCTTGGCCGGCGTGTTCCACGGCTTGTTCGACTTGCACCGTAATGTGGCCCATGGCGTCTTCCATGCGCTGCATCGAACCGTTCATTTCGCCGATCTGCACCAGTTGATGCCGCGCACCTTTTTCCAGGGTGCCACTGGCGCAGGCCAGTTCCTGGCCGAGTTGCCCCAGGCCGTGGGAGTCGCGGGCGACACCGTCGATCAGGTGAGTCAGTTGTTGCAGGAAGTGATCGAAGCGCTTGGCCAGGGACACGCGCACCTTGTCTTCACCCTGCGCGCTTTGCTCGGTGAACTGTGAAGTTACAGCGAGCATCTTCTCAAGCATTTCCTGGCTTTCGACAGCTTCCGCCTGGCTGTGGACCGCCAGGTACAACAGGGCCACGGTTTCCATCAGCACATAGAAGGCGTGGACGAAGATCATCGTCCAGCCGCCGTGATGCTCCATCACAAACACCGGCAAACCCTGGTGCTGCAGCGCATGGAACACCAGGTGGTGCACGGCGATGGTCAGCGCCGCCACCAGGATCGGCAGCCAGTCACGGTAGAAGGTCAACACCGCCAACAGCGCGAAAATGCCGAAGTGGGATTCGATCACCCCGTGTGCCTGATTGATGTGCAACGCCGCCATCACCATCAAGCCGGCGCCCAGTGCGCAACGCATCACGCGGGTGCCGCCGATGACACGGTAGAGAGCCGTCAGCACCATGCCGGTGCCGCCACCGACGATCAGCGCCTGGAGCAAGGTGTCATGCCAGAACGCCAACCCCAGGGAGAACAGGAACATCAGCCAGATCAATGCCAGCATGATGCGGTCGGCCTTGCGATAGTGCTCCTGGAAGCGTGTGCGAAGGGGCATTCACGGTTACTCCATGTAGTGATGCCAGCAACCAAGCATGTGGCGTGCCACGATGGCCGCTGGTCGATAGCAAGTCAGGTGCAGCGTTTTTTACCGGATCAGATCCGGCAATCGGTTATCGGCAGGCGGGAAGGGGACTTGAGTGGAAGGGCGCAGGCCCTCCCACGGTACAGGCTGGAATCAGAAGCTGTACTTGGCGGTCAGCATCATGTTGCGTGGGCTGCCATAGGAATCGCCGCCATAGTCCACATCGTTGGAAATGGACTGGTAGTACCGGCGATCGAAGATGTTGTTGGCATTGACTTGCAGGTCCAGGTGTTGGTTGACCCGGTAGCCGGCCATCAGGTCGGTGACGGCGTAACCGCCTTGCTTGAGCCGGTAGGTGCTGCCATCGGCCAGCTTGATGTCGTTGTACATGCGGCTCTGCCAGGAGATGTTGCCGCCGACCCGGAGTTTTTCCAGCGGGCCCTGGAAGTTATAGCGAGTGGTGACTTTGAACAGGTGTTCGGGGGTGTCGGTGTCGAACTGCTTGTTGACCTTCTGCGGGTTGGCGTCGTCCTTGATGGTGTGGGTTCGCGCGTAGGTGTAGCCACCGCCGACTTGCCAGTTCTCGGTCAAGGCACCTTGCAGTTCGAAGTCGATGCCCTGGCTGCGGATTTCCCCCGAGGCCTGGTTGCAAGAGGCCTGTGGGCAGTTCGGCACAACGATCTGCACGGCGCGGTTTTCCTGGTCAACGCGGAACAGCGCCACGCTCGCATTCAACGCGCCCCCCAGGTATTCGCCCTTGAGGCCGATTTCATAGTTCTTGCCGACGATGGGCTTGAGCGGGGTGCCGGCAGTGCTCTTCTCTTTCTGTGGCGTGAAGATGTCGCTGTAGCTTACATACACCGAGTGCTGGTCGTTCAGTTCGTAGATCAAGCCGGCGTAGCGGGTGAGGTTGCGGGTAACCTTGTAGTCGCCGTCGCCATCACGGTTGTCATAGTCATACCAGTCCAGGCGCCCGCCAAGGATCAGCTTCAACGGGTCGGCCAGGCTCAGGCGCGAGGTCAGGTAGAAACCGTCCTGGGTGGTGACTTCACGGGCGTTATTGGTGCGGGTGAAGTTCGGTTTGCCGGCATTGATCGGCCAGTTCATTTCATACGGGCTGTAGTTATGAGTGGTCATGTCGTAGATGCGCTTGCTGGCGCCCACCACCAGCTCATGAGTGCGCCCGAACGCCTCGAACGGGCCGCTGGCAAAGGCGTCGACGCCGGCCTGGTTTTCATCATAGCGGGCCTGATACACCGTGCGGGCGAGGGTCTTGTTCGTCCAGCGCGATTGGTAGGAGCCGGAGAACAATGCGTCCTGTTCGGAATAATTGGCGTTGACCTGCAGGCTCCAGTCATTGGCCAGGCGCTGGCGCAGCTCGGCGAACACCGTGTTGATTTCCTGGTCTTTGTTTTCCCAGTCGGTGCCGGGGTTGTAAGAGCGCGACAGGTCCAGGTGACGGCCATCCAGGCCGACCATCGAAGCCCCCCAGAAGTAGTTGGTCTTGTCCTTCTGGTTCGAGTAGCCGAGGGTGAGAGTGGTGTCTTCGCTCAGGTCGGCTTCGGTGACGGCGTAGAACAGGCCGTGATCCTGCTCGGCCTTGTCGATAAAGCTGTTGGCGTCGCGGTAGGACGTGACGACGCGACCGCGCCAGGTGCCACTGGGGTTGAGCGGGCTGGAGGCGTCGAATTCGCCACGGTAGTCATCCCAGCTGCCGGCGGCGCCGGTGAGGGTGACTTTCTGTTCGTCCAGGGGCCGCTTGCGGATCAGGTTGATGGCCGCCGAGGGGTTCCCCGCGCCGGTCACCAGGCCGGTAGCGCCGCGCACCACCTCGACGCGGTCGAACATCGCCAGGTTTGGCTGGGCGCCCACCGACGCGCCGTTGTAACCGCTGGGGATACCGTCATACATGAGGTTGTCGATGTCGAAACCGCGAGCGGTGTAGCTCTGGCGGCCAGGCCCGTTGGAGTAGTTGAGGAACAACCCGGGCGTGGCGTTGACCACGTCGTTGATGCTGGTCATGGCCTGGTCATCCATGCGCTGGCGCGTAATCACGGTGACAGCTTGTGGGGTTTCACGCAGGGTCAGCGGCAGTTTGGTTGCAGTCTTCATCGAGCCGGTGGTGTATGACTCGCTGCCTTCAGTGGTTGCGCCAAGCTGCTGGCCCGACACCTGGGTGGCGCCCAGCTCAATGGTGGCCGGGGCTTCGGCGTCGGCGGCCAGGGCCGCTTGTGAGGTTGCTAGGCAGATCGCCATCGCCATTGAGCTGGGTGAAAAAGCGTTGCTGACGCGTTGTTGCACAGACATGGATATAGGGCTCCCAAAGGCCATCCGTGGCGAATAAAAAATCTGTTGATAATTATTCGCATCAGTGTGGCAGATCCAAGCTCTGGGAAAAAGTCTTACACGGCCGTGTAGGAGCGAGCAAGCTCGCTCCTACAGCGGTTTCTGGGTCAGAAATCCATTCTTACGCCGAGCGTCCCATGGCGACCGTTGAAGCTATTGCTGTCCAGGTTGCGGTCATAACCGACTTCACCGTACAGGCTGATGCCCTGGGCAACTTGCAGGGTTGCCCCGAGGCTGGCATCCATCGTGGTGGATTTCTGTTCGGTGTCTATACGCGTCACATCGTTGAATATCACACTGTTGTCCCCAGCGCTGGAATGCCAGACATTCGCACGCACATAAGGCTGCAGCGGCAGGCCATTAACGGTGTAATCGCCGCGCAAGCGCACACCCAGGCGCGTAGTGACGTTGGTATCGGCGTCATAGGAAACGTGGGAAATACCGTCGTTCTGGCTATCGAGCTTGGTTTTGCCGACGATCAACTGCGCCTGGGGCTCCAGAATCCAGCGAGCACTCAGCGCGAACGGCCAGCCCACTTCGGCGGAGGCGGTAACGTTATGCCCGCGGGTTTTCATCTTGACGCCACGCGCTGACTCGTTGTTGCCATCAAAGCGGGTGCCCATCAACACCAGGTCAAGATAAGCCTGGTTGGCGCCGATCAGTGTCCAGTAGACCCCCAGGCTATCGCCGCGCAAGGTGGTTTTGCCGGCGTCCTTGTTCTCCCAGCCGCCGTTGAAGCCTTTTACATTGCCTTTGAGGCGACTGTGACCGACAAAGAACCCAAGGCGCTGCAACAGGCCGTTGTCCAGCAGGCTGGCGAACACATCGGTGCCGACCTGGAACCCTGTCAGCGAACCGTCCAACGTAGGGTTGACCGCACCGGCGAGACTCTGGCGGCTGCTGCTGCCGTAGACCCGGCCCCAACCTGCCGGCATGACGCCGGTTTGCTGTTGCCGGCTCTGATCGCCCATGCGCTCGTGATACGTGCCGAGCATGCCCTGCACGATTTGCTGCGCGGCAGGAAACAACACAGAGTACAGCGGTACTTCGGGGCGATAGATCGGGACCTCCTTGTCAGTGGGGTTAGACGGCAGGGGCGGGGTTCCAACCACCGGCTCAGGCACTGGCGTGACCGGCCCTTCTGGTTCGGGCAGCGGTGTGACCGGAATCGTGGAGCGCAGGTAGTAACTCTGCTCGGTTCCAGCCGTGCCCGCGCCTTTGAACAGGTAGTAGTCAAACGCCCCGGCCGTTACCGTATTGCCCAAGGTAAAGGCAGTGCCAGGCCCGCTGGCGCCATTGAGCGCCTGCACTACCTGGATGCCGTCTTGCAACGTCGCCGCGCCGGCGCCCCCAAGGTTGGTAATCAACAGGGTGGTGTTGCCCTGCAGTGTGCCGTTGCTGACCACCAGTTTGTCGCTGGCCGAGTCGTCTGCTCCCAACACGGTTTGCAGCGCCAGACGCCCGCCGTTGCCGGTGTAGTTGCCGTTGATGGTCAAGGTGTCACGGGCGGTGGTGCTGCCAGTGACCATGTCGAGGGTGCCGCTGTTGGTCACGTTGACCAACTGGCCGGCGGTAAACGGATTGATCCCGCCCGTGTTGACCAGCAGCGAACTGGTGCTATCAATGAGCAGGGCGCCGGTGCCAGTCTCGCTGTCCCCCAGAGTCAACGTCCCGCCCAGGTTCATTTGTGAGCCGTTGTCCAGGCGAATGCTTTCCCAGTTGGCAAACAGGCCGGGATCAGCGGTTTTGGTGTTGTCCAGGGTCAAGGCGTCAATCCCCACGCCACCATCTATCAGTTGCGCCGCCGCCACTTGCTCAGCCACCAGCCCCTGAAGCAGCGCCGTATCGTCGCCGGCCCCCATTAACACGGAGGAATGCAGGTTGCCGCCGGACCAGATAAATTCATCGTTACCGAAGCTGAGCAACACTTGCCCGTTAACCTCACCACCGGAAATGATCACCTGATCGTCACCGCCGCTGACGCTGATATTGCCGCCCACGAACGCGTTGTTTGAAATCAGGATGGTGTCTTTGCCGAAGCCGGTCACCAGGTTGCCGATGATCCGGCCACCAGACATATCGAACCGGTTGTCATCGAGTTTCATGTTGACCCGGCCGATGGTGCCGCCGGTCATCGTCGCATCGTCGCCGTCGTCGAAGCCGCCGGTGATGGTGCCTGCTCTCATGTTGAAGACGTCCAGGCCGTCGCCCTGTTCCAGCGAGGCAATGGTGCCGCCGCGCATGTCAAAACGGTCGATCCCCGAGCCCTGGTTGACAGCGCCTGCCTGGCCCCCGGAAATCTCCACCACATCAGCGCCCGCGCCTTGGCTGATGGATCCGGTGATACTGCCCTGGTTGAGCTGGAAAATGTTATTGCCATCACCCTGGTTGAGGTTGCCATCGATGCCCGCGCTCGGGCCGTTGACAACCACGTGATCATTGCCGCTTCCAAAGATCACATTCCCGCTTACTCGACCCGTGGCGGTGAGTTCGAGGGTGTTGTCGCCGCCGGTATCGGTAAAGCCCGGCGCGGTGGCGCTGTCACAACTGGAGGTGTCGTTGCCTGGCGTGTTGTTGACCGTGCACGCTGCATACGAGGCAAACGGCGATGCCGTCAGAATAATCGCTGAGTACAACAAAGAAGTTATCCGTGTGCGCATGATCCGTCCTCGCTTGAGCACAATGATGTCCCGTCGCCCGGTACAGCGGGCGCGGTTCAAAACCATGGCAACAACGAACGCGATACGGATCAGGGACTACGAGTTACCTGCATCTGAAAACACCGGGCAATGCAATGGGTTGGCATGGCTTTCTCGACTGCACCTCAACTGGCGCAGCACTTGTCGCACCTTAGTTGCAGATCGAAAAGGCCGCCACTGTAAAACCTGACAGGTATAGACGAGCCAATGCCTAGGTGAACACGATCTCGTAGGGTTCGCGCATACGCTCAAGCAACACTTGGGCGAGCATGGGCGGCAAGCCTATCTGCGGGTCGCCGACCAATTGGCTGGCATAGGCATGGGCGGCGTGCAGTTTGCGCGCCACGCTCCAGGTGTCCAGGCGCACCTTGCGTGCGCGTTGCCAGGGAATCACCGCACCCTCGCGTGCCGGCCAATGCCAGGCCCAGATCGCCAGTTCATACAGGCGCGCGCCCACCAGGCTACAGGCTTTTGCACTCGCCCGACCGACTGCATCGTGGTCGTCATTACCGTCATTGCGCCAGGTGGTAAACACCACGTCTCCAGGTTGCAAGTAGCGCGCAATGAACTGGCTCATCGGCTGCTCGTGGGCAGCTAGCGCGTCGTCGCAAAAACCACCGCGAATCCATTTGAGGCTGTGCAACGGCATACCGAGGCGGCGCAAGGCCTCGGCGCTTTCCTGGGGGCGCACCACGCTCAAGCGCCTGGCCGGCCACACCTGGGAGCCTGGATGGCTGGCGCTGCCATCGGTAATGGAGATCAATTTCAGCGGATGCTCGCGCGTGCTGAGCAGTTGCAGCAAACCGCCGCACGCCAGGACTTCATCGCCAGGGTGGGGCGCTATCACCACAACCCGGGCACCGGGCGGCACCAGGGTAGCCAGTGCGATGCAGGGGATTTGCGCCAACTGCGGCGCGCTGTTCCAGATTTGCGCGGGGCCGCGACGGCCTTCGCTTGAGGAGGCAGGCTTCATGGGGTGTCACGTCCTTGTCGGTGGGTAATGCTCTTGACTTCAGCGCAGGCTCCGCTGCGGTGAGTGCACGGCATTCCAATCCTGGGATGCTATGCAAGGCACTCTCAGCATAGACAAGGATGTGTCACAGGTTTGTCGTTTTTTTACGAAACCATCATCAGGCTTTTCAGGTAATCGCCGAAACCGCCCTGGGCGCGGCAATCCAGGCGTGCGCTGGTGACCACTTGCGGCGCATGGCTCCAGGCAATGGAAGCACCGCAACGTTCCAGTTCGCGCACCAATTGCACATCCTCGTGGCACGCCAGCGGTTCAAAGCCGCCGGCCTGCACATAGGCACTGGCACTCACGCCCAGGTTGGCGCCATGGATGTGCCGATGGCCATCACGCGCCTGGTAAGCCTGGTGATAACGAATCTGCGCCGCGGGGTCAAACCCCTCACTCCAGGCGTCCACGGTCACGGTGCCACACACCGCATCACAGCCCAGGGCCAGTTGAGCCACCAACCAGTCGGGGGCCACGCGGCTGTCGGCGTCGGTACAGGAAATCCAGCGCGCACCCTGGTTCAACAAGTGCCGTGCGCCGACGCCTCGGGCTCGCCCTACGTTGCGTGCCTGCACCTGGACGCTTTGCACATCATGCGCCTGGGCGATCGCTGCACTGGCATCGCTGCAACTGTCGAGCACTACCAGGATCTGCACCGTTTCCCCGTGCAACCCCGGATGGTTGGCGGCGATCTGCGCAGCCCTCAGGCAGTCATCCAGCAGCGCTTCTTCGTTGTGCACCGGAATCAAGATGCCGATCATCGCAACCCCTCATGGCGCGCGACCGAGGTGCCATCGCGGCTCCACAAATCGAGCAGAAAATCCTTGTCATGGTGCTGTACCAGCGGTGGCATACCCAGTCGGTGCTGGAGCAGGGCGTGCACCTGTTCGGCGGTTTGCGGGCAACCTTCAATGGGCGGGCGCCAGTGGCAGGCCAGGAGTTGGCCGTTATCGGTCAAAGCGGCGAGGGCGCAATCGATCAGACGATTCAGATCATTTACATCAAGGTAGTAACAAAGCTCGCTCAACACGATCAGTTCGAACTGACCCGCGGGCCATTCCTGGGGCAGCCGGCGCTGTTCTACATGAGCATGAGCAAACGCGGTCAGGCGCGCCTGTGCCAGTTGCACGGCGGCGCTAGCGGTGTCGCAGCACAGCAGGCGCTCACAACGGGTCGCCAGTTCGGCGCTCAGCTCGCCGTTGGCACAACCAGGCTCGAAGATCGAGGCATAGCGCGGTCGGGTCAGCACGGCCAGGGTCAGTGCGCGCTTGCGTTGTTCGTACCAACGCTGACGAAACGCCCAGGGGTCGTCGTTACCAGCAAACAGTTGATCAAAGTACGGGGTGGCCACACTCATACAAACACCACTTCAAAAGGTTGCAGCAAGCGTTCCACTACGTAGGGTGCCAGCACCGGCGGCAGGCCGACCTGCGGGTCGCCCTCCAACTGGCTGGCGAACGCGTGGATCGCGTGGCGTTTGCGTGCCACTTGCTCGGGCGTCAATGCAATCTTGCGCGCCCGATGCCAGGGCACCCGGTGGTCTTCGGCAGTCGCCCAGTGCCAGGTCCACACTGGCAGTTCGCACAGGGTGGCGCCGACAGCCTGGGCCGCTTTGGCGCTGGCACGGCCCACCGCTTCGTGGTCGCAATGGCCATCCTCGCGCCAGGTGGCGAACACGATGTCGGTGGGTTTGAGGTGACGCTGGATGAACTCGCACAGTTGGGCTTCGCGCTCGGCCACCTTGCTGTCGGTAAAGCCGCCGCGCAGCCACTTCAAGCTGTGCAACGGCAGGCCCAGGCGGTGCAGGGCCTGGGCCGACTCCTGCGGCCGCACCACGCCCAGGCGTGCCACCGGCCAGCGTTTGGAACCGGGATGGCTGGCGCTGCCGTCAGTGACGGAGATCAACAGGATTGGGCGCTCCAATACGGCCAGACCTTGCAGCAGGCCACCGCTGCCGAGCACTTCATCGTCCGGGTGCGGTGCGATGATCACCGCGCGGTGCCCCTGCGGTACCAACTGCGCGGCGCTGATGTGCGGCAACTCGGCCAGCCGTGCCGAGGTTTGCCAATGATTGAGTGGGGTGCCCTGGCCGACAATCGGATTGGGTTTCATAACTGCCACCGTCCCGAGTCGTCGCCGGTGACCAGTTCGCCGAGGGCAGCCAGGTCGCGTTCGGCATGACTTTGCCGCACATACACCGGCAAATCTGCCATCAACCGGGCAAAGTGCGGGTCTTTGCAGTAGGGGCCGGCGCCTACCGCATGGCCGACATGACGCATGACCTGCTCGACGGTGTCTTCAATACATGCGCGTGCCTGTTGGGCCAGTTGCCTGGCATCGGCGCGAGGCTCGCGATCTATCTGCTCGGCGCTGGCGCGTAGTACGCAAGCGGCGCTGTTCAGTGCGCTGTCAACTGCCCCCAAATGGGCCAGCGCATGAGGCTCCGAGCGTTGCGCACAGTGGGTGCGCAGCGCTTCGCCCAGGCGTTGCGCGCCGCCATACCAGCACGCGGCGATGCCGACTCCACCCTGCCAGAAACCGGGGCGCGACAGGTAATCACCCGGCCCGCCCACCGCGATACCCCTGGCCGCGTTGAACAGAACGTCAACGCTGCCGGTGGCAGCCATGCCTACCGCATTCCAACCCTCGTCCGACACCGTGACGCCGGGTTGATCCATCGCCACGGCCACCAGCTGCTGCCGATCATCCTCGTCCCAGGCAGTCAGCAAGCCGTGGCTGACCACCGCCGCGCCGGAACACCAGGCTTTGCGTCCATCGACGATCAGCCACTGACCGTCGCGCCGTACGCGCACCTTGGCTGCGGGTGGTTCGGCCGCCCACATGCCCCACGTACTGCCAAGCGGCGGCGCGGGGCTGTCGAGTTCGGCCATGATCGCCAGCGCGTCGGTATGACCTTCGAACAACTTGCACAGGCGCAAGTCATGGCCGGCCACCTGGGCCAGCCGACTGAAGCGGGCCAGGGTTGCGCCGCTGCCCGGCAGCGGCAGTTGATCGAGGCCTTCTTCCTGAAGTGCCTTCAGTGCCGTACCCAGGGCGTATGTATCCGCGTAGCCCCGGTAGCCCTGAAGGAAACTGTGCAACGCCATCTCACACCTCGTCTTCACGCTGCAGTTCAAACAACAGCAGTGAGCGGCCGGTCACGGCGTACTCATGCTCAAAGTCAAAACGCTCCTGGCCGCGTATCGCCGGCTCATTGGTGTCGAGCATGCACGTCCAGAACTCACCCTCCGGCACCGGCGGCAGGCGGAAATTGACCATGTCATGGTGGGCATTGACCACCAGCAACAGCGTAGCATCGGCACCCGCCCGGCGGATCCCGGTTTCCTGGGCGCGGCCATCCATCAACATGCCCAGGCAGCGACCCTGGCTGTCTTCCCATTGCTCGGTGTTCATTTCGTTGCCATCGGGCGCCAGCCAGGTGACGTCTTTTACGCCGATGTCTTCGTTGTAGTCGCCGACCAGGAAGCGTCCACGACGCAGAATCGGGTAGGCCAGGCGCAGCTTGATCAAGCGCTTGACGAACTTGAGCAGGGCCTTGCCGTCATCGTCCAGGTCCCAGTTGACCCAACCGATTTCGCTGTCCTGGCAGTAGGCATTGTTGTTGCCGTGCTGGGTGCGGGCGAACTCGTCACCGGCGACGATCATCGGAGTGCCCTGGGCCAGCAGCAGGGTGGCGAAGAAGTTGCGCATCTGGCGCAGGCGCAGTGCGTTGATCTCAGGGTCGTCGGTCGGGCCTTCGACACCGTGGTTCCACGACAGGTTGTTATTGCTGCCGTCCTGGTTGTTTTCGTCGTTGGCCTCGTTGTGCTTGTCGTTGTACGAGACCAGGTCGTGCAAGGTAAAACCGTCGTGAGCGGTGATGAAGTTCACCGAGCTGTAAGGCCGGCGCCCACGATGGTTGAACATCTCGCCCGAGGCGGTCATGCGCCCGGCAAAATCCGCCAGTTGGCCGTCGTCGCCTTTCCAGAACGCACGCACGGTGTCGCGGAAGCGGTCGTTCCATTCCACCCAGCCTGGCGGGAAGTTGCCCACCTGGTAGCCGCCGGGGCCGCAGTCCCAGGGTTCGGCAATCATTTTCAACTGGCGCAGCACTGGATCCTGGCGGCAGGCGACCAGGAAGCTGTGGCGTTCGTCGAACCCGTCGCGGTAGCGGCCCAGAATGGTTGCCAGGTCGAAGCGGAAACCGTCCACATGCATCTCGGTGGCCCAGTAACGCAGGGAGTCGGTGACCATTTGCAGCACGCAAGGGTGGCTCAGGTCCAGGGTGTTGCCGGTACCGGAGTCGTTGATGTAGAAGCGCTTGTCGTCGGGCATCAGGCGGTAGTAAGAGGCGTTGTCGATGCCGCGCATGGACAGGGTCGGGCCGCGCTCGTTGCCTTCGGCGGTGTGGTTGTAGACCACGTCCAGAATCACTTCCAGCTTCTGCTCATGCAGGTGCGCGACCATTTCCTTGAACTCGGCGATCTTGCCGCTGGCCAGGTAGCGCGGGTCGGGGGCGAAGAAGGCAATGCTGTTGTAGCCCCAGTAGTTGGTCATGCCTTTTTCCAGCAAGTGCTGGTCGTTGACGAAGGCGTGCACCGGCAGCAGCTCGACCGAAGAGACGCCCAACTGGCGGATATGTTTGAGCACGTCGTCTTCCATCAAGCCGGCGCAGGTGCCGCGCACGGACTCGCCCACCGAAGGGTGGCGCATGCTGATGCCGCGCAGATGGGTTTCATAGATGATCGTGCGGTCCCAAGGCACCCGTACGGGTTGATCGTTGCCCCAGGTGTGTGCCGGGTCGATAACCTTGCACTTGGGCACGAAGGGTGCGCTGTCGCGCTCATCGAAGCTGAGGTCGTCATCCGGGTGGCCGATGGTGTAGCCGAACAGCGCCTCCGACCATTTGAGTTCGCCCACCAGTTGCTTGGCGTAGGGGTCGATCAGCAGCTTGTTGTGGTTGAAGCGATGACCATTGGCCGGGTCGTACGCGCCGTACACGCGGTAGCCGTAGATCAGCCCGGGGTGGGCGTCGGGCAGGTAACCGTGGAAGATCTCGTCGGTGTATTCGGGCAGTTCGATGCGCTCCAGCTCGACTTCGCCGGTGTCATCGAACAGGCACAACTCCACTTTGGTGGCGTTGGCCGAAAACAGTGCAAAGTTGACGCCCAGGCCATCCCAGGTGGCGCCGAGCGGGAAGGGCAAACCTTCACGAATCCGCGACGGTTCATGATCCGGCGTCGCTGTGGTGTTCTCGGGTCTGCTCATGGTGTTGCTCCTGCAAGGGGTCTTTTCTCGGGCCGAACGCGGCCGTGCTGACGGTGTTTCAGCAAAGGACATGGACGAAAAAGGGCCTGCAGCCTGGGATAACGGCTGCAGGCCCGAGAAATCATGGGGCGGGTGGTTTTGGCTTCTTCGGGGCGGTCGGTTTCTTCGCCGCGGGCTTGGCGGCTACCGGATTGGGTTTGGCGGCCGCCTTGGGCGCGGTTTTCGGCTTGGCGGCAGGCTTGGGCTTGCTGGGCGTCAGCGCCTCGGCTTCGGCCAGTTTGCGCGCCATCTCCCAGTGGCGATCGTGCGCACCGTCCGGCTTGCCTTCAGACTCCCAGATCTGATGCGCCAGTTCGCGAATACGTTTGTCTTCTTTACTCATCACAAACTCCTCACAGAAAATGTTCAGCTTTCTTGATTATCAGGATTGATAAAGACATTGACCGGGAGATCCCCCAGGGCAGCGCTGATCAACAGCTCCTTGTTGGGTGTGACTGCGCCTGTTTGAAAAAGTCCCTTCCAGTTTTGTGTTGTGGTGGCGAACGGTAATTTCACCCGGGTATCGCCCCACACCTGCGCATTGATGTGGGGAAATACACCGTTTTCCAGCAACGGATAAGGCCAGCGCGGCACCACCACCAACAGCTGTTGGCCCTGGTGCTCACGGTAAAACGCAACCACGCGCTCCGCGTGCCGACCCACCACTTCGAGCGGCGTATAGCTGCCTTTGCGAAACAGCTCGGGACAGGCTCTGCGCGCGTTCAGCACCTGGGCGATCAACGCTTGTTTGATACGCCCATCGCGCCAGTTGAACAACAGCTCACCGATGTCGGGTGGGGTATCCAGGGCACGCTGGCGCGCATCGAAATCCACCGGGCGTCGGTTGTCCGGATCCACAAGGCTGAAGTCCCAGAACTCGTCGCCCTGGTACACATCCGGTACACCCGGCACGGTGAGGTGAAGCAAAGTTTGCGCCAGGCTGTTCAGAGCGCCGGAGGGGGCGATGGCTTGAGCGGCGCTGTCGAGCGCATCGCGCAGCGCTTGGCCGGCCTCGCTGAGCAGTAGACGCTTGAGGAAGCGCTCGACACCCTGCTCATAGGCTTCGTTGGGCGCGCTCCAGCTGCTTTGTAACTTGGCTTCGCGCAGGGCTTTCTGTTGCCATTGCCAGAGCCGTTGCTGGTAAGCCTCAAAGTCCGGGTTGTGCTCCAGCGGCCAACTGCCGAGCAGCACCTGATACAGGATCAGCTCATCACCCGCCGAAGGGCTGTCGGTACCCTCGCGCAAGGGCGCGGCGAGGTTGCGCCAGTGTTCGACCTGTTCGGCATACCAGGGCGCGCACTCGCTGAGCACCGCCAGGCGTGCGCGGGTGTCTTCGCCGCGCTTGTGGTCATGGGTGGCGGTGGCCAGCAGATTGTTCGGGAAGGTAGCCAGGCGCTGTTGATTGGCCTGGTGAAAATCTGCCAACGGCGCACTGAATTGTTCGGTACTGAAGCCCACGTCGTTACGCGACAGCAATACGGCCGAGCGATAGAACGCGGTGTCTTCCACGGCCTTTGCTGCGGCGGGTGATGTCAGCTGCTGGAAGCGCACGCAGGCATGTTTGAGGATCTTGCGCTCACGGCCCACCGGGCGATTGCGCCAAGGCTGGCCGCCCAACCATTTTTCCAGGTGCTCAAGCACCGGCCAGTCGCCTTCGTTAAGGGTACTGCGCGCACCGTCCATGGCCTGCTGGAACACTTTGTCGTCGGCGGTGCTGCGGCCCCTGGCACTGATGTAGGTGCGGTACACCGGGAAATGCACAATCAGCTCCTGCAAGGCCCGACGGATCGCACCCAGGGTCAGGTCGCGGGTCATCACATCATCGCGGGCCACTTGCAGCAGGGCCTGGGCCACGCTTTCGAAGTCGCCGCCCAACGAGCCATTGAGGATTTGCTGGCGCGCCAAGCGGGCTTCGTCGATAAACGCCGAGGGCCGTTCGCTGTGGCGCGTCCACAGGTCGGCCAGCGGAGCAAAACCGTCAGGATGGTGTTGCAGCAACGACAGTTGATTCATGAATTCGTAGCCAGTGGTGCCGTCCACTTGCCAGTCTTCGCGCAGGGTTTCGCCTTCGCCGAGGATCTTCTCCACGAAGATCGGCAAATGGCGCTGTGGCGACAGCGCGTCCACGCGGCGGCGCAGTTTGCGGCAATAACCACGTGGGTCGGCCAGGCCGTCGATATGGTCGATGCGCAGGCCATCGATCAAGCCCGCGCCGATCAGCTCGAAAATCTTGCCGTGGGTGGCTTCGAACACTGCCGTGCGCTCCACGCGCAGGCCGCCCAGTTCATTGACGTCGAAGAAGCGCCGCCAGTTGATGTCGTCTGCGGCGGTGCGCCAACTGGCCAGGCGGTAGGTCTGTTGCTCAAGCAGATGATGCAAGCGCTCGAAACCCTCAGGCTGGCGACCATCGAAAGCGGCCAGCCGTTGCTTGATGGCCGGTAAGACCTCGGTGGCGCGTTCGGTCAGCGCCTGCTTGAGCCTAGCGGCTTCGGTGTAGGCATCGTCCTGATAGGCGAGGGCGGCGAAACGCTCGGCCAGCGGTTTGAGCACCTCATCGCCGCCCAGGATCAAGGCGTAGTCCCGTGGGCAGATCGGGAAGCGATGCTCGTAATGCTCGGCGTAGAAGCTGCCGTGAGCGGCGTCGAACTTGAGCGTCAACGCTCCGCTCTGCAAGGCTTCGCCGTAATCGCTGCCCAGGAACGGCATCAGCAATTGGCCTTTGAGCAACGGGTCGGGCGAGTGCCACTGGATGTCGAAAAACTCGCTGTAGGGGCTCAAGCGCCCCCATTCCAGCAGGTCCAGCCACCAGGGGTTATCCGCGCCACCCACGGCCATGTGATTGGAAACGATATCCAGGATCAGGCCCATGTTGTGTTCACGCAGGGTGGCGACCAGGCGACGCAATGCTGCCTCGCCACCCAACTCCGGGTTGACGCGGGTGGGGTCGACCACATCGTAGCCATGCATGGAGCCGGCGCGGGCGCTCAGGAGCGGCGAGGCATACAGGTGGCTGATGCCCAGTCGGGCAAAATACGGCACCAGCGGCACCGCATCATCGAGGGTAAAGCCTTTATGAAATTGCAGGCGCTGGGTGGCGCGCAGGGGCAGTACGTTCATCGGTCACGCTCATAGGCTTGGTTGCGCGCCACGGCCAACAGTTCGAGGCGGCGCGCAGCACTGTCGTGGTCGAGCAGGCTGGCGGCCTCGCCTGGCAAGCGTCGGCGCCAGTTGGGGTGGGTATCGAGGGTGCCGGGCAGGTTGGCTTGCTCTTCGATGCCCAGCGCGTCCTCCAGCGGCAGCAATACCAGTGGCGCACGGGTGTGGCCGAGGTAGCGCACGCTGGCGTCGATCACGTGATCGGTGTCGTTGCGGATCTCATCGACAAAGTTCTGCGGGTCCTGGCTCAAGGCCTGACGCAGTGCATGACGTTCGCGCAGACGGTGTTCGCTCCATTGCTCCACGGTGGGAGGGTCGATCAGGTCGAGCTGGATATTCCACTCGATATCACGGCTGTGCCACCAGCCATTGAGGGTGGGCAGGTCGTGGGTGCTGGTGGTGGCCAAGGCGTTGTCGGGCCAGTCAAGAATCGGCGTGAACCGGCCTTCGTGGTCCTGTTCGAACAGCAATACGCGCATACCCAGAATCGAGCGGGCGCTGAGCTTTTCACGCAGGCCCTCGGGCACCGTACCCAGGTCTTCACCGAGGACGATGGCCTGGTGGCGGTGCGATTCCAGCGCCAGCAAACGCAGCAGGTCGTCCACGGGGTAATACAAGTAGGCGCCTTCGCGGGGCGAGGCACCCAGGGGGATGACCCACAGGCGTTGCAGGCCCATCACATGATCGATGCGCAAGCCACCGGCATGGGCGAAGTTGGCCCGCAGCATTTCGATAAACGCACGGAAGCCATTGCGCTTGAGACCTTCCGGGGAGAAGGCGGAGATGCCCCAACCCTGGCCTGCACGGTTGAGAATATCCGGCGGTGCGCCAACCGTGAGGTCGGCCAGCAGTTCATCCTGGCGACTCCATGCCTGGCTGCCGCCACCGTCGGCACCCACCGCCAGGTCGGCAATCAGGCCGATGCCCATGCCGCTGCCACGGGCGGCCTGTTGCGCGCGCGCCAGGCTGCGGGCGATCAACCATTGGGTGAAGGCAAAGTAGCCGATCTCATCGCGGTTTTCTTCAGCAAACTGCGCCAGCGCCGGGCTCTGCGGCGTGCGCCAGTCTTCGGGCCAGTGGCGCCAGTCGAGCTCTTCGCCGGCGGCGGCACGTTGCGCTTGCACGGCTTCGAAGCGGCAGTGGTTTTCCAGGGCCTCGCCGCCGGCCTGGCGGAAGCTCTGGAAGTCGGCATGTTGCGGATGTGCGCCGTGGCGGAAGTCCTCATACAGCGCACGCAGCAGGCGTTGCTTGGCCTTGGCGGCGGTGGGCCAGTCGATCAGCGTGAGTTGCTCCAAATCCCGCAGTTCGTCGGTCAGGCCGACGGCCTCGGTAGCGTCGCGCACTTCACGCTCGCCAAGGATGCAGGCGGGCGAGGCGTACAGGCTGTTGAGAAACAGGCGGCTGGACGGTGAATAAGGGCTGAAACGTTCGGTGTCGGCGCTGAACATTGCGTGCATGGGGCTGATCGCCACCGCGTCGGCACCGCGCTCGGCCGCCGAGCGCACCAGATGCTCCAGGGCCAGGGTGTCCCCGAAGCCACCATCGCCGCGGCGACGCAAGGCATACAGCTGGGCGCTCAAGCCCCAGGCGCGAGCGGGGCGGCTGTCCACCGCGTCGGCCACGCTGTAGCAGTGGCTGGGCGCAACGGCCAGGGTGAAGGTTTGCCCATCGATATGCACCTGGTGGTAGCCGAGGGCAATCACCCCGGGCAGCACCGCATTGCCGTCCAGGCGCAGCTCCAGGGTTTCACCACCTTCCAGGCTGACGCGACACGGGGTGTCCGGGGCGAAGTAGCGCGCCAGGTCCAGGCTTGCGCCGCTGTCGATGGTGATCAAGGGCGGCAGGTGCGTGTCTTGTTGCACCTGCTCCAGTTCCTGCAGGCTGGCGTCGATCTCGGCGTCGGTATCGGCCGGGTGCCCCAGCCCTTTGAGAACGGCGCGCAAGGCTTCGGGCTGCACGTGTTGCGGGCGACCGTTGGCATCGATCCAATCGACGGCCAGGCCCGCGCGACTGGCGAGTAGTTCCAGGTTCGCTTCGCTCAAAAGTGTTCTCCGGCAGGTGATAAGCAAACGCGTGCGCTCAACGGTGGTAACTGCGTACCTTGCTGGGCAGGCGTCTGGAAAATGATGGGGTGTGGCGCGGGGTGATCCAGAGGCTGTTCACTCAGGTTCAGGTCGATTTGCAACAGGCTGCCGTTGCCCAGGCGCCAACGCGCCGTGACAGCTCCTTCGGCCATCACCTGCGCGCCCAAGGCCACAGTGCCCGGCAAGTGCGGCACTAGGTGTTGGTGACGCAGGCTCAACAGCTGACGATAGAGCTGGGTGTGCTCGTTCTCGACGAAAGAGGGTGCCGATTGCACAAAGGTTTCCAGTGCATTGGGATCGGGAATACGTTCGCGTTGTTCGGGGTCGTGAAACGCCGCGAAATCGGCGAACTCGTTGCGCCGGCCTTCGCGCACCGCCTCGGCCAGTTCGCCGTGATGGTCGGTGAAAAACAGAAAGGGTTCGGCCGCATTCACCTCATCGCCCATGAACATCAGCGGAATCATCGGGCTGAGCAGCAATAGAGCCGTCGCCGCGTTCAGCGCCTGGGGCGAACACAGTTGGTGCAGGCGTTCGCCCAGGGCGCGGTTGCCGATCTGGTCGTGGTTCTGCAAAAACGCCACGAAAGCGCTGGGCGGCAGATCCGCGCTGGGTTCGCCGCGTGCATGGCCGTGGCGGGTAGTTTCGCCCTGATATATAAAGCCCTCGCCCAGGCAACGCGCCAGTTTGGCGGTGGGCTGTTCGGCGAAGTCGCTGTAATAGGCGTCGGTTTCACCGGTCAGCAGCACGTGCAGCACGTTATGAAAGTCATCATTCCACTGGGCGTTGAAATCTTCCTTAAGCAGGCTGGCCTGGTTCAGCTCGTTCTCCAGCACCAGCCACACGTGCCGGTCGTCGTGCACCTGCTGACGCACGCGGTGCGCCAGCTCCTGCAAGAACCCGGGATTATCGATGGCGTGTACCGCATCCAGGCGCAGGCCGTCGAAGCGGTATTCGAGCAGCCACATCAGCGCGTTATCAAGGAAGAAATCCCGCACCTCACGGCGTTCGAAATCGATACCGGCGCCCCAGGGGGTATGCACGTCCTCCTGGAAGAACCCCTTGGCGTACTGGCCCAGGTAATTGCCATCGGGCCCGAAGTGGTTGTAGACCACATCGAGCATCACCGCCAAACCACGGGCATGGGCCGTGTCGATCAAGTGCTTGAGCTGTTCGGGCGTACCGTAGGCGGCGTGCGGTGCGTAGGGCAGCACGCCGTCATAGCCCCAGTTGCGTTCACCGGGGAATTGCGCCAGTGGCATCAACTCGATCGCAGTGATTCCCAGCTCAGCCAGGCGTGGCAGGTGTTTCTCGATTTCGGCGTAGCCACCCATGGCGCCCACATGCAGTTCGTAGATCACCGCGGTGTGCCAGGGGCGACCTTGCCACTGGGTATTGCGCCATGGGTAAGCGTTGGGGTCGACCACTTGGCTCCAACCGTGCACGTCCTGGGCCTGGGCCCTGGAAGCGGGGTCGGGAACCGCGTTTTCCCCATCGATGTTAAAGCGGTAGAGCGTGCCGGCAGGGCAGGCTGCTTCGACTTCGAACCAGCCATCCGCCTGGGGCAGCAGGGTGATGGATTTACCGTGTTGCAATTCAACGCTGACATAAAAAGCGTCTGGCGCCCACAAGGCAAAACGCGTGTGTTGCGCGTCCAGCATGATTGCGCCGTGGGGCCAGGTGTCCAGAGTCCGTAACGGCATCTATGAAGACCTCCCGGGTTGGTTCAAGTGGCTATTTGGTTGGTTTCCCCAAGGCCTTGGCCACCAGTTGTTCGTAGAGCTCGGCGTAGGGTTCAACCGCCTGGCACCAGTTGAACGGTTGTGTCATGGCGCGGCTGCGCATGGCGTTGAGCAGGCCGGGGAAGGCGAATACCTTGAAGGCACGGCGCAGGGCTTCTTCGTAGCTTTGCACCGTCGACTCATTGAACAGGAAACCGGTGACGCCATCTTCAATGGTGTCCGCCAGGCCACCGGTGTTCCGCGCCACCGGCAACGAACCAAAGCGTTGCGCGTACATCTGGCTCAGGCCGCAAGGTTCATAGCGCGAGGGCATCAACAGGAAGTCGCTGCCGGCAAACATGCGACGGGCATCGGTCTCGTTGAAGCCGATGCGCACGCCCACCTGGCCCGGGAAGCGCAGCGCCAATTCGCGCATGGCCTGTTCCTCTTCGGGTTCGCCACGGCCGATGATCGCGATCTGGCCACCGTTTTCGACGATAAAGCCGGCGACCGCTTCAGTCAGGTCCAGACCCTTCTGATAAACCAGGCGTGACACCACGGCGAACAGCGGGCCGTTGGACGCGTGCAGTCCAAACAGCTCGCGCACATGGGCGGCGTTTATCGCCTTGCCTTCCCAGTCGCCGATATTGAAATTGTGGGTCAAGTGCGTATCGGTAGACGTTTCCCAGCTTTCGTCGATGCCGTTGGGAATACCGCTGAGCAAACCTTGTTGAGTCTTGCTGGCAAGAAAGCCATCCAGGCCACAGCCGAATTCCGGCGTGGTGATTTCCTGGGCGTAGGTGGCGCTCACGGTGGTGATGTGGCTGGAATACGCCATGCCCGCCTTGAGGAACGACATCTTGCCGTAGAACTCCATGCCTTCCTGCTGCAGGGCGTGGGGTGGGATGCCTAGTTCGGGCGTCGACGCCAGGCTCACCACACCCTGATAGGCCAGGTTATGAATGGTGAACAGTGTTGGCGTGCGTGACCCACGCCAGTGCATGTACGCCGGCGCAAGGCCCGCGGGCCAGTCATGGGCGTGCACCAGGTCGGGGCACCAATGGATCTGTGCCAGGTTGGCGGCCATGTCGGCGGCGGCCAGGCCCAGGCGGGCGAAGCGAATATGGTTATCCGGCCAGTCGCGGCCGTTATTGGCGCCGTACGGCGTGCCTTCACGCTCATACAGTTCGGGGCAGATCAGCACATAGATGACCAGGCCGTCCGCCAGGTCCATACGCCCGATCTTGCAAGGCGGCAGCGCCGCGTGGCCGCCCAGCTCACCGACGATATGAATCGGGTTGTCGCTTTCCATCACTTGCGGGTACCCGGGAATCAGCACCCGCACATCGTGCAAATGCGCCATGGCGCGGGGCAGGGCGGCGGACACATCGCCCAGGCCACCGGTTTTCACCAGGTCGGCGAACTCGGAAGTGACGAACAAGACTTTCTTTCGATTCGGATTCTGACTCACGATCGGCCGCACAGTGTTGGGCAGGTCGACCAAAGACGTTGGCCCCCCTACCGGCTGACTAAAACGCTCTCCCTGAGTATCTACTGCGGCACTGATCATAATGCACTCCCATTTGTTGGTTCGCTAATGGCCCGCTGCCATCAGCTCCAAGTGGCCGCATCCTGCGGCCAGGCACACCAGCGCTATACAAGCTGGCAAGGCGTATGCCAGTTGCAACGTCGGCTGGAAAAGATTGGATGAACGGGCATTCGGCGTGAAACGCTCGTGCACGTCCTTACCTAAAACTTGACCTGAGGCGGAGTTGGAAAGTTTAGATTTTTTGCGGGGTTTTTGTTTTGGAACGGACCCATCGGTCATGAGTCTAGGCCAGATCCCAGAGCCTGCAGGGTTTAGCGCGGTTTTTTGTAGGACAAAATAAATCTAACGATATGCAGCGTGTTCTCTGTAGGAGCGAGCTTGCTCGCGAAAGACTCACAGACGCCGCGTTTATTCAAGAAACATGCTTTATCGTTGACGATTTTCGCGAGCAAGCTCGCTCCTACAGGAAGGCAGGGCCGCACCTTTTTGATGCGTCAGCCCAGCACGCGGATGGGCACGCCATCGGCCCAGGCCTGAATGTCTTCAATCATCTGTTGATAGAACTGCCGGTAATTGTGCTCACTCACATACCCCACGTGTGGCGTGGCCAGCACATTGGGCAAGCGGCGAAATGGATGATCAGCCGGCAGCGGTTCCTGGGCATACACATCCAGCGCCGCCCCGGCCAGGCGGCCACTGCTCAATGCCTGCACCAGCGCCTGCTCATCCACAATCGGCCCGCGTGCGGTGTTCACCAGGTGCGCCGTGGGCTTCATCCACGCCAGTGCCTGGGCATCCACCAGCCCACGGCTGCGCTCACTGAGCACCAGATGGATGGTGAGGATATCCGCCTGTTCAAACAACTCGCGCTTGCTGACCCATGTCACGCCTGCTTCAGCCGCCCGTTGCGGCGTGAGGTTTTCGCTCCAGGCGATCACCCGCATACCGAATGCCTGGGCAAACGTCGCGACTTTCTGGCCGATACTGCCCAGGCCGAGCACGCCCAGGGTCTTGCCATGCAGGTCACCGCCCAGGCCCATCTGCCATCCGCCTGCGCGCAGCGAGTTGGCTTCGGCCAGCAGATTGCGCGTAGAGGCCATGATCAGCGCCCAGGTCAGTTCCGGCGCCGCATGTTTATAGCTGTCGGTGCCGTACACCTGGATACGCAGGGCCTTGGCGGCGGCAATATCGATGGCAGCATTGCGCATACCGCCGGTGACCAGCAATTTTAGCTTGGGCAGCCCTTGCAGCAAGGCCTTGTCGAAGGTGGAGCGTTCGCGCATGACGCAAATCACCTCGAAGCCCTTCAAGCGTTCAACCATTGTCGCCGTATCAGCGGGGTAGTCGTGGAGAAAATGTACCTGGCCCACGCCGTCCAGCGCCGACCAATCCACCACGTCACTGGCGACGTTCTGCCAGTCATCTATCACTGCGATCTGTA
>NZ_JAFLXB010000024.1:0-47277 GCF_019891455.1 Pseudomonas sp. P867 | reverse complement strand
CGGCCAACGCATTGTAATTTGCGGCCACAGCCTCGGCGGCGCCATTGCATTGCTGTTGGCCGAAGGACTGCGCCGAACGCCGGACGCCCACTACAACATCCTCCTTTACACTGCCATCCACCTACTCACCGTTTCCCACCTCCCTGTGCCACTGCTCCACGACCCGTTCAAAATGCACTTCAGGTGTTTCCCCAGCCCGAGGCGGCCAATGAATAACGCTGCTTCGGATCGTCTCTTCCAACCGGCGCACCACCAGGAACGCCAACTGCTCGGGGCTGCGCCATTGCCAGGTCCGCGCCTGTTCCAGTATTTGGCTGAGCCAGACCTTGGGGTCCTGGAATTCGACCAATGCCGCCAGGTCCTCACTGTGCTCCGCGAGCAGATAACGCAGGATATTGGCGTGCAGGATGGCTTCGGCCTGTGGGTTTGGCGTATCCAGCCAGGGCGCTGGATCCGGTGCCGAATAATCGCCCGGAGCAGGGTTTTCGCTTTGGTGCCAGCGCCCTTCATGCCAATAGCACACGCTGACCAGCGGCCCGAGATAGACCGGCCAGTGCTCCTTTGATAGATGGAGCAAGGCGCGGGCCAGGGTGCGGTTGTCGTGAATACGATAGAGCGCCCGCTGCCCCGTCGGCCCCACCAGCAGCCTGTCGCGCCAATGTCGCGTTGCACCCGCCAAGTCGGCAGCGGATAGGCTAAAGAGCCATCCCCAGTTCGACTCGGGATGTTGCAGCAGGTCGATCAGTGCAGGCTCATTCATTTGTTCCAGCAATAGGATCAGCGGGCCAGAACTCGCCAACTGCGCCGCATCGGTCTCGCTGTAGAGCTTGCAATAACGCGACAGGTCGCGCCCTGCCAGCAGCGGTTGGCTAGCCTCATGACTCCCCTCAAGCATCAGGCATAGGTGGTAGCCTTGTTGCTGTTGTCGGGCCATCCATCGAGTGACCAGGCTGTCCATCAAGCTGCCCTCCCCGCAATATCGCACTGACCTTCGCGGCAGCATTCGCACAGGGGGCAAAAGTCCGCACCCAGTTTTTTAGCCAAATCCATGATGACGCCTTGCGCTGCAGAAACTTGCGCGCGGGCAACTGGCGGGGGCGTTACCGAGCGCGTTGCGGACGGTGAACCGCCCAGGATGATGGGCCGGCTGCTGAAAATACCTCCGGCCTGAATCAGCAGGTGCTCTCCGCCAGCCTTCAGGCTCAGTTGCGCACCCGCCTCAATCACCAGGTTGGCACCAGCCTTGAGATGAACCTGTTGCCCGGCTTCGATCACCAGGGTCTGAGCAACACGGGTCAGGCTATCGCCCTGTACGTCGAGGTGGTCATGCGCCTCGAGCACGACCTTGCGAGCACCGAGAATATGGCGACGCTCCTCACTCTCCAATCGAACCGTACTGGCTCCCCGAATGACTTCATGCCGTTCCCCTGCCACTTCCAGGCGGCTGTCATGCCCCACCCGTTGTTCCAGGTCACGCTGGGCGCGCAGGTAGATGAGCTCTTCGCCACTGCGGTCTTCCAGATGCAGCTCATTGCCACCGCTACCGCCTGGGGAGCTGCGGCTGCGCAGTACCGTGCGTGTCTTGTGCTGTGGCAAGGGGTAAGCCGGCAAGTGCGACGCATTGGGCAGGCAGCCGTTGACCAAAGGTTGGTCCGGGTCGCCTTCCAGGAAGCTCACCAGCACTTCCATGCCTACCCGGGGAATGACCAGCGCGCCAAATCCGTCACCGGCCCAGCCCGACGCCACCCGCAGCCAACAGCTGCTCGTATCGTCGTTTTTGTCCAGGCGATCCCAATGAAAGCGCACCTTCACCCGGCCATAGGCATCGCAATGCACGTCCTCTCCAACGGGCCCGGTTACCGTTGCGGTCTGGCTGCTACTGATCGTCGGCTTGGGGTGCTTGAGGGCCGGGCGATGCACTGCGCGCCAGGGGGTTGCAGTGAATCGGTTGCGATAGCCCTGAAACCCGCCGGCCTCGAATGCCGACTCTTCCAACACCTGCGGCTGGTAGCCCTCATGACGCACCGACGTCAGCAACCATAAGTCATTGCACGCTGGATCCGGGTGACCGCACAGTTCAAGAAAGTGACCACTGCGTAACGCGGGTTGATCGCTTTTGCCCAACACCCGATGGCGATCACGCTGATGGCGCTCCAGGCCACGCCGCGCCAGTTGCGCCCCCCGGGCACGGCCGGTGAAACCACCGGGGCATTCATAGTCTTCCCATGGTTCTGCCGTTTTGGCACCGGCCTGTTCTTGCAGGCAAAACGAAGGATGCTCAAAGTCATAGTCTCGACGCACGGTTCGCTGACTGCGTGCCTGCAAACGCCGGTCGAAGCGCTGGACCACCCGGGTCTCGAGCGCCGGATCACCCGACGAGCAATAACGCTGCACCGCCAGCCGTCGAAATACCGTCTGGTCGTCACCGAATACCAGCAGATGGTTATCCACGCTGTGGCGAAAATGGTAGTGAATACCCTCCTCTTCACACAGCCGCTGGATAAAGTGCAGGTCGGATTCCCTGTACTGCACGCAAAACACCCGCGGTGGATACACCACCGGTCCAAGCTCGAAGGCATAGGCGTCGGCAAGGATCCCGTGGTGTTCAAGGACCGTTGCAATGATCTGCGGCACGCTGCGTTGCTGGAATATCCGCTGGTCGCGACGATGGGCAAGGCAGGCCAGGCGCGGGGCGAGGGTCAGGTGATAACGGGTGAGCCGCACGCCAGGGTCACCTCGACCGATGGCGTAGACCTGCCCATGCAGCCCCTGCTCCGCTTCGCCAAAGTCCAGATAGGCGGGTTGATGAAGCAGCGCCTCCAAATCGAAGGAAGGGTCTTCGCTGACCAGTTGCACATGTATGAAGTAAGGCTGATCGAGGGCTTCAGTGCCTTTGAATGCCACTACCTGAAAGTCTGTAGTTATGCCTGAAAGAACTAATTTGAAACGTGACGAAATAAACGCGTTAACCATCCTTTGTTACCCGCCATCAACTTTTCAACTGAACGACTCTCCCTCGCCAATACCGGATGGATTGCGAAAAAAAGCACCTGAACAGACTAAAGCTTAGCGATTTCCCGCGCTTTTCGGCGCTTACCCAATAAAAAAGAAGTTTCGTACACCGAGGATGGAAGTGTCGCTTATAAAGCAAGACATACAGCCAATAAGACATCTAAGAACAACAAGAAAATTCTTACGCGATTTTATATCTGAATAACCAAGTTCCGAAGAAACAGCTGACATCTGCCCACCAACGTTATCGGACAGGGGAAGCGTATTACAGAACCTCCAACCTGTGGGAAGTGGTCTGGAAGGTGGTAATCCGTCGCAAGAAACCTGGGGTTCAGCCACCCTCACGAGGATTACACACCTTCCAGACCACCGCCTACAGGCTCGATCACTCCTGTGTGGTTATCAGCCACCAAAGCGTTCCGGCTTTGTAAAAATAATTTTCTCGATCCGTATTTTTGATTCCGAACGCGAAGGGAACCCGGCTCGCTCCAGAGGGCCTGATGTGCAAGGATGTGACACTGAACATCGCTCGATGAACGCAAAACCAAGGACTTTTCATGACTGCCATCCCCACCCCTGCGCCCGTAATTCCCGGGCGGCTGGAGCAGATGTCGACGCGCATCGCTTTCTTTATCGCCGGCTTCGGTATCGCCGCCTGGGCGCCCTTGGTGCCGTATGCCAAAGCGCGCGCAGATCTGAATGAAGGCACGCTTGGCCTGCTGCTGTTGTGCCTGGGAGTTGGCTCGATCATCGCGATGCCGGCAGCAGGCGCCTTGGCATCGCGCTACGGCTGCCGTCGCGTACTGACCGCAGGGACGCTCATGATCTGCCTGGCCCTGCCGATGCTGGCCACTGTCAGTTCGATCCCGTTGTTGATCGCAGGGTTGTTCCTGTTCGGCGCGGGCCTGGGCACCGTGGATTCCACCGTCAATCTGCAAGCGGTGATTGTCGAGCGCGCCAGTGGTAAAACCATGATGTCGGGCTTCCATGGTTTATTCAGCCTGGGGGGCATCGTCGGCGCAGCGGGGGTTGCCGGGTTGCTGGGCCTGGGCCTGTCGCCACTGCAGGCGACGCTGGTAGTGGTGGCTATCATGGTTGTGGCGCTGCTCAAGGCCGCACCGCACCTCCTGCCTTATGGCAGTGAAAGCTCCGGCCCGGCGTTTGCGGTGCCACATGGTGTGGTGTTGTTTATCGGTTGCCTGTGTTTCATCGTGTTCCTGGCCGAAGGTGCCGTGCTGGATTGGAGTGCGGTATTCCTCAGTGCCGAGCGCGGCCTGGATGAAGCTTACGCCGGCCTTGGCTACGCGGCATTTGCCTTGACCATGACCGCTGGGCGTTTGACCGGTGATGCCATTGTCCGACGCCTGGGGGCAACGCGAGTGATCGTGATCGGGGGCACCTTGGCGTGTGTCGGCCTGCTCATCGCGACGCTATTACCCGCCTGGGAAACTGCATTGCTTGGATACGCATTGGTGGGTGCCGGGTGTTCGAATATCGTGCCGGTGCTGTACACCGCCGTCGGCAAACAAAAGGTCATGCCGGAGCATATTGCGGTGCCGGCCATCACCACGCTCGGTTATGCCGGCATTCTCGCCGGCCCTGCGGTAATCGGCTTTATCGCCCATGGCAGCAGCCTGAGCACCGCCTTTGTATTGATTGCGGTGTTGCTGGCTGCCGTGGCCATCAGCGGCAAAATCCTCAAGGTATAGGCCCGGCAGTCAGCGCGCTTTGCGAGCATCGTCCTGCTCCCGCCAGCGCTCGAGGCTTTTGTTGCTCAGCCAACCCTCTTTGTGGGGTGGGCCAAACAGTCGTGTGCCGTTGGCACGTTCCAATGAAGGCAGCAAACCTGGGCGTTCGATAATGTTCTTCGCCGTGTAGACACACAACTCACTGTATTGGGGCCTGGGCATGCCGGTAGACGTATCCAGTACAGGGCTGCCCTTCTGATCAACTTCGTAAGGGTCCTGCATGACCGCCTTGAGCTTGGCAATCTCAACGTACTGGTGTTGTTCGAACAGGAAGGTGCGGTCCATTGTCTTGTCTCTCAACTGTTCAAACTGGCTTTGCAGCGCTTGCACCACTTGAGCGTTGCCATGGGTATGAAACGGATCCTGGCTGAACACACTCGCCGAGCTGTTGCCATGCAAAGCCTGGGCTGCCGCACTGAGGCTGTCACGCGTGATATCGCCGTCGCGGCTGAAGATGGTGTCGCTTAACCGCGCACGCTTGAGAATTTCCCTGACGACCTGAATGGCGCCGTCCAGTGCCTCGTTTTCACCCATGGGTTGAGCGGCGATCCGCTGCAATGACATCCAGGTCAAGCGCCCCTCATTAAGGAAGGGGTGCAACAGGCCAAAGGCTTTTTCAAGGGCCTTTGCCAACTGCTTGTCCGTTGAAGTTTCACCCGGCAGGGAACTGCTCGCCCGTTCAGCGGGGAAGTTCTGTAGGTCTCGATGACTTAGAGCGGATAACGTTCCGCGCAAAAGAGTGAGCTGGCGAGAGATCCCTCGCTCCGGCACGGAAGAAGCTTCCTGCCAAGTGACCGGTGATAGCGTCGTTGCTCGCGCAGCTGACCCGCCAGGGGCGAGAGGCCGACCGGGAGGTAGTACACCCTCGATTTTCATGGGTTTTCTCCAACTCTATTCAGATGCATATCCGCTTGGTGACCTGTGTCGGAATGACAAGATCAACGAATGGATTCCATTCGGACAAGCACCTCATGTGTGGCTGGAGGGAGACGGCAGTTCCGGATGAGCAGCGAATACCAATGACAATATGTAAAAGCCCAGGCAAGGCAGCATCAACCTGACTTTCGACTACGCCACCACGTCGCCAGGCTATTGATCAGCCCGGTGCTTTTCAGTGAATCAGCGCGGGCCACTGGGACCTGGCGGTCAGCCAACATGCCCCGGGAAAAATCATCCGCAACGGGCGCCTGAAATTTTCGCTCGCCGGCAAACGCTTTCATGCGGCGGGCTTGGGCCACATATTCCTGCGCGGCAGTGGGCATACCTTCTGATACTCCGCCCTTCTCGGACAGCGCAGGGTTTACTTGCTGGGTGTTTTGCAGAAGTTCAAGGCGGCAGGATTGGGAGGAATTAAACGAAGTTGAAGTCATGTGTTTTCCTTCAGGCGAAATCTGAAAAGCAGTGGGCCAATGCACCACCGCAGTTACCACCTATGTGGCAAATAAGCGTAAGCCGTTCCTTAAATGATTGAATCAGGCGCCGTTTTCGCAGCACAGCGCCTGAAGGCGGGTTATTGCGACAGTAAGGCCAATGCTTTGCGACGGATCTTTCCATCACCGTCGGCACTGACGAGGTTATCCAACAGTTTGAGCAGGTCGCCCCGTTTCATGACTGCCTGGGCCAATTGGATCAGGTGATCCTTGGCTGCATCGCCTGTGAGCTCCTGACTTGCGAGTTTCCTCAAGTCTTTGAATTTCAGGTGTGGCCCGCCGCTCCCATCCTTGAGTTCATCGAAATGCTCGAGCATTTCAGCGGCCAATTCCTTGTCAGTCTTGTACTTGAAGTAGTTATCTCCCTGGATAACCGCGTTCAGGCTTTTCCAATCAATAAGATCATTCAACGCACCGGTGCGACCGTTCCGGTCAAGCGCCGCCATCAGCTCCGGACGTCGCAGCAGCTCATTGGCCAAGCGGGCGTTTTCCCTCATGACCGGGTTAGGTGACCATCCTCGTTTCGCCATCGCAAGAATGCTGTCAACGCTGATAGACCCAGGGTTATTTGGATCTCTAAACGCGTTGAAGCTATCGCGCAATTGCTGCGCCAACTCTTCGTTACTCTTTAATGAGTATTGCGGATCCGGCCTGCCGGGGGCTACCGGGTAAGGCCTACCCCCTGCAGTAGGGTCGGGGCGCGGCGGTGGATTGCTTGCCCCGGGGTTGGGCCTTGGCGGCGGGTTGCTGCAGCCCGGATGCATGGGCGGCCGATGCCCCAGGAACCAATGACTGAGCCAGCGCTTGAGTTGGCTCAGTAAGTGATGCAGCCCGGGAGGGTTGTGTTGATGGCCAAGCACATCAGCCGCGGTTGTTGCCGGCTGATGGTGATCGAACACCGGCCCGGCCTTGTTTTGCGTGGTCGGGAAGTTGACATGGGCAGCACGCTGATCATTGAAAGAAGGCGCAGCAGGTGCCTCGCGAGTGTTTTTGACGACAGCCTTGCCAGTGACTTGTGAACGGTCTGGCGTTGTTGAAGCAGAGACGGATGTATCCATCGATACAGACATAGGTTTCTCCATTGCAGTAGGCGCGATTTCAGCTTGTCGCTCCAACGCAGTGTCGAAGCCCATCAGCTTTCCCATGTGTGGTTTTGTGTCGGAAACAGTTCCTGACGCAGCAACAATACGTGCTTTGACGGTGTAGGAAACAGATCAGGCAGGCTTGCATTACGCCTGGCGCGGGCAAAAAAAATCGCAACCCTTGGGCTGCGATTATTGCCATCAACCGAAGATCAGAATCCAACGCTTGCCTGTACGAAGAACGTGCGCGGCTCGCCCAGGTATATCCCGGCGTTATTGTCGCTGGAGCGTGTGTAATGTTGCTGGTCGAAGAGGTTTTTCACCCCCACGCCAAGTTTCAGGTTCGACAGTTGCGCACCGAAGTCATAACCGCTGCGCACGTTGACCGAAACATAACCCGGAATATCACCGTACTGGCCGTCAGCGGTGCCTTGGGTGATATAGGTGGTGCCGGTGCCTGGCGCACGCTGGCCAGACTGGGCATAGACGTCCAGGTTGTGCGTCCAGTGATTGACATCGTAACGCAGGCCCAGGGTCGCCACTTCACGGGAATACAGCGGCAGATCGCGGCCCTTGAACGGTACGTCGCCCTCGGAGGTGGCCTTGGTGTAGGTAAAGCCGGCGTTGGCGGTCAGACCGTCGAGGCGCGGGTCAAGATTGGACAGGTCGTAGTGGGCCGACGCTTCGATACCGGCGTGCTTGGTGGCGCCGAGGTTGGTCCAGCCTACGTCATTGCTGACGTATTGCAGTTCATCCGAGAAGTCGATGTAGAACAGCGTCACTTCGCCGCCCCAGATGCTGTCGTTGTAGCGCGTCCCGATCTCGTAGGTCTTGGCTTTTTCCGGGTTCAGACCGTTGGCGGTCTGGTTGCCGGTACCACCCTGCCCCAACTGGAAATACTGCAAGCTGCCGAAGGAGGTTTCGTAGTTGGCGAACAGTTTCCATGCGTCGCTGACGTGGTACATCACGCTCAGGGCCGGTAGCGGTTCATTGTTGTGAATCTCGCGGCGTTTTTCCTCGGTACGCTTGCCGTTCAGGGCCACTACCGGGCGGTCATGCCATTCGGTGCGGATGTCTTCAAAGCGGATGCCCGGCGTGATGGTCCACTGGCCGATGTCGATTTTGTTGTCGATGTAGAAAGCGCTGGCTTCGGTGCCGCCGGTGCGGTCTTGATAAACGTGGCCGTCGCTCTGCCCACCTGGCGTGGGTACGTTGTTGACCAGGTTAAGGCTGGTGGCCTGCTCGTGCATGCCTTCCTTCAAGTAGCGGTAGCCAACGCTGACTTCCTGCGTGCTGGGGCCCACATCGAACACATGGGACACCCGTGGCTCGATGCCGAAGGTGTAGTAGGTGCGTGGGTAGGAACTGAGGGTTTTCAGATCGCGGTTGGCGATGTTGCTGCCTCGGAAGCTGTCGGAATAGTAGGTCAGCACTTCAGCCTGGGTACGGTCGTCAATCTGGCGGATGTACTTGAAGGACACGTCCTTGCGGCGGCCGCTGAAGTTGTCCCAGTCGCGCACCGACTGGTACGGGTTGGCGTCAAACTGCTCCTGGGTCAGGCCACCGGGCATGTCGGCGCTGGCATCGTAATAGTGGAAGTTCAGCGAGAAGTCGTCTTGATCGGTCGGCGCCCAGTGGGTCTTGAAGATTACATCGTCAATGTCGTTGGAATTGTTGCTGTTGCGATAGCCGTTGCCATTGACCCCGGAGTACAGCAGCGCGGCGCCGATGCCGTTGTCGGCGGTGCCGCCGATAAACGCATTTTCGACGTGCTTCCAGCCACCGTGGGCGGACGTTTGCAGGGTAGTGCCGACTTCCCCGGAGAATTTTTCCGGGATGGCGCGGGTCACGAAATTGATCACGCCGCCGACGTTCTGCGGGCCATAGCGCACGGACCCGGCACCACGCACGACGTCGATGCTGTCAAGGTTACCGGCGGAAATGGGCGCCATCGACAGTTGCGGCTGGCCGTACGGGGCGAAGGCTGCCGGTACGCCGTCAATCAGCACGGTGGAGCGTGGCGACAGGCGTGAGGTCAAGCCGCGTACGCCGACGTTGAGAGAAATATCGCTGCCCCCGGTGCCATTGGATTCCTGGACCTGCACGCCAGGCACGCGGCGCAATACGTCGCCGACGTTCATCGCGCCCTGCTCCACCATGGCTTCGCGGCGCACCACCGTGCGTGCACCCGCATGGTTTTGCACCACGGCGGCATCGGCATCGCCGAGCCAGTCGCCCACCACCTTGATGTCGGTGACGCCCAGTTCCAGCGGCGAGCCAGCTTCGCCAGTGCCGGAGCTCAGCGTGCGCAAGGTTACGGAGCCTGCGTCGATCTGGTAATCCAGCCCACTGCCTTCCAGCAATTGGCGCAGGGCTTGTTCAGGCGAGAGGTTGCCATCCACTGCTGGGGCTTGCTTGCCGGCGACCATGTCGGGGCTGAAGAACACTTGCAGGGAGGTCTGCTGGCCCAGTTGGCTCAAGGCTGCACCCAGGGGCTGGGCGCGAATATGAACGCCTTCGCCAGCCTGTGCGGCAGGCAGCGCGATGCTGACTGCGATAGCCAGGGCGAGAGGCGCCCAGCGGGAGGTTTTATTGTTGTGGAGGGCGAGTTTTTTCACGTCGAACCTAGTCCTGTGATCGCAAAAGTGTGCGGCTGTTAATGCAAACCAGTTGCAGTTGCAGGAGAAGACGAACAATGCGAAAAAAACCTGAATGTCAGCGTGAAATAATTTCCTGGCTGCCGTCCGGCAAGGTGCGCAAGGCAACCGGCAGAATATGTGGCAAGGCTTTGAGCAAGGCGTCGGTGTCACTGGCGTTGAACACGCTGGTCAGACGCAGGTTGCCCACCGCTGCCGTGGTGATGCGCAACGGTTGCTCGCGATAGCGCGACACTTCCCGCGCCACTTCGGCCAGGCTAGCGTTGTTGAACACCAGTTTGCCGGTGCGCCATGCGGTCAGCTCTTCAGGGTTTACGGCATAGGCCGCAGCCACTTCGCCCTGAGTATCGACATGAGTGCCGCGGCCGGCGGTGAGCGTCACGACTTGAGCCGACGCTCGTCCCTGCACCTTGACGGTGCCGGTCTCGACCACCACGCGGGTGCGGTCGTCATCGCGACGCACATCGAAGCATGTGCCGGTGACCGTCACCTGCCCTGCCCCGGCGGCCACCACGAACGGGCGACTGGCGTCGTGCTCGACACTGAACATCGCCTCACCCTGCTTGAGCTCAATGCCCCGCCGACCTTTTTCGTAGTGAACCGCAACCACACTGCGGCTGTTGAGGTCCATCACAGAACCGTCGGGCAAGGCCACCTGGCGCTGCTCGCCCACCCGGGTAGTGAACTCGGCGCTGTAGGGCTTGGACTGGCCCAGCCCGCTGAACAAACCCAGGCCCACGGCAATGGCAACCACACCGGCCACTACCGCATAGCGCAACACCGCCCCACCCCTGGGGCGCTCGGCCGGCGCATCGCACAAAGCCTGCAAACGGGGTTGGGGCAGCAGATCCGTGGCGCTCCACAGCCCTTGCAGCACATCGAATTCATATTGGTGTTCGGGCTGCTCGGCACGCCAGGCCTCGAAACGTTGCCGTTCTTCGGCGTTCAACGGGCCGTCTTGCAGGCGCACAAACCATTGCGCCGCTTCGTCACGGACACGCTTATCCATCGTGGAAGATCCTGTTTCAAAGCGGGTCATGGCGCCATTGCATCCAGGCGGTCACGCAGATGCCGCAGGGTGCGGATCATATACTTCTCCACCATGTTTTTAGACAGCCCCAGGCGCACGGCGATTTCCTGTTGGGTGAGCCCCTCGATTTTCTGCCAGATAAAAATCTTGCGACAGTTGAGCGGCAACTCGACCAGGGCCCTCTCGATGGAGTCGGCCAACTGAATCGCGTGCATGTAATGCTCCGGATCACCGCTGTGGGGGGCGTGATCAACGGCCTGCAACGTCAACGCCTCGCGGCGTTCTGCGCGCCGGTAGGCGTCCACCGCGATATTGCGCGCAGTTTGATGCAGGTAGGCGCGCGGTTGTGCAACCTCGCTGGCGTCGGACTCAAGCACTCGCACAAAAGTGTCGTGGGTCAGGTCCTCGGCTTGGTGACGGTTCCTCAAGCGGCGCGTCCAGGTGCCGATCAACTCTTCGTAGTGCTCGAAAAAGCCTGTTCTGCGGGGCGGCTGAGGAATCATCGCGAAGGCACTGAGGAGGCGGGGCGTGAATAGTAATGCTTCCTATTAAGTGGGGCAATTGCTGTCCATCGCCGGTACGCCCGCCGCACTCAAACCCCTCAACTTTTTGAAATCACGCTACTCATGTATTGATGCAGATCGCGGAAGTCCTGAACGCTCCACGCGTGCGGCGCTATCTTCACACCGTTGTCCTTCAACGTCTTTGGAATCAGGTTGCCATTTGGGCGAAGTATTATCGACGAGACGATCACGCCCGGATAATCATGCAGCCGCTGTTTGAACGCGGCGGTTGTAAGGTCAGGCGTGGGGGGATTGCTTTTTTTAGCCAATGGCCCGGTGGCCTTTATATCGGGTCCATGGCACACGCCGCATCGCTGTAGATAGAGCGTTTTTCCATTGCTGTTTTCCGCAACAGCCAATGATGTCTGAGCCAGTGATAAAACGGCTGATAAGCCAATGAGTAAACTTTTCATCCTTGGGGTGCGTGTCGACATACACATTCCTTTGCTCCATCCCTTACCTTTTGTTTTCAGCATATTACGATAAACCTTTGCCTTGCGCCCCGGCGCTACACCTGCGGCCCGCGGTCTAGGCGTACAAGCCGTGCGGTGAACTTCCGCTCCCCGCCGCCAGTCAGCTGAAAGGACTCGGATAAACACAGTGGGTGGGCGATGCAGATTTCCTTGCAGCAACAAGTGGCTCTGGTCACCGGCGCCAGTTCAGGCATCGGTGCTGGCGCAGCCAAAGCCCTGGCCGACGCGGGCGCGGCAGTGGTGCTTAACTACAACTCCCAGGCGGCCCCCGCCGAGGCCCTTGCCGCACAGATCAATGCCAACGGCGGTCGGGCGCTTGCCATCGGTGGCGATGTGTCCAAGGAGGCTGATGTCGAGCGCCTGTTCGCACAGACCCTCGATGCCTTCGGCCACCTGGATATTCTGGTGGCCAACTCCGGCCTGCAAAAAGACGCCAACCTGGTCGACATGAGCCTCGAGGACTGGAACACCGTGATCGGTGTCAACCTCACCGGGCAGTTCCTCTGTGCCCGAGCGGCAGTGCGTATCTTCAATCGTCAGGGCGTTCGTGAGGGCGTGTCACGAGCGGCCGGCAAAATCATCCATATGAGTTCGGTGCATCAAGTCATTCCGTGGGCCGGGCATGTGAATTATGCAGCGTCCAAGGGCGGCGTGGAGATGCTGATGCGCACCCTCGCCCAGGAAGTCAGCGAGCAACGCATCCGCATCAACGGCATTGCGCCTGGGGCCATTCGCACGGCGATCAACCGCGCAGCCACTGAAGGCGCTGCGGAGAAAGAGTTACTCAAATTGATTCCTTACGGTCGCGTCGGCGATGTAGAAGATGTGGCCAATGCAGTGGTGTGGCTGGCCAGTGATGCTTCTGATTATGTGGTCGGCAGTACGCTGTTCATCGATGGTGGCATGAGCCTTTATCCGGAGTTTCGCGGCAATGGTTGATCTGAAAAAAGAACCCCAAAGCGCCATCGATGCCCACGGCATCATCGGCGACATGCGCAGTGCCGCACTGGTAAACGACCGTGGCAGCATCGATTTTTTCTGCTGGCCGGAATTCGACAGCCCGTCGATCTTCTGCGCACTGCTCGACACGCCCGACGCCGGCACCTTCCAGCTTACCCCGGACCTGCCTAACGCCCGCCGCGAGCAGATCTACCTGCCTGACACCAACGTGCTGCAAACACGCTGGCTGAGTGACGAGGCGGTGGTAGAAGTCACCGACCTGCTGGCGGTCAGCGAAGAGGTCGACGAGCTGCCTTTGCTGATTCGCCGAGTACGGGTGGTCAGCGGCCAGGCCAACCTGCACCTGCGTTGCGCCGTGCGCCACGACTACGCACGTGCCAAGACCCACACCACAGCCGATGACAGCGGCGTGCTGTTCAGCGCCGACGGTCAGCCCGGCCTGCGTCTGGTAGGCAGCCACCCGCTGACCCTCGAAGAAAATGCAGTCGTATCCCGCTTCACCCTGGCCCAGGACGAGGGCGCCGAATTTGTGCTCGGCGGCCAGGATGATCCGCGGGTGGTCAACAACTGCACGGACCTGTACCTGGAACGCACCCTCAAGTTCTGGCGCGGCTGGATCTCCCAGTCCAATTACCGTGGGCGCTGGCGCGAAATGGTCAACCGCTCGGCCTTGGCGTTGAAGCTTTTGACCTCGCGCAAGCACGGCGCAATCATCGCCGCCGCCACCTTCGGCCTGCCGGAAAGCCCCGGCGGCGAGCGCAACTGGGATTACCGCTATACCTGGATACGCGATGCGTCGTTTACCGTCTACGCGTTCATGCGCCTGGGGTTTGTCGAGGAAGCCAACGCCTATATGCGCTGGCTCAAAGGCAGAGTCAGCGACTGCTGCGGCCAGCCGACCAAAATCAATATTCTCTACGGCATCGACGGTCGCCAGGAGTTGCCGGAAACCACACTCGATCATTTGCGCGGCCACGGCGGCGCCCAGCCGGTGCGCGTGGGCAACGAAGCGTTCGACCAGATCCAGCTGGATATCTACGGCGAACTGATGGACGCGGTGTATCTGGTCAACAAGTACGGCGAAGCCATTTCCCACGAAGGCTGGAAACATACGGTGGAAGTGGTCGACCAAGTGTGTGAGATCTGGAACCGCAAAGACGTAGGTATCTGGGAAATGCGCGGCGAGCAACACCACTTTCTGCACTCGCGCCTGATGTGCTGGGTGGCCTTGGACCGTGCTATTCGCCTCGCCTCCAAACGCTCGCTGCCCGCCCCATTCGCGCGCTGGGACCAGACACGCCAGGCTATCTACGCCGACATCTGGAGCAACTTTTGGAACGAAGAACGCGGGCATTTCGTCCAGCATATCGGCAGTACGGCGCTGGACGGCTCGATGCTGTTGATGCCGCTGGTGCGCTTCGTTGCGGCCACCGACCCGCGCTGGCTGGCGACGCTGGAAGCGATCCAGAAAAGCCTGGTGCGCGACGGCATGGTCTACCGCTACCGCAATGACGACAGCCAGATCGATGGGCTGCAAGGCACCGAAGGCGCATTTGCCGCCTGCTCGTTCTGGTACGTCGAATGCCTGGCCCGCGCCGGGCAAGTGGAAAAGGCCCACCTGGAATTCGAACAGCTGCTGCGCTACGCCAACCCGCTGGGACTGTACGCCGAAGAATTCGACAGCCAGGCTCGGCACTTGGGCAACACACCTCAGGCGTTGAGCCACTTGGCATTGATCAGTGCGGCAACGTTCCTGGACCGCAAACTCAGCGGGGAGAAGACTGTATGGCAACCCTGATGTCCCCTGCCCCGCTGTTGTATGTGCGCACGTCCATGCTAGACGTGGCTTATGAAACCCACGGCCCCATCGCAGGCGAGCCGGTGATCCTGCTGCATGGCTTCCCTTATGACCCTCGCGGTTATGACGAAATCGCGCCGGTGCTGGCCGAGCGTGGTTATCGGGTGTTGGTCCCCTATTTGCGCGGTTATGGCCCGACGCGGTTTATCAACGACCAGGTCATGCGCTCCGGCCAACAGGCGGCGTTGGCCAAGGACCTGCTGGATTTCATGGATGCGCTGTCCATTAAGCAGGCCACGCTCGCTGGGTATGACTGGGGTGGGCGCGCGGCGTGTATTGTCGCGGCGCTATGGCCCGAGCGGGTACGCGGCTTGGTGACGGGGGACGGTTACAACATCCAGGACATCGCCCAGTCCCTCGAGCCTCGGGCACCGGAAACCGAGCATCGATTATGGTACCAGTATTACTTCCACACCCAGCGTGGAGTCGACGGTTTGACCGCCAATCGACAAGAGCTGTGTGAGTTGTTATGGCGGCTTTGGTCGCCGACCTGGCGTGAAGGGCCAAGTCTGTATGGCAAGACTGCGCCGTCATTTGATAACCCGGACTTTGTCGCGGTGGTGATTCACTCTTACCGCCATCGTTTCATGTATGCGCCGGGTGATCCCGCGCTGGAATCCATTGAGCAGGCATTGGTGCAGCAACCGGCGATAACGGTGCCCAGCATTTCGTTATGCGGGGCCGACGACGGTGTGGGCCCGCCGTCGCTTGAGGATGACGATGTGGAGCACTTCAGTGGTTTTTATCGCCGGCAGGTTTTGCCAGGCATTGGTCATAATGTTTTCCAGGAAGCGCCCCAGGTCACGCTTGAAGCATTGCTGGAACTACTGGAGCGGTGAAAAACGCTCCCGGTAAGCTTGAGGCGTCACTGACAAGGCCCGCACAAAGCTGCGGCGCAAAGTCTCCTCACAGCCAAAACCGCACTGCATGGCGATACGTTTGATGGAGGTCGTGCTGTCTGCCAATTGCCGGCGCGCGGTTTCGACACGGATCAGTTCCACGGCCCGTGCCGGGGTCTGGCCGGTCTCGGCGCGGTAATGGCGCAAAAAGCTACGCTCGCTCATGCCAGCCTGGGCTGCCAGGGTGGCGATGTTCAGATCCAGCGTCAGATGGTCGGCGATCCAAGCGTGCAGGTCGGCAAAGCGGCTGTCGCTCTTTTGCAGGGATAACGTCACGCTAAATTGCGACTGACCGCCAGGGCGCTTGAGGAACACCACCAAGTGGCGGGCCACTTCCAAGGCAATGCCGCGCCCCAGGTCATCCTCTACCAGGGCCAGGCACAGGTCGATCCCGGCGGTCACACCAGCAGACGTCCATACCGCGCCCTGCTGGATGAAAATCGGATTGGCCTCCACTGTGAGCGCGGGAAACTTGCGCGCCAGTTCTTCACACCGCGTCCAGTGCGTGGCCACGCGGCAACCATCGAGCAAACCGCTGGCGGCCAGCAGAAAGGCCCCGGTGCACACCGAAGCCATGCGCCGGGTGTGCCGGGATTTATCGCGCACCCATTGCACCAGTGTCGGGTCTTCGGCGGCAGCGTACACGCCCCAGCCACCGGCGATCACCAGGGTATCGCAAGGCGCGTCGATGGCGGGCAGCGGTTCAGCCAGCAGCGCCAGGCCGGCAGAAGTCCTCACCGGTTCAGGCTGAGCGGCGATCACATTCACCGCGTAGGGCAACGGTAAACCACGTTGGCGCAACAGGTCATTAGCCGACGCAAATACTTGCAGAGGCCCGGTGACATCGAGCACCTGGGCATTTTCAAAAGCGAGTACATGAATAATCTTGGGCATGATTGGCGTGATTAGTGGGCTCAATGGCGTACCCGCCAAAGCCTAGGCTTCTACAGTGCGGTCGTCCATTTCTTTCGGAGCTTGCACCATGACCTTGCAGATCGGCTTTCTGTTGTTCCCCGGCATCCAGCAACTGGACCTGACCGGCCCCTATGATGTCCTCGGTTCGCTGCCAGACGTGAAGCTGCACCTTGTGTGGAAAGACCTCGCGCCGATCACCTCCAGCACTGGCCTGGTGTTCACGCCGACCATTACTTACGCCGACTGCCCGAACCTGGATGTGCTCTGCGTACCCGGTGGCGCCGGTGTGGGCCCGTTGATGGAAGACCCGCAAACCCTGGATTTTCTCAAGGCCCAGGCACAGACAGTGCGCTACCTGACCTCGGTGTGCACCGGCTCATTGGTATTGGGCGCGGCAGGGCTGCTGCGCGGTCGCAAGGCCACGACCCACTGGGCCTACCACCACCTGCTCGCCCCGCTCGGTGCTGTTCCCGTGCACGAGCGCGTGGTGCGTGACGGCAACCTGTTTACCGGCGGCGGGATCACCGCCGGCATCGACTTTGCCCTGACCCTGGCCGCAGAGTTGTACAGCGAAGCGGCGGCGCAACTGGTGCAACTGCAGATCGAATATGCGCCGGCCCCACCGTTTGACTCCGGCCGCCCGGAGACTGCGCCCCGATATGTACTGGAGGAAGCCAACAAGCGCACGGTGGAGTCACGCAGAGTGCGTGGGGAGATTGTGGCGCGGGCGGCTGCACGGTTGGGTTGAATGTTCATCCGTGGCGAGGGAGCAAGCTCCCTCGCCACAGTACAGCGCTGCTTCTTAACTGACAGGCATCGCCGTTACTGCGCTCGCGTCTCGCCGCCTCCCTCTACTACCCGATCAACCAGCAACTGAACGCCCTCTACCATCCGGCAAATCCCCAACACCACACTGCGTTGCGAACCTTCAACCTGTACGGACCGGACACGCTGTTCAAAAGTGAGCCGCTGTCAGGGCGGAACCCTAAGTGGCCGTTACCGCAGGAATGGATATGTACTCGGTATGACTGTGTCGGCTGTCAGGCCGCCTTCGCGAGCAAGCCCGCTCCACATTTGGATCGCGGGGTGTCAGGTAGAGAAGCATCGCCTGTCAGGCCGCCATCGCAGGCAAGCCAGCTCCCACAATTGGATTGTGAGGTGTCAGATAAATGAGCATCGACTGGCAGGCCGTTACGGGAGCAAGCTCCCTCGCCACACAGAAACCTGCTTGGCTTCCCGCGTGTCGTCAGGCAGGACGCGACATCACCGCCAAGCGCACGGCCAACGCCATCAGCACCGCCGCCAAACCCCACTTCTGCAGCCAGGCGCTTTTGGTGCGTTTGGCGAAGAAGCGGCTGAGCACCCCGCCAAACATGCCCAGCAGCACGTGAAACACACTCGCGATCAGCGTCAGCACGGCGCTCGCAGGCTCTACAAAAATTGTGCTGGATACATTACTGACGCAGCAAACCAGTGATTGCTGAATGCCACAACCAACGTCTAGAATGCGAAACATTATCAATTAAGCCTGCTGCGCCAGGATGACCATGTCGAGCGATCACCCACTGGACCATGCCGCCATCGGCCAGCTATACCAAGCCCACCACTCCTGGCTGCGCGGCTGGTTGAGCCGACGCACCGGCTGCCGTGAACACGCCGCTGACCTGGCGCAGGAAACCTTTGTGCGCCTGCTCAACGCGCGCAAGCAACAAACCCTGCAGCAGCCGCGTGCTTACTTGAGCAGCATCGCGCGCAGTTTGATGATCGACCAATACCGACGCCGCGAACTGGAACGTGCCTACCTGGAAAGCCTGGCGCACTTTCCTCAAGTCGAGGTGCCGAGCGAAGAAACCCGCCTGCTGATCCTCGACAGCCTGGCGCGCATCGACCGCTTGCTCGACCAGCTCAAGCCACGGGTGCGCGAGGCGTTTCTGTTGGCCCAACTGGACGGCCTGACCTGCGCGCAAATCGCCCTGCGCCTGGGCGTGTCCAAGGCCACGGTGGAGCGTGACCTGTCCAAGGCACTGCACGCCTGCTATCGGTTACGTTATGCCGAATGCTGATCCGCGCCTGGTGGACCAGGCCATCCAGTGGATGATCAAGCTGCGCTTCAACACCGCTGACGACGCCAGCACGGCGGCCTTTGAGCAGTGGCTGCACACCAGCGCCGCGCATCAACTGGCGTGGCAGCGCGTGGCGACCATGAATGACGACTTCACCCAACTGCCGGCGCATGTCAGTCGCCATGCCCTCGATGGCGCGCGCCAACGTATCAGTCGGCGTGAAGGCTTGAAGCTGCTGGGCTTGTTTGCCGGCGCCGCCGGGTTGGCCTGGCTGGGTCGCGACTACACGCCCCTGCCCGCCCTGATGGCCGACTACCGCACGGCCACCGGCGAGCGGCGCTGGGTGGCGTTGAACGATGGCAGCAAGGTCCAGCTCAACAGCGCCAGTGCCATCGATATCACCCTGAATGCCGAGCGGCGTCTGGTGAACCTGCGTCAGGGTGAAGTGTTGGTCAATACCGGCGCTGACAACCGTCCGTTCTGGGTGCACACCCGCGATGGTTACCTGCGCACCCTCGGCACGCGCTTTGTGGTACGTGAAGAAGCCCAAGGCACGCTGCTGGCTGTGCAGCAGGGTGCGGTCGCGGTGTATGCCGACAGCCATGACGCCAGCGCACGCCAAATGATCAAGCCGGGCGAACAGGTGCTGTTCAACCGTAGCGGCATTCGCCCTTCTCCCACCAATGGCCTGGATCCCTGGGCCTGGAGCGACGGCGTCATCAGCGCCCACAATATGCGCCTTGACGACTTCCTGGCCGAACTGGGCCGCTACCGCAACGGCTTGCTCCGTTGCAGCGAAGCCGTCGCGGGGCTGCGGGTTTCGGGCACCTATCAACTGGAAGACACCGATCAGGTACTCAAGCTGGTGGCGCAATCGTTGTCGATCAATGTGACCTACCGCAGCCCCTATTGGGTGACCGTCTCCGCTCGGGTTTGAGCGGCCGAAAATAAATGAGGTGAATTCTCATTGCCATTCGACCTGTAAGGAAAGGCCGATCAACAGGCCGGTGTTGTCCACTTCCTTCAGGAGCATCCCGCGGTCATGCAAGCGTTCCCCTCCAAGCGTTCCCCCCTCAGACACGCCCTCAATGCCACTCTTCTTGGCGCGTGCGTGGCAGCCAGCGCTTTGCCGTATACCGCAACAGCCCAGGAACCCGGCAGCGAGCGCCAGGCCCGCGCCTGGAATATTGCGCCCGGGCCTCTGGCCGGCGCCCTTGATCAGTTTGCGCGGCAGGCCGGTATCAGCCTGTCGTATGACGCGGGCAGCGTGGCCGGCAAAAGCAGCCCGGGGCTGAGCGGCACCCTGGCCCCACAACAGGCCCTGAGCCAGTTGCTTCAGGGCCAGGGTTTGCAGGCGCAAAGCCAGGGCCAGAACGCCTGGTTACTGCTACCTCAGCAGCAAGCCGGCTCGGCACTGAGCCTGGGTGCCACCACCATCACTGGTGATCGTCTGGGCGCCACCACCGAAGGCAGCGGTTCCTACACCACCGGTGCGGTGACCATCGGCAAGGGCGAACATAGCCTGCGACGCACGCCGCAATCGGTGAGCGTGATGACCCGCAAGCTGATGGATGACCAGAACATCACCACCATCGACCAATTGCTGGAGCGCACGCCAGGGATCACCAGCTACGAGTCGCCCATGGGCGGCAAGTATTTTTACTCCCGGGGCTTCAAGATGCTCGGTCAGTACCAGTTCGATGGTGTGCCGCTGGACATCGGCAAGGACTACATACAGGCCGACAGTTTCAGCGCGAACATGGCGATTTATGACCGGGTAGAGGTGCTAAAAGGCGCCGCCGGTATGCTCAAGGGCGCCGGCACCGCCAGCGGTGCAGTGAACTTCGTGCGTAAGCGGCCCCAAGCCACCCCGACCACCAGCCTCGGGCTGTCGGCAGGCACCTGGGATAACTACCACGCCGAACTCGACACCGGCGGCCCGTTGAACGACAGCGGCACGGTGCGCGGCCGTGCGTCGGTCAGCCAGCAGAATCGTGGCTCCTACATGGACCTTGCCAAGCGCCAGGACCAGGCGTTTTACGCGGCGCTGGACATGGATGTCAGCCCTGACACCACCCTAGGCTTCGGCGCCAGCTATGAGGATGTCGACGCCACACCGTGCTGGAGCGGCCTGCCACGCTACCGCGACGGCAAAAGCCTCGGCCTGAGCCGCTCCACCTGCCTGGGCCAGGCCTGGAACGATTGGCAAAGCCAGCGCACCACGCTGTTCGCCGATCTGACCCATCACTTCAACGACGACTGGAAGCTCAAAGTCAGCGCCGTGCATAGCCGCAACCTGCAAGACATCAAATACGCCGCCAGCGAAAGCACCGTGGACTATGGCAACCCGGCCCCTACGCTCACCAGCTACGCCGCGCTGCTGGATTACGATCACAAGGACTACGGCCTGGATGCCTACATTGATGGTCAATTCGAAGCGTTTGGCCTGCAACATGAGTTGATCCTCGGCGCCAATGGCAGTCGTGGCACCCAGGACGATGTCTACGCGATCCGCAACCTGCCCCAGCGCCAAAGCGTTTTCAACCCCAACCACCACTTCCCGGAACCTGCCGACGATACCTTCTGGCCCAACATGTACCGTGGCGGCACGGTCAAGGAAACCGCCACCCAATACGGCGCCTACGCCACCTTGCGCCTGCGCCTGGCCGAACCGTTGATGCTGGTTCTCGGCAGTCGCGTCAGTTGGTATGAAAACCGCCGTGAGTCCTTGAACCTGGCCTGGGGCGAGTGGGCCGACCAGGATGCACGCACCAAGGAAACCGGCGTGGTCACGCCGTTTGCCGCGCTGATCTACGACCTCAATGACAACCTTTCGGTGTACGCCAGCTACGCCGATATCTTCCAGCCACAAAGCTCCTACGCCACGGTCAGCGGTTCGACGCTCAAGCCGAAAATGGGTGAGAACTATGAGCTGGGTATCAAGGGCGAATGGTTTGACGGGCGCCTCAACAGCTCCCTGGCGCTGTTTCGCGCCATCGAAAAAAACGCCGCCCAAACCGATTTCGAGACCCGCTGCGGCAGTTCCTCTGACGGCTACTGCTACACCGACACGGGCAAAGTTCGCGCCCAAGGGGTCGAGGCCGAGCTGAGCGGCGAATTGCTTGAACGCCTGCAAGTGTTTGGCGGCTACACCTACACGCAAACCAAGAACCTGAAGAACATCGACAGCGCAGCCGAAGGCGCGGTGTCCAACACCTACGTACCAAGGCATATGCTGCGTTTGTGGGGCGACTACCAGTTGGACGGTGCACTGTCAAAATGGACAGTCGGCGCAGGGGTCAACGCCCAAAGCAGCAACTACCGGTTGCAAACCATCAAACTGGAACAGGCCGGGTATGCGTTGTGGAATGCGCGCATTGCGTATCAGGTGGACGACACCTGGACTGTGGCGCTCAACGGCAACAACCTGTTCGATAAAAACTACTACCAGACCGTGGGTACCTCAGGCTGGGGTAATCTTTATGGAGAGCCGCGCAACCTCACGCTGAGCCTCAAAGGCAACTTCTAAACATCAGCAGTCCTTGCACCAGAGCCGGCAAGCCGGCTCTGGTTCGACAACACCCCTTCCCCGCCCTGCTTCTGTCAAAAAAAAGCTTTTTTTCGCTGGCAGGCAAATCCCCACGTTTGTTCCTACACTCCAAAAAGCCATCATCGATTCTCGATTTTTCTGAAAGCACGGCCTCTCATGTCAATAAATCGTCATATCATGGGGGCCTCATGAGAGCCATTGAAGGCAACGGCAAAAAAAGCCAAATCATTGACACGGAACCTCAAGGAAGCCACTATTTAGCCATTACTCCGTAAATTCCTGCGTCTGAACAGGCATTACGTATTACCCAGCAACTGCAGTTGTTCGATTTGCACCACTTGTAAAGCAAACCTGCCTTATGGATGAGCAAAACGAATAGGAACGTTCTGGTGGTGTATTGAGGATCTGATCTATGCGCGGTAAATCGTCGGTCGATAGCCTGTTTTTGACTCGTCCCGGTTTCGTTGAGTTTTTTGTCGTCTTCGTAAAACTGATCCACGGCCTCACTGCTGTAGTGCCGGCAATTATCCTGTTGTTCTACCCGGAACCCGTCGCCGAGCACATGCGCAACCACTACCTTGGCCTGCTGGTATTCTTTGCGCTCTTGACCATCATTCTGTTCCAGGCCCTGGGGGTGTACTCCGAGGATCTGTTCAGCAATCGCCTGCGTTTTCGCGTGATGCTGGTGGCCTGGGTCTCGGCGTTTTGCATCCTGCTGTTCATGTACCAGATTCTGCTCCTGTTCCCACAGTTGAGCCCACGCAACCTGGCGGCCTGGTTCTCCATGAGCCTGGTGCTGTTTGGCGTGGAGCGGATATTGATGCTGCGCCTGTATCGCCATTTGATGAAGAACGGCAAATTCTTGCAGCGTACGGTGATCCTGGGTTTTACCGAGACGGCGGTGCATGTGGCTGAACACCTGTCGCGCAACAGCGATATCCGTTCCGGCCTGATCGGCTTTATCGACGACCGTACCGAGCGCATTCCCAAGGAATTGAGCCGCCTGCCCTTGCTGGGCAATACCCGCGACCTGGAAAAGCTGATCCGCTCCGAACAGGTCAACCAGGTCATGATCACCCTGCCCTGGGCTGCCGAGCAGCGTATCAACGGGCTGGTCAAACGCCTGCGGCAGATGTCGGTGAACGTCATGCTGGTGCCCGACATGGCTGCCTTGCGTTATGGGCATAACCGCATCACCGATGTGGGCGGCATCCTGATGTTCAACACCTCGCAGTTGCCGCTGCGCGGCTGGTCACCCTTTATCAAGCGTTGCGAAGACCTGCTGCTGGCCAGCCTCGGCCTGTTGTTGCTGTCACCGGTGATGCTGGCGACGGCCATCGCGATCAAACTCGATTCCAAGGGCCCGGTACTGTTTCGCCAGAAGCGCTTTGGCTACAACGACAACCTGATCCGAGTGTTCAAGTTCCGCTCGATGTACGTGGAACAGACCGACCTCAACGCCGAGAACCAGACCACACGCCAGGACCCGCGCATCACCCGGGTAGGCAGGATCATTCGCAAGACCAGCATTGATGAGCTGCCACAACTGTTCAACGTGCTGCTGGGCAATATGTCGATGGTCGGCCCGCGCCCCCACGCCACGGCTACCAAGGCCGCCGGGATTCCGTTCGAGCAAGCGGTCAGCGAATACAGCTCACGCCACCGGGTCAAGCCAGGCATCACCGGCTGGGCACAGATCAATGGCTACCGTGGCGAGACCGACACCCTGTTCAAAATCCAGAAGCGCGTCGAATACGACCTGGAATACATCGCCAAATGGTCGGTGTGGCTGGATCTGTACATTGTTTTCATGACGGTTCCGGCCGTCCTTTCCACCAAGGAAGTCTATTGATGAACCCTCTTAACGGATTGATCCCGTGCATCATCTCCGGTGGTTCGGGCACGCGGCTGTGGCCGGTTTCGCGGCAGAACATGCCCAAACCCTTCATGCGCATGCGCGACGACCAGAGCCTGCTGCAGAAGACCTTCCTGCGCGCCAGTCACTTGCCGGGGGTGGACAGCATCCTGACGGTAACCAATCGTGACCTGCTGTTTCGCACCCTTGACGACTACCGCGCGGTGAACACCCAGCGATTGGCCCTGGAGCTGCTGCTGGAGCCGTTTGGCCGTAACACCGCCGCCGCCATCGCCGTGGCCGCCTTGCATGTGCAGGAGCATTTCGGCGCTGAAGCGCAGTTGCTGGTGATGCCCGCCGATCACCTGATCCTGGATGAAACGGCCTTCGCCCAAGCGGTGGAAAAAGCCCGTGCGCTGGCCGAGGCCGGTTACCTGGTGACCTTTGGCATTCAGCCTGACCGTGCCGAAACCGGCTTTGGCTATATAGAACAAGGCGCAGCGTTGGGGGCCGGGTTTCAGGTCCGGCGCTTTGTCGAGAAGCCCGATCTGGCCACCGCCCAAGGCTATCTGGACGGCGGCAAGCACCTGTGGAACGCCGGCATGTTCTGCTTCAAGGCGGCCAGCCTATTGGAAGAATTGGCCAGCCACGCCCCGGCAGTGCTGGACGCAGCCAAGGCCGCACTCGAGCACAGCCAGAGCCTGCAGAACAGCAGCAGTCGCCAGCGTGAGCTGAGCCCGGAAGGTTTCGGTACCGCGCCGGACATCTCCATCGACGTGGCCCTGATGGAAAAATCCGCAAAGGTCGCGGTCGTGCCCTGCAACATTGGCTGGAGCGATATCGGTTCCTGGGAAGCGCTGCGCCAACTCACCCCCAGTGATGACAATGGCAACCAGATCAATGGCGAGGCGATCCTGCACGACGTGCATAACTGCTACATCGACTCGCCCAAGCGGGTACTCGGTGCAGTGGGCGTGCGCGATCTGATCATCGTCGACACCCCGGACGCACTGTTGATCGCCGACGCGCACCGCAGCCAGGACGTGCGCTATATCGTCGCCGAACTCAAGCGCCAGAATCACCCGGCGTTCAGTCTGCATCGCACAGTCACCCGCCCGTGGGGCACCTACACGGTGCTGGAAGAAAGCACGCGCTTCAAAATCAAGCGCATTGTGGTCAAGCCAAAAGGCTCGCTGTCCCTGCAAATGCACCATCACCGCAGCGAGCATTGGGTGGTGGTCAGCGGCGCAGCGATGATCACCAATGGCGAGCGCGAAATCCTGCTCAATATGAACGAGTCCACCTATATTCCCGCCGGCCACAAACACCGCCTGACCAACCCCGGCATCATCGATCTGGTGATGATTGAGGTACAGAGCGGTGAGTACCTGGGCGAAGACGACATCGTGCGTTATGACGACATCTACGGCCGCGCGCCGGTGGAAGAGAAACCCTGATGCGCACGTCCCTGATCATCCCCACCCGCAACGCGGCCAGCCATCTGGACCGCTTACTGCCGGCGCTGCGCATGCAAACCCTGCAACCGGACGAGATGCTGGTGGTCGACAGCGCATCGAGCGATGACACCGTGGCGCGCTTTCGCGAGTTTGGCGCGCGCGTGGAGGTGATTGATGCCCGCGACTTCAACCACGGCGGCACTCGGCGCTGGGCCAGTGAACAGGTGGGCGGCGACGCTTTGATCGTCATGACTCAGGACGCAATCCCCGCCACGGCCGAGACGTTCGCCAACCTGATCGCCGAATTGCAACTGGAGCCGCTCAATGGCGTGGCCTATGGACGGCAGCTGCCGCACCCCGGTGCAGGGGTGCTGGGGGCACAGTCGCGGCACTTCAATTACCCGGCGGCCAGCCGCAGCAAAAGCCTGGCCGATGCACCGCAGCTGGGGATCAAGACCTGCTTCAGCTCCGACTCGTTTTCGGTGTACCGACGCAGCGCCCTGCAGGCGGTGGGTGGTTTTCCCCAGGATGTGATTGGCAGCGAAGACGCCTACGTCGCCGCACGCATGTTGCTGGCCGGCTACCAGGTGCGCTACGCCGCCAGTGCGCAGGTTTATCACTCCCACGATTACCGCTTGCTGGACGAGTTCAAGCGCTACTTCGATATCGGTGTGTTCTACGGCCGCGAGGCGTGGATTCGCCAGGCGTTCGGCGACGCCGGCGGCGAAGGTAAGCGTTATGTGCTGGCCGAACTGCGCGCATTGCGCGAGGCGAACGCGCTGCACCGTGCGCCAGAAGTAGTAATGCGCAGCGCCTTTAAATTGCTGGGTTATCGCCTCGGCCACCTTGAACGCCACTTGCCCAACTCGCTTAAACGGCGTCTGGGCATGTTTTCCACCTACTGGACTTGAGCCGTCATGAAGACTACCAACCGACGTTCCCGTCTTACCCTGCTCAGCCTCTTGAGTGCCTCAATCTGGCTGGCGGGCTGTTCGACCCCCGCGCGGGTGCCGCTTCCTGACAACAATACGCTCAAGGCCGGCCATCAAGCGGCGCTGACCCTGGCCGACCTGCCACCACCCCAGGTGCTGATCCAGACCGGCGACTCGCTGCGGATCGTGCGCGACGCCCAGGAACCGGCGGCGGCCGATGACATGACCGTATTCGTCGTGCGCCCCGACGGCGTGATCTCGGTACCCAATATTGGCCGGGTCAAGGCCGCCCTGCGCACGCCCGAAGACCTGGGCAAGGAAATCACCGAGAAGTACAAGCGCATCTACCGCGAACCCGCGGTGACGGTGAACATCGCCAGCGCACCGAGCAACAAGGTGTTTATCGGCGGTGCGGTGTCTAACCCGGCGTTTTTCGACCTGGCCGGCAACGTCAGCGTCGAGCAGGCACTGCTCAGTTCCGGTGGTGTATTGCCCTCGGCGGATGCCTCCAACGTGGCCTTGCTGCGCACCGGGCCAGATGGCAAGTACAGGACGTACTTCATCAGCCTGGAGAGCATGTTGACCAACCCCAATCACCCGCGGGTGGCGTTGCAGCGCGGCGATTTGATCTTCGTGCCGCAGTCGGGCATCGGCGCGACGGTGGAGGCCGTGGATATGTACTTCACCAAGCTGTTTCCGATCAACAAGGGCATTGGCATTGGCTTGAATTACGACCTGAACAAGAGCGACGTGAAAAACAGCGGCAATACCATCTACAACAACCCAACCATCAACGCAGGCCAAGGATTATGAAGCGGGCGTCGTATCACTCGAACCAAGCGTTCCCGTCTTTCGTAAACCCCATATGCAATGGAGTGATCCTGTGATCGAAATCCGCTCTCTTCGCGACCTGCTGCGGCTGTTTTTCATCTACCGCCGCGAATTCAAACTGGCAGTGATCACCACGATCGTCGTCGCGGTGCTGGGTGCCTTCCTGTTGCCGGCTCGCTACGAGTCCGACGCGCGCTTGCTGGTCAAGCCGGGGCGGGACAACACCACCTTGCCGATCGAAGCCGCCAACCGCCAGACGCTGATTGCCCCGAGCACCCAGCACGACCCGATTGTCGACGAAGAAAAAATGCTCACGGGCCGGCCCATCGTGCATATCGTTGCCGAGCGCTATATGGCGATGACCTCCGAGCCGCCGCAGGGCTTCTGGAAGGTCACCAAGTTCTACATCAAGAAGGGCCTTGGCGAAGTCATCAATGGCATACGCAGCGTGCTGCAGTTTGTGGGCCTTGCCGAGAAGCAAAGCCCGCTGGAGCGCCTGGCGACCTCGCTGGAGAAGAACTTCAAAGCCGGTCACGAGCCGGGTTCTTCAGTGATCGAGATTTCCTTCACCTGGGACGACCCGGCGGTGGCGCAAAAAATCGTCGAGGAATGGGTCAACGCCTACCTTGAGGAACGTGCGCGGATTCTCGGGCGCAAGAGCCTGCATACCTTCTACGAAACCGAACGCGCCAAGGTGGCGGAAAATATCCAAAGCCTGAAGGACCAACTGCAAGGCCGTTTGAAGCAGATCGATTCGATCAGTGTCGATGCGCGCCTGAAGAGCCTCACCAGTCAGATCGACCGTGTCACCGACGCCAAGGTCAGCGCACAAAACCAGATCTCGGGCATTCGCAGCCTCCTGGCCAACGCCAGCCAGCAGATCAAGAGCCAGCCGGCAGACGTGGTGACGATGCGCGAAACCAGCCTCAATCCCACCCAACTGGACCTCAAGCGCCAGCTCAATGCGCTGCAAGTGGAACGCGCACGCCTGTTGCGCACCTACCTGCCGGGCACGCCGCAGGTCAATCAGATCGAGCAGAACATCCGCGACATTGAAGCCCTCAGCGCTCAGGAGGCTACGCGCCTGGAACGCTCGCAAAACACTGCGCCCAACAGCTTGGTGATCAACGTTAAGCAGCAAGTGATCGACGCCCAATTGCAAGAGCGCAAACTGGCCGGGGAGATCGAGAACTACGACAAGACCCTCGCCGAACTGCGTGACCAGCGTGACAAGGCGATGACCGATGAGCCGGAACTCAACAAGCTGAGCCAACAACTGCGCGCCGCCGAAAAAAGCTACGCCTTGTACTCGGACAATCTTGAACAGGCGCGTATCGATCACGAACTGGACAACAGCCAGATCAGCAATATCGCGCTGATCGAACACGCCACCCTGAACCCGTCACGTGTGTTTCCCAAAAGCCTGCTGATTCTGTTGTTCGCCATTCCCGCCGGCGTAGCCGTGGGCTTTTTGACCATTTATGTGCTGTACCTGCTGGACCAACGCATCCACGATGGCACCCGCTTGCAGGAGATGTTCCAGGTGCCGCTGTGGAGCAGCATCCCCGATGTGCAAGACGCCACGCCGGCCGCCGTCACCGCCAGCCTCTATCGCCTGTACAGCCTGCTGCCCCTGGAGCGCATCGCCAGTGAAGGCTTTGCCCTGGGCCTGACCTCGGCGCGGCATGGCGAGGGCGTGACGTTTATCATCGAGCAGCTCAAGCGCCTGCTGGAAGAACGTGGCCACCGCGTCTCGGTCGACGGGGCGAACGCGCCCACGGCGGGTGAAGTGCTGTTGCTGGACGCCTCGGCCTTGTCGTCCAACCCGCAGGCCTTTTTGACGCTACGCCGTGCCGACCAGATCGTGCTGGTGATCGAAGCCCGCACCAGTACCGTACCGACCATCGAAAACGCGGTGTCGCTGCTGACCACCGCGTTCGGCAAAGTCGATGGCATGATCCTCAACCGCCGCCGCTTCGAAGTACCGGCCAAGGTCCTGGCGCGAATCAACAGCTGGCGCGGTGAGGCCTGATGCGTATTGCATTGCTGGCACCTCTGCCGCCGGAGCAGACCGGAATCGCCGATTACGCCGCGCATTTGCGCAACGCGTTGATCGAACTGGGCCTTGAAGTGGTGACCCCCCTCGCGGGTTGCCAGGACCTGGCTGAACAGTTGCGGCGCTTGCAAGCCTTTGACTGGCACGGTGTGGACCTGGTCCATGCCGAATTGGGAGGTGGGCGCTTCGGTGAGTTCCAGGCGCTTGACTACCTGCGTCGGACACACCCACAACTGCCGTTGACCGCTACGGTGCATGACCCGGAGCGCTTGATCTGGCGCCGGGCCAAGCTGTTTTTCCCCTTGACCCTGCTCGAACGCCTGCCCCACCCGCTGCCCCAGGCGGCGGCGCTGCTGGCCGACCCGCTGACCTTGCACGAAGAACGACGCCTGGCCAAAGGTATGCGCCGGCTGATCACCCTCACCCGCCTGGGAGGCGACTGCCTGCGCCAACGCATGGGTCTACGCCCGCAGCAAGTGGCGGTGATTGCTCACGGCAACCTGCCCATCGCGCCTCAGGACTTGCCGCCGCTTGCGCCGCTGCGTCTGTTGTATTTCGGCTTTATCTATCGCGGCAAGGGCATTGAAGATCTGCTCCAGGCCCTGGCCCAGTCACTGGCCGCTCACCCGCAATGCCGAGGCCAGGTACGCCTGACCCTGGCCGGCGGCACCGCCCCGGAAATGACCTTCGACCCGGCCGGCAACTACCTCGACGGCCTGCGCCAACAGATCAGCGCGCTGCACCTGGAGGATGTGGTGGACTGGCAGCTGGACCTGCCATCGGCGCAGATCGCCGCTACGATCCAGGCGCACCATGTGATGGTGCTGCCCTACCGCGAATCGAAAAAACTCGGTTTCCTGGGACAGATGCGTGGCACCAGTGGCGCGCTGTCGTGGGCCAATGCCTGCGGGCGCGGGGTGATCACCTCCAATGCGCGTGCCTTTGCTGAAGAGGTGGCCGGCGGCAATGGCATCACCTATCAGCAGGGCGATATCGATTCCTTGAGCAACGCCTTGAACCGCTTGACCCTCGACCCGCAGCAGGCCCGGCAATGGGCTGCCCGGGCAGCGGAAATCGGCCACCAACGCCAGTGGGCCACCACGGCCCAACGTTTTGCCGAATTATTTCGGGATGCTTGTGAGGAGCCGTTGCGATGAATATTTCATCTGTTCGCCCGATGTGGCGCTATCTGCCGCTGGTGCTGGCAATCGCCGTGGGTGGCGCCCTGCTGTCGAGTGAGAAAGTCGATGCGCAGCCGGTGAATCTGGCCCCGGAGCGCACTGTGGTATGGAAGGACTTCCTTGGCGTGAACGCGCACTTTCTGTGGTTCACGCCCGAGCAGTACCGCCAGCAGATCAAGCAATACAAGAAACTTGGGTTGCAATGGGTGCGGGTCGACCTGCACTGGGATCGCCTGGAGCCCACAGAAGACGGTTATCAACTCAGCACCTTCGATGAACTGGACCGCACCCTGAGCGCTGAAAAAATCCGCTCGGTGTTTTACCTGGTGGGCTCGGCGCCCTTTATCACCACCGCCCCCAAGGGCGCGCAGTTCCAGGACCAGTATCGCCCGCGGGACCCCGAAATCTACGCGCTGCGCCTGGCACTCCTGGCCAAGCGCTACCCCAATATTGATGCCTGGCAGGTGTGGAACGAGCAGAACCTGCCGAACAACTGGCGCCCCAAAGTCAACGCCAAGGAGTACGGGCAATTGTTATTGGCCAGTCACCAGGCGTTGAATATTGCTGCGCCCGGCAAACTGCAGGTCATGGGCGGCATGGCGTACTACAGCCAGATGCCGCCGCGGGGCAAAACCCTGATGTTCGAAGCGCTCGGCGCACTGGGCGTGCAAAACCTGGGCATGGTCGCGGCCTATCACCCTTATTCGATGACCCCGGAAACCGATGAACCGGGCAAGAACGAAGTGCTGCTGCGCGGCGATCAACTCAATACCATGCTGCACAGCGCCGGGATCAAGAACGTATGGGCTACCGAGTGGGGCTGGTCCAGCTATGCCGGCCCCAAGGAGATGCAGGACCTGATCGGTATCGACGGGCAGGCCGACTACACCTTGCGCCGCCTGGCGTTGATGGCGTCCCAGGACTATCAGAAGATTTTCCTGTTCGCGCTGTCCGACCTCGACCAACGCGCCTCGCCACGCGACCAGCATTACGGCCTGCTGAACCTGGACGGCGAACCCAAGCCGGTATACACCGCCCTCGCCCGCTTCCTCGAGATCACCGGCCCCGCCCTTAAACCCGGCACCACGCCCAAGCTTGAGGATGTGCCGGACAGTTTCTACAGCGTGGCCTGGACTCGGCCTGACGGAAAACACCTGTTGATGTACTGGAGTGCCAAAGGCAGCAGCATCAGCCTGCCGGACATCAAACACGCAGAACTGCTGGACCCGCTGACCGGAACCCGGCAGACCCTGAGCGACGAAAACGGTATTCGCCCTGCGGTGAAGCCGAGTTTGCAGATACTGGTGTGGTAGCCCCGGGCATGGAGAGCTGTACATGAGAATCCTATGGATTGTGCCCTACCTGCCGTGGCCGACCACCAGCGGCGGCAAGACCCGGCAGTATCATTTGCTGCGCACCTTGAGTGAGCGCGGGCATCGCATCACGCTGCTGGCGCAATCGAAGACACCGGCCGATGACGCGGTGCACGCAGCCCTTGAACCGTTGCTCGAACGCCTGATCGTGGTGCCGCGCCGGCCGCTGAAACACCCGATGACCCTGCTCGCGGGCGTATTCGCACCGTGGCCGCTGTTGACCACGGTCAATGGCCTGTCGGCACCGTTGCAAGCCCAATTTGCGCAACTGTTGAACGAGCGCTGGGACGTGATTCAAGTGGAACACAGCTACAGCCTGCAACCGTTTCTGCGCACCTTGCAGCAGCGCCAGCGCGAGTTTGTGCTGACCGAGCACAACCTGGAGTCAAGCCTGGGTGGCGCCACTTATGACCGTTTCCCCAAGTGGGCTGCGCCGTTCGTGCAGTACGACCAATGGCGCTGCCGGCAATGGGAGCGCAAGGCGTTCGATGCCGCCGCCCATGTGATCGCGGTGACCGACGCGGACGCCCAGGCCATGCGGCCGTTGACTGCAACGCCGGTAAGCGTGGTAGTCAATGGCGTCGACAGCCGTGCCTTCGCCCAGGTCAGTGCCGATGCGCAGAGCCAGCGTTTGTTGTTTGTCGGCAATTACGAATACGCACCGAACCTGGACGCTGTGCAGTGGTTGCTTGAGGAGATATTCCCCCGGGTCTGGCTGCGGTGTCCGAACGCGCGCCTGGCAGTGGCCGGTTACGGCTTGCCCGAACACTGGCGCGACCGTTGGCCGGATGAACGTGTCGAGTGGCTGGGGTTTGTTCCTGATCTGTGCGCCCTGCAACGGCGCTGCGCCGGTTTTGTCGCCGCGTTGCGCCATGGCGGCGGCTCCAAGCTCAAGGTGTTGGAGGCAATGGCCGCCGGCTTGCCTCTGGTCAGCACGGCTCAGGGTGTTTCCGGGTTGGCGGTGCAACCTCAGGCGCATTACCTCGCGGGCGAAAGCGCCGAGGCCCTGGCCGATGCCATCGTGCGTCTGCTGGATCAGCCGCTGCTGGCCCGGCAACTGGCCGATGCGGCACGCGATTATGCGCGGCATTACCACGACTGGGCGGTGGCCGGTGACGAACTGGAGCACATCTACCGCACCTTGATCGCCTCTAAGGAGTCTCAGCCATGCGCGTAGCCCTGGACTATCGCCCCGCCACGGTTGCGCCCTCGTCGGGCATCGCCCGCCAGGTCCTGGCGCTGGAAGATGCCCTGCGCGCACGGGGCAACACCGAGGTGGTGCTGTTCACTGAGGCGCCCCTGGACCACCCGCAACGCCAGAACGCCATTTGCCCACCGTGGGCCAGCCCGCTGGATGGCCTGCAACGGCCGCAGGTACGCTTGCGGTTCGAGCGCAAATTTTTGCCCAGAGCCTTGCACGAGCAACAGATCGACCTGCACATCGCCACGGCCAATATGGGCTTGCCGCTGTGCCGCAAACCCGCCGGCACCCGTTATGTCCTGGTGCTGCATGATCTGTTTCAGCTGACTCAGCGTAACTTCCATCGCTCCAGGCTCAAGGCCCTGGCCTATCGCTTGATCGACGGCGCCTCGATTGCCTGGTCGGTGTGGCAGGCTGACCGGGTGTGGTGCCCTTCGCAGTTTTCCTGCAACGAAGCCGCCCGCGTATTCCCCTGGGCCCGGGCCAAGTTCCGGGTGTTGAGCAACCTGGTGCCCGAATTGAATGCAGCGCCAGAACCGCTGCCAGACAACCTGCCGGCGCGTTACTGGCTGGTGGTGGGCACACGGGAGCCGCGCAAGAACATGGCATTTTTCCTGCGCCAATGGCAGGCCTGCCGTGCGGCGAACCCTGAGGTGCCGGACCTGGTGCTGGTGGGCCATGCCAGCGATGTACCGTCCGCCCTTGGCGAACTGCCGGGCCTGCATTGGTGCAGCGGTTTATCCGACGGCCAACTGCAAGCCCTCTACCGTCATACCGACTGCCTATGGCAGCCGTCTTATGCCGAAGGCTTTGGCCTGCCGGTGGTGGAAGCCTTGAGTGTCGGCACGCCGGTGGCGGTGGCACGCGGTTCCGCCCTGGATGAAGTCGCGCCGCCCGGCGCCCCGCGCTTCGACCCACACGATGCCAGGCAATTGCAGAACGTCATGCAGCAACTGGCAACCGCGGGCGACAAGGCAGACGCCGAAACGCAGCGCGCCTGGGCCCGGCAATTTGCCGAACCGGCCTATCGCTCGCGCCTGGATACTTTGCTCAAGGAATTGGACCGCTAATGCTGCCAGGAAAACTCATCAGTCTGCTCCTGGGCCTGGTCTTCGGCATTTTGCTGTTGGCCCTGTCGCCGATCAAGGCCTTGCTGGTCGTGGCCGGCGCGGGTGTGGCCTTGACCCTGATCCGCTTTCCCCTGTGGGGCTTGCTGATTTTCGCGGTGTTGGCCACCAGCATTCCCTACACTACGTTGGAACTGGGGATCCGCACCACCATCAGCGAAGCCGTGTTGGGGCTGACCTGGGTCGGGGTGTTCTGGCAATCGTTTATCGGCAAGACCCGCGGCTTGATCCTGTGGCGTCCGACCGAGCGCGCGCTGATGTGGTTGATGCTGTTCAGCACTATTCCGTTTATCTGGGGCATGGTCATCATCCATGCCGAAGGCAACGGGCCGGTGAACTGGGTACGCTGGCTGATGAACCTGTCGTTGCTGTTTATCGTGCCGTTGCTGCTGCGCACCGACGCCGACCGCGACAAGGTGGTGGTCGCCCTGCTGCTGGGCAACCTGGCGATGCTGTTGCTGTCGATTTTCATGTTTTTGAAAACGCGCAACGCCATGTCGATGATCGAGGTGCTTACCGACCTCAAGTACGCCCACCCGGAAGCGGTGAAGGATATTTTTTCCGCCAACTACACGCGCATGGCCTCGCCCTGGGTGCACCCAAACCTGACGGGTGGCGTGCTGGTGCTGTTTATCCCCCTGGCGCTGTTCTACGGCTGGACCCGCAGCGGCTGGCGCCGGGCGCTGGGCCTGGCGGTGGCGGTGCTGGGTTGCGCCGGCCTGCTGCTGAGTATTTCCCGTGGCGCCATCGTGGCCCTGGCGCTGGTGCTGATCTGGCTGACCTATAAGCGCGTACCTAACAGCGGGCGCATCATCGGTATCGGCGTGGCGTTTGGGGTTGCGCTGGTGATGTTCTATCCGCCGTTGCAGGAGCGCTTGCTGACTATCTTTTCGTCCACCAACGCCAGTACCGAAATCCGCTTCGACGAGTACGCAAGATTCCCCGAGGCCATGTCGACATACCCCCTGGGGATCGGCTTCAAGATCGACCCACCCGTACCCGGCACCAACCTGTTGGGCATCTCCAACCTGTGGCTGAACTTCATCTACAAGGTCGGCATTCCGGGGATGCTGTTGTTTATCACCGTCACGGTGTTGTGGTGGCGTGAAGTGCGGCCGCTGGGCCAGGTGCGCAAGGTCACCGCCGACAACGCCCTGTGGCTGGGGTGTATCTGCGGCGTGATGGCAGCGCTGTTGACGGGGATTTTCGACCACTATTTCAGCTTCACCTTTGTACTGATCGCGCTGTTCTGGCTGTTGATGGGCATGAGCCTGCAACAGGTGCGTCTGCGCCCCTCCATTACCGCCCCTGTTGCTGCTATTGCGCCAAAGGATAACCAACCATGAAACACCGGATGATTCACTCCACCGATTTGCGCGATCGCCTCCCCACACTGGCCGCTGAACTGGGCGTGAGCCTGCCGGACCTGGAAGAGGCGCTGGACTGGTGCCTGGCCAACGACGTGGTGTTTGAAGAGGGCGAAGGCGACAACAAGCGCTTCTGGATAAACTCCATCGACCTGGAACCCGCCCTTGAGCACCCGGTGGCCCGCCTTTTGTTCCGCCGTATGAAACAGGACCTGCCGGGCAAGCTGTTGCCGCGCTATGGCAAAAACTGGGCAACGATCAAGGATCGCTGGCGCAACGCCTGGGACATGGCCTACAACATTTTGATCAACAAGATCCCCAGCCACCATGTGCGCATTGCCTGGCTGCGCCTGGGCGGCGCGAAGATCGGCAAGGGCACAAGCTTGTGGCGTAACACCGAAGTGTTGGGCATCCACAATTTGAGAGTCGGTGACGATACGGTGATCGGTTGGCATTGCCAGGTAGACGCCCGCGCCGGGCTGGTGATCGGCAACCACGTGGCGATTGCCTCCCACGTGCTGATCATCGCCGGCAGTCATGATTTGCAGGCACCGGAGTTCTGGTCGATTTCCGGGCCGATCTACATCGACGACTATGTGTGGATCGGCAGCCGGGCGTTGATCGGCTACGGCACGCACCTGGGTCATGGTTCGGTGATCAGCGCCAATACCGTGGTGGCCAAGGCTGTGGCCCCCTACAAAATCATTGGCGGTTCCGGGGCCAAAATCATGGGCGAACGTTGCCATGATCTGAACTATAAGGTGGGTGGCAAGGGCCTGTTCACCCTGTTCCACTGATGTTCGGCAGCACGCTCTGGCTGACCGTCGCGACCCTCGCCGGGCTGGTCGCCGGTTTTGCCCGCGAATGGCTGCTGGTGGCGGCCTGGGGCGCGGGCAGCCGCAGCGACGGGTTTCTGGTGGCGGTGTTTTTGCCCGAAGCGTTGCGCATGACCCTGGCCGCCGGCTTGCTTGCGGCGGCTGCCCTGCCCCTCTATCAACAACGCGACCCACAACGCCAGCAAGCCTGGCTGGCCAGCCTTTCTCCACGCCTGCTGGGAGTAGGCCTGGCCCTGTTTGCCGTATTGGCGCTGGGCGCGCCGCTGTGGGTGCGCCTGATCGGCCCCGGCCTGGACGCCGCAGCCCATGCCGAAGCCGCCGCTAACTTGCGCTGGCTGGCGGCCTGTGCGCCGGGCCTGGTGATGCATGGGTTGTTCAGTATTCCCTTGCAGGCACGCCAGCGTTTTGTGCTGCCGGGGCTGGGCTCTTTGCTGTTCAACCTGCCGCCGGTGCTGTACCTGTTTATCCGTGGCAGCGCAAGCGACAGCGGCGAACTGGCCATGAGCTTTTTTGCCGGCAGTGTATTGATGTGCCTGCCACTGCTGGCGCCGGTCTGGTCTTTCGGCTGGCGGCCGTGGCAAGTCACTGGCGACAAGCTGGCGGGCCGCGAACTGTTGGGGCGCATCGGGCCATTGTTGGCCAGCAATGTCGCCAGCCAGGGTTTGGCGCTGCTCGAGCGCTTGATCGCCAGTTACCTGGGGGAAGGTGCCGTCACGTGGGTCAACCTTGCACGCAAACTGATCAATCTGCCCTTGATCGCCCTGATGAGCCTCAACCAGGTACTGCTGGGCATGATGAGCGGCGAACAAGGCCAGCAGCGCCTGGCCCTGCTGCGCCGAGGCCTGGATGCTGCGACCCTGCTCAGCCTGCCGGCCGCCCTCGGCCTGATCGGCGCCAGCCCGGTGCTGATTCATCTGCTGATGCCCGCCCAAAGCGCCGACAGCCCACTGCCCGCCCTGCTGGCCTGGTTCGCGACGCCATTGGTGTTCGGCGCCTGGAACGCAATGCTCGCCCGCTACGCCTATGCCAGCGGCGACACGCGCCTGCCCTTGCGCTGCGAATTGCTGGGCAGCGGGGTCAACGCTTTGCTGTTGGTGCTGCTGCCGTACTTTCTGGGTTTGCCGGGTATCGCCCTGGCGGCGTTGGGCGGGGTTATCGTCACCAACCTGCTGCTGATGCAACGCCAGCAATTGCTTGGGCAACTGCGCTGGCCGCTGCAATGGGGGCTGAGTGCGGTATTACTGGGTTCTGCAGCCGTCATCTTGCATCCACTGCAAAACGATGGCTGGCAACTGGGCTTGAGTACCGTGACGGCGGCCCTGGTATTGGGAGGGTTGGCTGGGTGGTTCAAGCCGTGGAAACAGTGAACTGGAGCCACCACCGCAACGGCCTGCGCAGGAGCTGGTAAGCCAGCTCCTGCACGGACTCAGTCATCCAGCTGTTGAGGCGCAGCCGGCTTGGTTGCCTTACCCGCTTTGGTAGCGTTCTTGCCAGGCGCAGGCGCAGGTTCTTGCACAACCGGAGCAGCCGCTTCTTTCTCGGCCATCGGCATCTGGTCAATGGCGCTGAAAAATTCCTTCAGGTCGAGGGTATCCGGCGGTACGGTCTTCTCCAGTTTCTTCTCGCCATCCTTGCCGATCAGGATCACCTTGGTGCCGCTGCCGACGCCGAGCTTGAGGGCACGGATCAGCGCGTTGGTTTCAGGCGGCGTGAGCTTTTTGCTGTCCTTTGGGTCCTTGGCGAACTTCTCCCCTTCGGCGCCAATGCTACCGAACTTGACGGTGTAGAACACCATGCTGCGCTCTTCGAAGGACTGCTTGGTGGCAGCCTCTTCCAGTTGTTTCTTCAGCGTTGCCAGTGTCGGGTTTCCAGCATCAAGCTCCACGACCACCAGCGGGCGCGTCTTACCCAACTCCTGCTTGAGCGGATTATCATCAGCGGCCAACAACGGCCCCGTAAAAGCCATCAAGGTAGCCAGGGTCAGCGACCGGATGAGCATGCGCACCTCCTTTGAATTCCATGCAGGGTTCTTGAGTTTCATGTCTGCGACAGTCAAATTCAAGGATGATTCCTACATCACTTTGAGAAGAGTAGGTCAGGACGCCCGCGACGCAAGGGCTTGGACAGTGGCCGGAGCTTTGTTTCTTCCGGTTACGAGACCTTCCACTGCGGCCAATGCCGGGCAAAAACCGGGGCCACAACAGGGTCGGCGTCTACCCGCTCCAGGCTCTGCGCAAAGCCCGGCGCCAGGTTGCCGAGCACCTCGCGCGCGTCATCCCAGCGCGACACCGCCGCCGCCATGATGCCCAGTGCATTCGGCACATTGCCCGGGGTAAACAGCTGGTCGGCAAACTGATCGGCAAACACGACCCAGGCCTGGTGCAGGTAGCGCCGTGTGCCGCTGACCAGTTGCGCTTGCTGCACCTCATCAGCATTACCCAACCAGCGTTGCGGGTAGTCGATGATGCCGATCGCCGAATAGCAATTGGCGGCGATGTACAACAGCCCGCGCAGGATCTGCGCACGATCGCCGGCCAGCAACTCGGACTTGGGGTACTCCAGGCCCAGGTGGATCAGGATAGCGGCGCTTTCGGTCAGCACCTGGCCATTGGGGGTGACCAGGGTGGGGATCTGCTTGAGTGGATTGATACGTGCAAGAGCGTCGCTGCCCTCGCCGTCCTGCCAGGAGCTGGCGTCCACGCGATGCCACGGCACGGCGCAGCGCTGCAGGGCGATTTCGATCATGCAGGAACCGGATTCGTCGGTGCCATAAAGTGTGTACATAGGCGTTGCCTCCTGAGCGATGGGCGATAGGGACAGTGTGGTCCAATGCCTAGAATAGCCCCATCTGCCCGCCCACCAGGGTACCGAAGTCATCATTCACAAACGGCAGGATCGCGTCGGCAACGGGCTGCAATTGCCGGGTCACATAGTGGTCGTAGTCGATGGGCGCTTGCCGCACTTCCAAGGGTTCGGGGCCGTTGACGCTGATCACGTAGCTGATCCAGCCACCGCGCTGGTACTGGCGCGGGCGCCCCAGGCGGTCGTTGTACTCGTCTGCCAGGCGTGCCGCGCGCACATGGGGCGGGACGTTGCGTTCGTAGTCGTGCAAGGGCCGGCGCAGGCGCTTGCGGTAGATCAGCAACTCGTCGAATTCGCCGCTAAGGGTACGGCGCACGTAGTCGCGTATGTAGTCCTGATGGGGCTGGCGATGGAAGATGCGCCGGTAGAGTTCCTGCTGAAATTGCCGGGCCAGAGGCGACCAATCGCTGCGCACGGTTTCCAGGCCTTTGTAGACCATCTCTTCGCTGCCATCGTCGCGCACCACCAAACCGGCGTAGCGCTTCTTGCTGCCCTCCTCCGCGCCACGGATGGTCGGCATCAGGAAGCGGCTGAAGTGGGTTTCGTATTGCAGCTCCAAAGCACTTCGCAGGCCGTACTCGGTGCTCAGGTGGGCGCGCCACCAATCATTGACGTGCTGCACCAGCGCCAGGCCGATGCGATTGGCATCCTGCGGAGAATGGGCGCTGCCGAGCCAGACGAAGGTAGAGTCGGTGTCGCCGTAGATCACTTCATAACCCTGGGCCTCCACCAGCTCGCGGGTCTGGCGCATGATCTGGTGCCCCCGCAGGGTGATCGACGACGCCAACCGCGTATCGAAAAACCGACAGCCACTGGAGCCGAGCACGCCGTAGAAGGCATTCATGATGATTTTCAGGGCCTGGGACAGCGGTGCGTTGTGCTCGCGCTTGGCCTCTTCACGACCTTCGGATACGCGAGTGACGATGGACGGCAGGCAGTGCCGGGTGCGGGAGAAACGTGCGCCGCGAAAGCCCTCTACCGAGTCGCTGTCGTCGGGATGCTTGAGGCCTTCGATCAAGCCCACCGGGTCGATCAGGAAGCTGCGGATGATCGATGGGTAAAGGCTTTTGTAGTCCAGCACCAGCACCGATTCGTAGAGGCCCGGGCGTGAGTCCATGACAAACCCGCCAGGGCTGGCCTGGGGCGGTTTGTCGCCCAGGTTCGGCGCGACGAAACCCTGGCGATGCATCAACGGCAGGTACAAGTGGGTGAAGGCGGCGACCGAACCGCCGTTACGATCGGCCGGCAAGCCAGTGACGCTGGCACGCTCCAGCAAGAACTTGAGTAACTCGGTCTTTTCAAAAATCCGTGTGACCAGCTCACAGTCCTTGAGGTTGTAGCGCGCCAAGGCGGGCTTGTCCTCGGCGAACATGCGGTTGATTTCGTCCATGCGCTGGTACGGGGTGGAAATGTCCTTGCCTTCGCCGAGCAGGGTTTGTGCGACGTTTTCCAGGCTGAAGGATTCAAAGCTCCAGGTCGCCGAGCGCAGCGCTTCGATCCCGTCGATGATCAAGCGCCCCGCCGCTGCCGCGAAGTAGTGATTGCGGCTGCCGTGCTCGCGCCAGGTCATGGCTTCACCGCCACGCCCCAACAACAGCGGCACGTTCAGGCGTTGGGCGTGCTCATGCAGGACGCGCAGGTCGAACTGCACCACATTCCAGCCGATGATCGCATCGGGATCAAAGGTGGCCAGCCATTGGTTGAGGCGTTCGAGCAGTTGCGCACGGGTGTCGCAGTAGTCGAGCTTGAAGTCCACGGCATCGGTTTTGTTTGGCGGGCCGAGCATATACACCTGGCGCTCGCCGCAGCCTTCCAGCGCGATGGAATACAGATCGCCCTGGGCGGTGGTTTCGATGTCCAGGGACACCAACTTCAAGCGCGGGCGGTAGTCGGGCGCGGGCTTCATCTGCGCGTCGAGCACGGTGCCGTTCGCGTCGGGCGTGCCGCCGAACCATACGGGGGCAGTGATAAAACGCTCCATCATGTAACGCTCGGGCGGTCGCACGTCGCCTTCGTAGACATCGACCCCGGCGCTGCGCAGGCGCTTTTCGATGTCCATCAATTGGCGGTGCTGGCGGGCATAGAGGCCCAGGACCGGGCGATGGTGGAAGTCGCACAGTTGCAGCGCACGCAACTCCAGATCACGCTCGCCCTTGAGCAGCCAATCGAGCGGCTTGCGATGGACTTCGGGGATGAACATCACCGAGGTTTGCACGGGTAGGCGAATACACCGAGGCCCGTGGTCGGTGGCCAGCCAGAAACTGACCTCCGTGCCTAACGGGGTATCGCGCCAATGCCGGGTCAGGACAAAACCCTGCTGTAAATCCACCGTACCGCACCTCAGGAATCGCTTTCAGGGCGTGATTCTACTCGGCATCTCTACAAACGCGGCAGGTTAACGCGCACGCAGAGCGCAATCGCATAAATTTGTTGCAGGACATTAATAACAATCACTATCATTTGCGTCGGAGTCGTATCCGCGCAGTGAGGAAGCGCAACGTCGCTGCCCCCTTCCTCATAAGTTAGCCGTCTGGATCAACCATGCCCCTCTGCAATCTTTTCGCTGCGCCATTTCGCCCGACCCTGCTCGCCCTTTGCTGCTCCGTGAGCCTTGCGGCACAAGCGGCAGCCCCAGCGGCCTCAGACAACGTGCTGGAACTGGGCGCCACCAACATCAATGTCCAAGCCCTTGCGCCCACGGCTCTGCCACCAGAGTTTGCAGGTGGCCAGGTTGCACGCGGCGGCCAACTGGGTGTGCTGGGCAACCAGGACATCATGGATGTGCCCTTCAGCATGTCCTCCTACACCGAAAAGCTGATTCGCGACCAGCAGGCGGAAACCGTCGGCGACGTGTTGCTCAATGACTCCTCCGTGCGCCAGGCCTCGGGGTATGCGAACCAGTCCCAGACGTTCATGATTCGTGGCCTGCCGTTGAATGGCGATGACATTTCCTATAACGGTTTGTACGGTGTCCTGCCGCGCCAGATCATTTCCACTGACGCCTTGGAGCGCGTGGAGGTATTCAAGGGCCCTAACGCCTTTATCAACGGCGTCACCCCCACCGGCTCGGGGATTGGTGGCGGCGTGAACCTGCAACCCAAGCGAGCCGATGATGTGCCACTGCGTCGTTTCAGTACCGACATCAGCAGTGATGGGCGGATTGGCGAACACTTGGATATTGGCCAGCGCTTCGGCGAAGACAACCGGTTTGGCGCACGGGTCAACCTGTCCCAGCGCGAAGGCGATACCGGGATTGATGATGAAAACCAGCGTTCGAAGCTGTTTGCCGTCGGCCTTGATTACCGCGGCGATGCTTTGCGGCTGTCCGGTGATTTTGTGTATCAGAAGCAGCGTATCAACGGTGGGCGTAACTCGGTGTTCCTTGGCACCATCACCCAGGTGCCGGATGCGCCGTCGGCAGACACCAACTACGCGCCAAGCTGGAGCAGTACCAACCTTGAAGACACCTTGGGGATGCTGCGCGCCGAATATGACCTGAATGAAAACTGGACCGCCTACGCGGCAGCCGGTGCCAAGCACAGCCGTGAAATGGGGCGCTACTCGTCAGTGACCTTGAGCGATAATCTCGGCAATGCCAGCGCCAGCGGCTCGACTATCGCCCACGAAGAAAACAATACCAGTGCCATGGGTGGCCTCAATGGCAAGTTCCACACCGGCCCGGTGAGCCATCGGCTCAACTTCGGCCTGGCAGGCATCTGGACCGAGGCGCGCAACGCCTATGTATTCGCCAGCGCAAAAACCCTGACCAATATCTACAACCCCGTGACCGGCGCGCCGCCGGCCCTCAACAGCCCACGCAATACCCCAGGTACCGACTTCAGCGATCCGACCATCACCGACAAGACATTCGTGCGTAGCGTCGCGGTATCCGACACCTTGGGGTTCTTCGATGACCGCCTGTTAGTGACCGTTGGTGCACGTCGCCAGCAGATGGTGGTGCAGAGTTACAACTACATGAGCGGTACCCGCACCGCCAACTATGACGAATCGATCACCACACCGGTCTACGGCATTGTGTTCAAACCGTGGGAGCACGTATCTCTGTATGCCAACCGCATTGAAGGCCTGGCTCAGGGCCCGACGTCGCCGCTCAAATCAGGCAACCTGACGGTCATCGGTGGCGGGCAAGCTTATGCGCCTGCCCGGTCCAAGCAGATCGAAGCGGGTGTCAAAGTGGACATGGGCACCTATGGCGCGACCCTGGGTGTATATCGTATCGAGCAGCCCGGCGCGGGTTATGCCGAGGCCATCGACGCCACCACCGCCCGCTACGTGCGGGAAGGTCAGCAGATCAACAAGGGCGTCGAGCTCAACGTATTCGGCGAACCGGTCAGCGGCCTGCGCTTGCTGGGCGGGGTGACCCTGATGAAAACCGAACTCAAGGGCACCCTCAACGGCGCCAACGACGGCAACCGTACCATTGGCGTACCGTCATTCCAGCTCAACGCCGGGGTGGATTGGGATGTGCCCGGCCTGCAAGGCGTAAGCCTCAGCGGGCGTATGCTGCGCACCGGCGGGCAGTACGCCGACGCGGCCAACAACCTGAGCCTGCCGGCCTGGAACCGCTTCGACGTGGGTGCGCGCTACACCTTCGCCGTGGACAAGCGCGAGGTGACATTGGGTGCCACGGTAGAGAACGTCGCCAACGAGAAATACTGGGAGTCGGCCCAGGGCGGGTTCCTGAGCCAGGGGGATCCGCGAGTGGCGAAGTTGTCGGCGTCGATTGATTTCTAGAACGTGATTACGTTGGGGGGCTGATCTGCCCCCTTGCCCACCATCATACTGGTCGGGTTTCGCTCAGATAGGTTTCGATATTGCCCATCTGCTCATCCCAACCACGGGAGTTCATCTTGAACGCCTTCTGGCGCCGTGCCTCGGGAACCTGGTCGAAACCGGATTCGACAACCCGCAGCAGGATGCCGGGGGCGTGATCCTCGATGGTGAACTCCACCAGAGTCGGTGTTTCGTTGTCGTAGTCGATGCCCTCCTCTACCGCGAAGGGGTGCCACCAGAAAGAGAACAGGGTTTGCGGCAGGACGCGTTCGATCCTGGCCTTCCAGACCACATGTTCGTAGCCTGGGTAAGTAATTGGCGCTTCGATGGTTTGCCCGGCTACAAAGGTTTTGCCCTTGAGCGCGATACCGAACCAGCTGCCAAATTGCTCGGCATCCGTGAGAGCCTCCCAAACTTGTTTACGCGATGCATTGAGCAGGACTTTGCGTTCGATTCGATCTAATACGTGCATGAGTCACCTCCTTCTTTGAACAGTAGGCGACATCGACCAATGCGCAACCTTGCGTTGTGCGCGATGATGATGACCCCCTCCTTGACCTGGCCATAGGTTATGACTGACCCATTGAATGGAAGTTGCTTGTGCAAAGCTGTGCGCTATCAGGTGGACAGCCTGGACATGCCCATCAGCCACTGCCATTGCGACAGCTGTCGCAAGGCACACGCAGCTGCGTTTGTTGCCACTGCCGGGGTGATGCGCGAGCATTTTCGCTGGACGCACGGTGAAGAGCTTTTGGCATCCTTTGAATCCTCGCCGGGGAAACTCCGACGCTTCTGCTCGCGCTGCGGCTCACATCTGATTGCCGAACGGGGGCATCAGCCCCACGTGATCGTGCGGGTGGCGACGCTGGACGATGATCCCGGCGTCAGGCCCACCTCGCATATCTGGATGGCCCATGAGGTGCCATGGCTGGCCTATGAAGGCTTAGAGCGCTGGGACGAGTGGCAGGCCTGAGTCAGACGCGTGGGTCGCCTGGCGCTTTGGCTGGCGTCGCATACTGCGGCTTGAGATGACCTTCCTGGTCAAGCAACCAGGCATCCATGATCTGCCGCACAACCGGCCCAGCCACACGGCCTCCGGCCTCACCGTTTTCAATCATGACGGAAATCACGATTTTCGGATGTTCGGCCGGCGCAAAACCGACGAACAAGGCGTTATCGCGATGACGCTCCAGCGTCTTGTTGCGGTTGTAGCGCTCACCCTGCTTGATCGCCACTACCTGGGCGGTGCCGCTCTTGCCGGCGATGCGGTATTGGGCGCCTTGCGCTGCCGCCCGGGCGATACCGCGTGGGTCGTGCATCACCAATTGCATACCATGGTTGACCTGCTCCCAATCACGCGGGTCTTTTAAGACCACGTTGGGCATCGGGTTCTCATCCACCGGAGGCACGCCGTTGATGGTCTTGGCCAGGTGCGGACGGTTCCAGATGCCTTTATTGGCGATCAATGCAGTGGCTTGGGCCAGTTGCAGTGGTGTCACTTGCATATAGCCCTGGCCGATGCCAAGGATGACGGTTTCGCCTGGGAACCAGGGCTGGCGACGGGTCGCACGCTTCCAGGCCTGAGAGGGCATCAGACCTGCGGACTCTTCGAACATGTCCAGGGACACCTTCTGACCAAGGCCGAACTCGGCGAGGTAGTCGTGCAGGCGATCGATGCCTAGCTTGTGGGCCAGGTCGTAGAAGTAAGTGTCGTTGGAACGCATGATGGCGGCGTCCATGTCTACCCAACCGTCGCCACTGTGGTTCCAATTGCGGTATTTGTGGTCAAAGTCCGGCAACTGGTAATAGCCAGGGTCAAACACCCGGGTTTGCGGGGTGACAACGCCACTGTCGAGACCCGCGATAGCAACTTCCGGCTTAATGGTTGAACCCGGCGCATAGAGCCCACGTAGCACGCGGTTGAACAGCGGCCGATCAATGGAATCGTGCAGCGCGGCGTATTCCTTGAAGCTGATGCCGGTGACGAACAGGTTCGGATCGAAACTCGGTTTGCTGACCATGGCCAGTACTTCACCGGTTTGCGGGTCCAGAGCCACGACCGAACCACGCCGGTCGCCCAGGGCTTCTTCCGCGGCTTCCTGAAGCTTGACGTCGAGGCTCAGGACGATGTTTTTGCCAGGGATCGGATCGGTGTGCTTGAGCACGCGTAGTACGCGCCCCTGGGCGTTGGTCTCGACCTCTTCATAACCGACATGGCCGTGCAGCTCGGCCTCATAAAAACGCTCGATCCCGGTTTTACCGATGGATTGGGTACCGCGGTACTCCACGGAATCAAGGGTCTTGGATTCTTTCTCATTGATGCGGCCGACGTAGCCGATGGAGTGGGCAAAGTGCGCACCCAGCGGGTAGTGGCGGACAAACTGGGGCTCGACGTCCACCCCTGGTAGACGGAACTCGTTGACGGCCAAAACAGCGATCTGTTCTTCGTTCAACTCATAGAACAACGTGACCGGAACAAACGGGTGACGAGCCTGCTTAAGCGCCTTATCGAACATGGCTCGGTCTTCGGCAGGCAGATGCAGCAAATTGACGATCGCGTCCAGCTCACCCTTAAGGTCGGTGGTGCGTTCACGGGTGATGGTCAGGTTGTAACTCGGACGGTTGTCGGCCAGGACTACACCATTACGGTCATAGATCAAGCCGCGAGTTGGCGTGATCGGCAGTACATGGACCCGGTTGTTTTCCGAGATCGTGGAGTGGTAGTCGTACTGCACCACTTGCAGAAAATACATACGCCCCACCAGGGCACAGGTGATGCCTACCACCAGCAGTGCACAGGCCAGCAAGCGTTTGTTGACCAGGCGGTTTTCTTTTTCGTGATCTTTGATAGGTATCGGTTCAGGCATTTCTACAGCATCTCGTTGGAAATTAGCGACGCCGCCTCCTGCGGGTAACGATCAGTCCTTGTGAAAATGTGCTGCACCATACCAAAAATGCAGAAACACTTTGCATTGATTTCCCCAACGGCACGCTATTTAAGCGAGAGTCCCAGAGGCAGCCGGCTTTTCGACCGCCCAAAACAAAACCCCTGTTTGCGTTAGCAAACAGGGGTTCTGGAATTTAATCTTGACGATGACCTACTCTCACATGGGGAAACCCCACACTACCATCGGCGATGCATCGTTTCACTGCTGAGTTCGGGAT
>NZ_JAFLXB010000023.1:0-50773 GCF_019891455.1 Pseudomonas sp. P867 | reverse complement strand
GGTCACCGAAGGGCCGAAAAACCACTCAATGTGGTGAGTAGGTTCTCCAGTGGTGGTCGCGCTTGAGTTCAGGCAATCTGAAAATCCGACTTTTTCAACAGAATCGGCCGAAAGCAGGCCTCCGACCAACCTGATACCCAGAGTTAAACCACCGGTATCTGATACACAACCGACTCATATTTTTCCGACATCCGCCTCTCAATGACAACTCCCCCCAAAGTTTCGGCAATACGCCGACTCGCACGATTCTGCGTCGCAACAGGGTAGATAAAGTGCTTTGCCGCAAACCGTTTGTTAGCCCACTGAACAACCGCCCGCACCGCTTCACCACCAAACCCCAACCCATGTTTATCTTCACGGATCCAGATGCCCAACTCCGGTGTTTCACTGCCGGTATGGTGCAGCCCGACCAAGCCGGCAAAACGAGCATTCACCCGCTCCCTGACCGTAAACACAATATCGCTGCCATCCGCTATCGCAGGCAGCCACCGTCCCCAGACTTGCGCGTACTCTTCTAGCGAGGCAGGCGGTTCCCAGGACATGTAGCGAGTCAGAGTCGGCGTGATACAAGGGAAGGACTCAACAGCGTCCTGCTCGCAGAAGGGCTCGATGCTCAGGCGTTGCGAGAGAATGCGGATTGGGTGGGTGTCCACTGGCATTGCAATTTCCTTCCTGGGGGCCGTTACTCCATTTATGCCGTGAACATACCATGCGGGTCGCTTCATCAGTATCAGGCTCTCTATACTGGGCCCCCAGGATGGTAGTTGGAGCACACAATATGCCCGTCGCACCCAATCAAAATTCCCCGATCATTTTGGCCCCAGTTCAACAAAGCGACTTGGATAATCTTGTAGCCATTCGAATTGAGGCCATGCGCGAAAGTCTGGAGCGTGTTGGGCGATTTGACCCTGTGCGTGCGCGGGAGCGGTTTCTTGGTGGCTTTGAAGCTCGCGACACACGCTATATCGAGGCAGCTGGAGAGCGGGTGGGTTTCGTAGTGGTCAAACATCACCGCAATGAACTCTTGCTCGACCACTTGTATGTCAGGCCGAGCGCGCAAGGGTCAGGGGTAGGGTCCGCTGTTCTCACTCAGGTTTTCAAAGAGGCGGATGCGGCTGCGCTTCCTATTAAGGTGGGGGCTCTCAAGGAAAGCGCTTCGAATCGCTTTTATACCCGCCATGGCTTCCAGTTCATCGAAAGCAGTGAATTCGACAATTATTATGTTCGTCAGCCTATTCCGGCGATTGGCGCTCATTCCGGAACCATGGGCTGACTTGTACTAGCCCTTCAGTTCACCAGCCCGATTGCTCGCCGCGTCGTCATACGCCACGTACAACGACTCTGCAATTTGGCTTTTGATCGCCTTGGTGGCCTCCAGCCCCAGCACAAAGCCCTCGGCTTTACCGCCAGCACGGTTAAGTTCTTCATGGGTGGAGGCGCCAGTAATAGCGTCAAGCAGCTTGGCGGCGTGGGGGCCGACGCCTTTGGGGAGGGAGATCTGGTCGATGGACATTATCGCTACCTTGAAAAATGGAGTTCGGGAGCGAGTGGAACCACTGCCGGGGCTGGCATGGTAGACCTGTTTGCCATGAAAGGGGTCGCTTTACGCGCAACGGCGCTATTCTTTGCGGCTATGCAGTCAGATTGGGGAATTGATAAATCTGGAGCGGTTTATGGAGTATTGCATTGAGGGCTACTGCCTTCGGCCATTGTGCCGCGACGATTTCGAGAGGATCAGCCGTTACGAAAGCGTCAACCGCAGGCATCTGCAACCCTGGGAGCCGCTCAGGGACGAGGAATACTTCACCACTGGCAACGCCAAGGCCAGGGTCGAGCAGCAGGTAAACAATATGCAGGCTGGCAACGCTCTGTGTTTCCTCTTGCTTGAACCCGAGAGCGGAGAGGTTCTAGCGCGGTGTAACTACACGAACATTGTGAGGGGCGTTTTTCAGGCCTGTCATCTCGGCTTCTCGTTGGCGGAATCTGCCCAAGGCCGTGGCCTGATGAAAAAAACACTTCAGGTCACTAACCGGCATTGCTTTGAGCAGTTGGGGCTTCACCGGATCATGGCCAATCATTTGCCCCGCAATGTGCGAAGTGAACGCCTTCTGGAGTCGCTGGGGTTTGAAAAGGAAGGTTATGCGCGAGCCTATCTGAAGATTGCTGGCGTTTGGGAGGACCATACGTTGAGATCGTTGATCAACCCTGAAGAATAAGCGCACCACCCACCCTACTCAGGAAAAAGCTGATGTCTACCGAGCCCCTCTGCCTGGTTTTTGTCCCCGCCCTTGCCGCCGTGCTGACGGCCGCCGAATCGAAAAAAGGCGCCCCCCTAAACAGAAGTCGAAGTCTGCGATCTCCGCGACCAGGCCACTTGCATTGCGGTAACCTTCTCCACCGCGTTGGCGATGGAACAAGAACGGGGTTACCCGGATATCGTTGCCGAGGACTGCTGGAATGAGTGGCAACGCTTGCGTCCCTCGCTTCAATCGCGCCCGCTCTGATCAGCATAGGTATCTACACAACTCTGTAGCGCTCAGCGGTAACCACGATGCGAAGCGAGCCGCTGTTGATCTTGATCTGCTTTTGATCTTGATCTTAGGCGCCCCGTTAAACCACGCTGGCCGAACGCAGGCTTGAATTCGTGGGTAACCCGGCAGGACGCCGGGTTAGCCGCCCCGCGCCATGGATGGCGCGTGGCGGCGGCCCACGGATTCAAGCCTGTGTTCGGGCACACCGAGCCTAAGCGAGGTGCCGAGTGGTGGGGCAAGAGCGTTTTGCTTACTTTTGCGCTTTTCAAAAGTGAGCCGCTGTCAGAGCGGAACCCTAGGTGGCCGTTACCGCAGGAATGGATATGTACTCGGTATCACGGTGTCGAATGTAAGGCCGTCTTCGCAGGCAAGCCAGCTCCCACAATTGATCGTGGGGTGTCAGGTAGATTGGCGTCGGCTGTCAGGCCGTCTTCGCAGCGATGCGGCGACCCGACAAGCCAGCTCCCACATTTGTATTTCGGAGCGTCAGATGGACATGCATCGGCTGTCAGGCCGTCACGGGAGCAAGCTCCCTCGCCACAGATTTAGCGTCGTGCCGAAGTTGTGTAGATACCTATGCTCTGATCAGCCTCTCGCCTGCCCCCCCAACCCACTCCCAGAATTCACGGATTTCCCTTATGCCGCCTGCCTCACGCGACCACGCCCGTATCGAACGCCGTCTCATTGCAGCCCTGACCGACGCCTGCGAGATCGCAAAGGCGGAAATCCCGGGCTTCGACTGGTTGACCCACACAGTCGACTACCGCGCCTTCCCCCAAAGCCTGCGGGTGATCTGGGTATTCGACAGCCTTGCGAGTAAGGCTCACGCCCTCGCAACCGGGGCAGACGCCCGTATGCGCGAGCTGACCACCGCCGCGCTGGATGACTCTGACGTGCACGTCCCGAACATCGCCCGCTGCGTCAGTTTCGACTCCGAAGAGGAATGCCACCTTCGGCATGGCGGCGATTGGCGTCGGCGGCTGGCTACTCTCCGAGCGATCTGAATCGCGCCACGGGTTGTTGAGCAAGGGGAACATCGCTACCCCACCTTGCACGTCAACCAAGCCCCCCAGAAAAGGCTGCTGAAGAAACGGGTCGCGTCGCCGAAGCCGGCGTCGTGCAACAGCTTCTGAACCGCGGCCTCGGAATGGGGCGGGTCAGCGCCTTGAAGGATTTTGCCGAGCTTGGCCTTTACTTCGTCCGAGCTGGCGCCATGCTGACGCCACCGTTGCCCCCACGCCGCCAGCAGCAACGGCTGGCTGGCATACGCATAATGATTGCCCGCGACGATCAGCGGTGCCCCCGGTTTCAGGTGCGCCCGAATCGATCGCAGTATCCGGTCCTTGGCGTCGTCACCCTCCAGATGGTGGAGCACACCGATCAAGGTGGCGGCGTCGTATGACGCGTCTGCTGGCAGGTCTTCGAGCTGCCCGAGATGCAGGGTGGTTCTATCAAGCAAGTGGTTGGCTTCCAACTGCTGCCTTGCCGCGTCCAGCATCGGCTGGGAGGGATCAACCGCCATAAAACGCCAGCCCGGTTCAAGGCTGGCCATGGCGATGATCTCTTGCGCCGTACCGCCAGCGCCGACCACAAGTACCTTGGCCGAAGGGGTATCGCCAAGGCTTGCCGCCAGCATGCACGCTGCCAGGTCCTGGCACGCGTCATAGCCCGCCAATGCGATACGGCTTTGTCGTGCGTACTCGTTGGCTCTTGAGGTATCGAATTTGTCAGCAGGGTTGGGTGAGGATGAGTTCAAGGCGGTTCTCCGTGGCCTTGACGCAAATTACGTTAACCGTGGCAGCAAGAAAAATTCATTAATGTTATGTGCTGCATTCCCATGGGGAATGCGGGGGCGTGCGAGTGGAGGGGTTGCAGGATCGTACAAGCCTCTGACCTGTCGCCCGGATAGTCTGGCCTTCTCACCGACAGGAAGGCTCAGCATGACTCACCTACAGCAACCCGCCCAACCGATAAACCTCGCGCACAAAGCCTCGCTCATCGACCAACAATGGAGCCCAAGAGTGGTTGCCGAAATGAACGACTACCAGTTCAAGGTGGTGCGCATCGAGGGCGAGTTCATCTGGCATTCGCACCCCGAAACCGATGAAGCCTTCCTGGTGCTCGAAGGCACGCTGCGTATCGACCTGCCGGATGGCCCGGTGTATGTGAAGCCGGGTGAGTTGTATGTGGTGCCGCGTGGCATTGAGCACAGGACCGCCGCCGAGGGAGAAGCCAGGCTGATGATGATCGAGCCAAGGGGCATCTTGAACACCGGACACGAAGGCGGAGAGCGGACGGCAGTCAACGATCAGTGGATTTGAGCGCAGGCGTACGCTGCTTAGCGCTGTACAACCCTTAACCAAAACCCATAAGATGAGAAGAGTTATCATTTAAGCCAAGCGAATCTCACATGTTCAACGACAGCACCGCCTCGCCGGTCGAGCAGTTGTATATCCGCCACCGCACCTGGTTGCGGGGCTGGTTGCATCGACGTCTGGGGCACCGTGCCGATGCCGAGGACCTGGCCCACGACACCTTCGTGCGCGTGTTGTGCTCGCGCCAGGAGGTGGGCGAGCTGCGCCAGCCCATGGCGTTTCTGGCCAAGATTGCCAATGATTTGCTGATAAATCGCTGGCGGCGCCAGGCGATTGAACGCGCTTACCTGGAGGCACTGGCCGCTCGGCCCGAAGCGTTGGAGCCCTCGCCGGAGGAGCGACTGCTGACCATCGAGACCCTGCTGCAACTCGACTCATTGCTGGTGGGGCTGTCGATGCCGGTGCGGCGGATTTTCTTCTTGTCCCAGCTCGACGGCTTGACCTACCCGCAAATCGCCGCGCAGCTGAACCTCAGCGTGGCTCAGGTGCAGCGGGCCATGGGCAAGGCGTTCAGCGTGTGTTACGCGAGTCGTTTTGAATGAGCCTGCCGGTTGATCCGCAGGTCCGCGACAGCGCCATCAACTGGCTAGTCAAAAGCCAATCCGGGCTGATGAACGCTGCCGATTGTTTGGCTTTGCAGCAATGGCGCCAAGCCAATACCGAACATGAATACGCCTGGCAGCGCGTCAGCAGTTTGCCGTTGTCGTTGCAACCTGGAGCGACGCTGTTGGCGGATGCCACCACGCGACGGGCGCTGGAAGCTGCCGGCAATGATCCACAGCAGCGCCGCCAGGTGCTCAAGGCGCTGCTCTCCGTCGGCCTGCTCGGCGGGCTGTCGTGGCAGGGTGCGCAGTCCACCGTGGTGCGTTCGGCGTTGGCCACTTATAGCACTGGCACCGGCGAGCGGCGCGAATGGCGGTTGGCCGACGGCGGTTCGTTGTGGCTGAACACCGCCAGCGCGGTCAACCTGGACTTCAACGCCGCACAGCGCAGCGTGCAGTTGGTCGAAGGCGAGATGGCCCTGGACGCGCCCGTCGAATCGCGGGCGCTGCAACTGCTGACACCCGACGCGACGCTGCATAGCCCGGGCGCTCATCTGCTGGTGCGCCACGACCGCCGGGGTACCCAGGTGACGGTCCTGCGCGGCTTGGTGCAGGTGCATGCGCGAGGCCACCAACTGCCCCTGCGGCTGGACGCGGGCTGGCGTACCCAGGTCAATAGCCAGGGTATCGCCGCGCCGGCTCCTGTCGATGGGTTCCTCGCCCAGGCCTGGCTGCGGGGTTTGCTGCCCGCCGAACGCATGCGCCTGGACACGCTGCTGGCCGAACTCTCGCGCTATCGCCCAGGGATTTTGCGCTGTGGCGAAACCGTTGCAGGCTTGCGCGTTACCGGCAGTTTCCAGCTCGACGATACCGATGCAGCCCTGGCCCTGCTCGCCCAAGCGCTGCCGGTGCGCATTGAGCGGCGCACGCGCTATTGGGTGACCGTGGTGCCAGCCTGAAAATATTTTTGTCATACAGCGCAGTTTTTTCCACGTCGCTTGGCCTATGGGAATAACCCATCGAAACAGGTGGGCCTTCACCCTCAGGAGCCCTGCATGACCTCCCCCCTCCATGTTCTGCGCAGCCGCACGCTCGGCCTGCTGTTTCTTGGCTTGCAACCGCTGTACGGCGCGGCGGTGTTGGCAGCCGATGAGCGCCAGCACTTCCACATCGACGCCGGTACGCTGGACCAGGTGCTCTCGCGCTTTGGCGTGCAGGCGGGCATCAGCATGGCGGGGCGCGCCACGCTGACTGCCGGCAAGAGCAGCCAGGGCCTGACCGGCGACTTCACCACCGAAGCCGCGTTGACACGGCTGCTGGAAGGCACGCGCTTGAGTTATCAGCGCCTGGCCGATGGCAGCTACGAGCTGTACCCGGGCGGCACGGCGCTTGCGCTGCCCACGCAGAAAGTCACCGGCGAAGACCCGCAGAAACAGCAGGTGTATTCGGCGCCGCGTTCCTCCGTGTATATCTCCGGTGAGGACATGCAACGCTTCGGCGTGATCTCCGCCGGCGACCTGCTCAAAGGCCAGCCCGGCGTGCAGGTGGGCGACAGCCGCAACGGCGGCGGTTTGGATGTGAACATCCGCGGCATCCAGGGCCAGAGCCGCGTGGCGGTTACGGTGGATGGCGCGCAGCAAGCGCTGGATGTGTATCGCGGCTATGCCGGCACCCAACAGCGCAGTTACATCGACCCGGATTTGATCAGCGACGTGACCATCGACAAGGGCCCCAGCGTTGACTCCAGCGCCATCGGCGGCACGGTTAAAATGCGCACCCTGGGGGTTGAAGACATTCTGCGCGATGGGCAAAACATCGGCCTGCGCCTCAAGGGCGAGGCGTGGAACAACGGCGTTGCGCCCGCCTACCGCGACGGTCACTCATCCGAGGGCAGCCTGTACGCCGAACCGCACCGAAACCGTGGCGGGCTGTTCGGTTCCCAAGCCGAATCCGGCAGCGCCGCGTTTGCCTACACCCATGACCTGTTCGATGTGGTCGCAGCCTACGCCCACCGCAATCAAGGCAACTATTTTGCCGGCAAAAAGGGACAGGATCGCTACCGTACCTACGACCGCTATGGCGACGAAGAAAGCACAGTGGCCAGCACTTATAACGCCGGCGAAGAAGTGCTGAACTCGTCAGCCGAGACTGAATCCTGGTTGCTCAAGACCACCATCCGCCCCACCGACGAACACACCTTCGACCTCGGTTACCAGCGCTACAACGGGCACATCGGCGAGATCATGCCGTCGGATATTTTTCGGTTCGGCACCGGCGGCATCTACCAGTACCCGCTGGGCCATACCCGGATCGACACCTATACCGCGCGCTACCATTACCTGCCCACCAACAACCCGCTGGTGGACCTTACCACCAGCCTGTGGATGACCGATGCGCAAACCAGCCAACTGACTTCAGTGCTCGCGCCCGCTTCCCAAGCCTACCGTTCGGACCGCAACTGGAGCCGTCAGGCCAACCGTCGCATCGGCGGTGACCTGGCCAATACCTCACGGTTCACCAGCGACTATGGTGACCTCAAGCTGGACTTGGGCGGTGGCTTCCAGGTCGAAGAGCTGCGCCCGCAAAAAGGCGTGGTCACCACCCAGCACGACATCAACGCCAACCGCAGTTTGCGCGATGGTTCACGCCAGGAATTCAACCTCAACGGCAAGCTCGAATACCAACCCGTGGACCGCCTGACACTATGGGGCGGTGGCCGCTATACCTATTACCGCACACAAGACCATGTGCCGCTTTCAACGGCGCGCCGGGAAGAGCGCCCGTTGCGCTACGTGTCAGCCACGAACGCCGGGGCCTACGGCAACATGCTCTGGTTCCCCGACATGAACGGGGACTACACCGACGCTACCGACCCGCGCCTGAACAACGGCATCGTTTTCAGTAACACCAACTACCCATTTGAGGGCCCGCGCTATAACGATTTCGGGGCCACGGATACCACGGTGTATGAGCCCCAAGTGGGCGAAGTGGTCAGCGGTTATGACTACTCCGGAAAAAACCGCAACAGCGGCGGTGCATTTGCGCCTGCCTTCGGCATCAATCTGGAGGTGGCGCCCGACACCTTCGTCTACGCCTCTTACACCCAGGGCCTGCGGATGCCGTCGCTGTTCGAGACCAGCCAGGGCGTATTACAAACCCTACCCGGCAAAGGCTTGAAGCCCGAGCGTTCGAGCAACTGGGAAATCGGCGCCAGCACCCTCCAAAAAGGCCTGTTTGTGGCTGACGATGAGGCGGCGATCAAACTGGCGTACTTCAACAACACGATCAAAAACTACATCACCCGTTACTACGACCCCAGCCCCGGCCTGATGGGCCAGATGCAATTCAGCAACACCGACAGCTTCAAGACCAGCGGCCTGGAGTTGCAGTCCCATTACGATGCCGGCCGTGTGTTTGCCGACCTGTCATCCACCTACTACCTCAAGACCCAAACCTGCGACTCGGCGTTCGCCGCTCGCCTGCGTGCCAGCAGCAACCGCTATCGCGACACCAGCCAGACGCCCAACTGCACGCCCGGCAGTTTCATGGGCTCCTACACCAACACCCAGAACCCGCCACGCTTTGCCGCCAACCTGACCACCGGCGTGCGCTTTTTCGGCCAGTCGCTGACGGTCGGCACGCGCATCACCTACACCTCCGGCCCCACGGTGACCGCCGATAAACCCTGGCAGACAGGCGCCACCACGCCACAATTGGTCTATCGCGAAGTGACGCTGGTGGACTTGTTCCTCAACTACAAATTGCAGGACCACACCCAACTGAATGTCTCGCTGCAAAACCTCACCGACCGCTACTACCTGGACCCGCTGGCGCAAAGCTTTATGCCGGCACCGGGCCGAACCCTCAGGGTGGGTCTACAGACAACATTCTGACGCTAAGCTGAGCATCGCCTTAGCGCCGCTGAATCTGCACCGTGGCAAAGGTCGGCTCGTCGCGCGCCTGCTCCAGTGCATTCCTGGGCCTTTGCGGGGCCCGGGCTTGCACCTCGGGCCGTAGCTCAGGCGGCGGATGCAGGCGCATGTCCGAGCGCTCATCGCTGGGCGCCACGCCGAAGAAGTCCCGGTAGCACTTGGAAAAATGCGGCGTGGACACAAAGCCGCAAATCACCGCCAGCTCGACAATCGAAATCGGCGTCTGCATCAACAACTGACGCGCACGGGTCAGGCGCAGTTTGAGGTAATAGCGCGATGGCGTGCAGTACAGGTGCTTCTGGAACATGCGCTCCAACTGGCGTCGGGACACGTGAACATAGGCGGCCAGTTGGTCGAGGTCGATGGGTTCTTCCAGGTTGGATTCCATCAGGGCGACCACTTCTTGCAGCTTGGGCTGTTGCGTGCCGAGCAGGTGCTTGAGCGGCACGCGTTGGTGGTCGCGCTCATTGCGAATGCGCTCGTACACGAACATCTGGGAAATCGCCGCCGACAACGTGTGCCCGTGATCGCGGCCGATCAGGTGCAGCATCATGTCCAGCGGTGCAGTGCCGCCGGAGCTGGTGAAGCGGTTGCCATCGAGCGTGAACACGCTGGAGCTGACCTTGACGCGGGTAAACGCCTCCTGCATCGACGCCATCAGCTCCCAATGCACACTGCACTGGAAGCCATCGAGCAACCCCGCCTGGGCCAGTGCCCAACTGCCGGTGCACACCGCGCCGAGACGTTTGCAGTACAAGCGCGCCTGGCTGCGCAGCCAGGCGATGAGCGCAGGGCTGATAGCCTGTTGAATGCCGACGCCGCCGCACACGATCACCGCATCGAAGCCGCGCTGGTCCTGCGCGCACGCATCCGGGGTCACCGACACGCCATCGCTGGCCCAAACCGGCTGGCCGTCCAGGCTCAGGGTTTGCCAACGGTAGAGTTCTTCGCCCGCCAATTGGTTGGCCATGCGCAGCGGCTCGACCGCACACGACAGCGATATCAGGGTGAATTGGTCCAGCAGCAAAAAGCCGATGGTCTGGCAAACAGGTGCCTCGGTTTCCATCACCGCTACCCCGCAGGCGTGATCAGGAATGTTCCAGCGCCACCGGCTTGGGTGCCCGGTTGTGCTGGCGCGACGTGACCAGGCCGATGAAGGAAATCACCAACGCCAGGCCAATGGTCGAGGACACTTCGGTGCGGTGCTCGGGCGTCACCATCATCACCCCCAGGGCCAGGCAGATGAACACGATCACCAGGTAAGTCAGCCACGGAAACAGCCACATGCGAAAGGTCAACTCGACGTTTTGCCGAAGCAGCAAGCGACGCATACGCAGTTGCGAGATCGCGATCACCAGGTACACCAACAACGCGATGGCGCCGGAGCTGGCGAGCAGGAACTGGAACAGACCGGCTGGCATGAAGTAGCTCAGCAACGTGACGCCCGCACCGATGATGGTGCTGGCGATCACCGCCGCCCGGGGCACGCCCGCCTTCGAGGTGATTTTAAGGGCCGATGGCGCATCGCCGCGTTTGCCCAGGGAAAACAACATGCGCGAGGAAATGTAGATCGAGGAGTTCATGCAACTGGCTACGGCGATCAACACCACCACATCGACCATGAACTTGGCGTTGGGAATATTCATCAGTTCCAGTGCGCGCTGATAGGAGCCCACGGACGCCAGCAGCGGGTCGTTCCAGGGCACCACGGAAATCACGATGGAGATCGACAACAGGTAGAACACGCCGATGCGCCAGATCACCGAGCGGGTGGCCTTGGCGATGTTCTGCGCCGGGTTGCTCGATTCGGCTGCGGCGATGGTCACCGCTTCGGTACCGATGAAACTGAACATGATGGTAATGAACGCGCCCACCACCGCCGACAGGCCATTGGGGGCAAAACCGCCGTGTTCTTCCATCAAACGGCTCAAGCCGCTGGCTTCACGATCCGGGATCCAGCCCATGAGCACGCTGAAACCCAGGCCGATAAAGCCGACGATGGCAATCACCTTGGCCATGGCGAACCAGAACTCGAACTCGCCATATTTGGCCACGCTGAACAGATTGGTGATCACCAGCAACACGATTGAGACCAAGGCGAACAGCCACGCATCGACCTGAGGGAACCACTGGTTGAGCACATGCCCGGCGGCCAATGCTTCGATGGGAATGACCAGCACCCAGAACCACCAGTACAGCCAGCCGATGGTGAACCCGGCCCAGGGGCCAATGGCCTGGTCGGCGTAGGTGGAAAACGAGCCGGTGTCGGGGCGTGCCACCGCCATCTCCCCCAGCATGCGCATGACCAGCACCACCAGCAGGCCGGAAAACAGATAAGCCAGTAAAACCGCCGGTCCCGCTGCGGCGATGGCGTGTCCGGAGCCGACAAACAACCCCGCGCCGATGATGCCGGCGATGGACAACATGGTCACGTGACGCGGTTTGAAGCCCTGCGCCAGCTGACCGTTGGAATCGTTGCAGTTGAGGCTAGTCATTGTTTTTGTTGTTCTCGGGCGGCCAATGACCCTCACCTTAAGTGCCCGAGGCCAGGCGCAAGTAGCCTGGTTACGCCGCCATCGTGTCTGATATCGACATTTGCAAGGGTGGCCCTCTGAAGTGACGAGCGTGGCGCCCTACTCTTGCGCGCTACGTATCAACGACCCGAACAGCTCTCCACGCGGCATCTTGCTCAGCTCGATATCGGCATTTTCAAACCACTCTCGCCCGGCTTCCGGATGCGGCCCGCTCAGAACAACCACGCCACGTTCGTAGGTGTAGCGCGCCGCCGCCACGTCGCCATTGTGGTAGGTCGCGATGACCTTGTACGGTGCCGCGGCGCTGGCTTTGGGGAAGTAAGGGCCGTCCTGGTAAAACACATGGTCAGGCTGCCCGTCCCACGTCACCCGCACGGCGGCATCGTCGATACCAGTCACTTCAAAACCGGGGCGGCCGGCTTCGGTGTCAATGGCCTGAGGGATCAGGCCGAGGTTGTTGTCGTCGGCCAGGTAGGCGCCCATGCACAGGCCCAGGTAGCGGCCGCCGTTGGCGACGTAAGCGCGGATGGCTTCGGCACGTGTATCGCCCAGGCTGTCGAGAGCGGCCGGGATGTCCTGGCCGCCACCGGGTTGCACGTAGAGGTCATAGTGCGCCAGGTTCTCTGGCGTGATGTCGATGGGTTCGTCGGCGCCGACGAAGTCGATCTGGTAATTGGGGTTGAGACGCTGCAGGGCGGTTTTCACGTTTTCCGAGCAGTCCGGGCAACCTGCCGGGCCACGGTAGATGGCGACATGGGTGATGGGGCCTGCGCCGTGCACGGGTAAAGGGTGCAGCGTAGCAACGGCGAGAAACGTGGCAGCGAGGGCAGGCAGTTTCATGGGGCAGGCTCAACGCTCAGTTGAATGGGTTTGATCCAGTGATCGCAGCGCCAAGCCTATAACGATGAGCCTTTTGAATTCGTGAAGAGTTGTAAACCCACGTGGGCCATTCATCCACTCCCCAGCATCTGCCACAACGACGCGCCCACGCCGGTAATGCTCTCGCCGGCGATCAACCCCGCCGCTGCCGTGATCGCAAAGCGCTGCGTCACGCTCGGCCAGCGACAGCTCACGGCCCAGGTCATGATCGCGCCAAGGGCCATCATCAGCGACACCGACGCAGGCAACACAAACGCTAGTCCCAGGGCTGCCGCACTTGGCAGATAGCGGGCGCGATGTGTGGGTAATGTGCTGTCGAGTATGCCCAGCAGCACGCCGAACAAGCTTGCAATGCCGATGGCCCAGCGGATGCTGGGGGACAGTGAATCCAAACCGTTGGTCAGGGTTTGGGCCACGGCTTTCCAGGTGGCGACGGCCGGGGCCGGCCATTGTTCGGTGAGCAGCATGGTCTGAGGGTCAGGGATCAGCGCCAGGTACGCGAACACGCCGACGATGCTGCCGACGAAAATCCCGAGGATCTGGGCGATCACTTGCTTGTGCGGCGTCGCGCCAATCGCCTTGCCCACCTTGAAGTCATTCATCAGGTCGGTGCACTGCCCCGCCGAACCGCCGGCGGTGTTGGCGCTCATCAGGTTGATCGGCACCTGGCCCGGCGCAACAATGCCAAAGCTCAGCTGGGACAGTTGCCCGATGGCGCCAATCGGCGGAATACCGGTAGCTCCCACCACCCGCGCCGCCACGGCGGCCAGGCAGATCGCCAGGGGAATGGTCAGCAGCGCCATCCCAAGGTTGATACCGAACAACAGCGCTTGCAGGCTCACCACCAGCGCGATCGCCAAGGCAAACCCCACGGCAGGCCCGGGCTTGGGAATCGCCCACGGCGTGCCGCCAGACGCCCGGGTCGAGCGATGCAATGCCCACAGGCGAATCGCCAGGGACGCCAAGGTGGAACACACCATCAGGCTCACGCCGGGCCACAGCAGCCATTCCACCAGCGCGGCAAATTGCGGACCGTTGCTGTCGGCGGGCAGGCTCACCAAGCCGTTGGCCAACAGCCACGGCCCCAGCCCGCCCCATGCCAGCAAGGCGCCGAGCAGCAGGGTCAGGCCCACGCGAATGCCGATAATGCCGCCGAACCCCAGCAAAAGCAGCGAAGGGTCTGCGGTGAAGGTCAGGCGCTCCAACGCGGGACTCGGCGACCAGCGCGGGAAGGCCCACATAAACGTATCTACCCACTTGACCGATCCGGACAACAGCGCCGCGCCGAGCAGCACTTTCAAGCGCGTGGCGGCTTCGCGGCCATGGTTGTAGATGTGCAGCAGGGTTTCCAGGGTGGCCATGCCTTCGGGAAACTTCAGCGCCTTGTCATTGAGCAAAGAAGATCGCAGGTACCACGCGATCCAGATCCCCAGAAAACTCACCGAAAACACCCAGGCGATCATCGGCAGCGCCGCCAGTTGGTTACCCGTGAGCAGGGTATAGGCCGGGATGGGCGCGACCAGCCCGCCGGAAATGATCGACGCCGCGGCAGAGGCCACGGTCTGGTTGATATTGCTCTCGTGCAGGGTCCACGGCAGGTGCTCGCCGGAACGCCGGGCCAGGCCCTGCCAGATGCCATAGCCAATCAGCAAGGCGATGATCGACATGTTGAACGACCAGCCGATCTTCAAGCCCGCGTACACGTTGGAAGGGGTCAGCAGGATACCCAGCACGATCCCGGTGATGACTGCCCGCAGGCTCAGTTCACGCTCTACAGGCGGGATTGACGAGGTGGAGTGCATGCAGATTCCTTTCGAGAAAAACCAGTGCCACCTCTTAAGTGAGCGCTGGAGGACTCGAAGGTTCACCTGGTTCCAAATGTGGGAGGGGGCTTGCTCCCGATAGCAGTCTGTCAGTCAGCATTTTTGTAGCTGACCCACCGCTATCGGGAGCAAGCCCCCTCCCACATTGGTCCTCTTCACCTCTGGCTATTTGGCGAACGCATATTCCCCGCCCCGCTCCACCGCCTTGCGGTAAGCCGGCCGCGCCTGGAGCTTATGCAGCCACGCCGCCAGGTTCGGGTAAGCCTGCAATTTGCCCTGGGCCTGGGCAACTTCACCGATAAAGCTCATCTGGATATCCGCACCGCTGAGTTCGTCGCCCACCAGGTAAGGCGTGCGCCCCAGCACATCATTCAGGTAGCCCAGGTAGTTGGCCAACTCCGATTCAATCCGCGGATGCAGCGGTGCACCCGCTTCCCCCAGCCGCCCCACATAGAGGTTGAGCATCAACGGCAGCATGGCCGAGCCTTCGGCAAAATGCAGCCATTGCACATAGCTGTCGTAGGCGTCGGTGGCCGGGTCGGGTTGCAGTTGGCCGTTGCCGTGGCGGCGGATCAGGTAGTCGATGATTGCGGCAGATTCGATCAGCACGCGGGAACCGTCTTCGATCACCGGGGATTTGCCCAGGGGGTGAATGGCCTTGAGTTCAGGTGGCGCCAGGTTGGTCCTGGCGTCGCGCTGGTAGCGTTTGATGTCGTAGGGCAGGCCCAGTTCTTCAAGCACCCACAGGATACGTTGTGAGCGGGAATTGTTGAGGTGGTGAACAGTGATCATAGCGGGCAACACCTTGGGGGATTTAGGAGAAGACTACAGGGTAGCGGTGAAGTGCCGTGAATGTGGCTCAGGCGAGCAACTGATCGATCCACTTCACCTGCTGCACGATCTCCTGCACTTTCTGCTCGGGCACGGCCTGCCGTGCCTGTTCGAGGCTGGCCAGTGTCTTGCGTTTTTCGCGCACTATACGCTGCCACTTCGCCAGGAACTTCTCGCTACGCGCCTGCATTTGCAACGGGCCAAAGTACAGCTGCTCGGCGGTATAGGTGACCGCATCGGCGCGTTCGGCGACGATGATTTCGTAGTAGAAGCGGTTTTCCAGCAGCAGCTCCTCGTGCAGGATCCGGTAGCCGTTCTCCATCAACCATTGGCGCAGCGGCTGCTCGCCGCCGTTGGGTTGCAGGATCAGGCGTTCGCGGCCATTGAGGTGCGCCTTGCCGCTGTCGAGAATGTCGCGGATCGTTTCGCCGCCCATGCCGCACAGGCTGACGACAGTAATATCATCGCCCGCCTCGATTGCCGCCAAGCCATCAGCCCGGCGCACGGTGATGTGCTGCGCCAGACCGTTGTCGGCCACGGTACGGTTGGCTGCGTGAAACGGTGTAGCGGCCACTTCCCCCGCCACTGCCGCCGCAATAGCGCCTCGGAGCATCAACGCCACCGGCAGGTAGGCGTGATCCGAGCCGATATCGGCCAGGCGGGCACCGGCTGGCACGTGCGCCGCCACACGCTCAAGGCGCATGGACAAGGTGTGTTGGTTCAACGGTGGTTCCTTATGAGTGCCCGGAAAATCGATCCCGGCTGTTGGTCAAGTGCAGCACCATGGCCGCCCGTGCGGCGTCCGGGTCTTGGCGCTTGATGGCGTTGTAGATCGCCTCATGCTCCAGGTTCGCCAACTGCCCCAGCTGGGCAAAGTCCGCGCCGCCGCGTTCGGCGTCCTTGACCTGGGTGCGCGGGATCATCGCACTGCCCAGGTGCAGCATGATGTCGGTAAAAAAGGTATTGCCGGTGGCCTCGGCGATCAGTTGGTGAAAGCGCTTGTCTTCCTCCACGCAACTGTCGTTGTTGGCCAGCGAGGCCTGGTAGTCGTCCAGCGCCTGGCGCATATGGGCCAGTTGCGCTTCGCTCCTGCGCAGGGCGGCCAACGCCACGGCCTGCACCTCAAGGCCCAGGCGTAATTCAAGCATGTTGCGCACGCTGGCGACCGTGTCCACATGCAGGCGCAGGCCCGGCTGCGTGTGTTGCTCCAGCACAAAGGTGCCGATGCCGTGACGCGTCTCCACCAGCCCCGACGCCTGCAACTTGGACAAGGCTTCACGCACAACGGTGCGGCTCACTCCGTGCTCAAGCACGATGGTGGATTCAGACGGCAGTTTTTCACCGGGCTTGAGTTGCCCGAGCAGGATGCGCTGGGTCAGCGCCTCAACCACGCCCTGGGCCAGGTTGGTTGAGCGTTTACGCACAGGCGTTGGGCTTTCAATGGGCATGACTACAGGTCCGCAGGGTTGGGCAGGAGCAAGCTTATCACCCTGCCCGGAAGCACCGCCCTTTTGCAGCAAAAAACCTTTAACTTGTATGACAACACATCAAATTTTCACCAACTGTATTGCTGACCTGCTCAAAACACTCCACGCGAGCCCCGCTGCGACAACCAATGAAAACGCCTAAATAACCGAACCAACTGGTCAATCAAAGTACTTATAAAAACAAATTCACTCATCAGCGCATTGCGATTTCTGAAAAAGCACTTGTATGATGTCTGTCAACAAAACAACCAAACCCGCATAAAAACAATCAGGGGGAAGTTTTCAAATGGTGAGCCATTCAAGCCCAGCATCTGCCGTACCCGAAAGTGATTCAGTGCTCGCCCGCGCCGTGAGCAAAGTGAAGCGCCATGTGCTGCCACTGTTCGTGGTCATGTTCATCCTCAACTACATCGACCGCGTCAATATCGGCTTTGTGCGCACGCACATGGAGCATGACCTGGGGATCGGCGCAGCGGCCTACGGCTTCGGCGCCGGGCTGTTCTTCATCGGTTATGCGCTGTTCGAAGTGCCGTCCAACATGCTGCTGCAAAAGGTCGGCGCCCGTATCTGGCTGACCCGCATCATGTTCACCTGGGGCATCGTCGCCACGCTGATGGCGTTTATCCAGAACGAAACCCACTTCTACATCCTGCGTTTCTTGCTGGGTGTGGCGGAAGCCGGGTTCTTCCCCGGGGTGATTTATTACTTCACGCGTTGGTTGCCCGGCGTGGAGCGCGGCAAGGCCATCGCGATCTTCCTCAGTGGCTCGGCGGTGGCGTCGTTGATCTCCGGGCCGTTGTCGGGTGCGTTGTTGCAGATCGAAGGTTTTGGCTTGCACGGCTGGCAATGGATGTTCGGCATCGAGGGCCTGGCCTCGGTGGCGCTGGGCTTCTTTGTGTGGTTCTGGCTGGATTCCAAGCCCCATGATGCCAAGTGGATGACCCGCGAAGAACAGGACGCCCTGGTTGGCGCCATCGACCAGGAACAGCGCGAACGTGAAGCCCTGACCACGGTGAAACCGACCATCGGCAAGCTGCTCAAGGACCGCCAGATCCTGCTGTTCTGCGCTCTGTACTTCTGCATTCAACTGACGATCTATGCCGCGACCTTCTGGCTGCCGAGCATCATCAAGAAAATGGGCGACCTGAGTGATGTGCAGGTGGGTTTCTTCAACTCGATCCCCTGGCTGATCTCCATCATTGCCATGTACGCCTTTGCGTCGCTGTCGGGCAAGTTCAAGTTCCAGCAAGCCTGGGTCGCGGCGGCCCTGCTGATCGCGGCGGCCGGCATGTTCATGTCCACCACCGGCGGGCCGATCTTCGCCTTCGTCGCGATCTGCTTTGCGGCCATCGGGTTCAAGTCCGCGTCGTCGCTGTTCTGGCCCATCCCCCAGGGCTACCTGGATGTGCGCATCGCCGCCGCCGTAATCGCGCTGATCAACTCCATCGGCAACCTGGGCGGCTTTGTGGCGCCGACCACCTTCGGCTTTCTGGAACAAACCACGGGCTCGATCCAGGGCGGGCTGTATGGCCTGGCCGGCACCTCGGTGCTTGCGGCCATCCTGGTGTTTTTCGCCAAGACGTCGCCCTCTATCGTGCAGACCTCACATAGCGCTGCACCCTCAGGCGCCGCCATCAGCAAACCCCTTTGAGCGTATATAAGGACCTTGCCATGAATACCCCTGTAGTCACCCATTTCCAGGTCATCCCGGTCGCCGGCCACGACAGCATGTTGCTGAACCTCAGCGGTGCCCACGGCCCCTACTTCACGCGCAATATCGTCATCCTCAAGGACAGCAGCGGCAACACCGGCGTGGGCGAAGTGCCCGGCGGCGAGCGTATCCGTGAAACCCTGGAAGACGCGCGCAGCCTGGTGATCGGTCAGCCGATTGGCCAGTACCAGCGCGTGCTTAACCAGATGCGCAGCACCTTTGCGTCCCGAGACAGCGCGGGACGCGGCCTGCAAACCTTCGACCTGCGCATCACCATTCATGCCGTCACCGCCATGGAAGCCGCGCTGCTCGACCTGCTGGGCCAGTTCCTCGAAGTGCCGGTGGCCGCCTTGCTCGGCGAAGGCCAGCAACGCGACGCAGTGAAAATGCTCGGCTACCTGTTCTATGTGGGAGACCGCAACGCTACCGACCTGGCCTACCGCAACGAAGCCGACGCCGATGATGAGTGGTTCCGCCTGCGTCACGAAAAAGCCCTGACCGCTGACGCTGTGGTGCGCCTGGCCGAAGCCGCCAAGGCCAAATATGGCTTCAACGATTTTAAGCTCAAGGGCGGTGTGCTCAGTGGCGATGAAGAAATCGAAGCCGTCACCGCGCTGGCCGAACGCTTCCCGGATGCGCGCATCACCCTTGACCCAAACGGTGCCTGGTCGTTGAAAGAAGCCATCCGCCTGTGCCGCGACCAACACCGCGTGCTGGCCTACGCCGAAGACCCCTGCGGCGCAGAAAACGGCTATTCGGGCCGCGAAGTCATGGCCGAATTCCGTCGCGCCACGGGCCTTAAAACCGCTACCAACATGATCGCCACCGACTGGCGCGAAATGGGTCACGCCATCCAGCTGCAATCGGTGGACATTCCCCTCGCCGACCCGCACTTCTGGACGATGCAGGGCTCGGTACGCGTCGCGCAAATGTGCAACGAGTGGGGCCTGACCTGGGGCTCGCATTCCAACAACCACTTCGATATCTCCCTGGCGATGTTTACCCAGGTGGCCGCGGCCGCCCCAGGTGAGATCACCGCCATCGACACCCACTGGATCTGGCAGGACGGCCAGCGCCTGACCCGCGAACCGCTGAAGATTGAAGGGGGTTACGTAAAGGTGCCGGCCAAGCCGGGCCTGGGCGTGGATATCGATATGGACGCGGTGGCCAAGGCTCATGAACTGTACAAAGGCATGGGCCTTGGGGCGCGGGATGACAGTGTGGCGATGCAGTTCTTGATTCCGGGTTGGGGCTTTGATAACAAGCGGCCTTGCTTGGTGCGGTGAATCAGCTTTAGGAGCGCTCAGCGCAATTTGAGCGTGACGCAAAAAATCCGATGCCCAAACAGGCATCGGATTTTAGTCAGATCAGAAGCTTAGCTGTTTGACCTCTGGCACGTCTGCCAGAGGCCTCTTTTGCACTACTGCTGATTGGCGACCTCGAGATCCGCCGTATCCTCCTCAAGGCCAGAGAGAGCAGTGCCATTGACCAGCGGCCCATAACGACGGCTGAACTCCCAGTTGTAGGGCACGTGGTCTTTGTTGACCCCGTTATCCCAATTCACCGACCAGGTCATCAGGCCCTTGATCGACAATCCTTTGTCGTACAAACGCTTGAATGCATGGGTCACGGCTGTTGGGTTGATCACATAACCGGTGGCAGCCGCGTCGACGTTCGCGGGCAGGCCAATGACGAACTTGTCTGCCGGGATTTTGGTAAACCCCCGCGTTCCGCTCACCAGGCTTTCGGTCAGGTAAAACAGGAAGTCCTCTTTCATCGCGTCGTTGTTCTGGGCAATCCAGGCGCCATTGCCATTGTTGACCTCCTGCACCCAGATCCCGTCGCCACCCTGGTTGTAATACTGCGGGGCGATGAAGTCGTAATAGCCTTCCAGCGCCTGGATGTAGCCGACGTATTTGCCGGCGGTGGTCAGGTACGGAAATTCCGGCGCCATGCTGATGATGAAGTGTTTGCCTTGACCGGCGTAGTGGTCCTTGACCAGTTTCAACGCGGCGGGCAGGACAGTCTTGTTGTCGGCGAAATCAATCGCACTCTGTTCAAGATCGATATCCAGGCCATCAAAGCCATAGGTTTCCACCAGGCGGATAATCTCGTTGGCCAGTGGCTGTTCGTTGCCTTTATGCAGTTCGATGTGTGCATCGGCGCCGCCAAGGGAAATCAGCACCGCCCTGCCCTGGCTGTTCAGCACGCCCACCTGGCGACGGAACTCGGCGTCGGACAGGTTGTACGGCTTGAAGGTTGGGATACCGTTGCCCTTCATGAAGGCCACGGCCACCACGTTGTAATCCCTTGGTACGTCCGCCAGGCTCATATTGGCGAACTGGCCACGCTGGTAGCCATCGCTCGGGCCGGCAGGCCAGTTGTGCCAGAAGCCCATGAGGATCTTTTTGCCGGCAATGCTGGGCATCAGCGAAGCGGCATCGTTGAGTGGCGATTTCAGTGAGGTAAAGTCAATATTTGACATGTTCTAATCCTTCAGAACGTGTGGGTTTAACGGCGCGGGCTTATTTGAAGTCCACGTCGAAGGCTTGATAGAAGGCGTTGCCGGTGTTGGCGACGATCCACATCAATACGATCACATGCTGGCCCTTCTTGTTGGCCGGCAGTTTCACTTCATGATTGACCTTGGCCTTCAGTTCGCCGGCATGGCTGTAGTACGGCACCTGGGTATAGAAGTCTTCGGCGAACGGCTGGGTTTCCAGCTGTGCGCGGGTGATGCGCTGTTTCGGATCCCAGCCATCCTTGGTGATCAGCCAGCGATAGCCACGGGTGGTGTGCGGCGCGGTGTATGCCCAGGTGACCTTGAAGGTCTGACCCGGCTCGACATTGAGTAACGGCCAGGTGAAGGCGCGGTTGAGTTTCTTGGCCATTTCCTCGTTGGTGAAGTTGATGCAGTCACGCGCATCGGTCTTGCCACCGCTGAGGATGAAGCCGTCGGCTGGTGGAGTGACGCTGTCACTGTCGGTTTGGTAAGGCGCCGGGAACGGACCGGCCATCAGTGCCGGGAAGTTTTTGCCGCCTTCCATTTCATTGACCTGCCAGGTCTCCAGCAGGCCCAGATCCACGGCGACTGCACCACGGCTGGAAGGGGATGTGACACGACCATGGCGAAGCGGTGTCTGGGTTTGTGGTTTGTTCATTTTGTGACTCCATTGATTTGATTAAGAACTCTCCTTTCTTGAAGGAGAGGACCTCAACCTAACGGAGTCGCTTTTTTTTGCCACTGGCCCATTTTTCACTCATTTTCGTTTCATGAGCGCGAAGACCTGAAAACACTGGATATATAACCAGTATTATGGGAATAACCTTACGCTGCAAGAGGTCGATTTCCTACAAGACCAGGCGCGCATCAACACCGCTTCTCTCGTAAATCGCATCATCCCTTCGTAACGGATAGCCCTCTGTGGACAAAAAGGGACGTATCTATTTTCAATCAAATAAACCGTCCGATTTTTGGTCCATCAGGTTTTGCCGGTGACGGCCGTTTTTTTAATTGTTGTCGCGGCAATCGGTTGCACCGTCAGTTCCACCCCTAATGCCAACATCAGCTTCTGGACCGTCTCATAACGCGTCTTTGAGCCGCCTTTCAGGGTTTTATACAAGCTCTCCCGATTCACCCCTGCCGCTTCGGCAACCTTGTTCACACCCTGGGCCTTGGCAACCTCGGCCAGCGCCTTCATAAGGACTTGCGGGTCATGGCACGCCATGCTTTGCGCAAGATAGGCACTGATGGTTTGCGGGCTATCAAGGAAGCGTGAAGCCTCATAGGCGCTGGTGCCGGATGTATCCAGCTCGAGGATCGGCATGTCCTCTGGTTTGAATGTTGACTGACTCATGTCATTGACCTCTCAGGGCATCGAGAATCTTTTGTCCGCCTGTAGCCTACTGGCTACATCTTGCATCTGCCAGTGCTTTTTTAAAACCAGCAACACACAGCCAATGTGGGAGGGGGCTTGCTCCCGATAGCGGTGTATCTGCCATTGAGAGGTTGGCTGACCTGCCGCAATCGGGAGCAAGCCCCCTCCCACATTTGCACTGCGTTGTCGTTGAGGCAGCATTTTTGCGCACAACGGCGACCCGCGACTTTCTTTGGTATTAAGTAAACCGGGGCAGACGCTATTAAGATGTCGCCTGAGCCCACCACCCTATCGTCACAGCGGGCTCTACCCTCCCACCCCGACATCGGAAGCGCTCTGCATGAAGCTACCTGAGATCACTACATTCATTGCTCAATGGCCCTCCCTTGGCGTGACGCAGCCCGCCGCTTGGCGGGTATCTCAAGACTGCGAAAACCAGGTTCTGGCCTTGCTGTCACGCCTCGGCACGGGCTACCGGCGCCACGGAGACTGTGCCATCCACGAAAGTGCCATTGTCGAAGAAGGTGCGGTGTTGAAAGGTCCGATTATCATCGGCGAAGGAGCATTTGTAGCAGCGGGAGCCTACCTGCGCGGCGGCGTTTATCTGGGCAGCCATTGCATTGTGGGCCCAAGCTGCGAACTGAAAAGCACCTTCATGCTGGCCGCAAGCAAGCTGGCACACTTCAACTTTGTCGGCGATTCCTTGATTGGCGAAGGGGTAAATATTGAAGCCGGTGCAATCATCGCCAATTACCGTAATGAGTTGGATGGGGCGGATATCAAGATCCGCTATGCAGACAATGTGATCGACACAGGGGTAAACAAATTTGGTGCCCTGGTAGGCGACGGCTGCAAAATCGGCGCGAATGCCGTCATTGCTCCAGGCGCAATATTAAAGCCGAACAGTCGTGTTCCGCGTTTGGGGTTGATTGACCATTTCGCCTACGAGTAGCGATAGCCCGTAGACATGTCCTACAGCGCTCTGCACCACCTTGCTCCATTGCCTACAGTTGCGTCAGAATCCGCCGGCTTGTGCGCTTGGATGGGCGTCTCTAAGGTGGCTCGGTCGCTGACAACTCAGTGATCGGGTTTAGCAGCCCGAGTGACAACATAAAGTGCATGAGCCTCATCGATCAGATGTTCTTGTCTGTGCTTGATGGTGGCTGTGCGCAGGGCGCCCTCGGGCGCGCCGGCTTTGTGTGTTTCCCCGGTCTACTAACCTGCGTACAGCCGCCACCCCATCGTTTAGTAGCGATGAGGTGTTGGCCCTAAAACAGGTACAACACACATGTATAAAGTCACGCCTAACCCTCCAAACGATCCAAACCTCAAGCTTGATCAGGCATCCCTTAACACCCACGCCGAACCACCTCCCTCACCGCTGTTCAGCGTTGCCGACGACGCCAGCAACGAAATGCTCATCGCCAATAGCTACGAAACCTTTTCCTCGGTGACAGCGTTATTGCTTGACCTGTCGGATGAACTGTCAGGCAAACAGCGCGATGTCGCGCTGGCGATTCATCAGCTGAGTGAATTGGGGGTTTTGTTGGTGGACAAATTGATGGCGAGGGAAAGTGCTTCAAGGGTTAGCTAGTCTTGCAGCCACCCGATAGACCGCCGCGTCGTCATGATCGACTTCACGACGACTCGGCAGCGCCTAGGCGCCGGTCAGGCCCTCGGAGCCTGGTGGGCGCCCTTTCTCTTGGACCCTCTACCTGAACCGACCGTTTCAGGTCATGCTGCGCCCTCCCTTTCAAGGACGAAAACAGCATGAAAGCCCGCCTCGCCGCTCTGCTGCTGATGTGCCTGAGCGCTCCCGCATTCGCCAGCGACAGCCCCGTCGGCTTTCAAACCACCACCCTGCCAGACACCCACAACAACCGCCCGCTGGAAATGGCTGTGTGGTACCCCGCCGCCGCCACTGCCAAACCCAAGCTGATCGCCGACAATGTGGTGTTCATCGGCGTGCTGGCCGTTCCCGATGCGGCGCCGACGCCCGGCAAGCATCCTTTGGTGGTGCTCTCCCACGGCTACGGGGGCAATTGGGGCAAACAGGCGTGGCTGGCCAGTGCGTTGGCGCAGCAGGGTTATATCGTGGCGGCGGTCAACCACCCGGGCACTACCAGCCAGGATCGCAGCGCACAGGCCGCTGCGCAGTTATGGCAACGGCCTAGGGATTTAAGTCGGGCCATTGATGCGCTATTGGCCCAGCCCGAGCCATTCGGTGCGGTGGATAGCGGCCGGATCGCCGTGGTGGGGCATTCCCTGGGAGGCTGGACGGTGATGGAGACGGCCGGTGCGCGTTTTGACCCGGCGCTGTTTGCCCGGGACTGCAGCGCTCATCCGACGTTGGTCGCGTGTACCGCCTACCGTGAGATGAACCCTGAAGGCACTGCGAACGGGAAGGAGCAATTGGCGGCGGACTTGAGCGACAAGCGCGTCAGCGCCGTGGTGTCTTTGGACCTGGGCCTGTCGCGCGGGTTTACCGATGCAAGTCTGGCGGCGCTGCCGGTGCGGGCCTTGGTGATCGCCGCCGGTGTACCGTCAGCGGATTTGCCGGCGCAGATGGAATCGGCCGACATGGCCAAACGGTTGCCAAACGCCTCGACGCAGTACGTGGAGATCCGCGACGCCAATCACTTCAGCTTTATGTCGCAATGCAAACCGGGCGCGGCGGCGGTGCTCGACGCGGATGTGCCCGGCGACAGCATCATTTGTCAGGATGGGCCGGGTGCACGGCCACGACCGATTATCCAGCAGCAGGTGATCACGTTGATCAGCCAGTTTTTGGCACGTTGATCAGGGTTTGATGATGTAGGAGCGAGCTTGCTCGCGAAAAATCTCAACGATAACGCGCGCTTCCAGGTAAAACGTGGCGTGCTGAAGTGCTTCGCGAGCAAGCTCGCTCCTACAGAATAGCGGTTCAAATAAGTATGAAAAGAAGCAAAGACACCTTTGCCTATCAGGCGGTGTACCGCTACCTCATCGAGCTGATCGAGGCCTGCCCTGCCGACGGCGCACGCAAATTGCCGTCCCTGCGCCAACTGGCCCTGCGCCTGGGCGTGTCGGTGTCGACCACCAAGTACGCGTATGCATTGCTTGAGGAACAAGGGCGGATCCAGGCCAGGCCCAAGCTCGGTTTTTTCATCGTCCCGAACTCGGCTCCCGCCATCAACCCAAATTCATCCCCCCTGCTCGACCAGGTCTTCGCCAACGCACGCCAACCCGGCATGCTGGCCCTGAGCAGTGATGCGCCGGCGATGCTGCTGTCGCTGGAGCAGCCTTTGTTGATGCTGGAACGCGAACTGACCCGGCAGTATCCGCGATCACTGGCACCCCTGTATCTGCCAATGGGCGAGCCCGAGTTGCGCGCCGCCTTGGCCGAACGCTATAGCCGCTCTACTGACCATTACTGGCAAGCCGACCAGGTGTATATCGGCTCGGATTTGCAAAGCGTGTTAGAGGTCTCGCTCAATGCCTTGGAACTGGCCGGCACACTCGCGTTGGTGGAGTCACCCTGTTCGTGGGCGATCCTGCGGCAATTGCAGGCGGCGAAAATCCGTGTGATCGAGATGCCCCTCGGCGCAGATGGGCGTTTTGACCTGGGCGCTCTGAACACGCTGCTCAAGCGTGAGCCGATCCGCCTGGCGGTGCTGTCATCGACGGTGAATATGCCCCAGGGCGGTGTGATGCCCGCGCAGGATAAACAGCAGATTTGCCAGTGGTTGGCCGAGCGGGATATCTGGCTGTTCGAAAACGACACCTACGGCGAGCTGTACTTTGGCCCGCAACCGGCGCGTTATCGCGACTACGCCGCCCCGCACAAACTGCTGGTGTTTTCGACCTTCGACAAAGTCATCGGCTCGGAAGCACCCTACGGCTATGTGCTGTGTCGCGGTGCTGGGGCGCCGTTGCAGCAGCTGTTCCTGGAGCGCGGCTTTCGCCTCTCGCCGATCCGTCAGAAAGCCATCGCCAAGCTGTTTGCGTCCAAGCGTATCGACGCCCATCTGAAGGCGTTGCGCGCACGGTTACTGGCGCGCATGACGCAGCTCAAAGCCCTGCTGTTAACCCACGGCAATGGCCAATGGCAGGTGGTCGAACCCCACGGCGGCGCAAGCTTCTGGCTCCGGGCCAGCCGCCCGGTGGATATGCGCCAGGTGTTCGCGCACTTGCTAAGCCAGCGCATCGTCATCGCCCCCGGCGAACTGTTCAGCCAGCAAGGCGCCTGGCCAGATCACCTGCGCCTGAGCTACACACTCGACTGGAGCAAGGACATTGCCCAGGCCGTCCAACTACTGGCCCAGGCGCTGCGTCAAAGCCCGTAGCAGTGCCGGTCTTCGGGAAAACGACCCTGGCGCACATCGTCGGCGAAACGCTCGCAGGCATCGCGAATCACCGCCCCCACATCAGCGTATTGCTTGACGAAGCGCGGCATCGAGCCGCCGCCCAGGCCCAGCACATCCTCGGTGACCAACACCTGGCCGTCACACGCAGGCGATGCGCCGATGCCGATGGTGGGTTTGCTTGAGTCCAGGGTGATCTGCCGGGCCACACCTTCGGCCACCCCTTCCAGCAGCAGACTGAAGGCCCCCGCTTCCAGGTTGGCGCGAGCATCGGCGACAATCACCGCAGCGCTTTCAGCGCTCAGGCCCTGAGCCTTGAACCCGCCCATGACGTTGACGAATTGCGGCATCAGCCCCACGTGGGCCATCACCGGTACACCTCGTGCAACCAGGAACTCCACGGTGCCGGCCAGGGCCTGATTGGCCTCCAGCTTGACCGCGTCGCAACCGGTACGCGCCAATACTTGGGCACAGTTGCGAAAAGCCTGCTCATACGACTCCTGGTAACTGCCAAACGGCATGTCTGCGATCACACAGGCCAAGCGTGTACTGTCGACCACCGCACGGGTGTGGCCGATGATTTCTTCCAGCTGCATGCTCAGGGTCGACGCCCGGCCATAGCCGACCATGGCCGTGGAGTCACCGACCAGGATGAAGTCGACGATCGGATCGATCAGCTTGGCGATAGCGCTGGAGTAGGCGGTCAGGGAGACGATTTTCTGCTGCCCCTTCATGGCGACCAATTGAGGGACAGTCATGCGTTTGGTACGGGTGTGAATGCTCATCGGGGCTTTTCCGTTTGCGCTGGATACTCGGCCCGATTATTGGCGAAACGAAGGACGATTCAATGCACAGATCAGCGCTAAAAAGCGACCCAGGGCCCGGTCACATTTGCTGAAACTGGTATCATCCGCGCCTTTCCCTCTCAGGCTCCGCGACATGAACCGCCAGAAAAAACTTCAGCAGCTCTTCAAGGCCAAAGCCAAAAAGGCCAGCGCCAAACTGGCGCCGAAAAGCAAAGACAAATACATCAGCAAGGCCGACCGCTTGAAGCTGGCGACCGAGGCCGGTGAAAACCCTGTCACGCCCCTCGAGACGCCTGCTGAGTAAGGCGCATGGCTGAAGGGGTGGCCGCTTCATATTTGCCCCAGATACGCCGCAGATGCCGCGCCGAACCAAAGCCTGCGCGCTCGGCCACGGTTTCAATGCCCAGGTCCGACTCGGCCAGCAGTTCACGGGCCACCGCCAGGCGCAGGCGGTGCAGGTAGTCCAGCGGGCTGATGCCGACATGCTCCTGGAACAAGCGCCCCAGGTGGCGGCTGCCGGTGCAGGCCAGGGCGGCCATGCGGGTTACGGTCCAGTCCTCACAGGGCGCCGCGGCGATGGCGTCCTGCACCCGATGCACCGCCGGATGCAGGTGATTACGCCCGGTTATCCAGGGCGACAACTGCGGGTCGCTGCCGCTGCGGCGCAGGTAAACCACCATGTCCCGCGCTACCGCGCACGCCAGCCGTGGCCCGGCCAGCTCGGCGACCAGGTGCAGCATCAGGTCGATACCGGCCGTGACACCGGCGCTGCAACTGACCGGACCATCGGTCACGTACAAGCGGTTTTCCAGGACCCGGGCCTTGGGCGCCATGGCTTGCAAGGTGGTGCATAACGAGTGGTGCGTGGTGCATTGGCGCCCATCGAGCAGCCCGGCCCTGGCGGCACTCAATGCGCCGGCGCATACGCAGATAAGGCGTTCAGCCGAAGGCGCGAAGACGCTTTGCAACCAATGGGTCAATTGGTTGCTGGCTGACTCGAACGCCTGCTGTTGCGCCTTGTTGGCCTTCATCGTTGAGCCCACCAACACCACCAGGGTGCCGGGGGCCAGGGTCGGCGGCAGTGGCGCCAGCCCCGTCAGCGGCAACCCGATGGAGGTGTGCAGCGTTGCCACCGGGCTGACGTACTGCAAGTCGAAATCCACCGCTGCCGGGTCATCGACCTGGGCGGCCAGGCGCAGCACTTCGGCAGGCCCGGCCAGGTCGAGCATCAGTACGTTTGGCAACAGCACAAACAGCACCGGCACACTCATCGATTCACCCCGCCAGGGCCTGGGCGACCGTCACGATGCGGGCGAAGCGGTCATCGAGGACCAGCTCCGTGCGTTCGCGAATCTCGGCCGGCGTATAGACCCGGCCGCTACGCGCGTGGGTCATCGGGAAGGTCAGCGTCGCCTCGCTGACAAAATCCACCTTGAAGCCACTGTCGCAAGCCTGCCGCGTGGTGGTCTCGCAGCATTGCTCGGTGCGGATGCCGCTGATGATCAGCGTGGCGACGCCCATCTCCACCAGGCGAGCGGCCAGGGGCGTACCCGCAAAGGCACTGTGGTAGCGCTTGTGGATCACCAACTGCGGATTGATCGACAGCTCGCTCAGTGCCCTGACGTTGCCCGATTGCATGGAGAAATGCCCCTGGTCTTCAACATGGAAGACTTGTACCACCGGGACGCCCCGCTGAACACAACCATCGATGAGGGCCTGCTGTTTTTCCAGATAGTCGGGCAGGTCATTTTCGGACCAATAGGTTGAATGACGGAACGAGTGCTGGGCGTCGATAACGATCAGGGCTTTACGGCTCATGGGCAGTCCTTTTGGCTTGCATCAGTGGGTGAACGATGCAAGTCATGGTAAGGACAACCCACAGCGCACGACAGGCGCAAGGCAGACTACTTCAGGACGGATTCGGACATGTCACCGGGCACGCCATGGCACAACGACTGCCGGGTTCGAAGCCATGGGCGTACTCATCCGCCAGGATCGTTTCCAGACGCGGATCACTGTGAGTAGCGAAGCCCAGGCGCCGGTAGAACGGTGCATTCCACGGTACATGCACAAAGGTGGTCAGGGTCACTGCATGCAGTTGCTGGGCGCGGGCGTGGTTCATCGCCGTTTCCACCAGCCTGCGCCCCCAGCCCTGGCCTTGCAGCGGCCGGACCACGGACACTTCATGGATATGCAGCTCGTCGCCAAAGCGTTCTGCGCTGAGAAAACCCTGGGGTTGGTCGTGGTGATCAACCACCACCCAACAGGTCGATAGCGCGATCCACTGCCGATGGCACTCGACGCCAATCGACGCGGCATCCGCCAGCCAAGCCAGCCCTTCGATTGCGCGAAACGCCTGAGCCGCGCACTGCTCGATGGCGGGCAACAAACCGGCGTCTTGCGTACGCGCCAGGCGAATGTGGGCGGACTGCTCAGCAACCACTCAATGCCACCTGGGGCCGTTCGCCGGCAAAGAAGAAGGGCCGCAGGCGCACACCCACGCCATTGCCGATAAACGCCGCCACCAGCCACACCCAGCCATGCAGGCTGCCCGAGGCGATGCCGCTGAAATAGGCGCCGATGTTACAGCCGTAGGCCAGACGCGAGCCGTAGCCGAGCAGCAGGCCGCCGATCACGGCGGCGATCAACGAGCGTGCCGGAATATTCAGGCTGGGAGCGAAACGCCCGGCCAGGCCAGCGGCCAGCAGCGCGCCAAGGACAATGCCGATATCCATGACGCTGGTGATGTCTTCCCAGACCGGCGCGGCCAGGGCCTTGGCATTGCCCGGCATCTGCCAGAACGCCCAACTCGCCACATCCACACCCAGCCCGCTCGCCACTTTGGCGCCCCACAGCGCGAACGCCGAGGTGATGCCCCACGGCCGCCCAGCCAGGGCCAGGGTGGCGTAGTTGAGCAGCGCCAGGCCAATCGCGCCCCACACCAGCGGCCAGGGCCCACGCAGAAAACGACGCAGCCCTTGATGCTCGCTGTGCACGCCTTGTTCAAGCTGGCCGTGACGGCGCTTTTCCAGACGCACGGTCGCCACCGCAATCAGCGCGAACACCGCCAGGCTCAGGACCAGCGCCGGCAGCACACCGAAACTTTTGACGATGGAAACCGCCGGCAACGACGGCAACGCAAACCACCAGTCGACGTGGTGGGTGGCGATCAACGAGCCACAGATAAAGAACAGCAGCGTCACCAACATGCGCGCATTACCGCCGCCCACGGTGAACAAGGTGCCCGATGCACAGCCGCCACCCAGTTGCATGCCGATCCCGAAGATAAACGCCCCGAACACCACCGACACACCGGCCGGCGCCACCAAGCCCACGACCGGCTGGCCGAACAAAGTGCCCGCGCCCAGTGCCGGGAAAAACAGCAGCACCGCCACCGCCAGCATCACCATCTGCGCACGCAAGCCGGCGCCACGCCGATCATTGATAAACACGCGCCAGGCCGAGGTAAAACCGAAGGCAGCGTGGTACAGCGTCAGGCCCAGCGCGGCGCCGACCACCAGCAACAACACTTGGCGTGCGCCAACGGTGTTTTGCAGGAACAGGGCGCCCGCCACCAGGATGATAAAGGCTATCAGTGGCGCTGCAGGCTTGCGTGCAGGCGCCAGGGAAAGGGAGGTGCTCATGGGGATCTCGATGGGTTGGAAGGAGGCCAGTATAGCCCCAGACGGAACTTGATCAGGCGCAGGCATTGCCGAGAGGCTCATCGTTTGAACCACCGCCTTCGCAGCCTCGCTGGGGCTCGACAGCTCCCACAGGGATTAGCAGTGCTGAGTTGATCTCGATTGGCAAGGCCATTGCGCCAAACACAACTCCCGACAACAACACCGCCCAAATGTGGGAGCTGTCGAGCCCCAGCGAGGCTGCGAAGGCGGCGGCACAGGCACCCTCTTCATCGCCTGAACTACCGCTTTCGCAGCCTCGCTAAAGCTCGACAGCTCCCACAGGGGATTGGCAGTGCTGAGTTGATCTCGATTGGCAAGGCCATTGCGCCAAACACAACTCCCGACAACAACACCGCCCTAATGTGGGAGCTGTCGAGCCCCAGCGAGGCTGCGAAGGCGGCGGCACAGTCAACCCTTCATAGCCTGAACCATCGCTATCGCAGCCTCGCCAAAGCTCGACAGCTCCCACAGGGGGATGAGGAGGAATGACTAACGCTGGCTGATCGAGGTCCACGCCGCTTCAGCCAGCAGCTCACGGTACTCAAAGGGGCTCTTTTTGACCTTCGCCGACAGCCACGCACGGGAGTAGCTTTCCGCCGCGCCAATGATCAACGAAGGGATAAGTTCTGCGGGCAAATGGCTGAAGTGTTCCTTGCGCCCTTCCCCGCCCATCCACTCCTTCAACTGCTGGTTGCGCTGCTTGTTGCGCGCAATCAACTCGTCCTTGAACGGGCCGTTGGACACGGCAAAACGGCTTTGGAAAACAAACCGCGCCCAGTCCGGCTGGGCGGTGACCCATTCAACGTAGCTGTACACCAGGCCGACCACACCGGCGTGGGCCGTATCCGCCGCTTGCAGGTAGTGGTCACGCAGGCTGGCCTGGTCTTCCAGCGCAGCAAAGAACAGCGCGGCGACCAGCCCTTCCTTGTTGCCGAAGTGGTGATAGATAGCGCCCACGCTGGTGTCGCAGCGCGCACGGATGGTCTCGATGTTGGTCGCCTCGATGCCTGCCTCGTTAAAACAGGCCAGCGCCTCACGCAGGATGGTGCGCTTGAGGTCGCTGCGCCTGCCGGGGAAGGTGCGCTCGATGAGATCGATGGAGTGCATGGGGGGAACGCCAAATCAAAACAGTTTATAGGCTGAGCGACCGCCAGAGAAAGCTCGGGTTGACAGGCACGGAATCTACAGAATATTGTTCTGTTACGGAATATTATTCCGCAACTAAGCCTTGAGGATATTCGTATGAGCCAAGCACTGAGCATGTTCAATAGCGTAGGCCCTGCCGCATTCAGCAACCTGGCGTGCCAGATGGCACCCTACTTCAGCACCATCACTCCCGAGATCGCGGAACTCAAGCCCAACCATGCAGTGGTCACCGTGCCGTTTCGCAAGGAAATCACCAACCACCTGGCTTCGGTGCATGCCATTGCGCTGTGCAACGCCGCCGAACTGGCCGGCGGCATGATGACCGACGCGTCGATCCCCGCTGGCGCACGCTGGATTCCCAAGGGCATGAGCGTGGAATACCTGGCCAAGGCGAAAACCGATATCCGCGCCGTCGCCGATGGCAGCGCTATCGATTGGCAGACCGCGGGCGACAAGATCGTGCCGGTAGAGATCTTCGATGCGGGCGGCGTCAAGGTCTTCACTGCCCACATCACCATGAATGTGAAGCTCGCTTAGCCCCTCAGCCGGCACAGGCGGTATCAGCGACACGGCATCTGCAAGGCGTGACTGAACGCGTGGATGTGGTCGACGATGCGCTGCGAAGCGGTGCGGATTGCGGTGGTGGTATTGCCGGCGATATGCGGCGTCAATTGCGCACCGGCAATGCCCGCCAACGGCGAGCTGAAACGGTCTTTTTCCAGGGCGAAGGTGTCAATGGCGACCGCCTTGATATGCCGGGGAAACCGGATCATGAAGGCGGCCAGTTGCTGCTCGTCGACGATGCCACCGCGAGCGGTATTGATCAGTATCGAACCCTGGCGCATGCGCTTGAACTCGGCGCTGCCGAATAAGCCGCGAGTCTGCGGGGTGAGCGGCACATGGATCGAAACGATATTGGCCTCATCCAGCAACTGTTCCAGGGTTTGCCTGCGTTGCAGCCCGAGGCGGCGCGCCTCCTGCTCGGTGAAGCGCTCGGACCCGGTGGCAATCACCTTCATCCCCAAGGCGCTGGCTTTACACGCCACCTGCTGGGCAATGCTGCCGGTGCCCACCAGCCCGAGGGTGAGTTCGGCGTATTCAGCAGCAGGCGCCAAGGTGCCTTTTGACCAGTGGCCTTGGTGGGTTTGCGCGTTGTAGTGGTCCAGATCCCGAGACAGAAACAACGCCTGGGCCAACACGTATTCAGCGACAGCGGTCGCGTTGGAACCCGGCGTATGCAGAACCGTCACTCCCGCCTGCTCGCACGCCTGTCGGTCGATATGGTTGAGACCGGTCCCGGCCTGGGCGATGGCGCGCAGCGGTATGGGCAACCCGGGTGAGCTGGCGGCGCGAATCAGTTCGCCGCCCAGCGGGATGTTCAAGCGCGTCTTGAACACGCTGTAACCCCCAGCCTGATACACCGCTGCGATAAAACCCCGCTCATCATGGCCGTTGATATCGGCATACCCGATGCGTGCGCCGTAGCGCTGCTGGATGCTGTGTTTATCGGTGAAGTAATAGAGGTTAAGGACGACCGCCAAGCCCAGTTCAAGGAATCGATCGATTTCCTCATAGAGCAGCGGCGGACCGGGCGCGTCAAGTATCAGCGTGGTGAATGCCATGGGGTTTGATCCTTTTGAAGGCATCGATAACTCAAACAATGGTTGCTTGATTGCCGCTTCGAAGACCGCATTGCCCAAGGCAGCCGCCCGCTTCGACCAATAAAGCATGGTCCTGATTTTTCGGTAAAAGACCTGTTTGGAATAAAACGAAAGGGAAAAAATCATTGGCCGTCAAAAAGAACACGCCTGCGCTCCATGACCATAATCGAGGCGTTTAACTTTTTGATTAATCAGGGCTAAATAAAATAATTCGAAAACGTCTTACTCAAAGGAAAATCTCGGCCCCCATAGCGTGCGAGAGAAACCTGAAAAAATCTTCATAACCCTTGAACGTCAGCCAAATGAATAGGCGAAGCGCTTGCGAGTCCTATCCATCGGCATATTCAGGAACATACGCCCCGGTGAAACGGCGCGCCCCTAGCTCAGAAGGATCTCTATGCAAAGCCTCCCGTTCTCTGCGTTACGCCTGTTCGGCGTGCTGGCAGCCATGGTCTGTGCGCTGTTGACGACGCAAGCCCGTGCCGATTACACCGACCTTTCCCTGACCCATGAAAAAAATATTCAGTCCTACGTCGTGAATGCCGACGGCAGCTTTGTACTGGATGTCGAACGGGTTATGCGGATCAATGAAGAGCGCGCGATCACCTCCAACGCCCAGCGCTCGGTCACCTACAACCGCACTCTGGAAACCCTGGATATCGTCGAGGCCTACACCCTCAAACCCGATGGCCGCAAAGTCGTGGTAACACCCGACCGGATCAAGGAGCAGCAGGAGCTTGAGTCTGCCCAGGCGCCGATGTTCCAGGACTCGCGGGTCAAGGTGGTGATCTTCCCGGAGCTGCAAGTGGGCGATCGGATGGTGTTGCGGTACCAGCGCCATCGCAATACGCCATTGTTTGCGGGGCAGTTCGAAGACCTTTTCTCGCCAGATTTCTACCAGAATGAACAGGTGCGCCTGAGCTACGACATGCCCGCCGAAATGAAGCTGTACGCCGACTCACGGGGTTTCAAGGCGTCCACGCCAGCCAACGCCAACGGGCGAACGGTGTACCGCTGGGACTTGGAACAAACCAAGAAAAACCGCGTGGAAGAAGGCTCCGTTGCCTACACCGACTACGGGCAACTGCTGGCCGTATCGACGTTCACCGACTACAAACAGTTTGCCCAGGCCTACGCCGCACGCGCACAGGTAGAAGTGACCCCGGCCATGACCCAACTGGCCAAGGAACTCACCGCCAACCTCGACAACTCACGCAGCAAGGCCCTTGTGCTGAGTGATTGGGTACGCAAGAACATTCGCTATGTGGCGGTGTACGTCGGTGCCGGCGGCGTAGTACCGCATTCAGCGCAAGCGGTGCTGGATAACCGCTATGGCGACTGCAAGGACCATGTGGCCCTGCTTGAAGCGCTGCTCAAAGCCGTCGCCATTGAAAGCTCGCCCGCCCTGATCAACGCCGGCAACGCCCACGTACTGCCCAAGGTGCCAACCCTGGGGGTGCTCAACCATGTGATCACTTATGTATCCAGCCTCAATCTGTACCTGGACTCCACCGCGACACCCATCGCCGCTGGCTACCTGCCTCTGCCCGAACTCGGCAAACCGGTGTTGCTGACACAGACCGGTGAACGTACACAAACGCCGTCCGGCCAACCTGGCAAAGTGAACACAACCATAGCCTTCAAGGTCAACGCCAAAGGCGCTGCAGACTTTACCAATGACTCCACCATCGACGGTTGGGGCGCAGAGTTTAACCGCTTCATGCTCAAAGCCATGCAGCCGGCCGACCGCAATCAGTTGGTGCAGCAGATTCTGAGCATGTATGGGCAATCCGGCAGCGGGTTGATCGAAACTGACGCCTTGGACGGCACTGCCAATACCTTCAAATTCGCGATTAAAGGCCACACCAGCAACCTGGTGAACCTACCTGGCCCGACCGGGGTGCCTACCCTCTCCAGCCTGGCCGGCGGTATTGGCCAGAGCGTGTTTTCCTTGATCGTCGAAAAGGAACGCACTCAGGCCTTCACTTGCCTCTCAAGTGAGATCACAGAGGTAGCGCGCCTGGAGTTCCCCGCCAAGGTGAAGATCCTCGCGGTACCCAAGGTTGTGTCGGTGAAACAGGCAGGCTTCGACTATCGCTCGACCTATGTGAAGAAGGCCAATACGGTGCTGATCACCCGCCAATATGTGTTTAGCAAGCCAGAGATTCTCTGCACCCCGGAGGATTTTGCGGCCATGCAACCGGCGATTGAAAGTATGGTCAACGACTTGAAAAGCCAAGTCATTGTGCAGACGCTGTAACGCCCTCGCCCTTCTTGCGTGTCAGTGCTGACGCACTGGCGCGCGGGAATCGTGGGCTGCGATGCTGAGGCGCGGGTATAAAAACCGCTCCCCACCCAGCCGTCGCTATTGTGAAGCGCTATCTGCCTTTAATGTTCTGACTCGACAGCCCGCACGCTCGTAAAATCAAGAATGACCGTAAACCTCTGTTGCTCACGGATCACTTCAATCTGCCAGCCCAGCTTTGCGCACAATTGCCGCATCAACTGCAACCCTAGCCCATACCCAAAATCGTCGGACTCCTGTCGCGGCTTGGCCTCGCGGACGTGATTGGCAATCATCAGCCGCGGGTATTCGAAACTGATGTCTACCGTGCCCTCTTCTGCGTATTGCAGCGCATTGCGCAGGAAGTTGCCGATCACGATACGACACGCCGTAGGGGGCAGTCGGCAAGGTTCGGTGTGGATGTCGATGCTTAGCTTGATATCCCGATTACCGATCAGGTAGCGGTGCTTCTCAATCAGTTCGCCGACTACCTCGCTCAGATTAACGTCTTGCTCGGGCAGCGATTCGGAACGCTCGCGGCTCATCCACAGCAATGTCTCGGCAATCAGCTGCATGTTCATCACAGAGCGTTCTATACGTTGCAAGGAAGGCGGCAGCACACCGCCCGATTGCAGGGCCAACAATTCGATATTGGCCTTGAGCACCGCCAGTGGCGTGCGCAGTTCATGGCTGGTGTAGCGCAACAGGCGGCCTTCACGCTGGCTGGCGGCCTGCACCTGCTCAACACTTTTGGCCAGGGCATCGGCCAGCATATTGAACTCCTTGAAACTGAAACCCGGCCGTGTGCTGGCCAGGGCATCAGGGTCTTTGAGTGTGCCGGACCATTGCACCAGACGCCCCAGCGGCCGAACCAGCCACCAGACCAGCAAGGCGATGATGATCAGCGCCGGCACGAATACCGCCAGGCTGATGAACTTGACACTCTCTATGACCTGATCGAAATAGGCGTCAGACAACGGCGTCTCGACCTCACCCCCGGCTTCCTTATCGTGGTCGATGTCGTACATGTAGAGGGTTTTGCCGTCACCCAGGGGCTGTTCGAGGATGATCTGGAAAGGCTCGTCGTCGTCATCGGAATAGAGATCGCCGAAGATATTCACCGCACCGAAGGACAGGCTCGGTGGGGTATCGAGCAACTCACGCACGTCCTGCGGCAATGCCTGCTTGCCGATGACGCTGGTATAGAAGTAATTGTGCGGCGTCGGCGTGGTCGGGTCCTGCTTGTAGTGCCGGAGAAAATATTGGGCTTCCTCCTCCATCATCGCGCTGGCGGTATAGAACAGGCCGCGCACGGTAAATTCAGGCAGCAGCTTGCTGTAGATCACCAGCACCACCGCAATCAAGCACAGGAAACTGCCGCTGATTACCCACTTCAGACTCAGGCCGTTACGCATGGGGTTTTACCTGAATGCCGACACCCGCCAGGGTATGGATCAGCGGCCGGCCAAAAGGCTTGTCCACGGCCTTGCGCAACCGATGCATATGCACCTTGAGCGTATCAGTGTCGGGTGGCTCGTCGCCCCAGATCTTCGCTTCCAGGCGTTCTCGAGAGACCGGCTGTGGGCTTGCGCGCATCAGGTTTTCCAACAAGGTCCAGCAGATGGGCGACAAATGCAGCTCCTGCCCTGCGCGGCTGACCTTGCGGGTGGTCAGCTCCATTACCAGGTCATCCACTTGCAGGCGACTGGTCTGGCCGCTGCGGCGCAGGCTCAGGGCGCGAATCCTGGCGACCAGCTCGGCCAGCTCGAACGGCTTGACCAGGTAGTCGTCGGCTCCGGCAGCGAAACTGGCGAGCTTGTCCTGCAGCGCGTCCAGCGAGGTCAACATCAGGATGGGCGTCTGGATGCCCTGCTGGCGCAACCGATCACATACCTGCTGGCCGTTCAGTCGCGGCAGCATGATGTCCAGGAGGATGACGTCGTAATGCTGATTGAGCGCCAGGTTAAGCCCGGTCTGACCATTACTGACGTGGTCGCAGACAATGCCGCTGATCTCCAGATACTCGATGACGGTGGTGGCCAGATCAAGGTTGTCTTCGACCAGCAGCAAGTGAATATGCACGGGGAAAACCTCGAACAGGGAGTGCGCAGAGGTTTGCAGGATAACGGAACTCGAGCTGCTTTCTGCTGACGTTTACCTGACGTTAACCCACTGCTGCTTAAGCTAAGGCTTCTCTTATCCAGAGCTCGCCCTCGCCATGAACCTGTCTTCGATGATCAAAGGTGCCCTGCTAGCCTTGATTTTCCTCGCCCTGCTGGTGGGTTTCCTGCCGCCGGACGCTCAGCGGGGGCGCATGGGCGGCAGCGGCTGGTTTCCGATTGGCCAGAATGCCGAGCGCACGGGATCGAGTTATGTCGCCAGCGCGTCCTGACGACATCGGCGCCAGTTATGCCGCCCAGTTGGTCGCGTGCGTGGTGCTGATTGTTGGCGTGTCGGTTTCGGTGGGTATCTATATTGCTCGCTTGAATGCCCACGTCGATAAGCAACGAGAGCTGGCGCCGGTGTATCTGCACGCCTGCCCCGAAGGTCGCGGGGGCTTTATTGTCTACCCGGATGGCAGGCGCAGCGGTGACAGTTGTTATAGAGCCGATGAAGGGGAACCAACAGGCATCGACGAGGCGCAGAATCTACAGGCTCGCACAGGGCTCTCAAGCGCGACGAGGTGTGGGGAGCGCCTTGTTCATCGAGAAGATCACACCTGCCAACGAAACCGCCAAAATAGCGATAATGACCCATGGAAATGACGTCGACCCAGCCTGCGCCAGCAAAACGCCCCCCACGACGCCACCACCGGCAACCGCAGTATTCCAGGCCGTGGTGTACATCGACTGGGCGACATCGACGGAATCGCCAGCCAAGCGAGACAATGCCGTCTGGGTAATCGTTGCAAATCCTCCGACAGCCAACCCCCACACTGCAACAGAGGAATAGATCATCGCAGGGACACTACCCCATAGCCCGAGCGACAGAGAGGCTAAAGCAAAGATGAGAACGCTGGCGATGATGAGAAATTGCAACCGACGATCAATGGTTGCGCCTACAAGCCACAGGCCAACGATGGAACCTAGCCCGAAGACAAACAGAACGACATCCAACTCTCCAGCCAGCCCCGACGTGTCCAGAAATGGCTCGATGTAGATGTAGAGAACGTTGTGAGCGACAACGAACGTGAAAACAACGAAGAGCACTGATCGAATACCCGACTTCAGGAACACATTAACAAGGGACTGACGTTGCTCCTTGGTCTGCCCAGGAAAATCCGGCACGGTGGCCATCACCCATACGATGAGCAATAACGCCAATACGGTCATCAGGCCAAAGGCGCCTTGCCAGCCAATTGCTCGCCCCAGCAGGGCTCCCAGTGGAACCCCCAACACGAGCGCGATCGTAGCCCCAGCACCGGAAATGGCGATTGCCCGTCCACTCAAGTGACTGGGCGTCATGCGCACCGCATAGCCTGCCAGCAGCGACCATACAACGCCGCCAAATACACCCGCAAAGAAACGCGCCACCAGAGAAACCATGTAATCGTCAGACAGCGCAGTGACCAAATTCACCACGGCAAAGCCAGCGATTGCAGTCAACAGCAGCGGGCGACGACGCATGCCCTGTGTCAAAAGCGTCAATGGGATAGCGGCGATCAACGCGCCCACCGCATACACGGTGATGAACTGCCCCGCCAGGCTTTCCGATACGCTCAGCCCTTGCGAAATTGAGGAGAGCAACCCGGCAGGCATAATCTCCGTCAGAAGCGTGATAAAGGCTGCCATCGCCAACGCCAAAAGGCCGGCCAGGGGTAGCCCTGGGCTCAGAGTGTCAGGGCTGGAAAAACCAGCCGTATTGTTAGACGTCATCAGATATCACTCCTTTATTCACCCAAACCACACCCATTTCCCGACAGTCGCTGCGGACGCGAGTACAACCGCAAACCTGCGCGCGCGCCGCAGCCCCGTCTAAATCTACATAATCCATCGGGATGTCCTTCTAACGGTTGAAGACGCCGTGCTGCCCCTTTTGCCGGCCACCTGCATCCTATTGGGCAAATATGAGTGTGGCCTACCTCATGGAAGTGAAAAACAGGGTAAGGTTCCGAACATCTATGACAGGTAAGTCAATAATAGGCAGGGTTTATGGAGAGTTTGGGTGTTCTGGATGTGTTTGTGCGGGTCGGTGAAACGCGAAGTTTTACCGCTGCCGGGAAACAGCTCGGCATATCGGCATCGGCAGTGAGCAAGGCAATCGGCCGTCTGGAAGAACGACTGCGTGTACGGCTATTTCATCGGTCAACCCGTACGGTCAGTCTGACGCCTGAAGGGGCGCAGTTCCTGGAGCGCTGCCGGCGAATCCTCCACGAGGTCGAAGCGGCAGAAAATGAATTATCTCGATCGCAAGCCACCCCCTATGGAAAGTTAAGAGTCAGTGTGCCGTCCGTGGGCATGCTGTTCATGCCGGCGTTCGCAAAATTTAAACAGCGTTATCCAGACATCGAACTGGATATTGACTGCACGGATCGATTGGTAGATGTGATCGAGGAAGGTTTCGATGCGGTTATCCGCACGGGCGATCCGACAGATTGCCGGTTGATGGCACGTGAAGTCGGCACCTACCGACGTGTCATTGTCGGATCCAGCGCATACTTCAAGCGCGCAGGCGTGCCCCATAAGCCGGAAGACTTGAGGCAGCACGCGTGCATGTTATATCGCTACCGCAGTACCGGGAAGTTGGCCAACTGGCCGTTAGGTCCCAGCTTCCCGGCCAACCTCGAGCTGCCCATTAGCATGATAACCAACACCTTGGAACCGTTGGTCACGTTTGTTGAACATGGCCTTGGGATAGCGTGCGTGCCTGATATTGCGATCAAACGTCAGTTGGCCGACGGAACGCTGGTATCGGTATTGGAGAACTTCAATGAGGACGTTACTACCTTTCGGGTGTTATGGCCTTCGAGCCGTCTCTTGCCGCCTAAATCAAGAGTGTTCATCGACTATATGGTAGATAACCTCTTTCCTCTATAAATAAACAGAAGCTGTACACGCTATGCGCCAACCACGGTTTGTCCGGCTCGACGCTGACTGAAACGACTGCTGCGACGTTCATTGGCTTACCTCTGAAATCAGAGGATTAGAGATGGCGTCCAAATCCAGACAAAAAAGCCTGCATCCCTGCAGGCTTTTCTCTATCTGGCTCCACGACCTAATCCTACCTTCCGGCAATGGAAACGGAATCCGGCTACGCAACGGGTCTCCCGTGGCGCACGTACATTCCTGGGCAATCTCTGCAAGATCACACTCCAACTGATCGAGTGGGAAATAGCGTATCCACAACAAAGCCGTCCGGGCTGATCTCTTCCTTGATTGTCGATCCATTCAATCGATTTCAATACATATAAAATATGCATAATGAAAACATTCATGGTTCAATTCGATAACGCAAAAAGCATCTCCAACCAGCGCAAGCACAGAGGTGTAAGCCTTGCTGATGCAGAACCGGTGTTTTACGACGAGGCAGCCCTAACCATGCAAGACCACGATCACGGAGAAGAACGCTGGGTGATCATGGGCACAGATGCAAAGGGACGCGTATTGGTGGTGGCCTACACCTATCGCGATCCCAATTTCGTACGCATCATCAGTGCCCGGCTTGCATCCAGAAATGAACGGCGCCAGTACCTGGAGGTTTGAACCATGAAAGACGAATACGACTTCAGCAACGCCAAGCGCGGCGCTATCGCGCAGAATAAAGGCAAAACCCGCATTACGATCATGCTGGACGATGCAGTGATCTCAGCTGCCCGTGAACGTGCGGAAAATGCCGGCACCGGCTATCAAACTGTGATCAACAACCTGCTGCGACAGGCGTTGGTTTCCCAGGATGCACATAACCTCGCGCCTGCCTCGAAGAAACAAGCCAAAACCCTGCAGGTCATCAACAATGGAATCAGCGTCTCGGAGGTCAAAGCCTTGGAACAGCAGTTGATAGCGCTCGCTGGAGAATTAGATCGAATACTTGCCAGCCCAAAACCTACCAAATCAAAAAGCAAATCTATCTGAGCCGAAGGATTAGCGATGGCGTCATGGGAAGCGCGCTATGCGGTTGGGTTATCGGGCCAAACAGTATTGGGCTCCGCGGTCTGAGTGATGGATCAGTGGCAGCGTGCTTCGGCGTTCGCCAACTGCCTTTTCCATCGCCTTGATCACCGACTCGGTATGCAAGCTCTCATGCACATGATGGCCTACGATCTTGCGCGAGTAGGCGTCTGTCACCAGACTCACATAAACCACGCTTTCGTATACGAATGGTGTTTCGAGAAAACGGGGTTGATTGAATGGATCAAGATTTCATCCGTTCAAGCAAGGATGCACAGCTCAAAGGGTGGAGATCTTCAGTACTACCTAGGATTAGCCTACGTTCAAATCGAGAGCTACGGCCTGGCAGCGATTTATGCGGCACTTACCTATCTAGCGAGGCTCTTGATTCTGACGCTGACCATCCCCCTGTTCCTGATGGCAGCGTTCACAGGCTTGGTGGACGGCCTCGTACGACGTGACCTCCGACGGTTCGGTGCCGGGCGAGAGTCAGGATTCATTTACCATCGGGCCAAGATGCTAATCATGCCACTGATGGTTGCGACCTGGATCATCTATCCCGCCCTTCCGATGACCGTAAACCCGATCTTAATATTGCTCCCCAGTGCTGCGGCGCTCGGGTTTATCGTGAGCATCTCCGCAGGAAGCTTTAAAAAGTACCTCTAACAGCAACGCATGGAGATCTCCTCAGTTTTTTTGTCCCGCGCTACTCCCTGAGCGTATCGCGCACGCCAACGTCTTGCGTATAGAAAGTGCTGGCGCCTATGAGCTTGCAAGATGTCCAGAGTTTCCGGGACAGCTCACTCCTCCCCTCCTTATTCCTCATACTTTCGGCTTTTCTCGCTTTTTTTTGCTTTCAAAAACGTCACAAAACCTATTTTTTGATGCAAAATTCCATGAATTGCTAGGCATCAATACCGAGATGCCAAGCCCTAATATCGCAAAGGACTACGATGCTTTCTCCTGAAGTCAAAAAAGAAGTCGCTAACCTCTGGGATATTGTTTCATCCTCAGGGCTAGCTCCCTCACCCTTTGTAGCGCTTGAGCAAATTGCGTGCTTAATATTTCTCAAACACTTGCATGTGATTGATATCAAACGGTTGAAGGCTGGCATGCCCCAAATTGCTCAGAGGACTTCGCTGTACGACGCAAGGCATCCTTCAGGGCAGCTATCGTGGTGGGAGGACTTACTTGCGCAAAAGGACACTGGAAACCACCTTACTATGGTCACGTTTCCACAGCTCCGGGCCCTTGAGAACTCCCTGTCAAATCTAAAGGAACACTCAAGGCCGTTTGAGCTTAACGGTTTGATGAATGATGCCTACTTTCAACTTGATCCGACCAAAACAGAAGCTCTCCGCCGATTAATCAATAGCATTGATACGCTATTTAGCGATTCCGCTTCTGATAAAAATAGCCGCCACACGCTAAGCGAGTTGTTTGAACATTTATTCTTGGAAGCTTCGCAGAATAACAAAATCGGGCAGGTTTGTACTCCGCCGCACATTGCACGATTTATGGTATCTCTTCTAGCCCCTGCTCCGCATCAAACTATTATTGACCCTGCTGTGGGCACAGGCACTTTGCTAGTTAGTGCGCTTCATTACTTACGCGAGAGCGATCCAGATCCTGCTGACAGTTCAGACTTATTAGTTGGGATCGACCTAGACCATATCCAAACCCGTATAAGCTGGGTCAACCTTATGTTGCAGGGGGTCAATTCCCCTAGATGTTTACAGGGTGACAGTCTCTTAGAACAGTCATCAGAAGAGCCATCAGGGGCTTTACTTAACAAACAGTATGACTTCGTCTTAGCCGACATACCATTTGGCGGCCGACTACCAGCCCAAAGCTCAACGTCCTCATCTACAAAGACCAAAAGTACCAATCGGATAGAATTACTTTTTATTATACGCGCATTGAACTTACTTAAGCCGGGAGGCCGTGCGGCGTTGATAGTACCACAAAGTTTCTTGTCCGGCGAAGCCGAAGCCCAAGTCAATGTCCGCCGCGAATTACTGTGCCACCATAAAGTCGAGGCGGTAATTCTCCTACCGGGCAAGGTTTTCGCTCCATATATTAATAATAGAGCTGCTGTATTGGTAGTCAGAAAATTTATGGATGGGCATATCCCACCGACACGTTCAAATGAAGCCCCTAAAACTCGTGCCGTGTGGTTTTACGAAGTAAGCGATGATGGAACTTCTAATAGGCATCGCAAAGACGGTACAGCCAAGATTGAAAATGATCTTCAAGACGCAACGACCCACTTTAAACATCGAAAGTTAGACCCTAAAGTTTGGCAAACCAACAAAAATATCTATTTCCAATCTCAAGACAATACTCCATCTGAATCTTTGTTCCCTCAGACGACTAATACAGCCAGACGCGACGCGAAAAGAATCAAACAATGGGAAATCCCTGTACGCTCCTGGCTGGAAAACCCTGAATTTCTTAGTAAAGACGGTCAATTTCTTAGTTCACATGACGAAACGGGGCGCGTGCGAGCCGAATATGAACAACAGATGACTCCTAAGCTTTACCTATCGGACACTCTCGATAGCACGCTGCTTCAGAAGGATTGCATCGAAGCGCAAAATTGGAGTCTAGAACTGAGTCGATACAAACCTATGGAACAACCACTCTCAGTGGATGATAAATCAGTAATTGAACTTATAGACGAACTAGAATACATCGAACAGAATATTCTTTCTAGCCTTAGCGAACTTCGCCAAAACTTAGGCTACAAGATATGAGCCTTCCATCCTCATGGAGAGAGGTCAATCTACTGGAAGTTTGCGAACTCAATCCCAAACTAAGTCGGGCAGACTATCCTCCACCAGAAACCGAGATTAGCTTTGTACGGCATCGTCATATCCAGCCAAATACAAGCAACGGCATTGACTACCAAACGCAGCCATTTGGAAAATCTTTTACTAACGGCGTGTGGTTTCGCAATAATGATATTCTAATAGCGACTCGCGGATCTGGAACACTGACTTGCGCGCTTGTTGCGAATATGCCCACAGCATTAGGAATCGCAGAATACTTTATCAATCTCCGGCATGGCGAAGACCTAATGCCTGAGTACCTACTACACTTCGTACAACAACCTTGGTTTCAAACTGCAGCAAAGGCAAACAACCGCGGCACGACCCACCAACTAACAATTCCCATACAATTCTTTCGCGACATGAAACTTCCACTACCCCCTCTTAATGAACAGAGGGTTTTGGTGGAATTATTCAAGAAAGGGTCACTGATTCCCTATGATACGGCATTAACTCGAGCACGCGAACTAATAGAGCTACTGGCACAGGCGCTTATGCTAGCTGGCAGACAAGCGGCTACATGGCCAAAACAAAAATTATCCGAAGTCTGTTCTCTTAACCCCACCAGGGCTAGACCGAGGGAAGTCAACCAGAATCCTAATGTTCATTATTATGCGGCTTCCTGTGTGCACCCGCTGACCCACGTTGTGACTCCTGAAAAGACCACCACAGATGTTCTTTCACAGTCTTGTAGCGAAGTACGTGGATATGACGTGCTTTTCGGTACAATCGCTAATTCTCTTTCTAGCAGTCCCGCAGGCGTCGTCCCTCCACAGAAGGGAGTGCTACATTTCGCTTCGAGCGCTTTTCAAATATTACGTCCTTCTGACGTAATTCTTCCGGATTATCTCGCAGCCTTCATGCGCCTCCCCTGGCTGCGCGATCAGACGCGAAGCATTCGTGGAAACCAAGGCCGCTTGTCTCGAGCCCTATTTGATCGCATTGAACTGCCTCTTCCTCCAATTGGCGAGCAGCGCGAGATTCTCGATTTGCTGAGCAAAGTCCCGACAACACTAATGCAAGATGCGGTTGAAAAGGCCAAACTACTTGCGCAGGCAATGTATAGAGAAGGCTTCACTGGTCAACTGTCTCGGTCATGGCGCGAGGCTTACAATCAAGTATCGACACTAACAGCCTCAGTACGTGAATTGATACCCTCTGCTACACCTGCCCCTGAAGAGCTATATAATCCTGCGTCACGCACCGCGCGACACAAAGTGTTAGACCAGCTCTCCACAGTTCAACTTCGAGTGTGGGCATTATTGTGCGACCGACGTCATCCTCTTTTGATAGACGATCCCGATACGGTTGCTACGTTCTGCTTGGGCCTGCAGGCGGACCAGGAAATTACCCCTGTTGCCCTTCGACGAACATTGCGACAACTATCGGCGTTGGGGCTGATACGGCATACCAGCATTCCTACAGCACAACGCACCTTCATAGCAGCATTCCGCCGATGTCGTGTCGATGAGTTCGGACGCGCTGGCGAAGATAGTACACACCGAGATGCTCAACTGTTTCGCGATGCCATCGAAGCCTCAGACAAAGGAATGTAAATTGCGCCTTCGCTACTTGAATTTAAGACTATACGCCCCACTTAGCGATATTAAGGTCTGTTTCGCTAGTGATACCGCATGGACCGCTTTCTCCATCGACCCTCCGGATCCTTGCGCAATTCATTTCGTGGTGGGCTTGAATGGCAGCGGTAAGAGCCATCTGCTGCGGGCCTTAGCAGCAATTTTTGTTTCGCTTGCCGATGGACGTCTACCGGGCTTTTCTTTCGCTTTGATATATGAACTGGGAGCAGCCAACAACCAACGGACCGTGATATTTAACAGTCCAGGAGCGAGCTCTGAAGCCAGCGTTTGGCAAGCAGAAGACACTATATTTGACAAGTTCGCAGACGAGCAGACCTTCGATACTGCTATTGATGCATTAACTAGTGGCGAAAATGAAAGTTTCACGGCCCGAATTGCCCCTGGTGATTATCCACAAGCTGTAACTGACCTTTTGCCTAAAGTCTTAGCTTATACCTCTGGTTCTTGGGACGCTTGGAGTGAGGTATGGAGACCCCCACTTGAACTTGACGACGAAGGTTTCCGCTTTCAGGAAGGGGAAGACTTTCCATTTGACCTAGAGCGCCCTCCTGGCTGGACTCAGCAAGATGAGGAAAGTCTAGACAACTTCGAAAATGAGTCAGAAACCCTGCCTGCCATGCCACATACCTATGTCGACGCTAGTGACCTCCTCAATCGACCTATCTTGTTAAGTGGAAACCTACCCGACGCTGCCCTGCTCTCTGTCGTATTACAAGGGTTACGGGGTGAGCAAGAATATGGGGAATCTCCATCATTGCTCGCAGGCCTCTATCAGAAAGCCGGGGTGCACTCCCTAGTGAGTGTACGTTTGCGCCTAGATCTTAGTCGGGCACTAGCCGCCCCCCGTGCAATGCTACAAAAAATACACGATGCATTACTGGCCGCAGGTGAGGTAATCGCGCTGCCCGATCCAAATGATCGTCTACGCGCGCTGCACTTTGACATAGGAGCTCCTGTTCCAGCGAGCGCGGACTTCTACGATCAACGTCTTAGACATGCAAACTCACAGGACGAAGCACTCACGCTGCTACTTGGTGAGCAAAGCCAAAGCGCATACAGCCGTTTCAACGAGTTGTCGAGATGGCTGGCAATGGGATTGATTGAAGGTATAGAACTATCTATCCGCCGCAGTGAAAAACCGATAGTCGACGGTGAACTAGACATCGGAATTATGAGTTACTCAGACCTTTCAGATGGCGAGCAAATGGTTTTACGCCGATGGGCGCTTTTTCAATTATTAGCGGAGCAGCAAGATGCGCTTCTACTTCTTGATGAGCCGGAGACACACTTCAATGACGCTTGGAAAAGAGAAATCGTCCACTTCATCGAAGGAGCAATGGGCAAAGATGCAAGCCATGTTTTGATCGCAAGCCACTCGGCCATTGTTCTATCTGATGTATTCGACGAGGAAATCATCCATATCGTCAAGAAAATCGATGGTTCTTCAATCGCACAGAAAGTCAAAAAGCGCACATTCGGAACCGACCCAAGCGCATTAATGATGGATTTATTCCTTACGGACGACAGCATTGGTATGCGGGCCCAACACCGAATCGAAACAATTACAGATCATATCCGTGAGCAAGAGACTCTCACGACCAAACAGATTGCAGATATTAAAAATCTAATATCGCGATTAGGAACTGGCTACTACCGTAGTGAACTTCAGACTTTGATCAAGAGGCACGAGCAAGATGATGAAGAACGCGCGCTAAATCAGACAATCATGAAACTTGGCTCCACTGAATTACGGACGGATCTATTGAGCTTCCTAAATAGTAGGACTCTACAGAAAGGTGATGATAATGCTTAGGCCAATCAGAAAAACCGATTGCGCCGCAGCGCTGAATGCAACCCAAAAGATGATTCAGGGGTTCTCCCTTTGGCTATGCAAACCCAAGTCCTCAGGAGCTACGCTGAACAAGGCTAAAATTGACCGATTAATGCAAACACCTTATGAGTCATTGTGGCTGTGGAACTTCCTTAACTCTACAAAGGAAGGTAAAACGCACCTAGAGCGAGCACAGCACTTAGCCGACTTACCCACGGATAAAAAAAGACACCTTAAAAAATGGATCATAGCGTCAACAAATGTAGAGGCGTATTTTGACTTGATACCGACAGGAAAAAAAATTCCCATCACTCTACCGTTTGCCCAATACACAGATGGAGATATCCACTGGAAAAACCTTAAAGACCTAATGGAGGCGTTTTATATAAAAGGCCTCAAGGAGGGCCTAGCGTATCAACCGAACGGTACTGCAGCCACGAACAAGAAAGAAGCTCTGAACTATCATGCCTTTCGAGATAGTTTCATTGCACTCCACCAGAAAGATAGACATGAATATGCCAGAGAAATTTGTGTAATCTGCAACGGCGAACTGCGCAATGTATCTGTCGACCATTGGATTGCCAAAGCAGCCTATCCATTACTTTCGGTATGTGCCAACAACTTGGTGCCAATCTGCAGCGAGTGCAATCAGTCACCAAACAAGGGAGCGAAGTCGGTGCATACCGATGGCTCGTTCGAAGATTGGTTTCATCCCCACCTCAGACATCCGGATGGGACACTCAATATAACCTACGAGCCAACGAAATTCGGTGTAGTACTAACGAGCACCCGTCCCAGTGACACGAAACGTGTAGAGAACCTCAATACACTTTTCAATCTGGAGCAGCGCTGGACCCGTGAGTTCAAAGGGGAATATAGAAAATTGTACAACTCAATTTTGACCCGCCACCGAAAGACCGGCCAGGAACTAACACTGAAAGCTTTATGTCAGCAGATTGATTTCTGGGCCGATGGGTTGACTATTGGGCAACCTCATTTCGAGGTACATAAAGCACTGGCAGATTCACTTCGCGATGCGAACAGACTGATGGTTTGGCACACTGACTTAATCAAGGAGCTCTAAAGGAGTGTTGGTGCGCTAATCAGTTAACTGCGGAAAAACTTCATATATGCCACTACCCTGGCTGGATATAAGGTGATTAACATTCATTTACCTTATAAATATAACCCTCCTATCTACATCCCAATCACAGCTATCAACAATTTCATTAGCCTAATTGCGCCCCCCATCAATAATCCTCATTCGCCTATCGGCGAATTAAAGTCTTATGAGCATATTGCAGGCAAAGGCAACTCCCCCCTCCGGCCGCAAAACACTGCATTTTCATCCCGTATACCATGCTCAACGCCACCAGCTAAAACCTTCACACAAATTGGCACTTTACGATCATCGTTGCCTTCTGAAATGAAGCGGAAATCAATAGCAAAGTAAAGGCGAAACCGAAAAACCCTAAGCCCTAAATTCTGTTTTCATACTGGAAGCATCACCGCCATGCGAGACACTCAGAACACTCTTCTGCGCATGGATGCCACCGATGCTCTTTTCCTACTCTCTCGGGTTCTCGCCGCGGGCACTCCAGCGAGCAGGCACTCAACAGTACTTGCGATCGTCTGGTTGCCGGAATGGGAAATGCTGGCGTGAAATCTCGCCGAATGAACGCCTCGTACATTCACAACTGGCTATTGCGATGGTTCAACCCAAACCCGCGATTACTGGGCGATTCCGCTGAAGCACGAAGAACCTTTTACCAATTGGCGGCGCTGCCAGAAGAGGAACTAGACGATGAACTGGAGCTCGCCAGCTGTACCGACTTTGCTGAACAACTGTTTGAATCGCCCCGGATTCTTTAGACACCTTGCAAACTCATTGCGTAACGTTTTTCAAACTCTACCGGTGACAGCTGATTGTTGAAACCATGGCGGCGTTTTGCGTTGTAGA
>NZ_JAFLXB010000022.1:0-52838 GCF_019891455.1 Pseudomonas sp. P867 | reverse complement strand
AGCATTGGAACCACCTGATCCCATCCCGAACTCAGCAGTGAAACGATGCATCGCCGATGGTAGTGTGGGGTTTCCCCATGTGAGAGTAGGTCATCGTCAAGATTAAATTCCGAAACCCCTGTTTGCTAACGCAAACAGGGGTTTTGTTTTGGGCGGTCGAAAAGTACCGAGCTATTCAATACCCACAGCTTTTTGCAAAGCCTCAAAGATCAGTCGAACCTTGCAGCGCTTCAGGGTTCACAGCAGGGGCGTCATGTATTTATCTCTATCGTTGTGTACCTACAGACACAGGTGCAACGTCTGAGCTCTTATGCAAAATAATCCCCGGAAACAGGCCGCACCGCCTGTCCGGACCCGACCACCCGGACTATCATGCCGATAGCCCAATCCCTTACCGCAAGGAGCCGCTCGGAACGCCGATGCGCCAGATCTGGAAATCTTTTCGAGCCCTTTATTTCGCCTCTTTGATGATGCTGATTGGCTCCGGCCTGCTCAGTACTTACCTGGCCTTGCGCCTGGCGGCAGACAATGTCGACAGTTTGTGGGTCGGTGCGCTGATGGCCGCCAACTATTTTGGCTTGGTACTGGGCGGCAAGATCGGGCATCGCCTGATTGCCCGCGTTGGACATATTCGTGCCTACGCGACTTGCGCCGGAATCGTCGGCGCGGCAGTGCTGGGTCATGGCTTGATTGATTGGCTACCTGCCTGGATCGTGCTGCGGATAATCGTCGGCCTGGGGATGATGTGCCAGTACATGGTTATCGAAAGCTGGCTCAATGAACAGGCGGATGCCAAGCAGCGTGGCGTAGTGTTCAGCGGCTACATGATCGCGTCCTACCTCGGGTTGGTACTGGGGCAGTTGATCCTGGTTATGCATCCTCACCTTGGGCTTGAACTGCTGATGTTGGTCGCGCTGTGTTTTGCGTTGTGCCTGGTGCCTGTGGCCATGACCCGACGCATTCACCCCGCGCCCCTGCACCCGGCCCCGATGGAGCCCCGTTTTTTTATAAAGCGTGTGCCACAGTCTCTTAGTACGGTGCTGGGCGCGGGCTTGATCGTTGGGTCGTTCTACGGTTTGGCGCCGCTCTACGCGTCTCAGCAGGGGCTGACGACTGAGCAAGTCGGCTTGTTCATGGGGAGCTGCATTTTTGCCGGCTTGGTCGTTCAGTGGCCGCTGGGATGGCTATCGGACCGCTATGACCGCGCGCTGTTGATTCGCTGCTTTGCGTTGTGCCTGGCCGTAACAGCGTTGCCGCTGGCGATCATGACTCAAGTACCGCTGGAAGTGCTGTTTGTGGCAGGCTTCTTCTGTTCGCTGGTGCAATTCTGCCTTTACCCATTGGCAGTGGCTTTTTCCAACGATCATGTAGAAGGTGATCGTCGGGTTTCGCTGACGGCCATGTTGTTGGTGACCTACGGCATAGGCGCCAGTATCGGCCCACTGCTGGCGGGCGTAGTGATGAAGTTGTTCGGCAGCCAGATGCTCTACGCGTTTTTCAGTTTGTGTGCGTTGATCCTGGTATGGCGCATCCGCCCCAAAGCAGTGACCAACCTGCACCAGGTCGACGACGCCCCGCTGCATCACGTGGCGATGCCTGACAGCATGTCCAGTTCACCGCTGGTAGCAGCGCTCGACCCACGGGTGGATGAGCAAGTGGTGCAGGAGCAGATGCAGGTCACTGTCCCTGACCCGGAACCCGAGCCAGCCCCGGTAACTGATGAGCCAGCCAATGAAGAGCCGCAGGAGCCGGTGGACCCGGATGAACATCCCCATGACTTGAGCAGGGCACGCCCCTGAATGAAAACGGGCAGTTCCTATCAGGAACTGCCCGTTTTTTATTTCAGCGTCCAAACCTTAAAGATCATCGTCCTTGTCGAAGCGCCGAGCCTCACGCTGCAGCTGGTAGACAAAACGCTCCACCTGGCGCTGCACCAAACCACTCATGTTGTGAAAGCGCACGCCAGCAAAGGTCGTGTTGATCTTGTCTTCGAAGTGCAGGTAGCGCAGTTCGACGGAGGTGGTCATGCTGCCAAAGGGCAGGGCGGCGATAAAGCGGTCATAGACCTGGCCCAACTGCAGGCGCTCGGAGATATCGCCCTCAAAGCGCAATTTGCAGCCGGTGGCGGAAATGTCCAGAAGTTTGCCGCTGATCGGTGCCTTGAGCTTCTCGCCGCCCAGTTCGATATTCACCAATTGCGCAAGTTTCAGCGCGGCGCGAAATGCATTGCGCCGCTGATGGTAAACCACTTCATCAGGCATGCTGCCGCTATAGATACGGTGGCCGTCTTTTTCGCTGATGTTCAGCGTGCCATTGCTTTCCCAGGCAACCCGTACACCTTCATGGAAGCCTTCGATACGAAAGGGTTCGCCGTTCTCGAGGTAGCGCTCACCGTCTCGGGGGATCATTTCATCCAGGGCCAGCGTTTTGCTGTCCCGATCAATATCCACCAAATAGCTTTGAAAGCGCTGGCTGCGTTCGTGGAAAGTGATGATCAGCGGATCATGGCTTTCTTGCAGCATCCGTAATGTGCTGGCGACTTCCAGAGGCGTAGTGAGCACCTTCGGTGGCTGCGGTGCATCTTCCGCATTAGGGGCGTTGAACACGGTTCTTCCATCTCCAGACAAAGTACGACTACACGCAAGAACCGGCATTTTGCCAGTATGTAGCGCTCCTTGGATAGGTCGCGCTGTAAACCGGTGTCAGGCTTGGCTGCGGGTACTTGGCTTGACCAGGCGAGAGGTGGAGCCTTGGGCGTTGTACAGGGCCGGAGGCTCACCACCGTGCAGTATGCGCAACTGATTGGCGGTCGTGGCTTGCTGAAGCTGGATTGATTGGCCGTTGAGCAGGTTGGCTTCCTGGCACTGGGCAAGCAATTGATTGAGTTCTTTGCTTTGCGCCAGTAATTGATCACCGACCGAGGAATGGCTGGCCAGTTGTGCCAGGCCTTCGTGATCGGCAGGCAGGCCCAGGCTGATGAGTATCTGGCTGCGCTTCTTGCCGTGTTGTTCGAGCAACACAATCAGCGACTGCTTGCGCGCCAGGATTTCTTCGAGCAAGGGCATGTCCCGGCCGTACAGGGCCAGGGATTCTTCCTTGAGCAGCTCAAGCAACTGGTGCGTGGGCGCCAGATCATCAATGATCAGTTGAAGCAGATGTTCGTCGTGGTGCATGGCTGGCCTTGGGTTTTAAGCGTCCAAAAGCCCTGCGCAGGCTTTTGCCTAGCGCTCGGCTTCGAAGTTAAGCAGCTTACTGGCTACACGGCTGCTGTCGACTTTATAGCTGCCGTCGGCGATGGCCTGTTTCAACTCAGCCACGCGAGCTTTATTGACAACCGGCTGATCACGCAGCGAGTCAGTGACCTTCTGCAACTGTTGAGCCTCATTGCTCAGGTGTACCGATTCCCCGCTCTGGCTGGCGCTGGCCTGCTCTGCCTTGGCGGGCAGGGGCTGGGACTTGGCTTCTACGCTGTCCTTGGCACCGTTGGTGCGCGTATTGCCCGGCAAAGCCTGGGTGCTATTCAAACGACTGAAATCAATGACCATGGTGAAAAAAACCTCTGGGTATTTGGACGCTTGCCATGTTTTCGGCCATACCCGGGCAAACTTTAGGCTCGATTGACAATAAACCTGTACCGCTCGACATCCAATACACAGTGTAGGAAAAGCCGGGCTGTGATTCCAGTGATCTATAAAGCAACTTCGACCTGACCTGGCGCCGTGACCCGCGCCTTGATCACGCGATTGGAGTTGAGGTTCTTGACGCGAATCTGTTCGCTCATGCCGCCGTTGGACAGTGCCTCCCCTGGCATCCTTACGTTCAGCCCGCCACTGCTGGCAGAAATCACCACCTGGTCACCCTTGCGAATCACTTCGGCCTGTTCCAGATGAACCAGTGTGATGACTTGATCGGTGACCATTGGTCGGGTGAGTCTCTGCCCGATAGCCTGGTCCACTGAGGTCAGGTAGCCCTGGTTGATCAGGCTGATATCGCGCTCGCGCAGGGCCACATCCTCGTAGCCGATGATGCCGGTGCGTTTCAACGGTCGCGCGACCACTACCACATCGCGGAACAGCTTGACCTGAGCCGGCACGAATACCGTCCAGGGCGAGGCGCCTTCACAGCGAACTTTTACCGTTACGCGTCCGATGGGCTGGGCAGGGCTTTCCAGCGTGGCTGTCAATTCCTTGTCGCACATCGGCATGCGCAAGCGCGGGTCCAACTGGCTGACCTGAATTTCATAACGTCCCGGGGTCTGCGTGGTCGCCAGATAATCTTCTACAGTGAATTCAAGAAAACCCTGGGTGACGCCGATAAGGAGATCAGGCAGGGTGACATTGTCGGCGCGTGCGGTAGCGCCAATGCTCAAGGCAAGCAGCGCCATCACGGTGCTGAACAGCCTGCGGTGGCTAGGGCGTCGGGAAACTGTCGTTTTAATATCCATGTTTAATAAATAGCAAAGCTCGTGCCGTTTAGTGTTGGGTGCGCGTCGTACCCCCAGGATTTAGGAGTCAGGGCATGGCAGGTGTAATGGATTCAGTAAACCAGCGCACACAGCTGGTAGGGCAGAATCGCCTGGAGTTGTTGCTTTTTCGCCTGGATGGCAAGCAGTTGTACGGCATCAACGTATTCAAAGTGCGGGAAGTGCTGCAATGCCCCAAGCTGACGATCATGCCCAAGTCCAGCCCAGTGGTGTGTGGCGTAGCCAACATCCGTGGTGCAACTATTCCCATTCTTGACCTGGCGATGGCCACGGGCTCGGCGGGTTTGCAAGACCGCCAGAACCCCTTTGTAATCATCACCGAGTACAACACCAAGACCCAGGGTTTCCTGGTGCGCTCGGTGGAGCGTATCGTCAATATGAACTGGGAAGAGATCCACCCGCCGCCCAAGGGCACGGGGCGCGATCACTACCTGACGGCGGTGACACGGGTCGATAACCAGTTGGTCGAAATCATCGACGTGGAGAAAATCCTCGCCGAAGTGGCGCCCACCTCGGAAACCATCTCTGTGGGTGTGGTGGATGCCGAGACTGCACACAAGGCGGTGTCTCTGCGCGTATTGACCGTGGACGACTCCTCAGTGGCGCGCAAGCAGGTCACACGCTGCCTGCAGACCGTTGGTGTAGACGTGGTGGCCCTCAATGATGGTCGTCAGGCCTTGGATTACCTGCGCAAGCTGGTGGACGAAGGCAAGAAGCCCGAAGAAGAATTCCTGATGATGATCTCCGACATCGAGATGCCGGAAATGGACGGCTACACGCTCACGGCCGAGATACGCAACGATCCACGCATGCAAAAACTGCATATCATCCTGCATACTTCGTTGTCGGGGGTATTCAATCAGGCAATGGTCAAGAAGGTTGGTGCTGATGACTTTCTGGCCAAATTCCGTCCTGATGACCTCGCATCCCGGGTAGTCGACCGGATCAAGGCAGCAGATCACGGCTAGGGGATTTCCCCCGGCGATCACACGATTTAAGAGGCGGTATCATTGTCTACGGGTAATTTGGATTTCGAACAGTTCCGGGTCTTCCTGGAAAAAGCCTGTGGCATATTGCTCGGTGAAAACAAGCAGTACCTGGTATCCAGCCGTCTCAACAAACTGATGGAACAGCAGGGCATCAAGTCCCTGGGTGAGTTGGTCCAGCGGATCCAGGGGCAGCCGCGCAGCGGGCTCAAGGAAATGGTGGTCGATGCCATGACCACCAACGAAACCCTGTGGTTTCGAGATACCTACCCCTTTGAAGTGCTCAAGAACAAAGTGTTGCCGGAAGCCATCAAGGCCAGTCCTGGCCAGCGCCTGCGTATCTGGTCGGCGGCTTGTTCCTCGGGGCAGGAGCCGTACTCGATCTCGATGTCCATCGACGAGTTCGAGCGAACCAACATGGGCCAGTTGAAAGCCGGCGCGCAAATTGTTGCTACCGACTTGTCCGGCACCATGCTCACCAACTGCAAGACCGGTGAGTACGACAGCCTGGCCCTGGGCCGCGGTTTATCCCAGGAGCGCCTGCAGCGTTACTTCGACCCCAAAGGCGCCGGGCGCTGGGCGATCAAGGCACCGATCAAGAATCGCGTGGAGTTCCGCTCGTTCAACCTGCTCGACAGCTACGCCAGCCTGGGCAAGTTCGACATGGTGTTCTGCCGCAACGTGCTGATCTATTTCTCGGCCGAAGTGAAGAAAGACATCCTGTTGCGTATCCACGGCACGCTCAAGCGCGGCGGTTACCTGTTCCTCGGTGCTTCCGAAGCGTTGAATGGCCTGCCGGACCATTACCAGATGGTGCAGTGCAGCCCGGGGATCATCTACCAGGCCAAGTAAGTCGCACGCAGTTAAAGTGTGGGAGGGGGCTTGCTCCCGATAGCGGTGGTTCAGTTGATGTCTTTATCACTGATACACCGCTATCGGGAGCAAGCCCCCTCCCACATTTGTTTCTGCGGCAACGTTGAAGAAAGCGGCAACTCCCCATTGCCGCTTTACTGGCGCCACGCGGAAACCCGTTGCCGCTTTTCTGGCATAGTCGCCGGCACCTACCCTCGAAACCCTTGATATACGGGCCTCCGCAAGACTGGCACGCACCTTGCTATAACCCTGCTAACGAACAGCAGGTCAGCCTAAAGGTTTCCGCCATGAGCATCAGCTTCGATAAAGCGCTCGGTATCCATGAACAAGCCCTGGGCTTTCGCGCCCAGCGTGCCGAAGTCCTGGCCAATAACATTGCCAACGCCGATACCCCGAACTACAAGGCTCGGGACCTGGACTTCTCTGCCGTGCTCGCCGCACAGCAAGACAAGACCAAGAACGGCACCTTCGCCTTGAACATGACCAACAGCCGTCATATCGAAGCGCAAGGCCTGAGCAAGGGTGACGAGTCGTTGCTGTATCGCACGCCGATGCAGCCGTCGATCGACCAGAACACCGTCGACGCGCAGTTGGAGCAATCGAACTACGCCGAGAACTCGGTGAACTTCCAGGCCAGCTTTACCCTGCTCAACAGCAAATTCAAAGGGCTGATGTCAGCCCTGCGTGGAGAATAAGCCATGTCCCTGTCCAGTGTTTTCAATATTGCCGGCAGTGGCATGAGCGCGCAGACCACGCGTTTGAACACCGTCGCCAGTAACATCGCCAACGCCGAGACCGTCTCTTCGAGCATTGACCAGACTTACCGTGCCCGTCACCCGGTGTTTGCCACCATGTTCCAGGGTGGCCAGGCCGGTGGCAGCGATTCGTTGTTCCAGAACCAGGACGCAGCCGGCTCCGGCGTGCAGGTGCTGGGTGTGGTCGAAGACCAGAGCAACCTGGAGGCCCGTTACGAGCCCAACCATCCGGCCGCGAACGAAAAGGGTTACGTCTACTACCCCAACGTCAACGTGGTCGAGGAAATGGCTGACATGATCTCCGCCAGTCGTTCGTTCCAGACCAATGCGGAAATGATGAACACCGCCAAAGCCATGATGCAGAAGGTCCTGACCCTGGGTCAGTAATAAGGGGCGCCAAATAATGGCCATCGTTGATACGTCAAACAACACGGCAGTCCAGGACCTGTTCAATTCCAAGGTCAAGGACGCTTCGAACAATGTCTCGAATGTTTCCAAAGCGGCCACTGGCAACCAGTCGCTGGGCAAGGACGCATTCCTGCAGTTGCTGGTAACCCAGCTGAAAAACCAGAACCCGCTGTCGCCCCAGGACAACGGCGCGTTCGTGGCCCAACTTGCCCAGTTCAGCAGCCTGGAAGGCATCAACACCCTGAACGACTCGGTGAATAACATCTCCAGCAACTTCAGCTCTTCGCAAGCGCTGCAGGCTTCATCGCTGGTGGGGCGGTCGATCATTATCCAGACCGACAAAGCCATGGTTGATACCAGCAAGAGCATGAACGGTTCGGTAGAGGTGCCATCGGCGGCGGGTAACGTTTCCGTCAAAATCACCGACAAGGACGGCAACGTCGTGCGCACCGTGGATATGGGCGCGCAGAGTGCCGGCAGCCAGAGCTTTATTTGGGACGGCAAGAATGACAAGGGCGAGGTCGCCCCAGCCGGCACCTACACCTTCAATGCCTCCACCAAGAACGACAAAGGTGACGCGGTGGCCCTGGCCACCTCGCTACCGGCCACGGTCACCAGCGTGACCTTGAGCAAGACCGGCGGCGAAATGCTGCTCAACCTTGCAGGCGGCATGGGCAGCGTCAAGCTGTCGCAAATTCAGACTATCGGTACATAGAGCCGGCTAAATACGGCAGAGGGAGAGAAACATGTCTTTTAATATCGGCCTTAGCGGCCTCTATGCGGCCAACAAACAACTGGACGTGACCGGCAACAACATCGCCAACGTCGCGACCACTGGCTTCAAGTCATCCCGTGCGGAATTCGCCGATATCTACGCGGCTTCCAAGTTGGGCACCGGCCAGAACAGTATCGGCAACGGTGTGAACCTGGCGGCAGTGTCCCAGCAGTTCACCCAAGGCGATGTCAATGGTAGCGGTGGCATCCTCGACATGGCGATCCAGGGCGGTGGCTTCTTCGTGCAGAAGGGCAGCGACGGCTCGCTGGAATACACCCGTAGCGGTGCCTTCCGCGCGGACAAAGACGGCTATATCACCAACAATACCGGCACCTCGCGCCTGCAAGGCTATGCCGCGGACGAGAATGGCAAGATCACCAAGGGTGGCCTGGTCGACCTGCAGCTGAACCTGGCCAACCTGCCCCCGAAGGCGTCTACCAAGGTGGACTCTTCCAGCAACCTGAACTCCTCGTCGCCGGTGATCGATCAGTCCAAGAACCCGTTTGATCCAACCAAATCCGAAACCTTCACCACGCAATACAGCACCACCTTGTACGACTCCCAGGGCAACGCGCACCCGATGGTGCAGTACCTGGTGAAAACCGATGCCAACCAGTGGCAGGCCTACACCTTGATCGATGGCCGCAATCCTGATGGTTCGGCGCCTACCGGTACCGGTGCTGACGTGAAGGCGCCTGTGCCGTCGACGTTGAGCTTCGATGGTGCTGGTAACCTCAAGAGCATCGTGACCGGCGGTGTTGCCGGTAACACCTTGACCATCAAGGATTGGGTACCTGGCACGGTGACCGATGGCGTATGGAAGGCTAACGATGCGACGGCGAACAAGGACGGCATCGCCATCAACATGGGCACCGTCACCCAGTACAACTCGGCCAGCTACCGTAACCCGCCGGTCACAGATGGTTACGCCACCGGCCAGATCACCGGCTTGAAGATCGATGGCAGCGGTGTGCTCTTCGCCACCTTCAGTAACCAGCAGAGCAAGGCCATCGGCCAGATTTCTCTGGCCAGCTTCAACAATGAGCAGGGCCTGCAGCCCGCCGGCGGTACGACCTGGAAAGAGACCTTCGCGTCGGGTCAGCCGGGCTTCGACGCACCGGAATCTGGCACTCTGGGGTCGATCAAGGCCACCTCCCTGGAGAACTCCAACGTCAACCTGACCAACGAGCTGGTTGACCTGATCAAGGCCCAGAGCAACTACCAGGCGAACGCCAAGACCATCTCCACCCAAAGCACCATCATGCAGACCATCATCCAGATGACCTGATAGGTTAGTGCTTCAAAATGTGGGAGGGGGCTTGCCCCCGATAGCGGTGTATCAGCCAAGTATCCATTGACTGACACCACCCTATCGGGAGCAAGCCCCCTCCCACATTTGCATCTGCTTCACGCTGCCAATCCAGTTATTGACCGAACCGCAGTACCGCAACAAGGGCTTTATGCCCGCCCAAGAAAAAGCCCCCGATACACCCTAGGTGTATCGGGGGCTTTTCTGCCTTAAGTGGTTAAACCCTCGGCAGGTTCAGCTTATTGGCAAGCTTCGCAATCCGGCTCGTCAATCGCGCAGGCCTTTGGCACAGGTGCCGGACCGGCAGGAGCTGCGAGAACCGAATCATCACCATGGTTGCCGCTGGAAACAGCGTTCAACTTACCGGTGTTGATGGTCGACTTCTCGGTGCTGGTCGCGGCCAGGGCACGGAGGTAGTAAGTGGTTTTCAGGCCACGGTACCAGGCCATGCGGTAGGTCACATCCAGCTTCTTGCCCGAAGCGCCGGCGATGTAGAGGTTCAGCGACTGAGCCTGGTCGATCCACTTCTGACGGCGGCTGGCGGCGTCAACGATCCACTTGGTATCCACTTCGAAGGCGGTCGCGTAGAGCTCTTTGAGTTCTTGCGGGATGCGTTCGATCTGCTGCACGGAACCGTCGTAGTACTTCAGGTCGTTGATCATGACCGAGTCCCACAGGCCGCGGGCTTTCAGGTCGCGAACCAGGTATGGGTTGATCACGGTGAATTCGCCCGACAGGTTCGATTTCACATACAGGTTCTGGTAGGTCGGTTCGATCGACTGCGACACGCCAGTGATGTTGGCGATGGTGGCGGTCGGTGCGATGGCCATGATGTTGGAGTTACGAATACCTTTTTGCACGCGGGCACGAACCGGCGCCCAGTCCAGGGTTTCGTTCAGATCAACGTCGATGTACTTCTGGCCACGGGCTTCGATCAGGATCTGTTGCGAGTCCAGCGGCAGGATGCCTTTGGACCACAGCGAACCCTGGAACGTCTCGTAGGCGCCGCGCTCGTCGGCCAGGTCGCAGGACGCCTGGATCGCATAGTAGCTCACCGCTTCCATGGATTTGTCGGCGAACTCGACCGCAGCATCGGAACCGTAAGGAATGTGCTGCAGGTACAGCGCGTCCTGGAAGCCCATGATACCCAGGCCCACTGGACGGTGCTTGAAGTTGGAGTTCTGCGCCTGTGGCACCGAGTAGTAGTTGATGTCGATTACGTTATCGAGCATGCGTACTGCGGTGTTGACGGTGCGCTCCAGCTTGGCGGTGTCCAGCTTGCCGTTGACGATGTGGTTCGGCAGGTTGATCGAGCCCAGGTTGCAAACGGCGATCTCGTCCTTGTTGGTGTTCAAGGTGATCTCGGTGCACAGGTTAGAGCTGTGGACCACGCCCACGTGCTGCTGCGGGCTGCGCAGGTTGCATGGGTCCTTGAAGGTCAACCAAGGGTGGCCGGTTTCGAACAGCATGGACAGCATTTTGCGCCACAGGTCTTTGGCCTGGATGGTCTTGAACAGCTTGACCTTGCCTGGGTACTCGGTGAGGGCTTCGTAGTACTCGTAGCGCTCTTCGAAGGCCTTGCCGGTCAGGTCGTGCAGGTCCGGCACTTCGGATGGCGAGAACAGGGTCCACTTGCCGTCATCGAAGACGCGCTTCATGAACAGGTCAGGGATCCAGTTGGCGGTGTTCATGTCGTGGGTACGACGACGGTCATCACCGGTGTTCTTGCGCAGCTCGATGAACTCTTCAATGTCCATGTGCCAGGTTTCCAGGTAGGCACACACAGCGCCTTTGCGCTTGCCACCCTGGTTAACGGCGACGGCGGTGTCGTTCACCACTTTCAGGAACGGTACAACGCCCTGGGACTTGCCGTTGGTGCCCTTGATGTAAGAACCCAGTGCGCGCACCGGGGTCCAGTCGTTACCCAGGCCGCCGGCGAATTTGGACAGCATGGCGTTGTCGTGGATCGCGTGGTAGATGCCCGACAGGTCATCCGGCACGGTGGTCAGGTAGCAGCTCGACAGCTGAGGACGCAGGGTGCCGGCGTTGAACAGGGTCGGGGTCGACGACATGTAGTCGAAGGACGACAGCAGGTTGTAGAACTCGATCGCACGGTCTTCTTTGTTCTTCTCTTCAATCGCCAGGCCCATGGCCACGCGCATGAAGAACACTTGCGGCAGTTCGAAGCGGATACCGTCCTTGTGGATGAAGTAACGGTCGTACAGGGTTTGCAGGCCCAGGTAGGTGAACTGCTGATCGCGCTCGTGGTTGATCGCCTTGCCGAGTTTTTCCAGGTCGAAGGTGGCCAGGATCGGGTTCAGCAATTCGAACTCGATACCCTTGGCGATATAGGCCGGCAGGGCTTTGGCGTACAGGTCAGCCATCTCGTGGTGAGTGGCGCTGTCGGCGACTTTCAGGAAGCCCAGGCCTTCGGCACGCAGGGTGTCCATCAACAGGCGCGCGGTCACGAACGAGTAGTTCGGCTCGCGTTCAACCAGGGTACGGGCGGTCATCACCAGCGCGGTGTTGACGTCGGTCAGGGCCACGCCGTCGTACAGGTTCTTCAGGGTTTCGCGCTGGATCAGGTCACCGTCGACTTCTTCCAGACCTTCGCAGGCCTCGGTGATGATGGTGTTCAGGCGGCCCAGGTCCAACGGGGCAAAGCTGCCGTCAGCCAGGGTGATGCGGATCGACGGGTGCGCTTGTACGGCAGCTTCTTCGGCCGGGGAGCGTACGGCACGTTCCTTGGCGCGCGAATCACGGTAGATCACGTAGTCGCGTGCGACTTTCTGCTCGCCGGCACGCATCAGGGCCAGTTCAACCTGGTCCTGGATTTCTTCGATGTGGATGGTGCCGCCCGAAGGCATGCGACGCTTGAAGGTCGCGGTGACCTGTTCGGTCAGGCGGGCAACGGTGTCGTGGATGCGCGACGAGGCAGCAGCGGTGCCGCCTTCAACTGCAAGAAACGCTTTGGTGATGGCGACGGTGATTTTGTCATCGGTATAAGGAACGACAGTGCCGTTACGCTTGATCACGCGCAGTTGGCCAGGTGCGGTGGCGGACAGATCCAGATTCGAATCAGCGGCCTGCGGCACGGAGCCTTGCGGGTTCTCGCGAGTTGTGTCGGTTTGCATGGGGGGTTGTCTCCACATTCTATATTTATTTGGGCACCATCAAGGTGCCCACCGTTCCGTCCTGAAGCACTTACAGCAGGCCAGGGCCTGGCATAACAACTTCGGGACAGGAGGAAGGGAGCTCATCGCGCCGCTTCCATGCCGAAGTCTTTGGCTTGGGGCCGGGAGCCCTTCGCCGTATTCCTGCTGGGTGACAGTGGCCTGGTTCAAGCCCTGCAACACCCGTACCGTCTTCAGCCAAGCGGGCTTGAAAACGGCTGCCATCCGCGTGCGCGGTTTGGGCTTTGAAAAAATGCTTTGGTTCAACCAAACGTGAGCAAGAAAGCGCTTGAGTTTCTGGTCTGACTTGTGTTTGGTTTTTTCGCTTAAAACCCTACATGTAGGGTTTTTTTAGCGCCGAGGTACAAGATAATGCGTTTTTGGGGGGTTAGCAACGCACTACCTGTGGATAACGCTGTGAGTAAAATGTGTATGAATCGTGGAACACCCGTGTAGGCCGCATTACTACTGGATCACACCGTTTGTCACCGAATATTCCGAGGTGCAAACCGTTGGTTGGAATTTTGAGGGCGCGAACCCTATCACAAAAAAACGCCATCACCGAATGGAATTCCTGGCTTGTATTTAAGGGTTGGGGCATGGCTACAATCGGGCTTTGTTATGCCCTTAAAACATGACAAACAGGGTATGGGCGGTGGAGGCCGCGTGAGCCAAAGAATTTCTAATAATAATGAGGTGGCGCGTGGAGCAAGATGCCTGGCAGATACTGATCATCGAGGACGACGAGCGACTCGCCGAGTTGACCCGTGAGTACCTGGAAAGCAACGGCCTGCGCGTGTCGGTGGAAAGCGATGGCGCCCAGGCTGCGGCGCGCATCATCGCCGAGCAGCCGGACCTGGTGATCCTCGACCTGATGCTGCCCGGCGAAGATGGCCTGAGCATCTGTCGCAAAGTTCGCGAGCGCTATGAGGGCGTGATCCTGATGCTTACCGCGCGTACCGACGACATGGACCAGGTGCAGGGCCTGGACATGGGCGCTGACGACTATGTGTGCAAGCCCGTGCGCCCGCGCCTGTTGCTGGCGCGTATCCAGGCGCTATTGCGGCGCAGCGAGCCGGCGTTACCGGCGGCGGGGGAAAACCAGCGCCGCCTGCAGTTCGGCCCGCTGGTGGTGGACAACGCGCTGCGCGAAGCCTGGCTGCACGATGGCGGGATCGAACTGACCAGCGCCGAATTCGACCTGCTGTGGCTATTGGTTGCAAATGCCGGGCGCATCCTGTCCCGGGAAGAAATCTTCATTGCCCTGCGCGGCATTGGCTACGACGGCCAGGACCGCTCCATTGATGTGCGCATCTCGCGCATTCGGCCGAAAATCGGCGACGACCCGATCCACCCGCGCCTGATCAAGACCATCCGCAGCAAAGGCTACCTGTTCGTCCCCGAAGCCGCTGCCGACATGCCGCTGTGAATTCGATCTTCCTGCGCATCTACGGCGGCATGTGCGCGGCGCTGATCCTGGTGGCGTTGCTCGGCGCCCTGGCGTTGCATCTGCTCAACGACGTGCGCAGCGGCCAATACCGCGAAAGCCTGGCCCACGGCACCTTTGCCTTGATGGGCGATAACCTGCAAGCCATGAACGCCATCGAACGGCTGCGAGCCTTGGCGGTATGGGAGCGTTTGCTGGGCATTCCGCTGGAGCTGCGCACGTTTACAGAGGCGCAACTGGACCTGGGCCAGCGCAACCGCTTGCAACGCGGCCAGGTGCTGGTGGAACAGACCGGCCCTCATGCGGCGCGGGTACTGCGACTGGTCAGCGAGCAGGAACAGCTGGTGCTCACCGGTGAAGTGCAGCAGATCAGCGAGCAATTGGCCCGTGCAACTATCTACCTGCTGGCCGACGAACTGGTGCGTTTTCCGGTGGCTGAGCAGCCACAACGCCTGGCCGACATCAAGCAGGCCAAGGGCTTTGGTTTTGAGATGCACTTGATGGCCCTCGACCAGGCCGATATGGACGACGACCAGCGCCGTCGCGTGGCGGAGGGCGATACGGTGATGGCCCTGGGCAAGGGTGGCGATTCGATCCGCGTATTTGCCGGCATGGTCGGTACGCCGTGGGTGCTGGAAATCGGCCCGCTCTATCAAATGAACCCCTATCCGGCGCAGTGGCTGATTCTGATCACCTTGATCGGCCTGACCCTGATCGGCTTGATCGTTTATCTGCTGGTGCGCCAGCTGGAGCGCCGGCTCAAAGGCCTGGAGGCGGCAGCAACGCGGATCGCCAAGGGCAACCTGGAGGTGCGCGTGCCGGCCCGGGGCGCCGATTCGGTAGGGCGCCTGGCTGCCGCGTTCAATGGCATGGCCGAGCACTTGCAGCAATTGCTGGCGATTCAGCGCGAACTGGTGCGTGCGGTGTCCCATGAGCTGCGCACGCCGGTAGCGCGCCTGCGTTTTGGCCTGGAGATGATTGGTGACGCCGCCACTCCCGAGGCGCGGCGTAAATACCTGGAAGGCATGGACGGCGATATCCAGGACCTCGATGGCCTGGTGGATGAAATGCTCACCTATGCGCGCCTGGAGCAGGGCGCGCCGGAGTTGAATTTCCAGCGAGTGGACCTCGATGCGCTGCTTGACCAAGTCATTGGCGAATTGTCGCCACTGCGCCCGCAGGTCACCGTGACTCGCGGTGTCTGCCTGTCATCGGCCCACTGGGAGGACGCCTGGGTCGACGCTGAGCCGCGTTACCTGCACCGCGCCCTGCAAAACCTTGTCAGTAACGCCATGCGCCACGCCAAGGGCCAGGTGCTGATCAGTTATCAGGTCGGCCAGCTGCGCTGCCGTATTGATGTGGAAGACGATGGCCCCGGCGTGCCGGAGAGTGCCTGGGAGCGAATTTTCACGCCGTTCCTGCGCTTGGACGACAGCCGTACCCGCGCCTCGGGGGGCCATGGCCTGGGCCTGTCGATTGTGCGGCGGATCATCTATTGGCACGGCGGGCGGGCGTTGATCAGCAAGAGCAACAACCTGGGCGGGGCGTGCTTCAGCCTGAGTTGGCCAAGGGATCAAGACAAACCCTGACACCGCTATCGGGACCAAGTCTATCTAGCGCCGATGGCCACCAGGCTCAACAACTGCTCCCCTTCCACCCCAAACTGCCCCTCCAACTCTTTGCCATCACCCCATTCTTCAGAAAGATCCGTGAGCAACCGCAGCCGCACATGGCCCGCCTGTGACCACTCCAACAGCTCGGCATGTTCAAAGTAAAAGCGCTTTTGCACGATGGGGTAGAGCGCCTTGAACAGACTCTCCTTGATCGAAAACGTCAGCGTCACCAGCAACCCATGCAGCTCACGCGGTATGGTCGCCATACGCTGCAGCTCGTTGGCTGTCAGAATTTCCCCGGCCAGGCGCTCCGCCCGCTCCAGAGTCAGCACATTCTCCAGGTCCATGCCCAGCCCGCGCCATTGCGCCTTATGCCCGACAATCGCTGCGGCGTGCCCGGTGCTGTGGGTGATGGAACCACTGATATGCCCTGGCCAGACCGGCGCGCGGTCTTCACCGATGGCTGGAATGCAGTTGAGGTTATCCAGGCGTTGCAGCGCTTCGCGGGCGCACAGGCGCCCTGCGAGAAACTCCGCCTGACGCTTGGCAACCGAGCGCTGAATGCTCGCCGGCGGCGGCACAGCGCTGCGTTGGAAATCGCCCGCGTCCAATAAGGCCGGATCAAATCGGGTGCTCAAAAACACCGTGCCAGGTAAGGCGACAGGTAGCGGCCAACGGGCATCGAGCGGGGTGCAGCAAGAGGGTAGTGGCGTCATGCGCGGTATTTTGCCGAGTTGGCGCGCCAGTGGATAGTCCGGCGCGGTTCAGGTGTGGTTAAGAGCCTGTTCAGGGGGAGTTCAGGGGCGCCTGCGTAGTCTGGACCTCACAGGCCAAACGCATATGAGGTAATGACCATGACTGCGATCAAGAAGCTGATGTTGGCGTTAACCATGCTCGGTGCCACCGCGGGCGTGCAGGCCAGCGATGGCGCCTTTGCGGCCTTTGGCGGCGAAAAAACCAGGAAATCCGGCAACCTGATCCATCGTGTCAGCTTCGAAGACGTCGGCACCCAGGCCGCGCCGTGGGGGCAGGCCCTGGGCGTTACCGCTGCGCAACCCGACTATCGCAGCGGCTACACGCACCTGACGGGCCAGTACAATGGCATTAAACTGCGCCCGCAAGACGTGCAGGGCCGCTATGATATCCCTCTGTCGGACAGTTGAATTGCCTTGGAGAGCCTTATGAAATTGCTGGTGGTGGAAGATGAGGCGCTGCTGCGTCATCACCTGTTTACCCGCCTGACCGACAGTGGGCATGTGGTCGAAGCTGTGGCCAATGCCGAGGAAGCCCTGTACCAGACCGGCCAGTTCAACCATGACCTGGCGATCATCGACCTTGGCCTGCCCGGCATGGGTGGCCTGGACCTGATCCGCCAATTGCGTACCCAGGCCAAGACTTTCCCGATCCTGATCCTGACCGCTCGCGGCAACTGGCAGGACAAGGTCGAAGGCCTGGCGGCCGGTGCCGACGACTACGTGGTCAAACCCTTCCAGTTCGAAGAGCTGGAGGCGCGCATGAATGCCTTGCTGCGCCGCTCCAGCGGCTTTACCCAGTCCACTATCATCGCCGGGCCGTTGCTGCTGGACCTCAACCGCAAGCAGGCCTCCCTGGATGAACAGCCGCTGGCGTTGACCGCCTACGAATATCGGATCCTTGAGTACTTGATGCGTCATCATCAACAGGTGGTGGCCAAGGATCGCTTGATGGAGCAGCTCTACCCTGATGATGACGAGCGCGATCCGAACGTGATCGAAGTGCTGGTCGGTCGCCTGCGCCGCAAGCTGGAAGGCCCCGCCGGGTTCAAGCCGATCGATACCGTGCGCGGCTTGGGTTACCTGTTCAATGAGCGCTGCCGTTGATTCGCTCGCTACGTGTGCGCCTGATGCTGGCGGCCGCCACCCTGGCCGTGCTGTTTATGCTCGGCCTGTTGCCGGCCATGCAAGGCGCCTTCAGCCTGGCCCTGCAGGATTCCATCGAGCAGCGTCTGGCGTCGGATGTGACCACCCTGATTTCTGCGGCGCGGGTGGAAAATAACCGCCTGCTGATGCCGGCGCAGTTGCCTGACGAACGTTTCAACCTTACCGACAGCCGCCTGCTCGGCTATATCTACGACCGCGAAGGCCATCTGGTGTGGCGTTCGCGGGCGACCCAGGAAGAAAACATCAACTACAAACCGCGTTACGACGGGCGCGGTAATGAGTTTGCGCGCATCCGCGAGGCCAATGGCCAGGAATTCTTCGTGTATGACGTCGAGGTCCGGTTGCTGGGGGGCAAGAGCGCCGCCTTCAGTATCGTCGCCCTGCAACCGGTGCGTGAGTACCAGTTGACCCTCGAAGGCTTGCGCGAGAACCTTTACCTTGGATTCGGCGCGGCCCTGCTGGTGCTGTTGACGCTGCTGTGGCTGGGCCTGACCTGGGGCCTGCAAGCCTTGCGGCGCCTGAGTCAGGAACTTGACCAGATCGAAGGCGGTACCCGCGAAAGCCTCAGTGAAGAACACCCCCGCGAACTGTTGCGCCTGACCGGCTCGCTCAACCGTTTGCTGCACAGCGAGCGGGAACAGCGTACGCGCTACCGTGACTCCCTTGACGACTTGGCCCACAGTTTGAAAACCCCGCTGGCGGTCTTGCAGGGGGTGAGCGAAGACATGGCCCAGCGTCCCGAAGAGCGCAGCCAGGCGTGGGTATTGCAATCGCAGATTGAGCGCATGAGCCAGCAGATCGGCTACCAATTGCAGCGTGCGAGTCTGCGTAAAAGCGGACTGGTGCGTCACCAGGTACGTCTGGAGCCCGTGCTGCAAAGCCTGTGCGATACATTGGAGAAGGTTTACCGCGACAAGCGTGTCACCGTCACCTTTGATCTGCCACCTGAGTGCGACGTGCCCATCGAGAAAGGCGCGCTGCTCGAAATGCTCGGCAACCTGCTGGAAAACGCCTATCGCCTGTGCCTCAAGCAAGTGCGAATCAGCTTGGTGGAAAACCTGGACGGCCTTGAGCTGTGTATCGAAGATGATGGCCCAGGCGTGCCACCGGACCAGCGCGCCCGGATCCTGCAAAGGGGCGAACGTCTGGACCGCCAGCACCCGGGGCAGGGCATCGGGTTGGCGGTGGTCAAGGACATCATCGAAAGCTATCACGCGCGTTTGACGTTGGGGGATTCAGCGTTAGGGGGGGCCGCGTTCAGGATTCATTTTCCGGCCTTGTGATCTGCACTGGCCTCTGAATGTATTCACACATCAGATTTTGTAAACCCGATCAACTGTGGGAGCTGGCTTGCCTGCGAAGAGGCCCTCCCAGGCGCTATACCTTTAACTCTCCTGCGCCCTGTAGGCCCCCGGCGTCAACCCCGTCCATTTCTTGAACGCCCGATGAAACGCCGACGGTTCGGAAAACCCCAACTGTTCAGCGATCTCCTGCAAAGACAAATCCGCCCGTCCCAGGTGGTAAATGGCGATATCCCGGCGTAACTCATCCTTCAACGCCTGAAAGCTCGTGCCTTCTTCGCGCAGGTGCCGGCGCAGGGTTTGCGGGCTGATGTGCAAATGCTGGGCGACGGCTTCCAGGTCCGGCCAGGGCGTGCGGTCGCGGCTGAGCAAGCGGCGCAACTGGCTGCTCAGGCTGTCGCCTTCATCCGGGCGCGACAGCAAGTCGGCAGGGGAGCGCTGCAAAAAATGCTTGAGAGTGCGTTCATCCTGCAACAACGGCAGGCTCAGGTAGCGGCTGGGAAACACCAGGCTGCTGGTCGGCGCACCGAACACCAAGGGGCAGGGGAACAGCAGGTCGTACTCGCCAGCATGGTCCGGCATCGGGTAACTGAAGGTGGCCTGTTGCAGCCGGATTCGCTGGCCGATCAGCCAACTGCCCAGGCGATGCCAGATCACCAGCAGGCATTCACTGAGGAAGTGATCCGGGTCCCATAGCTGCGAGTCATCCAGGCTCAGCCGCGCCATATCGCCTTCTTTCGTCAGCTGCCAGCGCGGGCCCTGTGGGAATAGGCTATAAAACAATAAGCCGCGTTCCAGAGCCTTTTCCAGCGTGCGGCAGTGGATCAGGGCGTGGCACATCATGGCGAAGGTGCCACGCTTGCTCGGGCCTTCGGCGAACCCCAGGTATTCGTCATCCAGCCCCAGCCAGAGCATTTGCAGCAACCGCGTAAATTGCTCCGGAGCGATACGGGCGCGGGGCTCGGTCAGCAGTTCGGGGCTGATGCCCACCTGCTGCAACAGCCCTGAGTAGTCGTAACCCACACGACGCGCACCGCCGAGGGCGGCTCGGGCGTAGTGACTGGCGATGGTACGTTCACGCATGAAAGGGCCTCATCCATGGAGTGGCGGATGGTAGTCAGACCCCGGCGCGACGGCAAGGCGGATATCCGCCAAATTGTAGGACGAGACGGGGTGGGCGGGCGGAAATCCGCCACCTTGTTCCACGGCTCAAGCGCGTCAATAAACGCCAAGCCCCGATGTTGAAGGGCCTTCAGGGTGTTTAAGCAAAGTGGCACGCTGTTTGCGATAGGGATTGCAGCGCAGGCTCTCTCCTACAGGCTTCGCAAACAACAAATCCCTCCAGTGCAGGAGGGTTCGCAATTCAAGTGTCGTGGGCAATGGCGGATATTTGCCACACGGGACGATTGAGGAACTTTGCAATGACGACTCGTCAGCCAATCTACAAATCCCTGTATTTCCAGGTGATCGTTGCAATCGTTATCGGTATTTTGCTCGGCCACTTCTACCCGCAGACCGGCGTGGCCCTCAAGCCACTGGGTGACGGCTTTATCAAGCTGATCAAAATGGTCATCGCCCCCATCATCTTCTGCACCGTTGTCAGCGGTATCGCTGGCATGCAAAGCATGAAATCGGTCGGCAAAACCGGTGGCTACGCACTGCTGTACTTCGAAATCGTGTCCACCATCGCCTTGCTGATCGGCCTGGTCGTGGTCAACGTTGTGCAGCCGGGCGCCGGCATGCACATCGACGTCGCCACCCTGGACGCTTCCAAAGTGGCGGCCTACGTCACCGCCGGTAAAGACCAGAGCATTGTCGGCTTTATCCTCAACGTCATCCCGAACACCATCGTCGGCGCCTTTGCCAACGGCGACATCCTGCAAGTGCTGATGTTCTCGGTGATCTTCGGTTTCGCCCTGCACCGCCTGGGTGCCTACGGCAAGCCGGTGCTGGACTTCATCGATCGCTTCGCCCACGTGATGTTCAACATCATCAACATGATCATGAAGCTCGCGCCAATCGGTGCCCTGGGCGCCATGGCGTTCACCATCGGTGCCTACGGTGTGGGTTCGCTGGTGCAGCTGGGCCAGTTGATGATCTGCTTCTACATCACCTGCATCCTGTTCGTCGTGCTGGTGCTGGGCGCAATCTGCCGCGCTCACGGTTTCAGCGTGTTGAAACTGATTCGCTACATCCGTGAAGAGCTGCTGATCGTACTGGGTACTTCGTCTTCCGAATCCGCACTGCCGCGTATGCTGATCAAGATGGAGCGCCTGGGTGCGAAGAAGTCCGTCGTCGGCCTGGTGATCCCAACCGGTTACTCCTTCAACCTCGACGGTACGTCGATCTACCTGACCATGGCTGCCGTGTTCATCGCTCAGGCGACCGACACCCACATGGACATCACCCACCAGATCACCCTGCTGCTGGTGCTGCTGCTGTCCTCCAAAGGCGCTGCAGGTGTGACTGGCTCGGGCTTTATTGTCCTGGCTGCCACCCTGTCGGCTGTCGGCCACCTGCCGGTTGCCGGCCTGGCGCTGATCCTGGGTATCGACCGCTTCATGTCCGAAGCCCGTGCCCTGACCAACCTGGTGGGTAACGCCGTAGCCACCATCGTTGTGGCCAAGTGGGTCAAGGAGCTGGACACCGACAAGCTGCAAAGCGAGCTGGCATCCGGTGGTACCGGTATCTCCGAAACTCGCGAGCTCGATGACCTGGGTGTGGCCGAAGGCCCTGCTCCTGTGGTCAAGTAAGCCGCTGATGGCGTGATCTGACGCTTAGGCAATTGGCAAACGCCCCGACTGGTTCGGGGCGTTTGCGTTTGTGCGCGGCCACTTTTTGATTATTTTGCTTTACAGTAAACGACGATTTTTCAACGCTGGCAGGAAGGTTTGATGGACAGTGTGGATTTGAATGTCCTGCGTAGCGTCCTGGAATGGCGCCGCGCCGAGCAGCGCGTGGTGCTGTACAGCGTGGTACAGACCTGGGGCAGCGCGCCGCGCCCTCCGGGGGCGATGCTGGCCTTGCGTGGCGACGGTGTGGTCATTGGTTCTGTGTCCGGAGGCTGCATCGAAGATGACTTGATCGCACGCCTGCAGGACGGGCGGCTGGCGGACGACGGACCACCAGTGCAGCTGGTGACCTACGGCGTCACCCGCGACGAAGCGGCACGTTTTGGCTTGCCGTGTGGCGGCACGCTGCGCCTGACCGAAGAGCGGGTGGATGATTGGGCCTGGGTCGAGCAACTGTTGGCGCGCTGTGAAGACCACCAGGTCGTCGCACGTGAATTGAACCTGGCCACGGGCGCGGTAACCCTGAGCGCTGCGAGCAAGACTGATGTGGTGAGCTTCGACGGCGAACGCCTGCGCGCCATTTACGGCCCGCGCTGGCGGCTGCTGCTGATCGGCGCCGGGCAACTGTCGCGCTACGTCGCCGAAATGGCGCGCTTGCTGGATTTCGAAGTGCTGATTTGCGACCCCCGCGAAGAGTTCGTCTACGGCTGGGAAGAGCAACATGGCCGCTTTGTACCTGGTATGCCCGACGAGGCGGTGTTGAACATCCACACCGATGAGCGCACGGCCATCGTTTGCCTGACCCATGATCCGCGTTTGGATGATATGGCGCTGCTGACGGCGCTGAACTCCGCTGCGTTCTACATCGGCGCCCTGGGTTCGCGGGTCAATACCCAGAAGCGCCGGGAGAACCTGGCGGCGCTGGGCTTGTCGGCGGATGCGATTGCGCGCTTGCACGGGCCGATTGGTTTGCATATCGGCAGCCATACACCGGCGGAGATAGCCCTGTCGTTGATGGCGGAAATTGTCGCGATCAAGAACGGCGTGGCACCGATGCAGAAAAAGCCCCTGGCGGTAGCGGCGCAGTGACCGTTACAGCGATTGTGCTGGCAGCGGGGCAGGGCAGTCGCTTTCGCGCCGAAGCCGGGGCGGATCAAGACAAGTTACTGGCTGCTTGCGTGGGGCCGGATGGCGTTATCCGGCCGGTCATCGAGCAGGTGCTGCGCAACTTGCCTGAGCGTGTTGTAACGCGCTGGCTGGTGACGTCGCCGGGGCGCGGGGAGGTCATCCGCCTGGCAGAGGCTTATGGCTGTCAGGTTGTACTGCTGGACTCGAGCGGGATGGGCGACAGCATTGCGGCCGCGGTCAAGGCCAGCGGTGCAGCGGATGGGTGGCTGGTGGTGTTGGGGGATATGCCGTTTATCCAGTCATCGAGTATCGAGCGGGTTATTGCCAGCGTGGAGGGCATCACTGTGCCGGTATCTGCCGGGCAGTATGGGCACCCGGTGGCTTTCGATCACACGTTTGGGCCGGCGCTGATGGCTCTGAGTGGGGATCGTGGGGCCAAGCCGTTGTTTGCACAAACACAGGTGCGAGAGGTGCAGGTAGATGATCCTGGTGTGCTTTGGGATGTCGATGTGCCGCAACGGTTGAGTTTTACTGCAGGTTAAGTGTGGGAGCTGGCATTCCAAGTAGCCATAAAAAAGCCCCGCCTGATTGCTCAGGCGGGGCTTTTTTATGGCGGATGGAATCAGACGAGGGGTTTAGGCTCTTCTTCCACGGCCTTGTGCTCTACCGCCTGGGCAGCCGCTGCGGCAGCTGCTTCGGCTTCCTTGCGACGACGACGCACTTCACGCGGGTCGTTCGGCGCACGGCCATTTTCGGTAAGGGCGCTGGCAGGTGCAGCTTCAACCACTGGGGCAGCCACTTCGGCAACCACTGGGGCTTCAACTTCAACCACGGGTGCGGGCTCCACAACCGGCGTCGGCTCAACCACTGGGGCTGGCTCGGCGACGACTTCAGCAACCGGCGTCGGCGCTTCTTCTGCCGCAGGGGCAGGCGTTGGCGCTTCAACCGGGGCAGCTGGCTCAGCGGTCCACTGGAAGGCGGTCTGTTCTTCGCGAACTTCACGCACAACCGGGGCGGCTTCTTCGGCAACCGGTGTTTCTACAGCCACTTCAACCACTGGCGCAGGCTCGATAACCGGTGCGGGCTCAACAGCAACCACTTCGGTTTCTGGCTGTGCGTCGCGAACCGGAGCAACTTCCACTTGCGCAACCACTGGGGCTTCGATAGGGGTCGTGGCTTCAACAACTGGCGCTTCCACAACCGGCGCTTCAACCACTGGGGTCTGGACAACGGGTGTTTCTACGGCAGCAGTTTCTTCGACAGCGGCGGTAGTACGCTCGGCTTGCTCGTGAGCCTGGGCTTCAGCAGGTGCGCTGATGACCGAGCTGGCGACGGCAGCGGTAACGGCCAAGCCGGCAGCCAGTTCGGCGCCCGTTGGTTCGTTGCTGGCCGCTTCAGCGTTTTCGCCGGCTTCTTCCGAGCCTTCGATCACGTTGCCGTTGGCGTCACGCTGACGCTCACGACGGTTGCTGCGACGACGCTGGCCACGGGAGCGGCGGCGTGGACGATCGCCTTCGGCGTTGTCCTGGCCGTCTTCCTGCAGTTGCTCTTCGCCGGTCAGTACTTCTTCTTCGCTGGCGGCAGCGGCTTGCTCGGCGCGTGGTTGACGCTCTTCACGCGGCGGGCGCGGCTGGCGCTCTTCACGTGGGGCACGCTCTTCACGCGGCTGGCGCGCCGGGCGTTCTTCGGTGGTTGCGGCAGTGGCAGCAGCGACGGCAGGTGCCGCATCCAGCGGCTCGCGCAGTTCACGCACACGCTCTTCACGCTCGCCACGCGGCTTGCGATCTTCGCGCGGGGCACGCGGGGTACGTGGTGCGCGCTCTTCACGCGGTGCACGTTCTTCACGGGCTACGGCCGGGGCTTCTTCACGGGCTTCGCGAGGAGCGCGCTCTTCACGGGGGGCGCGTTCTTCACGCGGTGCACGTTCTTCGCGTGGCTTGCGTTCTTCGTCACGGCGGCCGTTGCGGTTGCGGCTCTGCTGGCGGCCGTTGCGACGCTCTTCGTTGCGCGCCGGGCGCTCGGTGGCAGGCTTTTCAACCACAACCGGGGCGGCAGGCTCTTCCTTGGTGGCGAACAGGCTGACCAGCGACTTCACCAGGCCCTTGAACAGGCTTGGCTCAGGCAGGGCGGCCGGTGCGGCAACCGGTGCGGCGGCTTCGGTCGGGACCGGTGCGTTGGCACGTGCCGGTGCAGTCTTGACGGCGGCTTCCTGGCGAACCAGGGTGCGGGTCGCAGCGGCTGGCTGGACTTCTTCGACTTCGGCAGCAGCCGCGGCGATTTCATAGCTGGACTGGCCGCTGTGGGCTTCCGGGCTGTCATCACGCAGGCGCTGGACTTCGAAGTGCGGCGTTTCGAGGTGATCGTTCGGCAGGATGACGATACGGGCACGGGTGCGCAGTTCGATCTTGGTGATCGAGTTGCGTTTTTCGTTGAGCAGGAAGGCGGCAACCGGAATCGGCACTTGTGCGCGTACTTCGGCGGTGCGGTCTTTCAGGGCTTCTTCTTCGATCAGGCGCAGGATCGCCAGGGACAGCGATTCAACGTCACGGATGATGCCGGTGCCGTTGCAGCGCGGGCAGACGATGCCGCTGCTCTCACCCAGGGACGGGCGCAGGCGCTGACGGGACATTTCCAGCAGGCCGAAGCGCGAGATACGGCCCACTTGTACGCGGGCACGGTCGGCTTCCAGGCATTCGCGGACTTTCTCTTCCACGGCGCGCTGGTTCTTGGCAGGGGTCATGTCGATGAAGTCGATCACGATCAGGCCACCGATGTCACGCAGGCGTAGCTGGCGGGCGATTTCTTCAGCCGCTTCCAGGTTGGTCTGCAGGGCAGTTTCTTCGATGTCGCTGCCTTTGGTCGCACGTGCCGAGTTGATGTCGATGGACACCAGGGCTTCGGTCGGGTCGATGACGATGGAGCCGCCGGAAGGCAGTTCGACTACGCGCTGGAAGGCGGTCTCGATCTGGCTTTCGATCTGGAAACGGTTGAACAGCGGAACGCTGTCTTCGTACAGCTTGATCTTGCTGGCGTACTGCGGCATCACCTGGCGGATGAAGGTCAGGGCTTCGTCCTGGGCTTCAACGCTGTCGATCAGCACTTCGCCGATGTCCTGGCGCAGGTAGTCGCGGATGGCGCGGATGATCACGTTGCTTTCCTGGTAGATCAGGAATGGCGCGGAACGATCCAGGGACGCTTCCTTGATAGCGGTCCACAGTTGCAGCAGGTAGTCGAGGTCCCACTGCATTTCTTCGCTGCTGCGGCCCAGGCCTGCAGTGCGAACGATCAGGCCCATGTCGGCCGGTGCGATCAGGCCGTTCAGCGCTTCGCGCAGTTCGTTGCGCTCTTCGCCTTCGATGCGACGGGAAATACCGCCGGCACGCGGGTTGTTCGGCATCAGGACCAGGTAACGGCCAGCGAGGCTGATGAAGGTGGTCAGGGCGGCGCCCTTGTTGCCACGTTCTTCTTTCTCGACCTGGACGATGACTTCCTGGCCTTCGCTCAGGACGTCCTTGATGTTCACGCGGCCTTCGGGGGCTTTCTTGAAGTATTCGCGGGAGATTTCTTTGAGGGGCAGGAAGCCGTGGCGCTCGGAGCCGAAATCGACAAAGGCAGCCTCAAGGCTTGGTTCGATGCGAGTAATACGGCCTTTATAGATGTTGGCCTTCTTTTGCTCGCGTGCACCGGATTCGATGTCCAGGTCGTAGAGGCGTTGGCCATCTACCAGTGCAACACGCAACTCTTCGGGTTGAGTCGCGTTAATCAGCATTCTTTTCATGTTGTACCGTCGGTTTCCGGGCTGCCGGAAACGGCGTTCGGCACACACGACTTCTCACGGTCGGTGTCAGGTGCGTCAAGAGTGGTTGGCCACTCCAGTGTCCAGCAAAACCTGCCAATTGGGCCGGTATCGCGACGGACGCGTCCTGCTCGTTAGCGGTGGTGACAAAGGCACCACTTCAACAAAAGCTAAGGTCAGGAGGAGGAATCAACCGGCGACTGTGGACGAGATGAAGCGTCTGAAACAAGCCTAGTGCTACACAGTCCGACGGTTGTGCATCTCCACCCTACACGTATCCCTGATAATTCGGGTGCTGCCGCGCGCAGAATCCGCAGCGGGTTGGCATTTACCGTGGGCTCCAATGGGGAGTCCACGCTCATGGCTAAACAAGACTAGGTGTGGGCGACTGCGCTCTCACTCAGCTCTTAACAGGCGTTGTTTCCGAAGCATCTGCCATGGTCTGGCTCAAGACTGACTGCACTTTGTGAACTGGCCGTAAATATCGGCGCAAAACGCGAGTATTCACTCTGCTTTTTGCACTCGCTTCAGGCCTCATGTCACCTGCGCTTGTTACAATCCCGAGCCTTCCAAGGTGGCCGAAGCCCCGTAGGACGGCCTCGCGTCCTGATGAATTGCGATGGTCAGGGCCGGCAATTTGCCGCATGTCCTCTGCCCAGGCCGCTTTTGGCGGCGTTCGCGACTATAGCAGCAATGATTAAGTGCTTCAATTCCATAAAAAATTGTTATCATCGCGGCCATGACGACTACCACCCCCCCGACCCCCAGCGTCCAGCTGCTTGAGGTCTCGCCGGAATATGCCGGCCAACGCATCGACAATTTTCTCCTGGCCCGGCTCAAAGGCGTGCCCAAGACCTTGATTTACCGCATTTTGCGTAAAGGCGAAGTGCGCGTGAACAAGGGGCGGATCAAGCCTGAGTACAAGTTGCAGGCGGGCGATATCGTCCGTGTGCCGCCCGTGCGCGTGCCTGAGCGCGACGAGCCTGTGCCCCTGGCCCAGGGGCTGTTGCAGCGCCTGGAAGCCTCGATTGTCTTCGAAGACAACAAACTGATCGTGATCAACAAGCCGTGCGGCATCGCAGTTCACGGCGGCAGTGGCCTGAACTTCGGCGTGATCGAAGCCTTTCGCCAGTTGCGCCCGGATGCCAAGGAGCTGGAGCTGGTCCATCGCCTGGACCGTGACACCTCCGGCCTGTTGATGATCGCCAAGAAGCGCAGCATGTTGCGCCACCTGCACACCGCCCTGCGTGGCGACGGTGTGGACAAGCGCTACATGGCGCTGGTGCGTGGCAATTGGGCCAGCTCGATCAAGAGCGTTCGTGCACCGCTGCAAAAGAGCAACCTGCGTTCCGGTGAGCGTATGGTCGAGGTGGACGAGGAGGGCAAAGAAGCCCTGACCCTGTTCAAGGTACTGCGCCGCTTCGGCGACTTCGCCACCATGGTCGAAGCCAAACCGGTCACTGGTCGTACTCACCAGATACGCGTGCACACCCTGCACGCAGGGCACTGCATTGCCGGTGACACCAAGTACGGTGATGAAGGTTTCTCCAAGGAGATCCGCGATCTGGGCGGTAAACGTCTGTTCCTGCACGCCTACATGCTCACTGTGCCGCTGCCCGATGGTGGCGAGCTGAAATTGCAGGCGCCGGTCGACGAGATGTGGGCCAAGACCGTGGAGCGTTTGAGTGTCGCACCCTGACTACAAACTGCTGATCTTCGATTGGGATGGGACGCTGTGCGATTCCATTGGTCGGATTGTCGAGTCGATGCATATGGCTTCGACTCGCTCGGGTTTTGAGTTGTGCAGCGACATCGCGGTCAAGGGCATCATTGGCCTGGGCTTGCCTGAAGCAATCCGCACGCTTTACCCGCAAATTGCCGACGACGAGCTGATAGCGTTCCGCGAGCACTATGCCGATCACTACATTGCGCTGGAGGCCGAGCCTTCGCCGCTGTTCGACGGTGTGGTGCAGTCGCTGGAGGCCTTGCGTGCCGAGGGCTATCAGCTGGCGGTCGCCACCGGAAAAGCCCGTCGCGGGCTGGATCGGGTGCTCAAGGCGCATGGCTGGGAAGACTATTTCGACATTACCCGTGCGGCTGATGAAACCGCCAGCAAGCCCCATCCTCTGATGCTGGAGCAGATCCTGGATCATTGCGGTGTATCGCCGCGCCAGGCATTGATGGTGGGTGATGCGTCTTTCGACCTGATGATGGCGCGCAATGCTGGCATGGACAGCGTGGCGGTCAGCTATGGCGCCCAGGCTGCCGAGGCGTTGCAGCAATACGAGCCGAGGCTCACGATTGATCATTTTTCTGAATTGCAGGCCTGGCTCAGCCGGGCCCGATAAGTCTTTGCTGGGGTTGATGGCATGAGTGACGAGTGGAAAGCGCCCGAAAAGGCCGAAAGCAGTGATGATAAAAGCTGGAAGCTGCTGGAGAAGACCCTCCTGGCCAGTGTCCAGGAACAGCGTCGTTCGCGGCGCTGGGGGATTTTTTTCAAGTTGCTGACCTTTGTTTACCTGCTTGGGATGCTGGCGCTGTTCAGTCCGCTGATGGATATGGAAAAAAGCGCTACCCGCGGTAGTCACTACACCGCCCTGATTGAGGTGCGCGGTGTGATTGCCGACAAAGAGCCCGCGAGTGCCGACAATATCGTCACCAGCCTGCGCGCCGCCTTCGAAGACCCCAAGGTCAAGGGCGTGATCCTGCGTATCAACAGTCCTGGCGGCAGCCCTGTGCAGTCGGGCTATGTGTATGACGAGATTCGCCGGCTGCGCGCACTCCATCCGGATACCAAGCTCTACGCGGTAATTTCCGACCTGGGCGCCTCGGGGGCTTATTACATCGCCAGTGCCGCTGACCAGATCTATGCCGATAAGGCCAGCCTGGTGGGCTCCATTGGTGTGACGGCGGCCGGTTACGGTTTTGTCGGCACCATGGAGAAGCTGGGGGTGGAGCGTCGCACCTACACCTCGGGTGAGCACAAGGCGTTCCTGGATCCTTTCCAGCCGCAAAAGGCGGATGAAACCGCGTTTTGGCAGAGCGTGCTCGATACCACTCATCGCCAGTTCATTGCCAGCGTCAAGCAGGGCCGTGGTGACCGGTTGAAGGATAAGGATCATCCGGAGTTGTTCTCCGGGTTGGTGTGGTCGGGCGAGCAGGCATTGCCGCTGGGCTTGATTGACGGATTGGGTAGTGCCAGCTCGGTGGCGCGGGATGTGGTTGGCGAGAAGGAGTTGGTGGATTTTACGGTCGAGGAATCGCCGTTTGATCGCTTCTCCAAAAAGCTCGGCGCCAGCGTGGCTGAGAAGCTTGCGCTGTACATGGGCTTCCAAGGCCCGACGCTACGCTGATACCCCGAGCCTGCTGTAGATCAAAAGGTGGGAGGGGGGCTTTCTCCCTCCCACATTTGGCCGGTGGTGTATTTAAGGGATTTGCACGCCCTCAGCGAGCAGCATATCCACCAGCCGAATCAGCGGCAGCCCGACAAGGCTGGTCGCATCCGGCCCTTCGGTGCTTTGGAACAGGCTCACGCCCAGCCCCTCGGCCTTGAAGCTGCCCGCGCAGTCATAGGGCTGCTCGATCCGCAGGTAGCGCTCAATACGCTCTGCATCCAGCTCGCGCATGGTTACCGTGAAAGGCACGCAGTCGACCTGGCAATGCCCTGTGTTGCTGTTGAGTAGTGCCAGCCCGGTAAGAAAGCTCACACGCTTGCCACTGGCCGCCAACAACTGTTCGCGGGCGTTTTCAAAGGTGTGAGGCTTGCCGATGATCCGGCCTTCCAGTGCAGCGACCTGGTCAGAGCCAATGATTAAATGGCCAGGATGGCTGGCGGCGAGGGCGCGGGCTTTTTCTTCGGCCAGGCGCTTTACCAGTTCGATGGCGGATTCGTCCGGGCGGTGGCTTTCGTCGATATCCGGCGAGCTGCAGGTGAAAGGCAGGTGCAGGCGGCTCAGTAATTCCCGGCGATAAACCGAGCTGGACGCGAGTAATAAAGGCAGCATATACGTCTCCTCAAGGCAGTCATCGATTCTAGCGACGCGACCGGCTGACGCACAGGGCTGAATTTCCTTTGACATGGCTGGGTGCATCCCTATAATGCTGCGCCTATGTTGAATGACCCGATTCCACCTCACGTTGACCCGCGCAAATTGGCTGATCGTGGCACCACCCTTCAAGGTGAAGTGCTGCTGGCCGATTTGGAGAGACTCTGCGACCCGCTTTCCGACACTGTCGGTACGGTGCAGGCTAAATTCGTTTTTGAACGAGATGAACGTAAGTCTGTGGTAATCCACAGCTTTATCGACACCGAAGTCAAAATGGTTTGCCAGCGTTGTCTTGAGCTGGTCACCCTGCCGATCCACAGCGAATGCAGTTATGCTGTGGTGAAAGAGGGTGCGAATACCCAGTCGTTGCCGAAAGGTTATGACGTGCTGGAACTGGGCGAAGATCCATTGGATCTGCATGCACTGATCGAGGAGGAGCTTTTGCTCGCCTTGCCCATTGTGCCTGCTCATCATCCGGAAGAATGCCAGCAGCCGGAGGGTCTCGATGACGAGGCCGAGCCGAGCGAGGACGAGGTAACGCGGTCCAACCCGTTCAGTGTATTGGCGCAGTTAAAGCGTGACCCAAACGTTTAGGAGTTAATCAATTATGGCTGTTCAGCAGAACAAAAAATCCCGCTCTGCCCGTGACATGCGCCGTTCGCACGACGCTCTCGAGGCTAGCACCCTGTCCGTGGAAAAGACCACTGGTGAAGTTCACCTGCGTCACCACGTATCGCCAGAAGGCGTATACCGTGGCCGTAAAGTGATCGACAAGGGCGCTGACGAGTAATCACTTGTCTGCCCAAGTCATCGCGATTGACGCAATGGGCGGGGACTTCGGTCCCCGCAGCATTGTTCAGGCCTGCATTGCCAGCCTGTCTGCTACGCCCTCGCTGCACCTGACCCTCGTCGGTCAACCTACCCTTCTTGAAGAACTGATTGCCAGCCATCCGGCGGTGGATCGTGCGCGCCTGACCATTACGCCCGCCAGCGAAACCATCAGCATGGATGAAAAGCCGGCCGCAGCCTTGCGCGGCAAGCCCGACTCTTCAATGCGTGTGGCTCTTGAGCTGCTGCGTGATGGCAAGGTGCAAGCCTGTGTCAGTGCCGGTAATACAGGGGCGTTGATGGCCTTGTCGCGGCATGTGCTCAAGACCTTGCCGGGTATCGACCGCCCGGCGATGGTGGCGGCGATCCCGACGCAGAAGGGCTATTGCCAGTTGCTGGACCTGGGCGCCAATGTCGATTGCAGTGCCGAGCACCTGTTGCAGTTCGCCGTGATGGGCTCGGTGGCCGCTGAAGCGCTGGGCGTAGCCCGGCCAAGGGTCGCCCTGCTGAATATCGGCACCGAGGACATCAAGGGCAACCAGCAGGTCAAGCTGGCCGCCACGTTGTTGCAAGGCGCGCCGGGCTTGAACTACATAGGTTTTGTCGAAGGTGACGGCTTGTACCGTGGTGAAGCCGACGTGGTGGTGTGTGACGGGTTTGTCGGCAACATCCTGCTCAAGTCGAGCGAGGGCTTGGCAACCATGATTGCCACGCGTATCGAAGCCTTGTTCAAGCAGAGCCTGGTATCGCGCATGGTCGGTGCCCTGGCGCTGCCGTTGATGCGCCGCTTGCAGGCCGACCTGGCACCGGCACGGCACAACGGAGCGAGCTTTCTCGGCTTGCAGGGCATTGTGGTCAAAAGCCACGGCTCGGCCGGCGTGCAGGGGTTTCAAAGTGCGATTGCGCGGGCGTTGATCGAGATACAGGAAAACCTGCCGCAACGCCTGCACGGCCGTCTTGAGGATCTGTTGCCTTAGGCGAATTGGTCCGGGAGTGCTTAAATGTGACCGGCCAGTTCAATTGACCATCCAATCTGTCAGTTTCGCGCGCTCCCACCGTTGGAGTGCGCATTTTTGACGACCAGATCATTAGGGGCTTGTTACATGTCTACATCCCTCGCATTCGTCTTTCCAGGGCAGGGTTCGCAGTCCCTCGGCATGTTGGCCGAGCTGGGCGCGCAATACCCGCTGGTCCTGGATACCTTCAAGGAAGCTTCCGATGCCCTGGGTTACGACCTGTGGGCGCTGACCCAGCAGGGGCCGGAAGAGCAGCTCAATCAAACCGATAAAACCCAGCCGGCCATTCTGACCGCTTCGATCGCCCTGTGGCGCTTGTGGCTGGCAGAAGGTGGGGCGCGTCCGGCATTTGTTGCCGGGCACAGCCTGGGCGAATACAGCGCCCTGGTGGCGGCGGGCAGTCTGACCCTTGGTGAAGCGGTCAAGCTGGTCGAGCGTCGTGGCCAGTTGATGCAAGAAGCCGTTCCGGCCGGGCAGGGCGGCATGGCCGCGATCCTGGGCCTGGATGATGCGGTGGTAATCGAGGCCTGCGCCGAAGCGGCGCAAGGTGAGGTGGTCAGCGCGGTGAACTTCAACTCCCCGGGGCAGGTGGTGATCGCCGGCGCCAAGGCGGCTGTTGAGCGCGCCATCGAAGGCTGCAAGGCCCGGGGTGCCAAGCGTGCACTGCCGTTGCCGGTGAGCGTGCCGTCCCACTGCGAACTGATGCGCCCGGCTGCCGAGCGCTTTGCCGAGTCTATCGCGGCCATCAACTGGCAGGCGCCGCAGATCCCGCTGGTGCAGAACGTCAGCGCGGCCGTGGCTGCCGACCTCGACACCCTCAAGCGCGACCTGCTGGAGCAACTGTACAAGCCGGTGCGCTGGGTTGAATCGGTCCAGACCCTGGCTGCCAACGGCGCCAACGAGTTGGTCGAGTGCGGCCCGGGCAAAGTCCTGGCCGGCCTGAACAAGCGCTGCGCCGACGGTGTGTCGACCGCCAACCTCAATACCCCTGAAGCCTTCGCTGCCGCTCGCGCGGCACTGGCCTGAATCCCGTACTTAGGAGAAGCCTGCATGAGTCTGCAAGGTAAAGTTGCACTGGTTACCGGCGCTAGCCGTGGCATTGGCCAGGCCATCGCCCTGGAGCTGGGCCGTCAGGGCGCCGTTGTGATCGGCACCGCCACTTCCGCCTCGGGCGCCGAGCGTATCGCCGCGACCCTGAAGGAAAACGGCGTGCAGGGTACCGGCCTTGAGCTGAATGTGACCAGCGATGAGTCCGTGGCTGCCGTATTGGCCGAGATCACTGCACAGTTCGGTGCGCCGGCGATTCTGGTGAACAACGCCGGTATCACCCGTGACAACCTGATGATGCGCATGAAAGACGACGAGTGGTACGACGTGGTCGATACCAACCTGAACAGTCTGTTCCGCCTGTCCAAGGGTGTTTTGCGCGGCATGACCAAGGCGCGTTGGGGCCGAATTATCAATATTGGCTCCGTAGTGGGTGCCATGGGCAACGCAGGCCAAGTAAACTACGCTTCCGCCAAGGCCGGTCTGGAAGGTTTCAGCCGTGCACTGGCACGTGAAGTCGGTTCGCGGTCGATTACGGTCAACTCGGTGGCCCCAGGGTTCATCGACACCGATATGACCCGCGAACTGCCGGAAGCACAGCGTGAAGCGTTGCTGACGCAGATTCCGCTGGGCCGTCTGGGCCAGGCTCAAGAGATCGCGAATGTGGTCACTTTCCTGGCATCCGACGGTGCGGCATACGTGACTGGGGCTACAATCCCGGTGAACGGCGGGATGTACATGAGTTAAATTGTGACGGATCGCTTCAAAAAAATGTCATACGAGCTGTCTAAAATCCGTTATAAAGCTGCAACTTAATTTATAGGCAGGTGGCCGACCGGGTACAGGGTGAAGCTTTCAGTTGAAAAGCTGAAATGGCTTTCTATACACTTACCCACTGGCCAGCTGCCTGAATTTGTCCATTAGGAGTTAAACAAGGTATGAGCACCATCGAAGAGCGCGTCAAGAAAATCGTTGCCGAGCAACTGGGCGTTAAGGAAGAAGAAGTGGTCAACACTGCTTCCTTCGTAGAAGACTTGGGTGCCGATTCCCTTGACACCGTTGAGCTGGTGATGGCTCTGGAAGAGGAATTCGAGACCGAAATCCCGGACGAAGAAGCTGAAAAAATCACTACTGTTCAAGCTGCCATCGACTACGTTACCAGCCACCAGGCGTAATAGTTTGTAGTCGTCGCTTGCTGTCAGGGAAAAACCGCACTGCTGTAACGGCGTGCGGTTTTTTCTTTAGGCGGTGATGAAAAGTAAGCTGCGAATCGAAGTGTCGTCATTAGAAAAAGGAGAGTGCTGTGTCGCGTAGACGCGTCGTAGTCACCGGTATGGGTATGTTGTCGCCACTGGGTACGGATGTGCCGAGCAGTTGGCAGGGCATTCTGGCTGGCCGCAGTGGTATTGGTCTGATCCAACACACGGACCTTTCTGCCTATTCCACCCGTTTTGGCGGCTCGGTAAAGGGCTTCAATGTCGAGGAATATCTCTCGATCAAAGAATCCCGCAAGCTCGACCTGTTCATTCAATACGGCTTGGCAGCCGGTTTTCAGGCAGTGCGTAACGCTGGCCTGGAAGTCACCGACGCCAACCGTGACCGCATCGGCGTGGCCATGGGTTCGGGGATTGGCGGTTTGACCAATATCGAAGAAACCAGCCGCACGCTGCACGATTCCGGCCCGCGTCGAATTTCACCGTTCTTCGTGCCCGGCTCGATCATCAATATGATTTCCGGCTTCCTGTCCATCCACCTGGGTGCACAAGGGCCTAACTACGCCATCGCAACGGCGTGCACCACGGGCACCCACTGCATCGGCATGGCGGCGCGCAACATCGCTTATGACGAAGCGGATGTGATGATCGCCGGTGGCGCTGAAATGGCCGCCTGCGGCCTGGGCATGGGTGGCTTCGGTGCATCCCGTGCGTTGTCGACCCGCAATGACGAGCCCACCCGAGCCAGCCGTCCGTGGGACAAGGGCCGTGATGGCTTCGTGCTGTCTGACGGCGCCGGTGCCCTGGTGCTGGAAGAGTTGGAGCACGCCAAGGCGCGTGGCGCCACCATCTACGCCGAGTTGATCGGCTTTGGCATGAGCGGCGATGCCTATCACATGACGTCGCCACCGTCCGACGGTGCCGGTGCTGCGCGCTGCATCACCAATGCACTGCGCGATGCGAAGGTCAACCCTGACCAGGTGCAGTACATCAACGCCCATGGTACTTCGACGCCGACCGGCGACCTGGCGGAAGCCGAAGCCATCAAGTCGGTGTTCGGTGAACATGCCTACAAGCTGGCCGTCAGCTCCACCAAGTCCATGACCGGCCACCTGTTGGGTGCGGCGGGCGCGGTCGAGGCGATCTTCAGTGTAATGGCGATCAAGGATCAGGTCGCTCCGCCGACCATCAACCTTGATGAGCCGGACGAAGGCTGCGACCTGAACTTCGTGCCCCACGAAGCGCAACCGATGCCGATCGACGTGGTGATCTCCAACTCGTTCGGGTTTGGTGGCACCAACGGCTCCCTGGTGTTCCGCCGGTTTGCCGAGTGATGCACAGCTGGGTCGACGGTCAGCCGGCGGGCAGCGTGCCCCTGAAAGATCGTGGCCTGGCGTATGGCGATGGGATATTCGAGACCATCGCCGTCAAGGCCGGGCAGCCGTTGCTGCTCGACCGTCACCTGCAACGCCTGGAAGAGGGTTGCAGGCGCTTGGCACTGGTGGCCGATCACGGGTTGATTCGCAACGAAGTGCTTGGCTTCGCCGCTGCGCTGGGTGACGGTGTCCTCAAGTTGATCCTCACCCGTGGCGACAGCCTGCGCGGTTATGGCATCAACCCTGGCGCCCCGGTGCGTCGTATCTTGCAGGGCAGTGCGCCCGCTATTTACCCGCCCGCCCATGCAATCGAAGGCATCCGCCTGTTCCCCTGTACCACGCGCTTGGCTGAGCAGCCGCTGCTGGCCGGTCTCAAGCACCTCAACCGCCTGGAGCAAGTGATCGCCCGTGCCGAATGGCAAGATACCGAACATGCCGAAGGCCTGATGCTGGATATGTCCGGGCGGGTGATCGAAGGCGTGTTCAGCAACCTGTTCCTGGTGCGCAACGGCTTGTTACTAACCGCTGATCTGACCCGTTGCGGCGTGGCCGGGGTGATGCGCGCCGAACTGCTGGCCCAGGCACATGCGCTGGGCGTCCCGGTGGTCGTGGCCGACATCAATATTGAGCAGTTGCAGCAGGCCGATGAAGTCTTTGTCTGCAACAGCGTATATGGCATTTGGCCGGTGCGTGGATGCGCTGCGATGAGCTGGCCGGTTGGGCCGCTCACCCGTAAACTGCAGGGTATTGTTCGCGCGCTATTGGATATTTGAGTTGATACGAAAACTGGTGTTACTGCTGCAGATCAGCCTGGTCTCGGCAGCGTTGCTCGTGGGCTTTTCGGCCTGGAAACTCGACTCTGCCCTCAAGCAGCCCCTGAAGCTGCCCCAGGAGCAGTTGCTCGACGTGCCGGCTGGCGCTACCCCGACGGGTACTTTCAATCGTCTGGAAGCCGACGGTGTACTCGACGATGCATTCTGGTTACGCCTGTACTGGCGCTTCAACCTTGAAGGCCAGCCACTGCACAGCGGCGAATACCGCATGACACCCGGCCTCACTGCCGAAGGCTTGATCGGCCTGTGGCAGCGCGGCGAGGTGGTGCAATACAGCCTGACCCTGGTGGAGGGCTGGAATTTCCGCCAGGTGCGCACCGCCCTGGCCAAGCATGAAAAAATCGTTCAGACCCTTCCTGGCCTGACTGACAGCGAAGTGATGGACAAGCTCGGCCATGCGGGTGAGTTTCCGGAAGGGCGTTTCTTCCCTGACACCTACCGTTTTGTACGCGGCATGACCGATGTCGAATTCCTGAAAAAAGCCTACAACCGCCTGGACGATGTGCTCGCCCAGGAGTGGAGCAAGCGTGCCGACGATGCGCCGTACACCGACCCTTATCAGGCACTGATCATGGCGTCCCTGGTGGAAAAGGAGACCGGCGTGCCGCAAGAGCGTGGGCAGATTGCCGGTGTGTTCGTGCGCCGCATGAAGATCGGCATGATGCTGCAGACTGATCCCACCGTGATTTACGGCCTGGGTGAGCGCTACAACGGCAAGTTGACCCGCGCCCACCTCAAGGAAGCCAACCCCTACAACACCTATATGATCGCCGGCCTGCCGCCCACGCCTATTGCGATGGTCGGTCGCGAGGCGATCCATGCAGCGCTGAACCCGGTGCCGGGCAGCAGCCTGTATTTTGTCGCCCGTGGCGACGGTAGCCATATTTTCTCGGATAACCTGGATGCCCATAATGCCGCCGTGCGCGAGTTCCAGCTCAAGCGGCGTGGCGATTACCGCTCCAGCCCGGCGCCGGTGGTGAAACCGCTGGAAGATGCAACCGCACCTGCCGAGGCACCGATTGAGCCCGCGCCGGACAGTACCGCGCCGCAAAGCCCGCAATGACTCTGACTAAGGACTGCCTGTGACTGGCTTGTTTATTACCCTGGAAGGCCCGGAAGGTGCCGGTAAAAGCACGAACCGCGACTACCTGGCCGAGCGCCTGCGTGCGCAGGGCGTCGAAGTGGTGCTGACCCGCGAGCCGGGCGGTACGCCGCTGGCCGAGCGTATACGCGAAGTGCTGTTGGCCCCGGGTGATGAGCCAATGAACCCGGACACCGAGCTGCTGCTGGTATTTGCCGCCCGAGCCCAACACCTGGCCGAAGTGATTCGCCCCGCGCTGGCACGCGGCGCCGTGGTGATTTGTGATCGGTTCACGGATTCCACCTACGCCTACCAGGGCGGTGGCCGAGGCTTGTCAGTAGAGCGTATCGCCACCCTTGAAACCTTCGTACAGGGCGATGTGCGTCCGGATTTGACCCTGCTGTTCGATCTGCCCGTGGAAGTGGGCATGGCCCGCGCCAGCGCTCGCGGTCGCCTGGATCGTTTCGAACTGGAAGGCCCGGTATTTTTCGACGCGGTGCGCAGCGCTTTCCTGCAGCGCGCCAAGGCTGAGCCGGCGCGTTATCACCTGCTCGATGCGGCGCAGCCGTTGAACCAGGTGCAACAGGCCATCGATGCGCTGTTGCCGACTCTGCTGGAGCGCACTCGTGGCTGAGTCCTACCCGTGGCAGGACAGCTTGTGGCAGCAACTGGCCGGTCGTGCCCAGCACGCCCATGCCTATTTGCTGCATGGCCCCGTGGGCATCGGTAAACGTCACCTCGCCGAGCGCTTGATGGCTAGCCTGTTGTGCCAGCGCCCGGTCAATCTGCAGGCGTGTGGCGAGTGCAAATCCTGCCTGCTGCTCAAGGCTGGCAGTCACCCGGACAACTATGTGCTGGAGCCCGAGGAAGCCGACAAGGCGATCAAGGTCGACCAGGTACGCGACCTCGTCAGCTTCGTAGTGCAGACCGCGCAGATGGGCGGGCGCAAAGTGGTGCTGATCGAGCCAGTCGAGGCGATGAACATCAACGCCGCCAACGCCTTGCTCAAAAGCCTTGAAGAACCGTCCGGCGACACCGTGCTCTTGCTGGTGAGCCATCAGTCCAGCCGTTTGTTGCCGACGATTCGCAGCCGCTGCGTACAGCAGGCGTGCCCGTTGCCGAGCGAGGCCATGAGCCTGCAATGGCTGGCGCAGGCGTTGCCGGAGTGCACCGAGCAGGAACGGGTCGAGTTGTTGACCCTGGCGGCCGGTTCACCCCTGGCAGCCGTGAAGCTGCAAGCCCAGGGCGTGCGTGAGCAACGAGCACTGGTTGTGGAGGGTGTGAAGAAGCTGCTCAAGCAGGAGCTGTCCGCCACGCAACTGGCCGAAAGCGCCTGGAAGGATATTCCCCTGCTGCTGTTGTTCGACTGGTTCTGCGACTGGTCCAGCCTGATCCTGCGCTACCAACTGACCCAGGATGAAAACGGCCTTGGCCTGGCGGATATGCGCAAGGTGGTGCAATACCTCGCGCAGAAAAGTGCCCAGGACAAAGTGCTGAACATCCAGGACTGGATTCTTGCTCAGCGCCAGAAGGTACTCGGCAAGGCCAACCTCAACCGCGTGCTGTTGCTTGAGGCGCTGCTGGTGCAGTGGGTTGGCCTGCTCGGGCGCCGTTAATTTCCGGGGCCGACAGGTGTATGGTTGGCCAGACCCTTTTCGTGAATTAAGCCCTGACTCCCTATGCTCGTAGATTCCCATTGCCATCTTGATCGCCTTGACCTTGCCCAGCACGGCGGCTCCCTCGACGCCGCCCTTGAAGCTGCACGCCAGCGTGGGGTAGGGCACTTTCTGTGCATCGGCGTCAGCGCTGAAAACGCCGGCGACGTCAAAGCCCTGGCTGATCGCTACGCCGATGTGGATTGCTCGGTGGGCATCCACCCGCTGGACCTCAAACCCGGCGAAGCCCCGGCTCTGGATTGGCTATTGGGCGAACTCAACCATCCACGGGTGGTGGCCATTGGCGAAACCGGCCTGGACTACCACTACGAGCCTGAAGCCGCCGAGTTGCAGCAGGCCTCTTTCCGCCTGCACTTGCAAGCCGCCCGGCAGACCGGCAAGCCGGTGATCGTCCACACCCGGGGTGCCCGCGCCGATACCCTGACCTTGCTGCGCGAAGCTGCGCTGCCGCAGGCCGGTGTGTTGCATTGTTTTACCGAAGATTGGGACATGGCCAAGGCTGCTCTGGACCTGGGGTTCTATATTTCCCTGTCGGGTATCGTCACCTTTCGCAACGCCGACGCGCTGCGCGACGTGGCTCGCCAAGTGCCAACCGACCGCCTGCTGGTGGAAACCGACTCGCCGTACCTGGCACCTATCCCCCATCGCGGCAAGCCAAACCTGCCTGAATATGTGCGTGACGTGGCCGATTACCTGGCGATGCTGCGCGGCGAGTCGTACGAGCGCTTCGCCGAGCAGACCACCGAAAACTTCAAACGCCTGTTTCCGTTGGCTCATGTAGCCGGATAGTACGGCTGAATCGCAGGCAAAAAAAACCCGGGTTCTGGGGGGTGAATCCGGGCTAAGACCATTAGGAGTAAAACAAGGGCACGCAGTCCGTCGGTACCCAGGTCGTCGCGTCACTTGGGGGAGATGTCGCGGCGACAGTTGAAGTATTGATCAGTATCCGATTCAGTCCAGTCAGATCTGATCGTTTTTTAAACAGATTTGGAATACGCCCGCTTAGCTTGAGTTCTCATTGAGCAGGTGGGCAGCTTCAGGCGGCGCGTCTATTTCTGACTGATATCGATAAAAACGTTGGCGTATTGAAAGTTAAGTGCATTGCGGGTTCACATAGACATTGCCCAACGACCGTTCAGTCGGGATAATCCCTCGCATCGGGTAAATCGTATCGCCACGTATCTGTGGCCCTGCGCAACCCTCCCTATTCCGACCTTTGCAGACTTCTTCCTCATGCACAAAGAACCCCGTAAGGTCCGTGAGTTTCGCCGCCGTGAGCAGGAAATTCTCGACACCGCACTCAAGTTATTCCTCGAACAGGGCGAAGACAGCGTCACGGTAGAGATGATTGCGGATGCCGTGGGTATCGGCAAGGGCACCATCTACAAGCACTTCAAATCCAAGGCCGAGATCTACTTGCGCCTGATGCTCGACTACGAGCGCGACTTGAACGAGCTGCTGCACTCGGCCGATGTCGACAAGGACAAGGAAGCGCTGTCTCGCGCTTACTTCGAATTCCGTATGCGTGACCCGCAGCGCTACCGCCTGTTCGACCGCCTGGAAGAGAAGGTGGTCAAGGGGCACCAGGTGCCGGAAATGGTCGAGGAGCTGCACAAGATCCGCGCCTCGAACTTCGAACGCCTGACCCTGCTGATCAAGGGGCGCATCAGTGAAGGCAAGCTTGAAGACGTGCCGCCGTATTTCCACTACTGCGCCGCCTGGGCCCTGGTGCATGGCGCCGTGGCGCTGTATCACTCGCCGTTCTGGAGCAATGTGCTGGAGGACCAGGAAGGTTTCTTCCAGTTCCTGATGGACATCGGCGTGCGCATGGGCAACAAGCGCAAGCACAGCACTGAACTGCCTGGCCCTGAAAAAGGTGATGAGACCCCGGCTACGTAAGTTATTCGCTGCAGTGATGGGGCAATGATTTACTGCCAGGGGTATTAACCCAGGAATATACTCAGGCAAGGACCTTGCTAAAAGCTGATTTATGAGTCAGTTTTTAGTGCGCCCGAATTATCTTCTGCCGGAGTGATCCATGATCGTTGATCGTCAAGGCAGGCGTTTTCGCAATTTGCGGATCAGCCTGACCTCAGCCTGCAATTACGCGTGTACCTACTGCGTGCCTGACGGCAAGCGGCTGGTGGCTGCCCAGGACGAACTCTCGGCCGCGGCCATGGCCCGGGGCGTGGCTTACCTGATTGAAGCGGCGGGCATCGAACGCCTGCGCATCACTGGCGGCGAACCGCTGGTGAGCCCCAAGCTGGAAGCGTTCATGGACGCGGTAGGGCAGATGGGCCTCAGCGACATCAGCCTCACGACCAACGGCCAATTGCTGGCGCGCAAACTGCCGTTGCTGGTGGATGCCGGCATTCGGCGTATCAATGTCTCCCTCGATACCCTGGATGCCGATGCCTTTCGCAGCATCGCTCGTGGCGGCGACCTGGCCACCGTGCTCGATGGTATGGACCAGGCCAGCGCGGCCGGCATCAAGATCAAGGTCAACATGGTGCCATTGCGTGGCCAGAACCTGGATCAGGTGATGCCTCTGCTCGATTACTGCCTGGAGCGTGGCTACGAGCTGCGCTTTATCGAATTGATGCGCATGGGGCACCTGGCGAAAGACTCCAACGCGTTCCTCCAGCAATTTGTCAGCTTGCAGCAATTGCTCAGCCTGATCGGTGAGCGCCACGAATACCTGCAAGCCAACGCGCCCGTTGACGCTACCGCCGTACGCTACGAAGTACCGGGCAAAGGCTTCTTCGGCGTGATCGCCAACGAAAGTGTACCGTTCTGTCGTACGTGTTCGCGGTTGCGGTTGTCCTCCACGGGCTGGCTGCATGGTTGCTTGTCCTCAAGCAATCGCCACTACGTCGGTGACTTGCTTGATCAACCGCGCCACCAGGCATTGCCGGCCTTGCAGGGCTTGTTGATGAAGGCGCTGGGCGACAAGCAGGAAGTGGCGTTTTCGGGCGGCGCGACGATCATGAAGATCATTGGCGGCTAAGGTCGCGCATGCCTCAATGTGTTGTCCTTCAAGCTGGCGCAGAACCTGCATCTCACGCCCATTCGCCGGTTTTCCGTCACCGGCTTCTGGAGGATTAGGATGCGTAGTCTGGTTTTACTGCTGGCGGCGTTGGCCCTGAGTGGTTGTATGACCGTCAGCGATATGGCCGAAGGCACTCGCTATCAGATGAGCGATGCCGGGCTGCTGGACCATAGCGACACCCGGCGTACGGCCTCGGTGCGCATACAGCCGGATTCCTTTGTATTTATCGCCCAGGGCGCCTTCGTGCCGCCGGGCAGCGCGTACCCGCGACCCAACGTGGTCGCCGAGGAAGCGTTCAACGGTTTCGTCGAATATTTCCCCATGGTCCGTCGTGCCCGCCAACCCGAAGGTCTCGAGCAGGCCATGGCCGAAGCCCGCGAGGCGGGGGCTCACTACCTGCTGTATTGCCGTTTTGCGGCAGCCGATGACCGTATCGGCAATGCCGATGAGTGGACCGACCAGCAAGCTCTGGACCGCCTGGGGCTGGACAGCGGTGTGATCCAGGTCATGTTGATCGAGACCAGCACCCAGTATTTGATTGATACTGCACGTATTCGCAGTCGTGGCGGTTTACTGACGTTCCACGACACATCGCCACAAGATCTAATTGCCCGCCCCCTGGCGCAATACGCCCGAGGCTTGCTGGGCATGAGCAATCAGTAGACCTGAGGAGAAGCCCCATGACCGATTCCGCCAAGGCCAATGACCTATTGGCCCAACTGCCCAAGGGCAAGGGGCCGGCACCGGTGCATCTGTGGAATCCGGATTTTTGCGGCAACATCGACATGCGCATTGCCCGCGACGGCACCTGGTTTTACCAGGGCACGCCTATCGGGCGAAAGCCGATGGTCAAACTGTTTTCCAATATCCTGCGCCGAGACGGCGATGATTATTTCCTGGTGACGCCGGTAGAGAAAGTCGGCATCAGCGTCGATGATGCGCCATTTGTGGCGGTAACCCTGGACGTGCAAGGGCTGGGCGAAAGCCAGGTATTGCGCTTTACCACCAACGTCGACGAGCAGGTCGAGGCCGGCCTCGAACACCCCTTGCGGGTGGTGACGGACCCTGTCACCCAGGAACCTGCACCCTACGTGCGAGTTCGTACCAACCTTGAAGCCCTCGTGCATCGCAACGTGTTCTACCAATTGGTGGAGCTGGCGGTGACTCGTCCGATAAACGGTCAGAACTGGCTTGGCGTATGGAGTGCAGGGGAGTTTTTCCCCATCGGCCTGGAACCCTGAGGCTGATTTTGCCTTCACCCTGAAATAATCTCCTTGCTGTAAATGCCTGCTTTCGGTTATCAATTTGTACATGATTAGACATGTTCGATTTGATAAGAAAAAACGCGTCGTCGACGAGCTCATCCGCCGTATCGAAGGTGGGGTCATGGCCGACGGTTTGCTATTGCCAGGTGAGCACCAGTTGGCCGAGGAGTTTGCGGTCAGCCGTGGCACGCTGCGCGAAGCGCTGGCCGAGCTAAAGCGCCGTAACTATATCGCCACCCAGAGTGGCGTCGGCTCCATCGTCACCTTTGATGGCATGGTCCTCGACCAACGCAGCGGTTGGGCCCAGGCCCTGGCAGACACGGGGGCTCAGGTGAGCACCGACGTGCTGCGTTTCGAAGCGGTGACGCGCCCGGACCTGTTCAGCCGTTTCGGCACCGATCAATTTATTGCCCTGGATCGCCGCCGGAACACGGCCGATGGCGTTGCGGTGTCTCTGGAGCGTTCGTTGATGCCAGCAGTGGGCGGCCTGGAAAGCCTGCCCCGCATTGGCCTGATCGATGATTCCCTGACCATCACCCTGGCGGCCTACGGTTATGTGGGCGCCGAAGGCGACCAGTGGATCGGCGCCGAGCCCCTGAGCGATGAAGATGCTCAATTGCTCGGGCGCGCTACCGGCACGGTATTTCTCAAAGCTTCGCGCACCACCTACGACCGTCGCGAACGCTTCATGGAGCATGTCGAAAGTTTGCTCGACCCGCTGCACTTTCGCCTGCATCTGCAGTTTGGAGCCGCCAAATGACCCGGGAAGACCGCGCACTCGGTGCCTTCTACGGCTTGGCCCTGGGCGACGCCCTGGGTATGCCCACACAATCCTTGAGCCGCGAACAGGTGAAAGCGCGCTTCGGAACCATCACCGCCCTGGAAGACGCCGACGCCGACCAGCCCATTGCACCGAACATGCCCGCCGGTTCCATTACCGATGACACCGAGCAGGCCATCCTGGTCGCTGAGTTGCTGGTGCAAGGCCAAGGCCGGATCGAACCTGCCGTGCTTGCCCAGCGCCTGATCGACTGGGAAGCGGGAATGCGCGCCAAGGGTTCCCAGGACCTGCTCGGGCCGTCGACCAAACGGGCGATCGATATGATCCTTGCTGGCCATACGCCGCAAGAGTCCGGACGCTACGGCACCACCAATGGTGCGGCCATGCGCATCACCCCGGTGGGCATCGCCGCCGATGTCAGCGAGACAGCCTCGTTTATCCAGGCGGTGATCCAGGCTTGCCAGGTCACCCATAACACCAGCCTGGGTATCTCCAGTGCCGCGGCCGTGGCGGCGGTGGTCTCCGCCGGTATCAATGGCGTGGACCTCGGCGAAGCTTTGAACATCGGCATTCAGATTGCCCAGCAGGCTGAAAGCCATGGCCACTGGGTGGCCGGTGGACGCATTTCCACCCGCATCAGCTGGGCCCGCACCCTGAGTGTCGGCAGCGATGACAAGGCCCTGTTTGCCGATTTGCTCTACGAATTGATCGGGACGTCTGTTGCCTCGCAGGAGTCGGTGGTGGTGTCGTTCGCCCTGGCGCAGCAAGTCGCGTCCGGCGATATGAATGCCTTCGAAGCACTGTGCCTGGCCGCCAGCCTGGGGGGCGACACCGACACGATCGCCGCGATCCTGGGGGCCATGCTCGGCGCGTGCCTGGGGATGCAGTGCTGGCCAGAGGCGCTGATCGAGCAGGTCAAGCAGGTCAATGGCCTGGACTTGCAGCCGCTGGTCCAAGCGTTATTGGCCTTGCGATAAACACGGAACTAAATGTGGGAGCTGGCTTGCCTGCGACAGCGGTTTTCCAGTGGCTGCTGGGCTGGTTGACACACCCCAATCGCAGGCAAGCCAGCTCCCACATTAAAAAGCGTTGAGTCAGGAAGACTGGATAAAGATTCGACTCGCTGCCACAACCACAACAATACAGGCACCAGGAGCACCCCTTCATGAGCAGCACCTCTAGTGGCCAAAGCGCCGGGCAGTTGGAAACACGCGGCATCGAGCCGGTCCCGGAAGGCGAGTGCAACGGCCATCCGCTGCAACTGTTCTGGGTATGGTTTGCCGCCAATATCAGCATCCTCGGCTTGCCGCTCGGTGCGACGTTGGTCGCGTTTCGGGGCCTGGCCATCTGGCAGGCGATCATCGTCGCAATCCTTGGCGCAGCGGGCTCCTTCGCGGTAGTGGGCATCATCTCCATCGCCGGCCGCCGTGGTCGCGCGCCCAGCCTGACGTTATCCCGCGCTATCTTTGGCGTACGCGGCAATATCGGCCCGACGGTGGTCTCGCTGATGTCGCGCCTGGGTTGGGAAACCGTCAACACCACCACGGCCGCCTTTGTGTTGCTGTCCTTGTGTTCGATCCTGTTCGGTTCGGCGGTAGAGGCGAAAAGCGCCCCCGTACTCACGTTGATCTTCATCGCCATCTTTGTACTGCTGACCCTGGCGGTGTCCGGCCTCGGCCACGCCACGCTGCTGGTGATCCAGAAGTGGGCCACCTATGTATTTGGCGGTTTGAATATCCTGGTGGGCGGCTTTCTGTGTGCCACTATCGAGTGGAGCGCGGTGTTCAATGCCACACCTGCGCCGTTGAGCGCGATGATCATCGGCGTCGGCACCATGGCCGCCGGCACCGGCATTGGGTGGGCCAACGCCGGTGCCGATATGTCGCGCTACCAGCACCGCAGCGTCAAGGCTGTGCGCCTGGTGGCCAGCGCCGCCTTTGGCGCGGGCATCCCGCTGGTGTTGCTGATTACCCTTGGTGGCCTGCTGTCGGTGGGTAACGACGACCTGGCGTCGGCCACCGACCCCATCATCGCGATCCGCGACATGCTGCCCACCTGGATGGCGGTGCCTTACCTGATCACCGCATTCGGCGGGCTGTTGCTGTCGAACAATCTGTCGGTATATTCGGCCGGCCTTACCACCCTGACCCTGGGTCTGAAGGTCAAGCGCGTGCACGCGGTGATTGTCGATATCGTGGCGATCTTCGCCGGTTCCATCTATTTCATGCTGATCGCCGACAGCTTCTATGGCCCGTTCATCACCTTCATTTCGTTGCTGGCGGTGCCGATTACGGCGTGGGTCGGGATCTTCGTGGTCGACCTGATACACCGGCATTACTACAGCCCCAAGGACTTGCTGGATGTCAGTCCGAGCAGCGCTTACTGGTATCGCGGCGGTGTGGAGTGGCGTGCCTTCGGCGCCTGGGCCGTGGCTATCGTGCTGGGGTTCTGCTTCACCACCATCGGCACCACCGCGCAAAATATCTGGTTCGCCGGGCCGCTGTCCGACTCCTGGTTGGGCCACAACGGCCTGGGCTGGGTCGTCACCTTCCTGGTCGCAGGCGGCCTTTATGCGGTACTGGGCGGCGCGGCTGATCGTCGCCCGGCTTTGGTAGAGGGTACCCATGCCTAGATTGCTGCATACCGGCCAGGTCATTGTCGACCTGGTCATGGCCCTCGACACCCTGCCGGCAACTGGCGGTGACGTACTGGCCAAATCTGCCAGTTTCGAAGCGGGCGGTGGCTTCAACGTCATGGCGGCGGCGCGGCGCAATGGGATGTCGGTGGTCTACCTTGGGCGCCACGGCAATGGCCGGTTTGGTGACTTGGCTCGCGCCGCGATGCAGGCTGAAAAGATTGAAATGGCATTGACTGCGAGCAACGAGAAGGACACTGGTTTGTGTGTGTCCCTGACCGAGGCCACCACTGAGCGTACGTTCATTTCCCATATCGGCGCCGAAGGCGAATTGAGTGCCGAAGATTTGGCCAGGATCGTCCCGCTCGCCGATGACTACGTGTACGTCAGTGGCTACAGCCTGCTCCTTGAGGGCAAGGCGCAGCCGTTGATCGACTGGCTGCTGGCGCTGCCGCGAGAGATCGTAGTGGTGTTCGATCCTGGACCGCTGGTCAAGGCGCCGGATTCAGTCTTGATGCGTGCGTTGTTGCCACGTATCGATATCTGGACCAGCAATGGCCCGGAAGCTCTGGCGTTTACCGGTGCCCCTGAGATCGCCGCGGCGTTGCCTGAGTTGAGTCGACATCTGCCTGCGCAAACCTTGCTGGTCGTACGTGATGGGCCCAATGGTTGCTGGGTAGGGCGCACAGCTGAAATTGAACATGTACCCGGTTTCAAGGTGCAAGCGGTCGACAGCAACGGTGCGGGGGATGCGCACGCAGGGGTGTTTATTGCCGGCTTGGCGCAGGGCTTGAAACCTGTGGAGGCGGCGCGTCGAGCGAATGCTGCGGCGGCGTTGGCGGTGACGCGTTGGGGGCCGGCCACATCACCTGCCACTGCCGAGGTCGATGCACTACTCAGGGAATAAACACACGTCAAAATGTGGGAGGGGGCTTGCTCCCGATAGCGGTGTATCAGCCAGCTTATCTATAGCTGGCCCACCGCAATCGGGGGCAAGCCCCCTCCCACATTTTGAATCTATGTTTAGCCTGCTTTTTTCAACGCCTGGATCAATTCATGTTTACGCATGGTCGAGCGGCCCGGAATGTTCTTGGCTCGCGCCTCCTTCATCAGGCCCTCCTTGGTTTGCGTACCCAACGAAGCCCCACTGCTGCGCGGGTGCCCCTCACGGCTAGCTGCCGCACGCTTGGCCGACTCCTGCCGGTCCTGGGATTTCTTCGCCGGCGCTTTATGCTGGCCCGAGCCGCCGGCCTTTTCACCGCCGCCGGACTGCTTGTTGACGGTGGCCCAGGCCCGGGCTTCGGCTTCTTCCTTGGACAATCCCTTGTGCTCATAACTGTCTTCGATATGAGCGGCCTTGCGTTTCTGTTCGGCGGTGTATTTGGCTTTGCTTCCACGAGGCATCGCTAAAACTCCTTCTGGCCCCGGTCGCAGGGCCAGACCAGAAATGACTTACCGAGGGCCTGCACCGTCGAGCTTGCGGGCCTCATCCACACCCGAGGCGGTGAGCTTGATCGGCAGGTTCAACGAGTATTCACCGGCGTCGTCGGTGGTCACATGCCCATCCTTGATCAGCCCGCGGTCTTGCAGAAACGCCAAGACACTGGCGACTTCTTTCTCACCGCGGTAGTTGTCCAGTACCTCCTTGCCCAAGCCCTGGGGATGAGCGTGCAGCAGGCGGGTGAGGACTTCTTTTTCAAGGTTTCTATCGACGTTCATGCGTACCTCTTCACTGGGAAATGATCGGGTGTCGGTGTTGCCAGGGATGTATCAAGGCGCTGGCTGTTTCGGTGCACCTGGCAGATTCGAGTCGTCGCCTTTATTGATCTTCGGCTCATTGACCGAGGGGCCCATTTTGCCGTTACCGACCGCAGCCGGGGCCTGGCGCTGGGTATCATGGCCCTGGGTGTGAGGGTCGGCGCCGTTGGTGTTGTCGATGATCGCGCCGCCGTTGGTATCCAGGCCAGTGCCCATGGATTTCTGCGATTCAGTCGTCGCGTCGGGCGTCGGGTCGGTGGGGCCGGTCGACGAAGTCGCCGCAAAGGCGCTCAAGGACGCAGCGGACAGCAGGCCGGTGAGGGCGAGGGCAGCAAATTTGGAATTTTTCATGAGGGTGTCTCCATATGATTAATGTCCTTACCCTTTATTGGTCAGCCACCCTTTGCTGTTCGTGCCTTGATGGCGACGAACGGTATCAGCTCACCTGTATCACTTTATGTATCGATACTCGCCGCACGATCAGGCGCGCCACGGTGATCGACCAGTTCAGTGCCGCGATGACCAGTACGCTCAACAGCATCGTCGACAGGCCGAATTCGACAATCATTTTGCCCGCGAGCCATGGAAACCCGAAGACGCCGATAAAGTACGCCAGGCTGAACAGCAATAACGCCTGGGACATGGTGCCGCAGGGTGCTTCATTGGCCACCAGCCCATTGATCACCGAGTACGTCAGACCATACCCGACCCCCAGCGTGGCGGCAGCCACCAGATAGCTGAAGTTACCGCGCACCCCGAACGCGAATAGCGCAACCGCGCCAAACATGACGCCGGACAATACGCACGCAGCCTGATAGGCATCACGCTTGACCACAAAGCCGGCGATCAACAGCCGGCTGGTAATCGCAGCAGTCAGGAAACCTGCGAAGAACAGTGAATAATCCAGCTGATGGGCCAGCGCATAGCTGGTCTGGAATGACGACAACCCACCAAACACGCAGCCACCCAGGCCGACCATCAAAATCGCGAACGCTGCCTTGGACGTCAGCACGCGGCGGCTTGCTGTCCAAGTGATCTTCGAAGCCGGCACGTTTGCATGCTGTTTGAACTGCGCGCCCATGCGCCAGAACATCACAACCCCGGCAAGGCTGGCCAACCCGGCAATGTAGAACGCTGTCGTCAGGGGCAAGCCCAGCGCGGTGGCGGCGCGCCCCAGCAACGGGCCGGAACCGATCCCGCTCAACATGCTGCCGGACAGCAGGGCAAAATACTTGGCGCGCTGCTGGGGTTGCACCAGTAGGGTCACGATGATCGGCCCCAGGGTATAGAACACGCCCCAGCCCAAGCCCAGGGACAACCCGAACAGCATCAGGCCCTGGCCAAACCCGGGGGACAGGGCAAACCCGAGGCAGGCCACCACCAGCATTACACCCGTGCCCGCAATCGCTCGCGCTGCGCCCAGCGCATCCGCCAGGTGCCCGGAAACGACCACCGCCACAAAGGTGCTGAGCATTGCCGTGGCAATGACACTGCCGGCGTCGTGCTCGTTGCCGCCGCGTGAATGAATCAGCAGTGACAGCAAAAAGGTCGAGCCATAGGACAGCGACAATAAGAAACTGGCGAGGCAGAACAGCGCGAATGTCTTCGCGCCAACTGCAGACGTGGTGGGCATGAGCAGGACCTGAATGTTGGAATTATGCCGCTTGTTTACCATGGGCGCTCATGGGGATTGTTCTGTGATTACTGGTGCTGGCATTACTCTGGGGCGGAGTAAAAACACTTCGGTCGGCATGAAATTGCGCTGCAATCGGTCATCAAACCGCCTTAGTATGTGGGCTTTGAAATTGCCCAAGGCGCGCCCATGACCATCGAGATTCGCCCCGCCGTACCCAGCGATGCTGCGCAGATCCTGAGTTTCATCACCGAGCTTGCCGAATATGAGAAAGCCCGGCACGAAGTGATCGCCAGCGTGGTGGATATCGAGCGCAGCCTGTTCAGCGAGGGCGCTACCGCCCATGGCCTGATCTGCCTGCGCGACGGTTTGCCGATTGGTTTTGCCGTGTTCTTTTTCAGCTACTCCACCTGGCTGGGCAGCAACTGCCTGTACCTGGAAGACTTGTATATCAACCCGGAGCAACGCGGCGGCGGAGCGGGCAAGAAGCTGTTGCGCCACCTGGCGAAGATCGCCTGCGATAACGGCTGTGGGCGTTTCGAGTGGAGCGTGCTGGACTGGAATGAACCAGCGATTGCCTTCTATAAATCCATCGGTGCCCAGCCTCAGGAGGAGTGGGTGCGCTATCGCATGGAAGGCGAGGCGCTGAGGGATTTTGCCCAAGGCTGACCGACATTCCAAACCGGCTACCAATGGCCGGTTTTTTTTGCTTTCGCTCATAATATGGGATGCAAATTTATATATTGAGATATTTCAAGGTCTGGGTTTATAGTCGCCTGCATCAGCACTCACTACCAAAAATAAAACAGGTGAAGCGATGCAGGCACAACCGTTGTCCCTACCTGCCGTGCCCGAGCCGACTTACGGCGAGCGGCTGAAGAACAAGGTGGTGATCATCACCGGCGCTGCGCAAGGTATTGGCGAGGCGATCGTGGCTTGCTTCCAGGCCCAGCAGGCGCGACTGGTTATTGCGGACATCCAGGCTGAAAAAGTCGAGAAAGTAGCCGCTTGTTGGCGCGAACGTGGCGCCGAGATTTGCGCACAACCTGTAGATATCACCTCCAAAGAGCAATGGCAGGCGCTGGTCAATCTCGCCATCGAGCGCTTTGGCCGGGTGGACGTACTGGTCAACTGCGCCGGGGTCAATGTGTTTCGCGACCCGCTGGAAATGACCGACGAGGATTGGCGCCGCTGTTTCGCCATCGACCTTGATGGCGCCTGGTACGGTTGCCGTGCGGTGCTGCCGCACATGATCGAGCAGGGCATCGGCAACATCATCAATATTGCCTCCACCCATTCCAGCCACATCATCCCCGGCTGCTTTCCTTATCCTGTCGCCAAGCATGGCCTGCTCGGCCTCACTCGCGCCCTGGGCATCGAATACGCGCCCAAGGGTATGCGCGTAAACGCTATCGCCCCGGGCTATATCGAAACCCAGCTTAACGTCGACTACTGGAACGGCTTCCCCGACCCCCACGCCGAACGCCAGCGCGCGTTTGACCTGCACCCGCCCAAGCGCATCGGCCAACCCATTGAGGTGGCGATGACCGCGCTGTTCCTGGCGACCGACGAGGCACCCTTTATCAACGCCACGTGCCTGATGATCGATGGCGGGCGTTCGGTGATGTACCACGACTAAATCGTTTTCCAATAACAAGAAAGAGGTGGTTCATGTTCAAGAAGACTCTTGGCGCTGTGGCGCTGGCGATGGTGTTCAGCGGCTTTGTATCGGCTGAAGAAGTGAAGATCGGCTTCCTGGTCAAGCAGGCCGAAGAGCCGTGGTTCCAGACTGAATGGGCTTTCGCCGAAAAAGCCGGCAAGGAGCATGGCTTCACCGTGATC
>NZ_JAFLXB010000021.1:0-63419 GCF_019891455.1 Pseudomonas sp. P867 | reverse complement strand
GCCCACTCGATAACTGTCCCATCATGCTGTGTGATCCCCCTCCGGCCAATGAAGAGATTTTGCCGGAGGCCAGTCAGGGGAGCTACTTTTTCAACAGAATCGGCCAATAGCTGCCTGTCGGAACCGGCTGAAATAGCCCCAGAGCGGTCATCTCCGCGTTCCAGTATTATCATGCCGATCTTCGGACTGTTTATTGGTAGGTTGATCCATGGCCAGAAGCGTTAGGCTTCAAAAAAAACTGCATACACGGCATCTGATGGAGACAGCTGAAGAGGTGGTACGTGATGACAGCCTTGTTGGAAAACTATGGGCGCTCAATCAAGGTGACAGATTTGAGTTGAATTCAGCTTCTCTCAGTTCTGCAGCCGTTCAAAAGTACCGCTTGGAATACGTGATAACGAGAGGCCCTGTTCCTGGGCACTGGCTGTACACAAAATTTGACCCCGAGGAACTTGTATTATTTTTTACGGCAAAAGACTTTGACGGCATTTGCCATGGCTGGACTCTGTTTGACGAGTGACAACCTCAGCTTTAGCTCTCTGAGAGGCAGCTCTGGGTCGATTGTAGCCGGTCGCAAAAGACCGGAACTGGCCGAAAGCAGTCACAATGTATTTCATAATTCTTTGGGCAATTCAGTGGCTTACCTTCATTCGACAGGATGCTCGGGAGTACAAAAACGGTTCCCAAACTCAAAACGCACCCCCTGCAGAATGCGGTCTGTAGCCTGACCGGTTGCCATGAGTAATGGAACGCCAACGGCTTTTAGGGCATTGGCCCGCTTGAATTTGCATAGCGGTCTTGAAAACCGGCGGACGTTAATAGCGTCTCCAGGGTTCGAATCCCTGGTTTCCCGCCAAGATTTACACAAAAGCCTCGCGATTGCGGGGCTTTTGCGTTTTCGGGTTTTGGATAGGCAGAAGCTCTAAAGCCTGATCGTTTCCGCATCATTTCTGGCGGTTTCCGCAACCTATTGCTTACCGCGGTCAGCGCGTAGGCTTCATACTCTCCTCGGAACGACGGTAAACCGCTACGTCGGTAGATCGTCGCTGCTTCAAACAGTTCGACAACGCAATTGCTCAATCAGTCATGCAGCCAGGGCGCACAGATCACGCCGAGCCGCTCCCACTTTACTGGTACTCCATCCATGCTGGATGCCTATTAAGCCGGGAGATTCTCTCTTTTCCTGGAGGCAAAAGGTTTCACTTCATTGACCCGGATGGTTATGAGTTGGCGGTCTGGAGTGCGCAGGCATAAACCTTTGCCAGTCCAGTCCCGAGCTGGGTTTTTTGCATCCAGCCCTCTCAGTGCTACAGTCCCGCCAAACTAAAAAGGGAATGACATGCGGATTTTGATAGTGGCCGCCGCGGTGGCGATGCTAGCGGGGTGTATGGCGCCAACGATGAACGAGGCTCGCCAAGAGGGACCATACAAAGTCTTGACCTCGAAGAAGTCCGACGCAGCGCTGGCTAAATGTGTTCATTACGAATGGCAAAACCAGCCCATCTTCGGGGGTACTCCTGGCGCAACGCTTCAGCCTGGACGCGATAATGGATATACGGTCTTTACAGAAGGCTCCCAATATTTCGTCGATATTCAGCCTCAAGGGGCCGGCTCGGAGGCCAAATATTATGTGGTGGTTGGCAACTGGATCGCCAACAAAAGACTGGCGGCACTGCAAAGCTGTCTTTAAACGATCCGCCATTTACTCAAGGCTCGTTTCGGCGGGCTTTTTTTCCAGAGAAAATCTCATGGCAGCACTCGCCATCAATTACCAGCCCATGACTACGATCATGCTCATGGGCACCTTGCCTATTCCAGTGCATCGGAAGGTATAGGCGCGTCATCCAAGGCTCTTTCGTCTTGTTCTGATCGAATAATCAAGATGTGTTTCGGTGCAATGATTCCTAGACACACAGTGTCGCCTTCAGCCTTGATCACTTTGATTTGGATTTCGTCGCCGATGTATAGGCGTTTATTGGGTGTTCTGGTGACAACTAGCAATGGGTATCCTTTCTGGTTAGCTCCTTGAATATATGGGATTAATTGCATGAAATCAGCGCTAAAGATGTAAGACCTTTCTTATTTTTCCAGCGAAAATCCTTATTTAATTTTTCTCTCACTAACCGGGAGGGGCTCGGCTTTTACCGTTCAATATCGGCATTCGATCATTGTGAATGGCGGCACGGTACCTCTATGATCAGCTCGCACTCACCAAAGAGGCGCTGAGCCTCGACCCCCTTTGAAGGATATGAGCGTGGACAAGTACTTCGATAATTCAGGTCTTTTCAAAAGCATTTCGTATCAAGCCAACGCCTCCCTAGATGTCAGCGTCGCTGGCTGGGAGCTGAAAAACACTGCGCTGAATACGAAGGAGTTTTTGATATGTCCAAAGAACTACTCGGAGTTTTTGCTCTAGGGTTGATGGTGATCGGGGAGTTTTGTGCAATCTACAGCGAGGTGGTAACCGCCAGGCTGGCCCACACCGGCAGCGGCTCCTGGGCGACCTTTGTGCTGCCTGTCGTGGTGATGTGTTTTGCCGGGCTTTGCCTGCTGGGCGCTTATTGGCTGGGGTACAAGGCGGTGGGTGATATCTGGATTGTCACCGTGGTCTCGGTCACGTCCTTGTTGCTGCTTGAGCCTGTAGTGGTTTGGTCGCTGTTTCATGAAGCGCCTGGGCGCGGCGCGTTGGTCGGGTTTTGCCTGGGCGCCTTGGGGATGCTTGCCACGATAGTGCTTTAGCGCATCCGGCCATCAAGTGCCGGGTCAGATCAGCGCCTGTAGTCCCATGCTTATCTGACCCGCACCGCTGCACTTTTTTCCATTTTGCTGATCTACCCCTGTCCCGGCCACTCGACTCCCGCACGTGGCCCACAGAATCAGACCCGGTGCCGATGGATCGAACGTCAACTGTTTTTACCTCTCTATGGCCGCTGTTGCTGGCTGCGCTGCTCGCGCTCTGCGCAGTGGGTTGCAGCCAGCAACAAGGCCGCGATATCGCCAGGCAATTCAGCGATGGCAAGCCCGATGAGTTCTTCCAGACCAGTGTCGATCGCATGGCCACCCTGGGGATGCGCGACAACCTGCAAAGCCTCTACCTGCTGATGAGCAAGCTTTACCTGCGCAATCCCAGCCAGTGGCGTCAGTCGGGCTATCCGGATGCGGTGAGCGCCGCCCGGGTCATTCGCCAGGCCATCGAAAACCGTCAACCCTTGCCCGCACTGGGAGACCGGCGTGATCTGGCCGCCCTGAGCTACTCCCTGAGCCCCGACTTTCGTGGCGACCGTGTCGGCGCGTTTATCTACGCGATTGGCAGTATGCTCGTGACCGCCCACGGCGGGCGTACGCAGTTTTATGTGACCGACTCGATCAACCCGCAGTTTGTCAGCAATGCGGCGCGCAATATCGAAAAGGCCACCTGGCTGCTCAGCCAGCGCCAGGATGCCAACGGTGTGTTGCTGTTGTTCTCCAATGAAATATCGGAGGAGGGCAGTAACCTCAGTTTTGCCGTTGAGTTTGGCAAGATCGTTGCGCGCCTGGACCTGCTTACCCAAATCCTCGATGAGCGTTACCGACGCATTGGCCTCAATTACGCGCAAAGTTTATTGCTGATGAACTTCCTGCCGGTGCAGTGAGGCGCATCTATCGAACAATCAGTGGGGTGTTTCCCTTTCTGCTGTAGGAAGGTGCCTATCTTGCCTCTCGCTGCTTGAAACGCTTGCCTGCGAGCAATAGCCTCGGATTTTTCTTAAACACGAGGCCCTCCCTTGGGTAAACGAAAAACGGTTTGGCCCACGGATCGCGAAATACGTTTGCGGTTTATCCTGTTCGCGGTCATCGACGCCGCGACTGCTCAGGGCGTCTCTGCCGAGTTGCTGTTGCCGGCGCACACGCTGCTGCGCAACTCACCCTCGCAAGCCCAGTTGCTTGATGCCCTGGACGAGATTCTGGCTACCGATGAAATGTACGGTTTCCGCTTTGCGCCGGGTTCCGATGCGGATGATCTGATGCGGGAATTGGCGGAGCCGGAGGGCTGAAACCTGCCCGGTACTGTTTTGCCAGCGCCATGGTTCGTCAATAAGGCGTGACCTGACGGGCGTGCCTGCCTTCCCATCACTGTTCGCGTGGTGGGCCTGGCCTGCCGCGTTCCGTAATTCCAAGGATCCGCCCCAATGCTGCTGCGCCAACCGCCCTTTCTTTTTGCCGCCTTGACTCTCAGCTCGCTGGTACAGGCCGAAGGCCTGCAACTGGCGCCAGTCGAAGTCACCACCACTGAAGCCAGTGCCGGCGAAATTGCCCAGGCACAGCTACAGCGCGTGCCCGGCGGCAGCAATTACATCGATATGAGTAGCGTGCAACAGGGGCGGGTGAGCAGTAACGAGGATGTGTTCAAGTACCAGGCCGGGGTGTACGCCAAGGCGGCGAATAACGAAGGCGTGAAGCTGTCCATTCGCGGTTCTGGCCTGAATCGCAGCCCGGGCGCCCATGCCTCCGGCCTGTATGAAATGTTCGACGGTCTGCCGCTCACGGGCCCGGGCGGTACACCTTATGAACTCAAGGACCCGTTGTGGCAAAGCCGCGTGGAAGTGCTGCGGGGCGCCAATGGCTTCGATCAGGGCGCGTTGGCCCTGGGTGGTTCGGTCAATTACGTGACCCACACCGGCTACGACGCGCCCAAGCTGCAAGTGCGCTATGAGGTCGGTAGTCGCGGCTATGCTCAGCGTGAGATCAGTTCCGGCCAAGTGTTGGGGGATGCCGATTACTACATCAGCCTCACCGATTCCGAGTCCGACGGCTACCAGCACCAAAGCGCGGGAACCGGCAAGGGCATCGCCGCCAACTTTGGCTACCGCTTCAACCCGGACCTGGAAACGCGCTTCTACCTGCGCTACCGCGAAACCACCAACGATTCCCCCGGCAAGCTCACGCGCTACCAGATCAGCCATGACCCGCGTGCCGCCAACAGCCTCAACGCCGCCCGCGATTCAAAACGCCTGCAACCGGGCTCTACCTGGATCGCCAACAAGACCACCTTGCAACTGGACGACAACGCCCGAGTGGAAGTCGGGCTGGCCTATCACGACTACCCGATGGATCTGCGCGAGGGCACCAACCGCCTCAAGGTCGCCTACACCGATATCAGCGGCACCCTGAACTACATCCGTCAGGACAGCCTGTTCGGCCATGCCAGCAAAACCACCGTCGGCCTGCGTACCACCCAGGCGATGCCCAATAACGGCGCGTCGGAATATGTCCGCATCCCTGCAGGCAACACCGCCATTTATTCCCCCGGCACCAAGACCCGCGATTACAGCTACCTGGGCTCCGACACCGTGCTGCATGTAGGCAATGAGCTGGAACTGCTGGAGGATCTGTGGCTCACCACCGGCCTTGCCGCGATCTACACCCGCCGCGAAACCCAGGTGACTTACCCCGATGGCCAGGCGCCGCTCAGTCAACATGACTGGGACTACGCACCGCGCATCGGTCTGCGTTACGACTTCACCCCGCAATTGCAGGTATACGCCAACCTGAGCCGCTCGGTAGAACCGCCGCACGCCTGGTCGATGATCTGGGGTTCCAACAAATACTTCGGTCCGGGCAGCGGCGCGGCTACGGGGCTACAGCGCGAAGGTGTGAAGTTACGCAATCAGACCGCCACCACCCTGGAAATCGGCGGGCGCGGCGAAGCGTGGCTCGGCCAGTGGGACCTGGCCCTCTACCGCTCTGAAGTACGCCACGAACTGCTTTCCGTGGAAACCCAGGCCCAGACTGCCAACAGCAGCGCGATCATCGCCGAATCCAACGCCAGCCCCACCATGCACCAGGGCGTGGAACTGAGCCTGCTCAGCCCGCTATGGGACGGCGGCCGCAACGGCAAGCTCGACCTGCGCCAGGCCTATACCTTCAGCGACTTCCACTACCGTGACGATGACCGTTTCGGCGACAACACCTTGCCCGGCATCCCCAAGCATTACTATCAGGCGCAGGTGCGCTACAGCCACCCGACGGGTTTCTACACCAGCCTCAACACCGAACATGCCTCGCGGGTAGCGGTGGACTACGCCAACTCTTACTACGCCGCGGCCTACACCACCCTCGGCGCCACGTTCGGCTATGACGCGCCCAAGCAAGACTGGCAAGCCTGGGTCGATCTGCGCAACCTGACCAACCGTCGCTATGCCAATACCGTTACGCCGGGGTACGACGACAAAGGCGTGGACGCAGCACGTTCTACCCCTGCCGATGGGCGGGGTATCTACACCGGCGTGTCGTGGAGCTGGCGTTAAATCAACCTTCGTGCTGGCGCAGGCGCTTGTACAGGGTGTTGCGGCTCACTCCCAACTCCCGCGCAAGGTGGGAAATATTGCCGCCCACGGCTTGCAGGCGTTGGTTGAGGTCAAGGTTTTCATCCAGGCGCTCGCAGGTGGGCAGCGGCGCCGTTTGCTTCAAATCGGTAAAAAAATCATCGGGCAGATGTTCTGCGCGGATCGGCTGCTCCTCGGCCATCGCCAGCGCCACCTGTAACACGCTGCTCACCTGACGCAAATTGCCCGGCCACGGATGTTGCTCGAATAAGCCCAACACCTCGGCACTCAGCCCGGCCCACTGGTTCGGCTCGCGATGTTGCTGCCACAGTTGCTGGAATAACGCTTGCTTGTCGGTGCGCTCGCGCAATGGCGGCAACTCCAGGGTCAGGCCACCGATGCGGTAGTACAAATCCTCGCGGAAGCGCCCGGCCTGCACCAGCTCGCGCAGTGCGCGGTTGGTCGCCGAGATGATGCGCAAATCCACCGGGAACACCTCACTGCTGCCCACCGGTTGCACACAGCGCTCCTGCAACACCCGCAACAGGCGGGCCTGGGTCGGCAAGGGCATATCACCGATCTCGTCGAGAAACAGCGTGCCCTTGTCCGCCTTGCGAATCAGGCCGATGCTGCCTTTCTGATTGGCGCCGGTGAAGGCGCCTTTTTCGTAGCCGAACAGTTCCGATTCCACCAGCTCAGCCGGAATCGCCGCACAGTTCACAGCGATCAATGCCTGTCGGCTGCGCGAGCTGGCCTGATGCAGGGCTTTGACGAACACCTCTTTGCCCACCCCAGTCTCGCCGTGAATCAGCAATGGAATGTCCTTTTCCAGCAGGCGTTCGGCCTGGCGCACCGCTTTCTCCATGCGTACATCGCCAAAATGCAGGGTCTTGAGGTTGATCGAGGTCGGCGCTGGCGGCGGTTGGCTGAACACCCGGGCCTGCACTGGCATCTGCCTGGGTCGCTTCAACAGGCACTGGAAGCGGTTGCGCCCAGCCGCCTGCAACGCAAAGGGCAACCCTTCGGGCTGGTTGAGCAACTCCAGCAGCGACACCTTGAACAGACTGTCGATCATCACCCGCGACAGGCTGATGCCCAGCAGGTTATCCGCACGCCGATTGGCTGATAGTACCTGGCCGCTTTCATCAAAGATCAGCAGGCCGGCCCACTGGCTGTCGAGGTTGCTCAAGCCGGTGTTGAAGGTCAGTTGGAAATGTTCGCCACGGAACAGGTTGAGGATCAGCCGGTTTTCCACGGTCTGACTCATCATCTTGACCATGCCCAGGGTATGGGAGGGCGGCAGGTAGCTGTCGCTGGACACATCCAGCACCGCGATGATTTCGCGCTGGGCGTCAAAGATAGGCGCCGCTGAACCGGTCATGAAACGGTTGGCCTTGAGGAAGTGTTCATCGTGCTCGATATGCACAGCCTGGGCGCAGGCCAGCGCGGTGCCGATGGCATTGGTTCCGCTGGCACGTTCCATCCAGCTGGCGCCGGGGCTGAAGCCACGGGCCAGCTTGGGTTCGATAAACCGCTGGGTGCCCCACGAGGTCAGGACCTGGCCCTGATTGTCAGCCAGCATGATCAGGCAGTTGGAGTTGCTGAGGATGTTTTCATAGTAGGGCAGTACTTCCTGGTGCGTGGTCTGCACCAGTGAATGCTGGCTTTCCAGGAGTTGACTGATGCCTTCGGCGGGCAGTTGATCAAAGCTTGGCGTGCTCTGGTGGTCCAGGCCGAAGGCGCGGCAACGTCGCCAGGATTCCTGGATAAGGGTGTCGTGTGCCAGTGGTTCGGCCATGGTGCGACCTTCATTTTTATTGTTATTGTTATTGGATGTGCACATTCAACCATTGAAATGGGTTCAAGTGTGGGAGGGGCGGTGCGACGATTCGACTTGCTCCCGATAGCGGTATGTCAGTGAAAAGATGCTGACTGATACACCGCTATCGGGAGCAAGCCCCCTCCCACATTTTTATCTTGTGTTGGTCATGAGAGTGTTGTTCAGAACTGTTCATTGTCAACCCCGAAAGTGTTCAGTTGTTCAGCCACTTTGTTCACTCCTGAACATCACCATTAACCCATTCCCTTACGCATCAAGCGCTTGCAGTTTTGGCACGAAACTCGCTCTGACACCTGGCCAGATTCATTCCAATAATAAAAAGGTCGTGTCATGTCATTGACCCTGGAACATGTCTCCCGCGTTGTCGACGGCCAAACCTGGATCGACGACGCCAACCTGCGTTTTGAAGCCGGCTCTTTCAACGTCTTGCTCGGTCGCACCCTGTCCGGCAAAACCAGTCTGATGCGCCTGATGGCCGGTCTGGACAAGCCCGACAGCGGCCGCATCCTGATGAACGGCGTAGACGTTACGCAAAAGCCGGTACGCCTGCGCAATGTGTCGATGGTCTACCAGCAGTTCATCAACTATCCCACCATGACCGTATTCGAGAACATCGCCTCGCCGTTGCGCCAGGCCGGTGTGTCCAACGAGCTGATCCAGAGCAAGGTGCTGGAAACCGCCAGGATGCTGCGCATCGAGAAGTTCCTGCAACGCCACCCGCTGGAACTGTCCGGTGGCCAGCAGCAGCGCACCGCCATGGCCCGCGCCCTGGTCAAAGACGCCGAACTGATTCTGTTCGATGAGCCCCTGGTGAACCTGGACTACAAACTGCGCGAAGAGCTGCGTCAGGAAATGCGCGAACTGTTCAAGGCGCGCCACACCATCGCCATTTACGCCACCACCGAACCCAACGAGGCTCTGGCCCTGGGTGGCACCACCACCATTCTTCACGAAGGCCGGGTGATCCAAAGCGGCAGGGCCGCCGAGGTCTATCACCAGCCGCAAACCGTGCTGGCCGCTGAGCTGTTCTCCGAACCGCCGATCAATCTGATGCCAGGGCGCATCAGCGGCAACGAAGTGAGCTTCGCCAATTTCGTGCATTTCCCACTCAACGTCGACCTGCGCCCCATCGGCGAGGGCGAGTTCCGTTTCGGCGTGCGTCCCAGCCATATCAGCCTGGTACCGAGCAATGACGATGACCTGGAGTTGGCGGTGACCGTGGAAGTCGCCGAGATCAGCGGCTCGGAAACCTTCCTGCATGTGCGCAGCGAGCACTTCCTGCTGGTGCTGCACCTGCCGGGGGTGCATGAGTACGATGTGGACGCGCCGATCCGCGTGTATATCCCCACCCATAAACTGTTTGTGTTCGATGGCCAGGGCCGTTTGGTCCAGGCCCCCGGGCGCCGTGTTGCGAGGGTTGCCTGATGGCCGAGATCCATTTGCGTAACCTGGCCCATAGCTATAGCCCCACGCCAAAAGGGCCTGACGACTACGCCATTCGGGAAATGAACCATGTGTGGGAGCAGGGCGGTGCCTACGCGTTGCTCGGGCCGTCGGGCTGCGGCAAGTCCACGTTGCTCAATATCATCTCCGGCCTGCTCAGCCCCTCTGAAGGCCAGGTGCTGTTCGATACCCAGGTGGTCAACGACCTCACTCCGGAGAAACGCAATATCGCCCAGGTATTCCAGTTCCCGGTGGTGTACGACACCATGACGGTGTTCGACAACCTGGCCTTCCCGCTGCGAAACCAGGGCATGGCCGAGGCGAAAATCCACAGCAAGGTGCAGGAAATTGCCGAAGTGCTGGACCTGCAAACCCTGCTGAGCAAAAAAGCCCGCAACCTCACCGCCGACGAAAAGCAGAAAGTCTCCATGGGCCGTGGTCTGGTGCGCGATGACGTGTCGGCGATCCTGTTCGACGAGCCGCTGACGGTGATCGACCCGCACCTGAAATGGAAACTGCGGCGCAAGCTCAAGCAGATCCATGAGCAGTTCAATATCACCATGGTCTACGTCACCCACGACCAACTGGAAGCCTCCACCTTCGCCGACAAGATCGCGGTGATGTACGGCGGGCAGATCGTGCAGTTCGGCACACCGCGTGAGTTGTTCGAGCGGCCGAGCCACACCTTTGTCGGCTATTTCATCGGCAGCCCTGGGATGAATCTGATCGAAGTGCAGGCCAAGCCTGGCGGCGTAGGCTTTGCCAACACACTGCTGCCGTTGTCCGACGCGTTGCAGCAACGTATCCATGCGACCGACTGCAAAAAACTCCAGGTTGGCATCCGCCCGGAATTTATCCATGTATGGGATGACCACAACCCTGACGCCCTGCAAGCCGACGTCACGCATGTGGAGGACTTGGGCACCTACAAGATCATGACCCTCAACCTCGACGGCGCCACGCTCAAAGTGCGCCTGGCCGAAGACAAACCGGTGCCGGAGGGCAGGGCGTCCATCAGCTTCCCCGCGCAATGGCTGATGCTTTATGCCGACGATTACCTGCTGGAGGTGGCGCCATGAACAAGGTGCAGAACAACAAGGCCTGGTGGCTGGTGTTGCCGGTGTTCCTGCTGGTGGCGTTCAGTGCGGTGATCCCGATGATGACCGTGGTCAATTACTCGGTGCAGGATATTTTCGACCAGTCCAGCCGCTACTTCGTCGGGGCCGATTGGTACAAGCAGGTGCTGCTCGATCCGCGCCTGCACGACTCGTTGCTGCGCCAGTTCATCTACTCGGCCTGCGTGCTGCTGATTGAAATCCCGCTGGGCATCGCCATCGCCTTGACCATGCCGACCAAAGGACGCTTGTCATCACTGGTGCTGATTATCCTCGCCATTCCGCTGCTGATTCCATGGAACGTGGTCGGCACCATCTGGCAGATCTTTGGCCGTGCCGACATCGGCCTGCTGGGTTCGACCCTCAACGCCATGGGCATCAGCTACAACTATGCGGCCAACACCATGGACGCCTGGGTCACCGTGCTGGTGATGGATGTGTGGCACTGGACCTCGTTGGTGGCGCTGCTGTGCTACTCGGGTTTAAGGGCCATTCCGGATGTCTACTACCAGGCCGCGCGGATTGATCGTGCATCGGCCTGGGCAGTGTTCCGACATATCCAGTTGCCGAAGATGAAAAGCGTGCTGTTGATCGCGGTGATGCTGCGCTTCATGGATAGTTTCATGATCTACACCGAGCCTTTCGTACTCACGGGGGGCGGGCCGGGGAACGCCACCACCTTCTTGAGTCAGACGCTCACCCAGATGGCCGTAGGCCAATTCGACCTGGGCCCGGCAGCGGCGTTTTCGCTGGTGTATTTCCTGATCATCCTGTTGGTGTCCTGGCTGTTCTATACCGCCATGACACATTCCGACGCCAACCGCTGAGGCCGCCAACATGAGCAAGCGCAAGCTTATTCCGTTACTGATTTATATCCTGTTCCTGCTGGTGCCGATCTACTGGCTGTTGAACATGTCGTTCAAGAGCAACACCGAAATCCTCGGCGGCCTGACCCTGTTTCCCCAGGATCTCACCCTGGCCAACTACAAAGTGATCTTCACCGACCCGAGCTGGTACACCGGCTATCTCAACTCGCTGTACTACGTGAGCCTGAACACGGTGATCTCTCTGAGCGTGGCGCTGCCGGCAGCCTATGCGTTCTCGCGTTACCGCTTCCTGGGTGACAAGCACCTATTCTTCTGGCTGCTGACCAACCGCATGGCGCCGCCGGCGGTGTTTCTGCTGCCGTTTTTCCAGCTGTATTCCTCCATCGGCCTGTTCGATACGCACATCGCCGTGGCCCTGGCTCACTGCCTGTTCAACGTGCCGTTGGCGGTGTGGATCCTTGAAGGCTTCATGTCCGGCGTGCCCAAGGAAATCGACGAAACCGCCTACATCGATGGCTATAGTTTTCCCAAGTTCTTCGTGAAGATCTTTATTCCGTTGATCGGCTCCGGCATCGGCGTCACGGCGTTTTTCTGCTTTATGTTTTCCTGGGTCGAACTGCTGCTGGCGCGCACGCTGACTTCGGTCAACGCCAAGCCCATCGCGGCGGTAATGACCCGCACGGTCTCTGCGTCGGGTATTGATTGGGGCGTACTGGCGGCAGCGGGGGTATTGACTATCCTCCCGGGCATGTTGGTGATCTGGTTTGTTCGCAACCACGTGGCCAAGGGCTTTGCCCTGGGCCGGGTCTAGAGGAATCGATGATGGAATGGATGGCCTGGACCACCCCCACTGCGCTGTTCTTTGGCGGCATCGCCCTGATTCTGGCGGGTATGACCACTTGGGAACTGCGTTCGCCGAGCATTCCTCGGCGCGGTTTTCTACCGATCAGCACCACCCGTGGTGATCGCTTGTTTATCGGTCTTCTCGGCAGCGCCTACCTGCATTTGCTGGTCATCGGCGTTACCGACTGGAGCATCTGGGTGGCGTCCGCGCTCTCCCTGTTATGGCTGTTGAGTGTGATGCGTTGGGGCTAATGCCCTTATGAATAAACAACCAGGAGGTCTCTATGTTGAATAAAAACAATAAGCTGCGACATAGCATTTCATTGGCCGCCGTACTGGCCCTCAGCGGTTTGAGCGCTTCGGCCTGGGCCGATGCGTATGAAGATGCCGCGAAAAAATGGATCGGCAGCGAGTTCAAGCCCTCGACCCTCACCGAAGCCCAACAGCTTGAGGAGTTGAAGTGGTTTATCAAGGCGTCGGAGCCCTTCCGTGGGATGAAGATCAACGTGGTGTCGGAAACCCTCACCACCCACGAGTATGAATCCAAGGTACTGGCCAAGGCGTTCAGTGAAATTACCGGGATCAAGCTGACCCACGACCTGCTGCAGGAAGGCGACGTGGTGGAGAAGCTGCAAACCCAGATGCAGTCCGACAAGAATATCTATGACGGCTGGGTCAATGACTCGGACCTGATCGGTACGCACTTTCGCTACGGCAAGACCGAGTCCATCACCGACCTGATGGCCAACGAAGGCAAGGACTTCACCTCGCCAACCCTGGACCTCAAGGACTTTATCGGCCTGTCCTTCACCACCGCGCCGGACGGCAAGATCTATCAGCTGCCCGACCAGCAGTTCGCCAACCTCTACTGGTTCCGCGCCGACTGGTTCGAACGCCCGGAGCTGAAAGCCAAGTTCAAGGAAAAATACGGCTACGACCTCGGCGTACCGGTGAACTGGTCGGCCTATGAAGACATCGCCAAATTCTTCAGCGAAGACGTCAAGGAAATCGACGGCAAGCGCATCTACGGGCACATGGACTACGGCAAGAAAGACCCGTCCCTGGGCTGGCGCTTTACCGATGCGTGGTTCTCCATGGCCGGCGGCGGTGACAAGGGCTTGCCCAACGGCTTGCCGGTGGACGAGTGGGGCATTCGTGTGGAGGACTGCCACCCGGTGGGTTCCAGCGTGACCCGCGGCGGCGACACCAACGGCCCGGCGGCGGTGTTCGCCACACAAAAATATGTGGATTGGATGAAAGCCTACGCGCCGCCGGAAGCGGCGGGCATGACCTTCTCCGAATCCGGCCCGGTGCCGTCCCAGGGCAACATTGCCCAGCAGATCTTCTGGTACACCGCGTTTACCGCCGACATGGTCAAGCCGGGCTTGCCGGTGGTGAATGCCGACGGTACGCCGAAATGGCGCATGGCGCCGTCGCCGGTCGGGCCGTACTGGGAAAAGGGCATGAAGAAGGGCTATCAGGACGTAGGCTCCTGGACCTTCCTCAAGTCCACGCCTGAGAAACAGAAACTCGCGGCCTGGCTCTACGCGCAGTTCGTCACCTCCAAAACCGTGTCGCTGAAGAAGACTATCGTTGGCCTGACGCCGATTCGGGAGTCTGATATCAACTCCCAAGCCATGACCGACATGGCGCCCAAGCTCGGTGGCCTGGTGGAGTTCTACCGCAGCCCGGCGCGCACCGAGTGGTCGCCAACCGGCACCAACGTGCCGGACTACCCACGCCTGGCGCAATTGTGGTGGAGCAACATCGCCGCCGCCGCCAGCGGCGAGAAAACCCCGCAACAGGCGCTGGACAATCTGGCCAAGGAGCAGGACGCGATCATGACGCGCCTGGAACGCTCCAAGGTGCAACCGGTGTGCGGCCCGAAAATGAACCCCGAGCGTGACGCGCAATACTGGTTCGACCAGCCGGGCGCGCCGAAGCCGAAACTGGCAAACGAGAAGCCCAAGGGTGAAACCGTGAACTACAACGATCTGCTTAAACAGTGGGAGGCGGCGCGCAAGTAACAGCGCTGAGTGAGTACGACGCAACGGCACGTTTACGTGCCGTTTTGTTTGAAGCTTGAAGTGCGACACCCTGCATTTCATCCGGTGGTTCGAGACAGCCTGCCAGGTTACGACTAAACTGCTGAGCATTCATACAGGAGGTTATCTGATGGGTGTTCCACTTTCCCCAATTGTTTCCGAGTTTGAAACCGAAGAGCAGGCGAGTAGTCATGATCTCTGGTTTCGTAAAAAAGTCGAAAAAAGCTTGGCCAACCCCGGCCCCGGTGTACCTCATGACGAGGTCATGGCACGAGTTGAGGCGATTATTCTGCAAGCAGAGCTTGAGCAGCGGGCCAAGGCTTGATGTTGGCCGTTGTTTGGCTTGACGAAGCCATCGGCGACCTGATTGATATCGTGACTTTTATCGCAGCAGAAAACCCCGGCGCTGCACGACGCATCAAGACCCGCCTGGAAGGCGCGCCTCTACCATTGGCTGAGCACCCCTATCTGTATCCGTGCGGCCGGGTCCCAGGTACTCGTGAGGTGGTTGTACATCCCAATTATGTGCTGGTGTATAGCGTGACTGCTGAGCGGATCGAAATAGTCAACGTATTGCACGCCCGGCAAGAATATCCCTGAGCCTCCCGCCTTCGTATTTCATCAGCGAGCGCCTTTACTGCGACCGCTTATCCCCCCCTTCATAACCTCATTTGAATTTTCCACACGCCCCGACGCTCTGCATTCTAGAAGCGCGTGAAGTTGAGCGCTCTTGCGGGGCCACCTTGTGGGAGGCCCGTTGTAACGGACTTTGCGGAAACTGCCATCATGACACTCCTTACAGCGCTGTCGGGCCAGCCGGCCTCTCTCACCGACTCGGCCCAGGGCCGCCATCAACGGGTGTATCGACAGCTGTACGGCGAAACGCCAGACGCCGCCGAACTGGCGCATGACTACCTGCAGGATCAATTGGCCCAGGTAGAGGAAACCGACTGCGACTTGCCTGAGTCGCCCGAACACCTGGCGGCCTGGGTCGAACAGCGCTGCGCCGTCGTGGCCCAGGCCTATGCCGACTACCTTGAGCAGCGCCAGCAAGGCCGGCCACGGCGTTATTTTCACAACAAAGCCCACGCGTTGTATGTCCTGCAACGTGTGGCACCGACCAAACAGGTGGATGGCGCCTGGCTCTACGGCCTACTGCACTATTGGCAAGACCAGCGCTTCGACGGCTTGCTCACTACCTATCTGGAGGAATTGGGCGACGGTGAAGCCGCGCAGAATCACGTGGTGATCTATCGCAAGTTGCTCAGCGACCACGATGCCGACAGCGAAGCCGGCCTTGAGGATGAGCACTACCTGCAAGGTGCGCTGCAACTGGCCCTGGGCCTGTGCGCCGACCAATTCCTGCCGGAAGTCATCGGCTACAACCTGGGCTACGAACAGTTGCCGCTGCACCTGCTGATCACCGCTTACGAACTCAGCGAACTGGGCATCGACCCCTATTACTTCACCCTCCACGTGACCATCGATAACGCCAGCAGCGGCCACGCCAGCAAGGCCGCGCAATCGGTGTTGGGCCTGCTGCCGCTGGGCGAGGGCAGGGCCGCGTTCTACCGCCGCGTCGCCGCTGGGTATCGCCTCAACGATCTTGGCCCGGGTACCACGGCTGTCATCCAGCAGTTCAACCTGCACGACGAAGTGGTCGCGATGCTTGAGCGCAAACGCACTTTCGGCCAGCACATGCACTCGGACTACTGCCGCTTCGAAGGCCAGACCGTCAACCAATGGCTGGCCAAGCCGGGGCAGATCGGCGATTTCCTCACCGCCTTGCAGTACAAGGGCTGGATCAAGCGCAACCAGGACCCCGCCGACAGCCGTTTCTGGCAGTTGATCGAGGGGGCCGGCGCGGCGATGTTCGGGGTATTCAGCGCGGCGGAAAAACAGCTGCTGCATGACTGGATCGCCGGTGACTGGGCCAGCGGCCAGCGCGTGCCGCCGGTTCGACCGGGGCGCGGCAGTCGGCTTGCCCGCGAGCAGCAATGCCCGGCGGACCCCGACACCCAGGCCCTGGCCGATTCACTGTGGAACCTGCCCGACGAGCAACAGCTCAGTGCGCTGATCCCATGGATGTCAGCGCGGCGCCACAGCAGTCCCGCAGGCTTGTACGCCACCCGCCGCTTTATCCAACTGCGTGCGCGTTTGCGCTAAGGAATGTGCCTATGTCTGCCCAACAACTCGCTGATCGTGCCTTGCTGAACCTGGGCCGGGGGTTGAAGGAAAGCGGTTACCGCTTCATTACGCCGACGCCCTTGACCCATGAGCGCGTCTACCGGCGTTTGGCGACGCCGCTGGCGATGACGCTGCGCGACGTATTCGGCTGGTCGATGCCGTTCGACCACGACCTGTTGCCCGAGGCGTTTCGCGAAGAGTTGCAGCAAGCCGATGTGATCGAAAAGCACGATGCCTTATGGCGCAGCACGGTGCGTTGGTCGAGCCTCGACGATCTGCTGTTCGCCCATTCGCCGTATCCCACGGTACAAGCGGATGCGGTGTTCTTCGGCCCCGACAGCTACCGTTTTGCCCAGGTGATCGAAGCCCATTTGCAGCAGCGTTTCGAACCGCTCAAGCGTGCGGTGGACATTGGCTGTGGCGCCGGTGTGGGTGCCTTGGTGGTTGCCCGGGCCAGGCATGACGCCCAGGTGCTGGCGGTGGACATCAACCCGCGTGCCCTGCGCCTGACCGCCGTGAACGCCGAGCTGGCCGGGTTGAATAATGTCAGCGTGTACCACAGTGACGTGCTGGCCAGCGTCGAAGGGCAGTTCGACCTGATCGTCGCCAACCCGCCGTACATGAATGATGACCGCCAGCGTGCCTATCGCCATGGTGGCGGGGCGTTGGGGGAGCAGTTGTCGGTGCGCATCGTCAGCGAGTCCCTCGCACGCCTGGCTCTGGGCGGCAGCCTGTTGCTGTATACCGGAGTGGCGATGGTGGCGGGTGGCGATCCTTTCCTTGACGCGGTCAAGCCGTTGCTGGGCAGTGATGCCTACGGCTGGACCTACCGCGAACTGGATCCTGATGTCTTCGGCGAGGAGCTGGAAAAACCTGGCTATGAACGTGTGGAGCGCATCGCGGTGGTTGCGCTCACCGTCACCCGACTGCGTTGACCCCCGATGCTCACTTTCGGCATCGAAGAGGAATACTTCATCACCGATCTGCACACTCGCCGGATGCTCGGCGAGCTTTCGGCAGCGGTGCTGGCGGCCTGTCGCGAGGCGATCGGCGCGGGCTTTGCGTATGAAATGTTCCAGGGCCAGATCGAGGTTGCGTCACCGGTATTCAGTGCCAGCGCTGAAGCCGCGGATTACCTGGCGACAGTGCGCCGCAATCTGGCGCAGCGCCTGGGTGAATTTGACCTCGGCGTGGTGTGTGCCGGCAGCCATCCGTTGGCCGACTGGCGCGAACAGCAGCCTACTGACCAAGCCCATTTCCAGCAGTTGTTCGACGAGATTCAATACGTAGCGCGGCGCAGCGTGTTGTGCGGGCTGCATGTGCACGTGCAGGTGCCGCACACCCATGACCGCATCGCCGTGATGAACCAGGTGTCACCGTGGCTGCCGCTGCTGTTGCTGCTCAGTTGCTCTTCGCCATTGTGGGATGGCGCGCCCAGCGGCTTTATGAGCTACCGCCAGGCCGCTTGTGATGAATGGCCGCGCATGGGCGTGCCGGAACATTTCGCCGATTGGAACGAATACCTGCGCTACCTCGCGTTGCTGCATCGGATGGGTGCAATCAAGGCCGATGGCAACGGCTGGTGGGGCATCCGCCCGGCGGCGCGTTACCCAACCCTCGAACTGCGCATGACCGACGCCTGCCCGCGGTTGGCGGATGCCCTGGCCCTGGCCACGCTGTTTCGCGTCATGGTCACCCATGCCTGCGGCCTTGAGCGACCCGGCGCCGGGTTCTGTGCGCAAACGCGCTGGCTGCTCAAGGAAAATCGCTGGCAGGCCAAACGCTACGGCGCGGGCGGTCACTTTGCGTTGGACGACACAGGCGCCATGGGCAGCGCCGAACAGTGGTTGCACCGCGCGCGCCAGACGTTCGGTGCCACCGCAGAGGCCATGGGCGAGCCGCGGCTGTTCGATACGCTGCAAGCGCTGCTGCGGCGCGGCAACAGTGCCACCGAACAGTTACGTTGGTACGCCCAGGCCCGCGCCGACGGTGCCGATGAGGTGGGCAGCCTGGGCAGCGTGGTCGACCATCTGCTCGCTCAGAGTCGCGGCGACCATTGATGGGCTGCGCACAGGCGCCTTTTGATGTGTCAGGCCATGGCTTGCGGCTGAATACGCAACTCGCCGTCCACATCCTTGACCAAGCCACTGGCCACGAACAACGGCGCCAGGCGCTTGTGCAACTGCGGCTCGACAAACTCCTTGACCGTGTCCAGCACCAGCACGCTACTGAGCGGCAACTCGGCCTTGGTGTACGACAGCCATGCCTTTTTCAACGCCATCAACACATCGCTGCCCGCCGTCGAAGCGAAACGGCGATGCACCGGCTTGGCGTCGAAGGCGAAGGTGTGCTGGAACTCATAGCCGCTTTCGTCACCGCCACTGGCAGCGCAACGCACGCACGTGCAGGGGCCATCGCCGAAGGCGCTGCGCAGGTAGGCGTTGAAGTCCACCACGGGCTTGAGTGACAGGCGCTTATCGACCTCGAACAGGTCCCCGGTCATTTTTTCGTCAGTGTTCAACGTCCATTTCCTCGCAGTCGGTTGCTGTGTTTCAAAGCGCGGCACAATACCAGCCGAGCGTGGGTTTGGGGATTATTTGCGTCGTGGGAGGGTCAGCGGAAGAACTCACCGGGGGTGGAATCGAACTGCTGACGAAATGCATTGATAAACGCTGAGGTCGATTCATAGCCACACCCCAATGCCACATCCGTCACCCGCTCGCCTTGTTCCAGGGCGGGCAGGGCGCTCAACAGGCGCAGGCGCTGGCGCCACGCGCGGAACGTCAGCCCAGTGTCCTTGAGGAACAAGCGGCTGAGGGTCTTTTCGCTGACGCCCAGCCTGGGGCTCCAATCCCCCAGGGTGGTCTGCTGCTCGGGGTGCAGGTTCAAGCTGCGGTAAATCTGCCGCAGCCGCGGGTCATGGGGTAGCGGCAACATCAAATCCACCTGGGGGGCGGCTGCAAGTTGGTCGAGCAGCACCTGGGCCAGGCGCCCATCCGGCCCATCTTCAGCATATTCCACCGGCACCTGGCTGAAATTACGGATCAACTCGCGCAACAAACTGCTCACTTCCAGCACCTGACACCGTTCGGCCGCCCAGGCGGTGACGCTGCAATCGAGGTACAAGCTGCGCATTTCGGTATGGGGCGAACTGAACACCCGATGGGGCATGCCTGCCGGAATCCAGACGGCGCGCTGCGGGGGCGCGACGAAACGGCCGACGCTGGTGTGGATCTCCAGCACCCCGGAAATCGCGTAGGACAACTGCACCCACGGGTGGCTGTGCCGTCTTGTCAGCGCCCGATTGGGCAAGGACTCGGTACGCCCATACACCGGCCGTGGCAGGCTGGAAAGCCCGGGCACACTGCGCCGCACGGTTTTTTCATGTCCTTTTGGCGGCATTTACTGGCTCATTGGCGTTAGTCGGTAAAGGATCGTTACGTTAGAGTCGCCGGGACGCTCTTGGCAACCCCTGGAAGATTTGCTTATGACCCGCCCGCGCTTTCTGCCCGACAACTTCACCCTGACCCTGATCGCCACAGTGATCCTTGCCTCCCTGCTGCCGGCCAGCGGCCAGACCGCCGTGGCCTTCGGCTGGGTGACCAACCTGGCCATCGCGCTGCTGTTTTTCCTGCACGGCGCCAAGCTGTCGCGCCAGGCCATCGTCGCCGGCGCCGGCCACTGGCGCCTGCATCTGTTGGTGTTCAGCCTGACCTTTGTGCTGTTCCCGTTGCTGGGCCTGGCGCTCAAGCCGGTGCTGTCGCCGCTGATCGGCACTGAGCTGTACATGGGCATGCTCTATCTGTGCGCGTTGCCGGCCACTGTGCAATCAGCGATTGCCTTCACGTCCCTGGCCCGCGGCAATATCCCGGCGGCGATTTGCAGTGCGGCGGCTTCCAGCCTGTTCGGTATCTTCCTGACCCCGCTGCTGGTGGCGCTGCTGCTGAACGTACACGGCGATGGCGGCTCCACCGTCGACGCGATCCTGAAGATCAGCGTGCAGTTGCTGCTGCCATTCATTGCCGGGCAAATCGCCCGCCGCTGGATCGGCGACTGGGTCGGGCGCAACAAATCCTGGCTGAAATTTGTCGACCAGGGCTCGATCCTGCTGGTGGTCTATGGCGCATTCAGCGAAGCGGTCAATGAGGGCATCTGGCACCAGATCCCTCTGTGGCAACTGGGCGGTCTGGTAGTTGCCTGCTGCGTATTGCTCGCGTTGGTGCTGGTAGCGTCCACGTTGTTGGGCAAGGCATTCGGTTTCAGCCAGGAAGACCGCATCACCATCCTGTTCTGCGGCTCGAAGAAAAGCCTGGCCACCGGCGTCCCTATGGCCCAGGTGCTGTTCGCCGGGGCGAGCATGGGCGTGCTGATTTTACCGTTGATGCTGTTTCACCAGATCCAGCTGATGGTGTGCGCGGCGCTGGCTCAGCGTTATGCCCAGCGCCCGGAAACCATCCCCGAGTTGATGGGGCAGGTGGATCCGTGATGCACCTCTCATTCCCAGACAAATAAGCTCAAGTTAACCGCTGCGCCGACGACTAACTTCTTACTAACCCAAGAAGGAGTCTCGGCATGAACGTTCGTCGATTTGCGGTAGTGACAGGCCTTCTTTGCCTATGGGCAAGCACCTGCGGCGCGGCGCAGACGGTGGGGCAGGGCACCATCAGGTTCACTGGCGCCATCGTCGAGCCGGGGTGTGCGACAAATGCGCGCAGCGGGTCGGTGATGGAACTGCGCGGCTGTGCCAGAGTGAGTCGCGGTAGCCGCTTCGAGGTGCGCAATGTGGCGCCGGTGGCCAGCGTCAACGCGGCCCACGTGCGGCTGGTGGCAGACAGCGGCGAGGGGCGCTATTACGACCAGCGCTATCTGCTGGTAGACGCCGCCGGCAAGCCCATTCAGTCCGGCAACTACATCATTACCATGACGTCGCCATAAGCCATCGGGCGACGATCCGCATCAACAGCCGTGCGAGAAACCTATAGAATGCTCGGCGGCGGCGCTTGTCCTGGGTGGCCGCTTGATCATCGCCAGAGTACCCCGCCCGTCAATGAGCCTTTCAGCCGCAACCCCCCAAGCCAATTGGCAACCGGTCATCGCCCTCGCGCTGGCCGCGTTTGTGTTCAATACCACCGAATTCGTGCCTGTCGGGTTGCTCAGCGCCATTGGCGCCAGCTTCGACATGCCCGTGGCCAGCGTCGGTCTGATGCTCACCATCTATGCGTGGATCGTGTCCCTGACCTCGCTGCCGGTGATGCTGCTGACCCGCAACGTCGAACGGCGCAAGCTGCTGATCGTACTGTTCGGTCTGTTTATCGCCAGCCATATTCTCTCTAGCGTGGCCACCAGCTTCGGTTTGCTGATGGTCAGTCGTGTCGGCATTGCCTTGGCCCACGCGCTGTTCTGGTCGATCACCGCCTCGCTGGCCGTAAGATTGGCGCCGGAGGGCAAGCAGGTGCAGGCCCTTGGTTTGTTGGCCACGGGCACGTCCCTGGCGATGGTGCTCGGCATTCCCTTGGGACGCCTGCTTGGTGAGGCCATGGGCTGGCGTACCACGTTTCTGGTGATCGCCGCGTTCGCCGCCGCCCTGGTGTTCTGGCTGGCGCGCACCTTGCCGCTGTTGCCGAGCCAGAACTCCGGCTCCCTGCGTAGCCTGCCGCTGCTGTTCAAGCGCCCGGCACTGGTGGCGCTCTATGTGCTGACCGCGATGACCGTCACCGCGCAATTTACCGCTTACAGCTACATCGAACCCTTCGTCGAAGGCGTCGCCGGGCTGGGTGGCAGTGCGGTGACGTTGATTCTCTTGGTGTTTGGTGGTGCCGGCATTATCGGCTCGTTGTTGTTCAGCCTGGTGCACCGCTTCAACCCGCACCTGTTCGTGATCGGCGCAGTGTTCATCCTCGCCGCGTGCCTGGCGCTGATGCTGCCGTTGAGCGGTGCTGAATCCTACCTGGTGGTGTTGAGCATTTTCTGGGGCATGGCGATCATGGGCTTTGGCCTGGCCATGCAGTCCAAAGTGCTGGTGCTTGCACCGGATGCCACCGACGTGGCCATGGCGATGTTCTCCGGTATCTACAACATCGGCATCGGCGGTGGCGCGTTGATGGGCAGTTGGGTCGGCAGCCACTTCGGCTTCGCCTGGATCGGCGCGGCGGGCGGGTTGCTGGCGGCGCTGGCGTTGGTGGGATATTGCCTGGCGATTCGGCGGTTTGGGACGGGTGTGGTGACGCAATAGTGGGATTCAAGTGTAGCCAGGCATTCCTCATGTAGTGAGGCACCTAGAGGGCAGTGAAGTAAGCGCGGTGCATACAAATACCACAGGGGATTTATCAATAGATAAAATCCCCTGTGGTTGTTTTTGGGGTAAGGACCACTTTGCTTGGTGGATCAATATTCGTCTCTATCTCTTGGTTCGTCGTCGTCTTGAGCTTCCCAATCGTCAATGACTTGCTCGATGCGGCTTAGGGAATCGTAAGTTAGGGTGCTAGCTTCCCCATCTTTTTCAAAGCGGTAAGCTTCTGATTGGTCGACTAATTTGTCGCCTTCATAACGCCCTCCTGTTAGATCTTTATGTATGTCATATCCTTTATAGTTTTTTACAAATGCCATGTCAGTACTCCTTGTATAAGGCTTGGTTGAAGTGAACGGCTATTCAGTTATAAATCTTCAATAGGTAGTGAAGTATTGAAGTGATTTAAAGGTAGAGGGAGTAAGTGTGGTTGGGTACTGTCATAATTGACAGTTTTTTAGATGGTTTAGCTATATTAGGGTTATTCATACACAGGCGACTATACGGCTGCAAAGGGGCCGAGCCGGGATTAGAGTCCGGCGCGGTCTCTCGGCGGAACATAATGCTTCACCCCGCCGGCATCCACCGAGGCCATCGAAGTATTCAGTATCCATTGCAGTCCCGATTCCCGGCTGGCTTCGATGATTGACGGGCGTGTGCCATCGCCCATGGATGCTGCGATTTGCGGGCCGCGGTCCACCACGATTACCCGAATATCGGCCAGCTGACGTCGATGTGGTCGGCGTTGAGGGCTTATTCCAGGGTGCCCTGGGTTTTCAGCAGGGTGATCAGGGTTGAGGATTTCTGATAGCCGATACGCAGGGTCTCCTGGGCGTCGGCGCTCACGGCGATGGAGAAAACCAGCGATCCTAATACAGCAGCAAACGGGCGGCGAAGGGTCATGAGCGGCTCGATATTCAACGGAATGAGCCGAAGCATAAGGTTCTGAAAACCGGTTGATAAATACCCTTTCGATCTGAGCTTAAGGACACTTGGGGCATTGTCCATTGACTGACTGTGCATCTGCCAGATCGGGCCATGAGCAATCATTCGTTGAGGCGACACAGGCCAAAATGTGGGAGGGGGGCAAGCCCCCTCCCACAGGTGTGACATGGACGATCATCGCCGCAGTACTGGTAAAACTCAGCAAAGTTGAAGAGCCGCGAGCAAACACGGGAACCCTCCCACCCGACACGTGTCCCCGCTTCCCATGTCACCCCCCGCCGCGCAAATCCCTTAATTTTTCAAGCCTGCCGGAAGCCTCTCCAGGCCCCCGGCTGCGCCCGTTGTTTTTCAAGGGCGCCGCGCCTAGCGGCAAAACTGAATACGGACATTCTCTTAAACCGTGACTTATCAGGCAGGTTACCCCATGCAGTTCAGCGACTTACTGGCAGCGATCTCCACCCATGCGATCCGTCTGCAAACTGAAGAAGGCGACCTGATCGTCCTGGGCGATGACGAGGCGTTGGATGACGCGCTCTGGGATCAATTGATCGCGCATAAACCCCAGTTGCTGGCCCTGGTCGCCGAGCATGGCGGTGACTGGCTGAGCCCGGCTTATCGCATCACCCCGGACATGCTGGCGCTGGTCAACCTCGACCAGCCGGCCATCGACCGTATCGTCGCGTCCATCCCAGGCGGCGCGGCGAATGTGCAAGATATCTACCCCCTGGCGCCGCTCCAGGAAGGCATGCTTTACCACCATCTTTCTGCCGCGCAGGGCGACCCCTACGTGCTGCACGCGCAGTTTGTGTTCGACAGCCGCGCACGCCTGCAAACCTTTGCCGAGGCGCTGCAATGGGTGATTGACCGCCACGATATCCTGCGCACCTCCATGGTGTGGGAGCGCCTCGACGAGCCGCTGCAAGTGGTGTGGCGCAAGGCGCATCTGGCGTGTGAAGAAGCGCATTTTGATGGCGGCGACCGTCTCGCTCAATTGCTCGCGCGCTATGACGCCCGTGCCTATCGCATGGACCTTGGCCAGGCGCCGCTGCTGCGTCTGGTGTTCGCCGAGGACCCGGCCAACCAGCGCGTGGTGGCGATGCTGTTGTTCCACCACACCATTCTCGATCACACCGCCCTGGACGTGGTGCGCCATGAAATCCAGCTGTACCTGGCCGGTGAGCACGCGCAAGCGGGCACGCCGGTAGCGTTTCGCAGCTACATCGCCCAAGTGCGCCAGGGTGTGAGCGAACAGGCCCATGAGGCGTTCTTTCGCGACATGCTCGCCGATATCGATGAACCGACGCTGCCGTTCGGCCTGCAAGATGTGCAGGGCGATGGTCAGGGCATTGATGAAGCGCGCATTCCCGTCGATAGCGCCCTTGGTCGTCGCCTGCGCAGCGTGGCGCGGCCGTTGGGGGTGAGCGTGGCGAGCCTGATGCACCTGGCGTTGGCGCGGGTGTTGGGCGTGATTTCCGGTCGCGAGATGGTGGTGTTCGGCACCGTGATGCTCGGGCGCATGGGCGCAGGCGAGGGCGGTGAACGGGCCTTGGGCATGTTCATCAACACCTTGCCGCTGCGGGTTGATGTTGGCGCGCAAAGCGTGCGCGCTGCGGTGCAAGTCACCCACGAGCGTCTTACGCGCCTGCTTGATCACGAACATGCGTCCCTGGCACTAGCCCAGCGCTGCAGCGGGGTGGCAGCACCCACACCGTTGTTCAGCGCGATCCTCAACTATCGCCATAGTGCGGCCACCGACATGGCCGCCGTGATCGAGGTTGCCGAAGGCATCCAGGTCCTGGGCGCCGAGGAGCGCACCAACTACCCGCTGACGGTCAACGTCGACGACCTGGGGCAAGACTTCGCGCTGACGGTGATGGTGGATGCGGCCATTGGTGCACAGCGGGTTGCCGGCTATCTGCACACCGCGCTGCAAAGCCTGGCCGACGCCCTTGAGCAGCGACCGGACAAGCCGCTCTGCGGCCTGAACATCCTGCCCGACGCTGAACGCCACGCCCTGCTGCATACCTTGAACCACAGCCCCACGCACTACGCCGATACCGCGTTGATCCATCAGCAAGTCGAAACCCACGCCGCCGCCCAGCCTGAAGCCATTGCCGTGCGCTTTGAGCAGCAGCGCCTCACCTATCGTCAACTCAACGAACGCGCCAACCAGGTCGCCCATGCACTGCTGGCCCAGGGCGTTGAGCCTGACAGCCGCGTGGCGATCTGCGTGGAGCGCGGCCCGCAGATGATCATCGGCCTGCTCGGTATCCTCAAGGCCGGTGCCGGCTACGTGCCGATAGACCCGGCTTACCCGCAGGAACGCATTGCCTACACCCTGGCCGACAGTCAACCGGTGGTTGTGCTGGTACAGGCCGGCACTCGTCACCGGGTAGGCGAACTGGCGCAGCTTGACCTCGACAGCCTGGGCCAGTTGCCCATCACCGATCCACGGCTGCACCTGAGCCCGGCCAATCTGGCCTATGTAATTTACACCTCCGGCTCCACCGGCCAACCCAAGGGGGTGATGATCGAGCATCGTCAGGTGGCGCGCCTGTTCAGTGCCACTCAACACTGGTTCGGGTTCAACCCGCACGATGTATGGGCACTGTTCCACTCCTTCGCATTCGATTTTTCTGTGTGGGAAATCTGGGGCGCGCTGATGCACGGCGGCCAGTTGCTGATCGTGCCGCAACTGGTCAGCCGCTCGCCGGATGAGTGCTATACGCTGCTCTGCGAAGCCGAAGTGAGCATCCTCAACCAGACGCCGAGCGCGTTCCGCCAATTGATCGCGGCCCAGGGTCACAGCACCCAGGCGCATTCGTTGCGGCAGGTGATCTTTGGCGGTGAGGCCCTTGAACCGGCCATGCTCAAGCCATGGTATGCGCGGGCGGTGAATGCCGGTACGCAGCTGGTAAACATGTACGGTATTACCGAAACCACGGTGCACGTGACCTATCGTGCGCTGGAGGCGGTGGATGCCCAACTGGTGGGCGTCAGCCCGATTGGCGTACGCATCCCCGACTTGCAGCTGTATGTGTTGGATGAACAACACGAGCCGTTGCCATACGGTGTGGTGGGCGAGCTGTACGTGGGCGGCGCCGGGGTGGCGCGCGGTTACCTGAACCGCGAGGCACTCAACGCCGAACGCTTTCTCGCGGACCCGGCCACGGGCCTGCGCATGTACAAGACCGGTGACCTCGGCCGCCTGCTGGCCGACGGCAGTGTCGAGTACCTGGGGCGTAACGATGACCAGGTCAAGATTCGCGGTTTCCGTATCGAGCTGGGCGAAATCCAGGCACACCTGGCCACCGCCCACGGCGTGCGCGATGCGGTGGTGATCGCCCGTGAGGATGAGCCGGGTGACAAGCGCCTGGTGGCCTACGTGATCACCGAGGGTGAGCCCAGCGTTGCCGCCTTGCGCGATCACTTGCTACAGAGCCTTGCCGAACATATGGTGCCCAGCGCCTTCGTGCGCCTGGAGGCGTTCCCCCTGACCACCAACGGCAAGCTCGACCGCAAAGCCTTGCCCGCACCCGATGCCGAGGCGTTGGCCCGGCGCAGTTATGCCGCGCCCCAAGGTGCGGTGGAAAACGCCATTGCGATGATCTGGCAGGACCTGCTCAAGCTCGACCGGGTGGGGCGTGATGACAACTTCTTCGAGTTGGGTGGGCATTCGCTGCTGGCGGTCAAGCTGATCGAACGCATGCGCCAGGTAGAGCTGAGTGCCGATGTACGCGTGCTGTTCGGCCAGCCGACCCTGGCAGCCCTCGCAGCGGCGGTGGGCGGGCACCATGAGGTGCAGGTCCCGGCCAATCTGATTCAGGAACACAGTGAGCACATCACGCCGGACATGCTGCCCTTGGTCGAGCTGGACCAGGCCGCCATCGATCACATCCTCCAGGCCGTGCCCGGTGGCGTGGCCAACGTGCAGGATATCTACGCTCTCGCGCCTTTGCAGGCCGGTATTCTCTACCACCACCTGGCAACCAGCGAGGGCGACCCCTACGTGTTGCAGGTGCAGTTGCGCTTTAACGACCAGGGCGCGGTGGATGGCTTTATTCAGGCGCTGCACAGTGTCATCGAACGCAACGATATCCTGCGCACTGCGATTCTCTGGGAGGGCCTGGAGGAGCCGGTGCAAGTGGTGTTGCGCCAGGCGCCGCTGGCCGTTGAGCGCGTGGACACCCAGGGCACCGATGCCCTGGCGCAGTTGCAACAGCGTTTCGACCCTCGCCACTATCGCCTGGATCTGTCTCGCGCTTCGCTGATGCGCCTGGCCTACGCTGAAGAGGCGGACGGCTTGGTCGGCATCCTGCTGCTGCACCATATCCTGCTCGATCACACGGCGCTGCAAGTGCTGGTCGAAGAAATGAGCGCCAGCCTGCACGGCAACCGCGTGCAACTGCCTGATGCGGTGCAGTACCGCAACTACGTGGCCCAGGCGCGGCTGGGCCTGAGCCAGGCGCAGCACGAAGCCTTCTTCAGCCAGATGCTCGGCGATATCGACGAGCCCACCCTGGCCTTCGGCTTGCAGGATGTGAACGGCGACGGCAGCGGCATCCATGAGGCCCATCTGCCGCTGGAACCGGCCCTCAGCCTGGCCCTGCGCGAACAGGCGCGGCAACTGGGCGTCAGCACGGCGAGCCTGGTGCATCTGGCATGGGCCCAGGTGCTGGGCCAGGTGTCGGGCCAGCAGGACGTGGTGTTCGGGACGGTCTTGCTGGGGCGTATGCAGGGCGGCGAGGGCGCCGACCGCGCGCTGGGGATGTTCATCAATACCTTGCCGCTGCGGGTCAGCCTTGGCAGCGTCGGCGTGCAAGCCGGCGTGCGCGCCACCCATGCGCGCCTGGCGCAGTTGCTCGCGCATGAACATGCAGCGCTGTCCCTGGCCCAGCGCTGCAGCGGCGTGCCGGGTTCGTTGCCGTTGTTCAGCACCTTGCTCAACTACCGGCACAGCGCACCCGATGAAGCGCCGGGGGACAACCCCTTTGCCGCGTTCGGTATCCAGATCCTCAGCTCCGAAGAGCGCAGCAACTACCCGCTGGTACTCAACGTCGATGACCTGGGCATGGGGTTGGCCCTGACGGTGCAAGGTGTCGCCCATCTGGATGTGCAACGTGTGGGTGAGTACATGCTCACCGCGTTGCGCCATGTGGTGAGCGCGCTGCAACACGCGCCCACCACCGCCCTGCACAAGGTGTCGATTGTGCCGCCCGCCGAGCGGCGCTTATTGCTTGAAGACTTCAATGCCAGCGCCCGGGAATACCCGTCGCAGCTCACCGTAGCTCAACTGTTCGAAGCCCAGGCACTGGCCCGGCCTGAAGCCGTGGCGGTGGTGCATGGCCCGCTGTCGCTGAGCTACCGTGACCTCAATCGCCGCGCCAATCGCCTGGCCCATCATTTGATTGGCCGTGGCGTGCGGCCAGGTGAAGCGGTGGCCCTGGCGCTGCCGCGCTCCATCGACCTGGTCGTCAGCCAGTTGGCGGTGCTCAAGTGTGCGGCGGTGTACGTACCGCTGGATGTCAACGCGCCGCTCGAACGTCGAACCTTCATGGTGCAGGACAGCGGCGCCCGCCAGGTGCTGGACAACCTTGCCGAACTGGACCTGGCCGACCTGCCGGCGGACAACCCGGGGCTGGCCCGGTCTGCGCAGGACGTGGCGTACATCATGTACACCTCCGGCTCCACCGGCCAGCCCAAGGGCGTGCTGGTGCCCCATCGCGGTATCACGCGCCTGGTCATCAATAATGGCTATGCCGACTTCAACGCCAGCGACCGCGTGGCCTTCGCCTCCAACCCGGCGTTCGATGCGAGCACCATGGATGTGTGGGGCGCATTGCTCAACGGCGGGCAAGTGCAGGTGATCGACCATGCCACCTTGCTCGACCCGTTGGCGTTCGGCGCCGAGCTTAAGGGCGCGACGGTGTTGTTCGTGACCACCGCACTGTTCAACCAGTACGTGCAATTGATCCCCGAGGCGTTGGCCGGTTTGCGCATCCTGCTGTGCGGCGGTGAGCGTGCTGACCCGGCGGCATTTCGCAGCCTGTTGGCGCGTGCACCGGCGCTGCGCCTGGTGCATTGCTACGGGCCGACCGAAACCACCACCTACGCCACCACCCATGAAGTGCGCGAGGTCGGTACGGATACCGACAGCGTGCCGGTGGGGCGGCCCATTTCCAATACACAGATCTATGTGCTCGATGCACAGATGCAACCGGTGCCGCTGGGCATCACCGGTGAAATCTGCATCGGCGGCGATGGCGTCGCCCTGGGCTATTTGAATCGCCCCGAGCTGACGGCTGAAAAGTTTGTGCAGGATCCCTTCAACCCGGGCGCCTTGCTGTACCGCACCGGCGACCTCGGGCGCTGGACGCAAGACGGCTTGCTCGAATGCCTGGGTCGCAACGACGACCAGGTGAAAATCCGTGGCTTTCGTATCGAGCTGGGTGAGATCGAGGCGCGCCTGGCCAGTTGCCCGGGCATCCAGGACGTCGCCGTGTTGGCCAGGGAAGATATGCCAGGTGAAAAGCGCCTGGTCGCCTACTTCACCTGGGCCGGGGCAGACCTGGGCATTGAGCTGGTCCACGCCCACCTGCAAGGCCAGTTGCCGGACTATATGCTGCCGTCGGCCTATATGCAGCTGGCCAGTCTGCCCCTGACCAACAATGGCAAGCTCGACCGCAAAGCCTTGCCGGCACCGGACCCGTCGGCCTTGCTCAGTCGTGGCTACGAAGCCCCGCAAGGCGAGGTGGAAACCCTACTGGCGCAGATCTGGCAAGACGTGCTCAAGCTCGAACGCGTCGGGCGTCACGATCATTTCTTCGAGTTGGGCGGGCATTCGCTGCTGGCGGTGAGCCTGATCGAACGTATGCGCCAAGTGGGCCTCAGTGCCGATGTGCGCGTGCTGTTCAACCAGCCGAGCCTGGCGGCGTTGGCGGCGGCGGTGGGCAGTGGTCGCGAAATCGTGGTGCCGGCCAATGGCATCCCGGCCGGTTGCACACAGATCACACCGTCCATGCTGAGCCTGGTGCAGCTCACTCCGGATGCCATCGAGCGTATCGTCGCCAGCGTGCCGGGTGGCGCGGAGAATGTGCAGGACATCTACCCGCTGGCGCCGTTGCAGGAAGGCATTCTCTACCACCACCTCAGTGCCGAACAGGGCGACCCGTACCTGCTGCAATCGCGCATGGCGTTCGACAATCTCGACCGCTTGCACGGGTTCATGGCGGCGCTGCAACAGGTGGTTGCCCGCCACGATATCCTGCGCACGGGCGTAGTCTGGGAGGGCCTGGACAGCCCGGTGCAAGTGGTGTGGCGCAAGGCGCAACTGGGGGTGCAGGAGGTTCATCTGGACCCGGCCGACGGTGGCATCATCGAACAACTGCACGCCCGCTTCGATGCCCGGCACTATCGGCTGGACATCACCCAGGCGCCGTTACTGCGCATGGTCTATGCCCAGGACCCGGCGCACAACCGTGTTGCGGCGATCCTGCTGTTTCACCACCTGGCGCTGGACCACACAGCCATGGAGGTGGTCGGCCAGGAAATGCGCGCCTTCATGTTCAACCAGGCCCAGGACTTGCCCGCTGCCGCGCCATTTCGCAACTATGTGGCCCAGGCGCGCCTGGGTGTCAGTGTGGCCGAGCATGAGCAGTTCTTTCGCGACATGCTCGCCGATGTGGATGAACCAACCTTGCCGTTTGGTTTGCAGGATGTGCAGGGCGATGGCCGTGCCATCGAGGAGGCCGGGCTGCCATTGGACGCCGCGCTGGCGCAGCGGGTTCGCCAGCAGGCGCGACAGCTGGGTGTGAGCGCCGCGAGCCTGATGCACCTGGCCTGGGCCCAGGTCGTGGGGCTGGTGTCGGGCCGCGATGACGTGGTGTTCGGCACGGTGCTGATGGGCCGTATGCAAGCCGGTGAAGGTGCAGACCGCGCGCTGGGGATGTTTATCAACACCTTGCCGCTGCGGGTCGATGTTGCCGCCGGGGCGTCAGCGGCGGTCAAGGCTACCCATGCACGCCTGAGCGCTGTGCTCGGGCATGAACATGCCTCGCTGGCCCTGGCTCAGCGTTGCAGCGGTGTGCCGACCAGCACGCCATTGTTCAGTGCCTTGCTCAATTACCGTCACAGCAACCCCGCCGAGATGGCCCGCGACGGCCACGGCATCTGGGAGGGCGTGCGGCTGCTGGGTGGTGAGGAGCGCAGTAATTACCCATTGACCCTGAGCGTGGATGACCTGGGCGACGGCTTCGGGCTGAGCGTGCTGGCGGTGCCACAGATCGGTGCGCAACGCCTGTGCGACTACATGCACAACGCTGTGGCGCAGTTGCTCACAGCCTTGGAGTGCACGCCGGACACGGCACTCAATCGTTTGCCGATCCTGCCCGCGGCGGAGTATGAAACCCTGCTGCGCGAATTCAATGCCACGGCCCAGGATTTCCCCCGTGGCCACACCGTGCACGGCGCATTTGAGGTACAGGCTGAGCGCCAACCCCACGCCATTGCCGTGCAGCAGGGCGGCAAGGCGCTGACCTATCAGCAGCTCAATCAGCGTGCCAACCAACTGGCCCATCACCTGTTGGCCCTCGGCGTGCAACCGGATGACCGCGTGGCGCTGTGCTGCCGCCGTGGCCCGCAGATGCTGGTGGGGCTATTGGGCATTCTCAAGGCCGGCGCCGGCTATGTGCCGATTGACCCGGCGTATCCCGCCGAACGCATCGCTTATTTGTTGCAGGACAGCGCCCCGGTGGCAGTACTCGCTGAGGCCAGTACCCGTGACCTGCTGGACACGATCATGCTGGTCGACTTGCATGACCCCGACTGGCAGCACCTGCCTGTCAACAATCCACAGCTGCCCGCACTGACGCCCGCGCACCTGGCCTACGTCATTTACACCTCAGGCTCTACCGGCCAGCCCAAAGGCGTGATGGTGGAACACCACAACGTGGAAAACCTCGTGCATTGGCACTCTGAAGCCTTTGGCCTGGCTGCTGCGAGTCACACCAGCAGTGTGGCCGGGTTTGGTTTTGACGCGATGGCCTGGGAAGTCTGGCCGGCCCTGTGCGTCGGGGCGACCCTGCACCTGCCGCCCGCCGAAGTGGGCAATGAAAACATCGATGAACTGCTGGCCTGGTGGCGGGCGCAGCCGCTGGACGTGAGCTTTTTGCCCACGCCGGTAGCCGAGTACGCGTTCAGCCAACACCTGCAACACCCCACCTTGCGCATCCTGCTGATTGGTGGCGATCGCCTGCGCCAGTTCACCCAGGAACGGCGCTTTGCCGTGATCAACAACTATGGCCCCACCGAGGCCACGGTGGTTGCCACCTCCGGTCGCGTGCGGGCCGGGCAGGCGTTGCATATTGGTCGACCCATCGCCAATGCCGGCAGCTATGTGCTGGATGCGCAGTTGCGCCCGGTGCCGGTCGGTGTGGCCGGTGAGCTGTATGTAGGCGGCAGCGGTGTGGCACGGGGTTACTTGAATCGCCCGGACTTGACTGCCGAACGCTTCCTGCAAAACCCGTTCAGCCCGGGGCGCATGTACCGCACCGGCGACCTGGTGCGCTGGTTGCCCGACGGCAATCTGGAGTACCTGGGCCGCAACGATGACCAGGTCAAACTGCGTGGCGTGCGGGTTGAGCTGGGCGAAATCGAAAGCCGCCTGGCCGCCCTGGACGGCATTCGCGAAGCGGTGGTGCTGGTGCGCGAAGGCCGGCTGCTGGCCTGGTTCACCGAGCAACGCGCACTCCCCATCGAGACCTTGCGCGCGCAATTGCAGGCGCAGCTTCCCGATGCGCTGGTGCCGGTCGCCTACATGCGCCTCGATGTGTTGCCCCTGACCGCCAACGGCAAGCTGGACCGCAAGGCACTGCCCGACCCCGATCAGGCCGCCGTGCTCAGCCGCGAGTACCAGGCCCCCCAGGGCGAGGTCGAAACCACCCTGGCGCGTATCTGGGCCGAGGTGCTGCAAGTGGAGCAGGTGGGCCGTCATGACCATTTCTTCGAACTGGGCGGCCATTCATTGCTGGCCGTCAGCCTGATCGAGCGTATGCGCCAGGTTGGCCTCAGCGCCGACGTGCGCGTGCTGTTCAGCCAACCCACCCTGGCCGCGCTGGCCGCTGCTGTTGGCAGTGGTCGCGAGGTGCAAGTGCCGGCCAACCGGATCAGTGCCGAGTGCCAACGTATCACCCCCGACATGCTGGCGCTGGTGACCCTCGACCAGTGTGCGATTGATCAGGTAGTCGCCCAGGTGCCAGGCGGCGCTGCCAACGTGCAGGACATCTACCCGCTGGCGCCGCTGCAGGAAGGCATTTTCTACCACTACCTCACGGCCGCGCAGGGCGACCCGTACCTGCTGCAATCGCACCTGGCGTTTGACAGTGTCGAGCGTCTGCAAGCCTTCGCGCAGGCGCTGCAACAGGTGATCGACCGCCATGACATTCTGCGCACCGGGGTGGTGTGGGAGGGGCTGGCGCAACCGTTGCAAGTGGTGTGGCGCAAGGCGGCGTTGAGCGTTCAGGAGCTGCATTTGCACGGCGACGTGCTTGCCGGCCTGCATGAGCGTTTAGACCCGCGCCACTACCGCGTCCCGATGTCCAAGGCACCGCTGGTGCGTCTGGTATTCAGCCATGATCCAAGTCGGCAGCGGGTGGTCGCGATTCTGCTTTTCCATCACATCGCTCTTGATCACACTGCGCTTGAGCGAGTGCGGCAAGAGATGCAAGCCAGTTTGCTGGGGCAGGAACAGGATGCTGATGAACCTATTCCTTACCGCAACTACGTGGCGCAGGCTCGTTTGGGGCTCAGCGAGCAGGAACACGAAGCGTTCTTCGCCAACATGCTGCGTGACGTCAATGAGCCAACCCTGCCGTTCGGTCTCCAGGATGTGCAGGGAGACGGCAGCGCTATTGAAGAGCACCAGCAGTTTCTGGAGCCGTCCTTGAGCCTGCGTCTGAGGGCTCAGGCACGACTATCAGGTGTGAGTGCCGCCAGTCTGTTTCACCTGGCGTGGGCTCAGGTGTTGGCCTGCACCGCCAACCAGCCCAGTGTGGTGTTCGGTACGGTCCTGATGGGGCGTATGCAGGGCGGAAAAGGTAGTGACCGTGCGTTAGGTATGTTCATCAATACGTTGCCTCTGCGTGTGGAGATTGATGATATCGGCGTGCGTGCGGCGCTTGTGCAAACCCATGAACGCCTGACGGCACTGCTCGGTCACGAACACGCGTCACTGGCCTTGGCGCAGCGTTGCAGTGGTGTCGCCGCACCGCTGCCATTGTTCAGCGCGATGCTCAATTATCGCCACAGTGACAGTCAGCAGGCATCCGCATCACAAGCGTGGCAAGGCATCCAGACCCTTAGCAGCGAGGAGCGTACCAACTACCCGTTGACCCTGAACGTGGACGATCAGCGCGATGGTTTCCGCTTGACTGTCATGACCGCGGCGCACATCGGCGCAGAGCGTGTCTGCGGTTATATGCAAACGGCGTTGCATGGGTTGGTCGAAGCGTTGGAGCAATCGCCCCATCTGGCGGTCAACCGTGTATCTGTAGTGGGTAAGCAGGAGCGCGAGCAACTGTTGAATGGCTTCAATGCGACAGTAGTCGATTACAACCTTGACCAGACACTGCATTCAATGTTCGAGGCCCAAGTTGCGAGCACACCGGATTGCGTGGCGGTGAAATCGGGCGAGCAACAACTGACCTACCAACAGCTCAACGAGCACGCCAACCGCCTGGCCCATCACCTGCGTGAAAGGGGCGTGCAGCCGGACTCACGGGTAGGCATTTGCCTGGAGCGTGGCCTGGACATGGTGATCGGCCTGTTCGCCATCCTCAAGGCCGGTGGCGGTTATGTGCCGCTGGACCCGGCCTACCCGCAAGAACGCATCGCCTACATGCTGCAAGACAGCGCGCCGGTGGTGGTGCTGGCGCAAGCCTCCACTCGTGCCTTGCTGGGCGACGTGGCCGTGATCGACGTCGGCCACAGCACTTGGCACCAGCAGCCTTGCGTCAACCCGCAGGTCGCGGACCTCACTGCCCGGCACACGGCCTACGTGATCTACACCTCCGGTTCCACTGGCCAGCCCAAGGGCGTGATCAATGAACACGCCGGGGTGGTCAACCGTCTGTTGTGGATGCAGGACGCCTATGGCCTCAAGGCCCATGACGCGGTCTTGCAGAAAACCCCGTTCAGCTTCGACGTGTCGGTGTGGGAGTTCTTCTGGCCGCTGTTTACCGGCGCACGCCTGGTGATGGCGCGCCCGGGTGGGCACAAGGACCCTGCGTACCTGTGCGAAGTAATCGAGGCAGAAAACATCACCACCCTGCACTTTGTGCCGTCGATGCTTGACGTGTTCCTGGCCCATGGTGATGTGAGCCAGGCGGCCGGGTTGGTGCGCGTGATGTGCAGCGGCGAGGCGCTGCCGGGCAGCCTGGTGCGTCGGTTCAAGCAGCAGTTGCCAGGCATTGGTTTGTACAACCTGTATGGCCCCACGGAAGCGGCGGTGGACGTGACGGCCTGGAACTGCGCCCGCCCGGACGTGCCGGACAACACCCCCATCGGCAAGCCGATTGCCAACACGCGCATGTACGTGCTGGACGGGCAGTTGCAGCCGGTGCCTCTGGGGGTGGTCGGTGAGCTGTTCATCGCTGGCGTGCAAGTGGCGCGGGGTTATCTGAACCGTGCGCAGCTGACCGCCGAGCGCTTCCTCGATGACCCGTTTGCGCCTGGCCGGATGTACCGCACCGGTGACCTGGGCCGCTACTTGCCGGACGGCAATATCGAATACCTGGGGCGCAACGATGACCAGGTGAAAATCCGTGGCCTGCGCATCGAGCTGGGGGAAATCCAGGCGCGGCTGATCGAGCATCCGGCGGTCAACGACGCGGTGGTGGTGGTTCGTGATGAGCGCCTGGTCGCCTATTACACTGGCCTGCCAAGCGACATCGACGGCCTGCGCGCCCAGCTGTTGCAGCACCTGCCGGACTTTATGGTGCCCGCGCTGTTCGTGTACCTGCCCGTCATGCCCCTGAGCCCTAACGGCAAGCTCGACCGCAAAGCGTTACCCGCACCGGGTATGGACGCACTGACGGTGCGTGAGTACGAAGCACCCGAAGGCGATACCGAAATCCTGCTGGCCCAGTTGTGGTCCGAGCTGCTCAAGGTGGATCGGGTAGGCCGGCACGACAATTTCTTTGAACTGGGCGGGCACTCGCTGCTCGCTGTGAGCTTGATCGGACGCCTGCGCCAGGAAGGCATGGAAGCCGATGTGCGGGCGTTGTTCGAACAACCGACCCTGGCCGGCTACGCCGCAATGACCGAACGAATGGAGATCGTCCTGTGAACATCCTCGAGCTGCTGGCAACCCTGAAAACCAAGGACGTGCAACTGGCGCTCAAGGGCGAACAGTTGTCGGTGAACGGCAACCGGCAAGCCTTGAGCGACCCGGCAATATTGGCCGCCTTGCGCGAGCACAAACCGGCGCTGATCGAGCTGATCAAGGCCGGTGAGTACTCGGCTGCCAAGGTTGGCGAAGTGGCCGTACCGGCCAATGGCATTCCCGCCAACGCCGAGCGCATCACCCCCGACATGCTGACCCTCTCGACCCTGAGCCAGGACGAGATCGAGCGCATCATCGCCACCGTGCAGGGCGGTGTGGCAAATATCCAGGACATCTATCCGTTGGCGCCATTGCAGGAAGGCATTCTGTTTCACCATGCCAGCGCCGAGCAGGGCGACCCCTACGTGATGCAGTCGCAGTTCGCGTTTGACAGCCTGGAGCGCTTCGAGGCGTTTGCCCAGGCGCTGCAAAGCGTGATGGACCGCCACGACATTTTACGCACCGGGGTGGTCTGGGATGGCCTGGCGCAACCTTCGCAAGTGGTGTGGCGTCAGGCGCGCCTGCCGGTGCAAGCTTTGATGCTCGACCCGGCCGACGGCGATATCGCCGCACAGCTGCATGAACTATTCAATGCCCGTCATTATCGCCTCGACGTGACCCAGGCACCGTTGTTGCGCCTGGTACATGCTGAAGACCGGACCCACCAGCGCATCGTCGCTACCTTGCTGTTCCACCATATGGCGATGGACCACAGCGCTCTGGAAGTGGTACGCCACGAGATGCAGGCGTTTTTGCACGGTCACGCCGCTCAGTTGGGCCTTGCCGTGCCGTTTCGCGACTATGTCGCCCAAGCGCGCCTGGGTGTTACCGAGCAAGAACATAAAGCATTTTTCCAGCAGATGCTCGGTGATGTGGTTGAACCGACCTTGCCCTTTGGTTTACAGGATGTACAGGGCGACGGCAGGGGGATCGCTGAACTCGACTGGCCTTTAGCGAACTCCCTCAGCCAACGCTTGCGCGCACAGGCTCGTGTGCTGGGCGTGAGCGTTGCCAGTCTGTTCCACTTGGGGTGGGCCCAAGTGCTGGGCAGGGTGGCAGGCAAGTCCCAGGTGGTGTTCGGTACGGTATTGATGGGACGTATGCACGGCGGGCATGCGACGGATCGCGCCCTGGGTATCTTCATCAATACGCTACCGTTTCGCGTCGACATTGGCAGTGAGGATCTGCGCAGCGCTGTCAAGGCCACTCACATGCGCTTGACTAGCCTGCTGCGGCATGAATATGCGCCATTGGCTCTGGCTCAGCATTGCAGTGGCGTCATTGCGCCGTTGCCGCTATTCAGTGCGTTACTCAACTATCGTCACAGTGGCACCGGTACTCGCAGCGAGGCGATTGCGGCCTGGCAAGGTATCGAAACGCTGCGTTCCGAGGAGCGTACTAACTATCCGCTCACACTCAGTGTGGACGATCTGGGCGACGATTTTATCCTGCGTTTGTTGGCCAGCACCCAGGTCGACCCCCACCGCGTCTGCGCCTACTTGCACACCGCGCTGGAAAACCTGGTTACCGCGCTGGAGCAGGCGCCGCACACTGCGCTTGACCAACTTTCGGTAGTGCCCGCCGCCGAACAGCGCCTGCTGTTGCAACAGTTCAACGCCACCCAGGCCGTGTTCCCGCAAGGCACCACCTTGCACGGGCGTATCGAAGCCCAGGCTGCGCTCACGCCGGACGCCATCGCCGCCGTGCACGAAGGGCGGCAACTGACCTACGCCGAACTCAACCAGCAAGCCAACCTGCTGGCCCATCATCTGCTGGCGCTGGGGGTTCGGCCCGATGATCGCGTGGCCATTGTGGCGCGGCGCGGGCTCGACACCTTGGCCGGGCTGCTGGCGATCCTCAAGGCGGGTGCCGGTTATGTGCCGGTAGACCCGTCCCACCCGGCCGAGCGTTTGAGCTACTTGCTCAGCGACAGCGCCCCGGTGGCGGTGCTCACCCAACACGCGTTGCTGGCTCGTTTGCCCGAGCTTGAGGTGCCGGTGATCAACCTCGATCGCTTCACCTGGCAGCATCACTCGGCGAGCAACCCCAAGGTCGCCGTCGGCCCGACGAACCTCGCGTATGTGATCTACACCTCGGGTTCTACCGGCTTGCCCAAAGGTGTGATGGTGGAGCACCACACCGTCGCCAACCTGGTGGACTGGCATTGCAGCGCTTTTGACCTGCGCGCCGGGCGGCATACTGCCAGTGTTGCCGGTTTCGGCTTTGATGCGATGGCCTGGGAGGTCTGGCCGGCGCTGTGTGTGGGCGCCACCCTGCACCTGCCACCCGCCCATGACGGTACCGAAGATATCGACGCGCTGCTGGCCTGGTGGTGCGCACAGCCTTTGGACGTAAGCTTCCTGCCCACGCCGGTGGCCGAGTACGCGTTCAGCCAGACTATCGAGCACCCGACCTTGCGCACCCTGCTGGTCGGCGGCGATCGCCTGCGCCAGTTCGGCCGGGCGCAGCGCTTTGAATTGATCAACAACTATGGCCCCACCGAAGCCACGGTGGTCGCCACGTCGGGCAAGGTCGAGGCGGGCCAGCCGTTGCATATCGGCAAGCCCATCGCCAATGTCACCGTCTACGTGCTCGATGAACATCAACGCCCGGTGCCACTGGGGGTGGCGGGGGAGTTGTACGTAGGCGGCAAGGGCGTGGCGCGAGGTTACCTGAACCGCCCGGAACTGACCGCCGAGCGCTTCCTGCGCGACCCATTCAACCCCGGGCGCATGTACCGCACCGGCGACCTGGTGCGCTGGTTGCCCGATGGCACGCTCGACTACCTGGGGCGCAACGATGACCAGGTCAAAATCCGTGGCGTGCGCATCGAACTGGGCGAAATCGAAACCCGGCTCAACCAATTGCCTGGCATCCTGGAAGCGGTGGTGCTGGTGCGTGAAGAGCGCCTGGTGGCCTACTTCACCGAAAACCCGCAACTTGACGCGCTGACGGTAGGCGAAATCCGCGCTCACCTGGTGGCGCAGTTGCCGGACTACATGGTCCCGGTCGCCTTCATGAAGCTCGACGCGCTGCCGCTGACCACCAATGGCAAGCTCGACCGCAAGGCTTTGCCAGTACCGGACATGGCCGCAGTGTTTACCCGCGAATACGCAGCGCCCCAGGGCGAGATCGAAACCGTGCTGGCGCAGATCTGGGCCGAGGTGTTGCAAGTGGAACGGGTCGGGCGGCGTGACCATTTCTTTGAGTTGGGCGGGCACTCGCTGCTGGCGATGCGCATGGTCTCCCAGGTCCGCCAGCGGCTGGGGGTCGAGTTGGCGCTGGGCGACCTGTTCGCCAACGCCGAACTGGCAGCGGTCGCCGAACAGGTCGCCCAGGCCGGGCGCAGCACCTTGCCGGATATCCTGCCGGCCAATCGTGATGAAGAGATGCCGCTGTCGTTTGCCCAGCAGCGCCTGTGGTTCCTGGCGTTGATGGAGGGCGCCAACACCGCCTACAACATTCCTATCGGCCTGCGTTTGCGCGGGCAGTTGCATGTGCAGGCACTGCAACGGGCGCTGGCGCGGATCGTGGCGCGGCATGAAACCCTGCGCAGCCGCTTTGCCCAACACGGCGACCAGGCCCAGGTGCTGATCGTGCCGGCCGAGGAGGTGTTACCGCTGCAGGTGCAAGACTTGCGTCGCCACGCGCAACCGCAACAGGCGCTGGACGCGCTGATCCACGGCGAAGCCTCGGCGCCCTTCGACCTGGAGCGTGGCCCGTTGCTGCGCGGTCGCCTGGTGGTGATGGCCGACGATCACCATGTGCTGCTGCTGACCCTGCACCATATCGTCTCCGATGGCTGGTCCATGGGCGTGCTGACCCGTGAACTGATGGCGCTGTACCAAGTCTTCAGCCACGGCCAATCCGACCCGCTGCCGCCCTTGCCGATCCAGTACGCCGACTTTGCCGTGTGGCAACGCCTGTGGTTGAGCGGCGAAGTGTTGCACCGCCAAAGCACCTATTGGCAGCAGACCCTGGCCGGCGCGCCGGCGTTGCTGACCCTGCCCACCGACCGCCCGCGCCCGGCGCAGCAGGACTACGCCGGCAGCAGCGTCGAAGTGCGCCTGGATGAACGCCTTACTGCCGGGCTCAAGGCCTTGAGCCAGCGCCATGGCACCACCCTCTATATGACCTTGATGAGCGCCTGGGCTTCGTTGCTGGCGCGCTTGTCCGGACAGCCGGAGCTGGTGATCGGCACGCCGGTGGCCAACCGCACGCGCACCGAGGTGGAAGGGCTGATCGGTTTGTTCGTCAACACCCTGGCGCTGCGCATCGACACCTCGGGCGAGTTGAGCACCGAGGCCCTGCTGGCTCGGGTCAAGGCGCTGACACTGGCGGCCCAAGCCCATCAGGATTTGCCGTTCGAACAGGTGGTGGAAATCACCCGGCCGCCGCGCAGCCTGGCCCATAGCCCGCTGTTTCAGACCCTGCTGAGCTGGCAGGACAGCAGCGCGCCGACCCTGGCGTTGGGCGACCTGGCCCTGGAAGGCATTGTCGAAAACAGCCATTTCGCCAAGTTCGACCTGTCGCTGAACCTGGGGGAAGTGCAGGGCAGTATTCTCGGCGCGCTGGAATATGCCGTGGCGCTGTTCGATGAATCGACGATACGGCGTTACCTCGGCTACTTCACCCGCGTGTTGCAGGCCATGGTCGCTAACGACCAGGCGGTGCTTGCGCATGTGCCGCTGGTGGATGAGCGTGAGCGCAAGCAGTTGCTGGTGGATTTCAACGCTACCACTGTGGACTACCAGCTCGACCAGACCCTGCACGGGATGTTCGAAGCGCAGGTACTGCGCACGCCGCAGGCCGTGGCGGCAAAGGCCGGCGAGCAGCAACTGACCTACGCCGAACTGAACGCTCGCGCCAACCAACTGGCCCACCACCTGCAAGCCCTCGGCGTGCAGCCGCAGGCGCGGGTGGCGATCTGCGTGGAGCGTGGCCTGGACATGGTCATTGGCCTGTACGCGATCCTCAAGGCCGGCGCCGCCTATGTGCCGCTGGACCCGGCGTACCCGCTGGAGCGTATCGCCTACATGCTGCACGACAGCGCGCCAGCGGTGGTGCTGGCCCAGGGCAGCACCCTCGGGCTGCTGGGCGAGGTGCCGGTGGTCGATCTGGACCAGCCCACCTGGCAGCACCAGCCCATCACCAACCCAGCGGTGGCCGGGGTGGCCGCCTATGTGATCTACACCTCCGGCTCCACCGGCCAGCCCAAAGGTGTGATCAACGAACACCCCGGGGTGGTCAACCGCCTGCTGTGGATGCAGGACGAATACCGGCTCACGGGAGGCGATACGGTGTTGCAGAAAACCCCGTTCAGTTTCGATGTGTCGGTGTGGGAATTCTTCTGGCCGCTGTCCACCGGAGCACGCCTGGTGATGGCGCGCCCGGATGGGCATAAAGACCCTGAGTACCTGTGCCAGGTGATCGCAGCCGAAGGGGTCACGACCTTGCACTTCGTGCCGTCGATGCTTGATGTCTTCCTCGCCCACGGTGACGTCAGCCAGGCGGGCGGGCTGGTGCGGGTGATGTGCAGCGGCGAAGCCTTGCCGGGCAGCCTGGTACGCCGCTTCAAGCAACAGTTGCCGGGCAGCCAGCTGCATAATCTCTATGGGCCCACCGAAGCGGCGGTGGATGTCACTGCCTGGCACTGCGCAGGCTTTGACGTGCCCGACAACACCCCCATCGGCAAGCCAATCGCCAACACGCGCATGTACGTGCTGGACGGGCAGTTGCAGCCTGTGCCGTTGGGCGTGGTGGGCGAATTGTTTATCGCGGGGGTGCAAGTCGCACGGGGTTACCTCAACCGTGCCGAACTGACCGCCGAGCGTTTCCTCGATGACCCGTTTGCCCCTGGGCGCATGTACCGCACCGGTGACGTCGGGCGCTACTTGCCGGATGGCAACATCGAGTACCTGGGGCGCAATGATGACCAGGTCAAGATCCGTGGCCTGCGCATTGAGCTGGGCGAAATCCAGGCACGCTTGACCGAGCATCCGGCGGTGCAGGAAGCCGCCGTGATTGCCCGCGAGCAGCGCCTGATCGCTTACTACACCGGCGTGCCGAGTGAAATTGAAAGCCTGCGCGCCCATTTGCTGCTGCACCTGCCGGAGTTCATGGTGCCGGCCAGCTTCGTGCACCTGGAGGCGCTGCCGCTGAGCCCCAATGGCAAACTCGACCGCAAGGCATTGCCGGCACCGGGCGTGGAGGCGTTGGTGGTGCGCGAGTACGAGGCGCCGCTGGGCGACACGGAAATCACCTTGGCCGCGCTGTGGGCCGAGTTGCTCAATGTGGAACGCGTGGGCCGGCACGACAACTTCTTCGAACTGGGCGGCCACTCGTTGCTGGCGGTCAGCCTGGTCGGGCGTATGCGCGGCCTGGGCTTGTCGGCGGACGTGAAAGTGCTGTTTGGTCAACCGACCTTGGCTGCCCTGGCGGCAGCTTTGGGCGGCGGGCGTGAAGTGGCGGTGCCGGCCAATGGCATTGCGGCCGATTGCGCGCGCATCACGCCAGACATGCTGGCGCTGGTCAGCCTGGATCAAGCGGCCATCGAGCGCATCGTCGCCAGCATCCCCGGCGGTGCGGCGAATGTGCAGGATATCTACCCGCTGGCGCCGTTGCAGGCCGGCATCCTGTATCAGCATCGCGCTGCGCAAGGTGATGACGCCTATGTGTTACAGGCGCAGTTTGCCTTTGACAGTCGCGCACGCCTGGATGCCTTCGCCAGCGCATTGCAGGCGGTGATCCAGCGTCATGACATCCTGCGTTCATCCTTGCATTGGGATGGCCTGGAAGAACCGGTGCAGGTGGTGTGGCGCCACGCCCGGCTAAGCGTTGAGAGCGGGCCGCTGCCGCCACGCCTGGACCTTGGCCAGGCGCCGCTGATGCGGCTGGTGTACGCCGAGCAATCGCAACGGGTGGTCGCGACGTTGCTGTTTCATCACCTGGTGATGGACCACGTTGCCCTGGATATCCTGCAACACGAGCTGCAGGCGTTTCTGCTGGGCACTCAGGACACCCTGGCCGCGCCCGTGCCGTATCGCAACTACGTGGCCCAGACCCGTTTGGGCGCTGAGGATCACGAGACGTTTTTCCGCGAGATGCTCGGTGAGGTCGACGAACCCACCGAGGTGCCCAATCTGGGGGCCGTGGAAAACGTACGCGTGGGTCTCGACCTGTCGCTGAGTCGACGCCTGCGCAGCCAGGCCCGCCAGGCGGGGGTCAGTGCGGCCAGCGTGATGCATTTGGCCTGGGCTCACGTACTGGGCAAGGTTTGCGCCCGCGAGCAGGTGGTGTTCGGTACGGTGATGCTCGGCCGCCTGCAAGGCGGCGAAGGCGCCGAGCGGGCCATGGGCGTATTTATCAATACCTTGCCGCTGCGGGTCGACCTGGGGGAACACTCAGTGCTGACGGCACTGCGTACCGCCCATGGGCGCCTGACTCAGCTGCTCGGTCATGAACATGCGCCCCTGGCGTTGGCCCAGCGTTGCAGTGGTGTGGCGGTGGCGACGCCGTTGTTCAGCGTATTGTTCAACTATCGTCACAGCGCACCCCAGGCCGGTGGCGTGGCCGAGGCGTGGCAGGGGATCGAGTTGTTCAAGGCCGAGGAGCACACGCACTACGGCGTGGCGGTCAGCGTGGATGACCTCGGTGAAGGGTTCAGCCTGACCGTCATGGGGCAGGGCGCCCGGCGCTTGTGCAACTACCTGGAAATCGCGCTGGCGCAGGTGGTGCAGGCCCTGGAAGGTCATCGTGATATCGCCATCAACCGCTTGCCGATTCTGCCGCAGGCCGAACGCCAACGGGTGCTTGAGCACTTCAACGCCACTACCCGTACATTCGCGCGTGAGCACACGGTGCAGCGCCTGTTCGAAGCCCAGGCCATGGCGCGTCCCGACGCGGTGGCGCTGGTGCACAACGAGCGGCGGGTGAGCTACGGCGAACTCAATACCCGCGCCAACCGCTTGGCCCATCACCTGCTCGGCCTGGGTGTGCGCCCTGGCGATCACCTGGCGATCCTGCTGCCGCGTTCGCTGGAGTTACTGGTCAGCCAATTGGCCATCCTCAAATGCGCCGCCGCGTATGTGCCGTTGGACGTGAATGCACCGGCTGAACGCCAGGGGTTCATGCTGCAAGACTGTGGAGCGGCCTGGTTGCTGACCCGCAGCGATTGCGTCATAGAGAGCAGGGTGCGTCGCCTGGACCTGGACACGCTTGGTCTCGCCCCGCAACCGAGCCACAACCCGGACCTGTCGCAACCCTCGGACAGCGTGGCGTACATCATGTACACCTCCGGCTCCACCGGCCAGCCCAAGGGCGTGCTGGTGCCCCATCGCGGCATTACGCGCCTGGTGCTCAACAACGGCTATGCCGATTTCAATGCCGCCGACCGCGTGGCCTTTGCGTCGAACCCAGCGTTCGATGCAAGCACCATGGACGTGTGGGGGCCACTGCTCAATGGCGGCCAGGTGCAGGTGATTGACCACGCCACCTTGCTCGATCCGAGCGCTTTCGCCCAAGCGTTGCAGGACGTGACGGTGCTGTTTGTCACCACCGCGCTGTTCAACCAATACGTGCAGTTGATTCCCCAGGCCCTGGCTGGCTTGCGCATCCTTTTGTGCGGCGGTGAGCGGGCAGATCCGGCGGCGTTCCGCACGCTGTTGGCGCAGGCACCCGCGTTGCGCCTGGTGCATTGCTATGGGCCGACCGAAACCACCACTTACGCCACCACCTGCGAAGTGCACACGATTGCCGATGATGCCGACAGCGTGCCGGTGGGGCGGCCGATCTCCAACACCCAAGTGTATGTGCTCGATGCGCAGCAGCAGCCGGTACCGCTGGGTATCGTCGGTGAAATCTGCATTGGCGGCGATGGCGTCGCCTTGGGCTATTTGAATCGCCCCGAGCTGACGGCTGAAAAGTTTGTGCAGGACCCGTTCAACCCAGGCGCCTTGCTTTACCGTACGGGCGATCTCGGGCGCTGGACGGCCGACGGTCTGCTGGAGTGCATCGGGCGTAATGACGATCAGGTGAAGATTCGAGGTTTTCGTGTTGAGCTGGGTGAAATCCAGGCGCGACTGGCGACGTTCGCAGGCATCCAGGATGCCGTGGTGCTGGCCCGTGAAGAAGTTCCGGGGGACAAACGCCTGGTGGCCTATTTCACCTGGGCGGGCGAACCCGTTGCTGTCGAGTCGGTGCGGGCTTACCTGCACGCGCACTTGCCCGAGTACATGGTGCCGTCCGCCTACGTCGCGCTGGAGCAATTGCCGTTGACCGCCAACGGCAAGATCGACCGTAACGCCTTGCCGGTGCCTGCCTGGGACGCCTCGACCAGCCGCACGTTCGAAACGCCGGCCGACGCCCTGGAGCAGACGTTGGCGCAACGCTGGGCCGAGGTGTTGAAACTCGAACAGGTGGGGCGGCATGACAGCTTCTTTGAACTGGGCGGGCATTCGCTGTTGGCGATTCGCCTGGTCAACCTGCTGGACGAGGCCGGTTTGCCGGTGTCGTTGGCCGAGCTGTTCCAACATGCCAGCGTGGCCGGCGTCGCGGCGATGCTGCGTCAGCGCGGGGATGATGTACTGCCCGACACCCGCGTGATTACCGTGCGCAGCAGCGGGGCGCAGGCACCGTTGTTTCTGGTGCATGAGTTCAGCGGCATGGACGTGTATTTCCCGGCGCTGGGCCAGCACCTGCCGGGTGATTATCCGATCTACGGCCTGCCGGGGCTGGCGTTGGGCGAGGCCCACCTGAACAGCATGGAAGGCCTGGCGGCGCGCATGGTCGGGCTGATCCGCGAGATTCAGCCCCACGGTCCCTATCGGGTAGCGGGCTGGTCTTTTGGTGGGGTGCTGGCCTACGAAATCGCCATGCAACTGCTGGGGCTGGATGAAAGCGTGGCCTTCCTGGGTTTGATCGACAGCTATGTGCCGCGCCTGACTGACCAGGGCAAAGCACGCTGGAGCGGGCCGGATGCATTCAAGCGGCACCTGTTGCTGCAATGCACGGCTTATTGGAAAGCGCAGGGAGGTGTAAATGAGCTGGCAAGCCTTGAACAACTGGAGGCGCGGATTGGACAGCTGGACTTTGCGGATCTGCTGCAACGCTGTCGCGATCAAGGTTTGCTATACGCGCAAATGGCGGCGGCGTCGGACGCGGACCTGTTGAGTTTTCTTCAGCGCGAAGTCGGGCACGGGCACGCCCTGGCCCACTACAGCCTGTTCCCGCTGCCGATTCCGGTGCACTTGTTCAGCGCCGAGCAGCGCCCCACCGAACTATCGCAACGCAATATGGCGTTGGGCTGGGACACGGCTTTGGCGCCCGGGCAACTGCGCCAGGTGCACGTGCCTGGGGATCACCAGAGCATGATGCAGGCGCCGCATATCCAGGGCCTGGGCCGAGCGATGACCGAGGCGCTGGCGACGAGTACGCCGGTGAGTTGCGCGGCCCATCAGCCGTTGTTGCGCATCCAGACTGGGCGCGCCGGCTATGCCCCGGTGTTCTGCGTGCCGGGAGCAGGTGACAGCGTGACCGGTTTCGTGGGCTTGAGCGACGCCCTGGGACGTGATTGGCCGCTGTATGGCCTGCAGCCCCGTGGGTTGGATGGCGAGGCGGTGCCCCATAGCCAGGTGGAAGCGGCGGCGCGGTGTTATCTCACGGCGTTGGAGCAGGAGTGCCCGGACGGGCCGGTGCATCTGGTCGGGCATTCGTTTGGCGGCTGGGTCGCGCTGGAAATGGCCCTGCGCTTGCAGGCGATGGGGCGCGAGGTGGGCTCTTTGACAGTGATCGACAGTGAGGCGCCGGGGCGTGATGGCAAGCCCTATACCTCGACGGCGGCGCTGTTGCGGTTGATCGAGGCGATGCAGTTGGCGGCCGGGAAGTCGCTGGGGATTGATCCGGTGGACTTCGCCGGGCGCGATGAGGTGGCGCAGCGACAGTGGCTGCATACGGGGATGGTCGGTGTCGGGTTGCTGCCGGCGCGTGCTGCCGTGGATGCAATGGATGGGCCTGCGCGTACTTATGCGGCGGCGTTGCGCACGGTTTATCGGCCGCAGGCGCGGTATGACGGGGTGGTGCGCCTGGTGCTGGCGCAGGATCCGGCCTTGGATGCGGCGGGGAACCAGCGTGAGCAGGGGTTGATGGTTGAGGGGTGGAAGGGGCAGGGGACTGGGTTGGAGGTTTGGTATGGCGGGGGTAATCACTTCACCTTGCTCAAGGTGCCGAATGTTTCGGGTTTGGCCAAGTGGTGGTTGGAAAGGGTTGGGGTTGGGGAGGTGGTGTCTTGAAGGCTGCACATCGATCCAAATGTGGGAGGGGGCAAGCCCCCTCCCACATTTTTAAGCTGTGCAAGTCAATGAAACCTCACTCTGCTTTTGCAACCCGATGCCGCGTCTACCCGGCCAACGGATCTGTACTCAATCAAGAAGCCAACCATGCAAACGTCTAAATTCCGCAAAATCGGCCTCCTGGCAGCATTGGCCGTCGCCATCGGCCTGATCATCTACACCGTAAAGGCCCCCGCCGACGCCCCCCAATACCTCACCGCCACCACCGAACGCGGCGATATCGAAAACGCAGTATTGGCCACCGGCCTGCTCGAAGGCATCAAGCAGGTCGACGTCGGCGCCCAAGTCTCCGGCCAGCTCAAATCGCTGAAAGTCAAAGTCGGCGACAAGGTAAAAAAGGGCCAGTGGCTCGCCGAAATCGACCCGCTGATCCTGCAGAACACCCTGCGCAAAGCCCAGGTCGACGAAGAAAACCTCCAGGCCCAACGCCGCGCAACCGCCGCGCAGCTCAAGCAGGCCAAGTCTGTCTATGAGCGCTACAAGGGCCTGCAGGCCGACGAATCGGTGTCACGCCAGGATTTCGAAGACGCCGAATCAAGCTTCCAGGTGCAGCAGGCCAACCTGCTGTCCCTGGACGCACAGATCAAAAGCGCACACATCCAGATCGACACCGCCAAGGTCAACCTGGCCTACACCCGCATCAACGCGCCCATCGACGGCGACGTAGTGGGCATCGTCACCCAGGAAGGCCAGACCGTGATCGCCAGCCAGCTCGCACCGGTACTGCTCAAGCTGGCGGACTTGGACACCATGACCGTCAAGGCCCAAGTCTCGGAAGCGGATGTGATTCATATCAGCCCCGGCCAGCAGGTGTACTTCACCATCCTCGGCGAGGCGGACAAACGCTATTACGCCAAACTGCGCGGCACTGAACCAGCCCCGCAGAACTTCCTCGAAACCCAGACCGCCGGCACCCCCAAGCAGAACACCGCGGTGTTTTATAACGCGCTGTTCGACGTGCCCAACCCTAACCACCGCCTGCGCATCGCCATGACCGCACAGGTGCGCATTGTGCTCGACACCGCCGAGGCCGCGTTGATGGTGCCGGTGGCGGCGCTGGGAGCACGCAATGCCGACGGCAGTTACCCGGTGCGGGTGCTGGATGCCAAGGGCAAAGCGGTAGAGCGCAACGTCAGGACCGGCATCAATAACAACGTCAAAGTGCAGATTCTGGATGGCCTGGCCGAGGGCGACAAGGTGGTGATCGGCGACGCCACACCCGCCGTGGCAGGGAGCTGATCCATGACTCAGCCTCTGTTGGAACTCAAGGGCATTACCCGTAGTTTCATGGCCGGCGAGCGTGAATTCATCGCGCTCAAAGGCATCGACCTGACGATTCATGCCGGGGAAATGCTGGCGATCATCGGCGCCTCGGGCTCGGGCAAATCGACCCTGATGAATATCCTTGGCGGCCTGGATTACGCCACCGCCGGCAGCTACAAGATCAATGGCATCGAAACCCGCTCCCTGGGCGATGAGCAACTGGCTGAGCTGCGCCGTGATTACTTCGGCTTTATCTTCCAGCGCTACCATTTGCTTGCTCACCTGAGCGCCTTGCACAACGTGGAAATGCCAGCGATTTATGCCGGTACTCCTGAAAGCCAGCGTCACAGTCGTGCGCGGGAGTTGCTCCAGCGGTTGGGCCTGGCGAGTCATATCTCCCACCGGCCCAGCCAGCTGTCCGGCGGGCAACAACAGCGCGTGAGTATCGCGCGGGCCCTGATGAACGGCGGCGAAGTGATCCTCGCCGACGAACCCACCGGCGCCCTCGACACCCACAGCGGCAAGGAGGTGATGCGTATCCTCGCAGAGCTGCACGCGGCCGGGCACACGGTGATCATCGTCACCCACGACCCCAAGGTCGCCGCGAATGCCCAGCGCATTGTCGAGGTGTGTGACGGTGAGATCGTCAGCGACAAGGTCAATGACAGCGTTGACCTGGAGCTGCCCAGCGAAGCGCCGATCGAGCCCAGGCGCAGCGGAGCGCGGCGCCTGGTGGCGAGCCTGGGGCTATTCAAGGAAGCCTTCAACATGGCCTGGGTGGCGCTGATTTCGCACCGCATGCGCACCTTGCTGACCATGCTCGGCATTGTGATCGGGATCACCTCGGTGGTGTCGATCTCGGCCATCGGCGAAGGCGCCAAGCGCTATGTGCTCAAGGACATCCAGGCGATCGGCAGCAACACCATCGATATCTTTTCCGGCACCAGCTTTGGCGACAGTCGCGCCTCGGCGATCCAGACGCTGATGCCCTCGGATGTGGACGCGCTGAACCAGCTGTATTACGTCGACAGCGCCACGCCGGTGGTGGGCCGCAACCTGTTGCTGCGCTTTGGCAACATCGATGTGGATGCCCAGGTCAACGGCGTCAGTGATCGCTACTTCAAGGTCAAGGGCCTCAAGCTGGAAGCCGGCATTGCCTTCAGTGAAAGCGATGCGCGGCGCCAGGCGCAGGTGGTGGTGATCGACCACAACACCCGCCAGCGGCTGTTCGGGCCGAATATCGAACCGCTGGGCCAGGTGATCCTGGTGGGCAACCTGCCGTGTACGGTGATCGGCGTGACGGCGGACAACAAGAATATGTTCGCCGCCAGCAAGGCGCTGAACGTGTGGGTACCGTATGAGACGGCGGCGGGGCGCCTGTTGGGCCAGCGTCATCTGGACAGCATCACCGTGCGCATCAAAGACGGCCAGCCGAGCAAGGTGGTGGAGGACAACGTCAACAAGCTGATGCTGCAACGTCACGGCACCAAGGACTTCTTCACCAACAACCTCGACAGCATCATGCAGACGGTGCAAAAAACCAGCCGCTCCCTGGCGCTGCTGTTGTCGTTGATTGCGGTGATTTCATTGCTGGTGGGAGGCATTGGCGTGATGAATATCATGCTGGTGTCGGTCACCGAGCGTACCCGCGAGATTGGTATCCGCATGGCGGTGGGGGCGCGCCAGTCGGATATTCGCCAGCAGTTTCTGGTGGAGGCGGTGATGGTGTGTTTGATCGGCGGGATCATCGGGATCTCGTTGTCCTACGCCATCGGTTATCTGTTTTCGCTGTTTGTGAAGGAGTGGGAAATGGTGTTTTCGGTGGGCTCGATCATTACCGCGTTTGCCTGCTCGACACTGATCGGCATTGTGTTCGGTTTTGTGCCGGCGCGAAATGCGGCGCGGTTGGACCCGATAGAGGCATTGGCAAGGGACTGATCCCTATCTGCCAATGAGGACCCCATGTGGGAGGGTGCTTGCTCCCGATAGCAATTTTTCAGTCAAAGATGTAATGGCTGATACACCGCTATCGGGAGCAAGCCCCCTCCCACAGTTTGATCTGCGTCCGCCTAGAAACGGGTGCTGTCTTGGGTCGAGTACATCCACCGCAACAACGAATGCCGCCCACTGATCCCCAGCTTGATCGCCGCGCGCTTGAGGTAGCTTTCGATGGTGTTGACCTTCAATGCCAGTTGTTCGGCCAGCTCCGGTGCGGTGCGCCCGGCCAGCAGGCCCACGCACACTTGCAGTTCACGGTTGGACAGGGTCAGCCCCGATTGCACCAGGCGCTCCTGGATGCGTCGGCGCAGGGTTTCGATGCCCTGGTGCTGTGGCACTGCCGGCGGGCTGTCCTGACGGCCAGGCTGGATCGCGGTGATGTGTTTTTCCACCATGGGCAGCAACAGCGTGGAGAAGTCCTGCAACATGCTGCGCTCTTGGGCAGAAAAACTCTGCGAGGGGTGCGAGCGGTACACCGACAGCACGTAGCGCACATCGTCCTTGTGTCGGGTGAGGTGCAATTGTGCGGCGGGTTGCTCGGCCCCCAGGGTTGCCACCGAGTCGGTGTAGACCGGGCTGATCTTGCGGCGGCTGTGGCCTTCGCTGTTGACCTGCAGCTGGGTGATATGGGTGGCGTCCACGGCCAGTTGGGTGAGGATGAGGTCATGCAGCATACGTGGGAAATGGCGGCTGCCGGTGCTGGCGATGACCTTGCCTATATGTGGGAACAGGTGTGAGTTCATCAATTCGTCCATGAGTTTCGGGTACAGGTATTGGGCGTTATAGCGGCGGGAGTCAACAAGGTAACCGCTATGAATAACCTGCACGGATAATCCTTCCCGCCGCCACCATGCTAGTACAGGCTGGCAAAGGCAGGGGGATCCAATCGATAAAATTCAGATTAAAAACGCATAACGGTAGTCGGATCCGTCCGACCACCGCCAGGATAAAAATCACTTTACGTGTAGGCGCTATCTCACAGCAGAGGGCGCTGTCGCGGCCTGACGCACCGTGTTGCGGCCGCACTTGGCCAGGGCCTGATGCACATCCGCCAACAGGTCGGCGACGTCTTCAAGCCCCACCGACAAACGCACCAGGCCCTCGCTGATACCGTGCTGCGCAAGTTGCTCGGGGGTATAGGTGGAGTGGGTCATGCTCGCCGGATGTTGCGCCAGCGATTCGGCATCCCCCAGGCTGACCGCACGGGTGAACAGTTGCAGTGCGTTCATAAAGCGCCGCCCCGTCTCGATCCCGCCCTTGAGTTCAAAGGCAATCATGCCGCCGGGCAGTTTCATTTGCCGGGTCGCCAGTTCGTACTGTGGGAAGGACCGCAGCCCGGGGTAGATCACACTCTCCACGGCCGGGTGCGCCTGTAAGGCTTCGGCCAGCGCCTGGGCATTGCTGCAATGGCGGTCCATGCGCAGGGCCAGGGTCTTGAGGCCGCGCATCAGCAACGACGCGTCCTGGGGCGACATCACCGCGCCGGTCAGGTCCTTGAGCCCTTGCAGGCGAATGCGCTGTGCCAGCGCCTGGTTGCTCACCGCAATGCCTGCGGTGATGTCGCCATGGCCGCTGAGGTATTTGGTGGCCGAGTGCACCACCACATCGGCGCCCAGTTCCAGGGGCCGTTGCAGGTAGGGCGTGCAGTAGGTGTTGTCGACCACCAGGGTGACATTCGGCTGTTGATGGGCAAGCCTGGCCACGGCGGCGATGTCGATCAGGCGCAGGTTGGGGTTGGCCGGGGTTTCGCAGTAGATCATGCGGGTCGCCGGGGACAAGGCCGCTTGCAGGGCGGCCAGGTCGGTCAGGTCAACATGCCGCACCTTGATGCCGAATTCGCCGATGCCGTGGTGCAACAGAGCGAAGGTGCAGCCATACAGGGTCTGGCTGACGATCACCTCGTCGCCCGGGCGTAGCAGGGTCCAGAACGTCGCGGCAATCGCGCCCATGCCGGAGCTGAAGGCCACCGCCGCTTCACCGTTTTCCAGGGTGGCCATGCGTGATTCCAGCAGCGCCAGGGTCGGGTTGGAAATGCGCGTGTAGAAGTGGCCGCTGGCTTCGCCGGCAAAGCACGCGGCGCCGTATTCAACCGTGGGAAAGGCGAAGGTGGCCGACAGGTAAATCGGCGGTACGAGCGCGCCGTGGTGGTCCTTGGGGTCATAGCCGTGGTGAATGGCACGGGTGGAAAAGCCGCAGGTGCTGTGTTTATTAGTCATGTCGGGCGCTCCTTATTTCCTACAATGCTATGCTCATAACCACGGACGAACCTTGCAAAAACTGCTGGAAAAACCCGCGTTTGTGGATTAAACACCGATAAAAATAATGATTAGAGGCACGTTATGCCCATCAAGCTGGACCGCACCGACAAAGCCCTTTTAAACGCATTGCAGGGCAACGCCCGCCTGACCGTGGCCGAACTGGCCGAGCGGGTCGCCTTGACGACCTCACCCTGCTGGCGCCGGGTGCGCACCCTGGAGGAAAGCGGGGTGATCAGCGGCTACCAGGCGATCCTCTCGCCCAAGGCGCTGGGCTATGGGGTGACCGCGTTTGTCAGCATCATGATGGACAGCCACACCCAGGAAATCGCCCGCGCGTTCGAGCAGCGCCTGTTGGAGATTCCGGAAATCGTGGCGTGCCATAACGTGTCGGGCCGCTATGATTTTTTGCTGGAAGTGGTGGCCAAGGACCTGGAATCGTTTGGCGAGTTTGCCCGCGAAGTCTTGCAGACCTTGCCCTGCGTCAAGGAAATCTATTCGAGCTTTTCGTACAAGTCGGTGCGGCCGTTGCGGGTAATTCCGTTGCCGGGGTGAACGGCTCAAAACACCTCAATTGGCTTTTCTGTAGGAGCAAGCTTGCTCGCGAAAAACCTGAGAGCGCCGCGCTTGGGCTGTAAACCCGCGTCATCGTTGACGACCTTCGCGGGCAAGCCCGCTCCTACAGGGATTCGCGCCCGGCATGGGCATTGCTCTGCGCCACTTCATGCAACAACGCCTCAAACACCCGCTGCACCCGTGGCTCATCACTGTGGGCCACATTGAAGCGCATCGAGTCGCGATGGGCCGGGTCGTAGCCAAACAGCGCACCGGGCGCCAGCACCATGCTGCGTTTCAACGCTTCCTGGGCCAGCAATTCGCCGTTCACCCCCTTCGGCAGACGCGCCCAGATAAACATTCCGCCTTCATAGGCCATCGGCAGTTCGCAGCCGCAGCGCTTGAGCCATTGTTCGATGCGTCCACCGGCCTCCATCAGGCGTTGCACCATGCGCTTGCGATGCTTGGCATAACTGCCTTCGGTGAGCATACGGTAGACGATCTGTTCGAACAGTTCGGAGGTTACGCCGCCGCTCATCAACTTCATATTGGTGAGGTTGGCGGCCAGTTGCGGCGCGGCCACGACGTAGCTGACCCGGGTGTTGGCGCTGAGGATCTTGGAGAACCCTGACAAGTAGGTAACCTGATCGAGCCCGGCGACGGCAGCCAGGCGCGGGGGAGGGTTGGGGTGCAGGTCGCCATAAAGATCATCCTCGACGATATGGCAGTGGTATTGCTGGGTCAGTTGCAGCAGGCGAAACGCTTGGCTGGGGCTGAAGGTATGCCCGGTGGGGTTATGCAAAACGCTGGTGGTCAGGTAAAGGCTGGGGCGGTGTTTGGCCAGCAACTGTTCGAGGGCCGCGAAATCGAAACCGTCGGGGCGGCGCTCAATGGTCACGACCTTGACCCCATGCAGCGCCAGGTTGGCGTGGAAGTTGAAGTAGCACGGCGCGTCGAGCAACACCGTGTCGCCAGGTCGGGCCAGCAGGCGCATAAGCATGTCCAGGCCCTGCACAGTGTTGGGCGTGGTGATGATCTGTTCTACGGGCACCGACAAACCTTCACCGTGCAGTTTCTGTTGCAGCGCCTGGCGCAACGGCAGCAGCCCGGCTGGCGTGCCCAAGCCTGCGATGCGCAGCGTTGGCGCACGCACCACACTGCGCATGGCCTGGCGAATCGCTTCGCCATTGAGCCATTCCTCCGGCAAGTGCCCACCGCCGGGGCGCAGTTCGCCACTGGCGGTGACCAGCGGGCGACGCAATATGCTGAGCAGGTCCTGGGGCAGCAAGTCGACCCAGGTCGCCGTTGCCGGCCGGGCGCTGTCCATCGCCACGAAGTAGCCACGGCCTTGGCTGGAGGTGAGCAAATGGCGCCCGCGCAGGCGGTCCAGCGCCTCATTGACGGTGAACTTGCTCACGCCCAGGGTCTGGGTCAATTCCCGTACCGACGGCAACTTGCTGCCCGGCGCCCATTCGCCGTTCTCGATGGTCTGGCTGAACGCCTCGACGATCTGCTGGACCTTGGGGGTGCCTTCCACAAAAGCGATGGCGGATACAAACATGACGGGACCTTATGTTTGCCGGTGATTTTACCGGTGAAGTCAGGCCGGATTAGGCATCACTTTACCTGCCTTGTGCAATGCCGCTGCCCTAGACTGCGCCGTAACCAGACCGCCAAGGCCGCCCTGGGGCGGGCGCTTGAGGCGTGTTTCTCTCCATTCAAGGTCCGCGGCCATGACAAGTGCATTAACCCTGTCTTCGTTTCTCTACTTCCTGCTGTTTTGCACCACCATGACCTTCAGCCCCGGCCCCATGACCCTGCTGTTGCTGAGCCTGGGCTTGAAGGACGGCCTGCGCAGTTCGATCCCGGCGCAGATCGGCGCCAGTGTGTCGTACCTGATTTCCATGCTGATTTTTGCCGTCGGTTTCTCGGAGTTAATCAAGGGCAACCTTGCCATTACCCAGACCATCCAGTTTGTCGGGGTAGCCTATATTCTCTACCTGGCCTACAAGCAGTGGACCAGCAGCGGCGTGTCGATCAACAGCGCGGGCGCCGTGGAAGGCTCGCGCAGCCTGTTTGGCAAAGGGCTGTTGACCGGGTTTTCCAACCCCAAGACCATCATCATGTTCAGTGCGGTGTTCCCGCAGTTTGCAGGTGCGGGCGAGCACAGTTCGGCGGCGGACATCGCCATTCTCGGGGCGACCTTCCTGTTGCTGCAATTTGCCAGCGGGTGCCTGTATTGCTATTTCGGCCAGCGCATCAAGCATGTACTGGAAAACCCCAAGCGGCGGGTGTTGTTGCAGCGGGTCACCGCAGTGCTGCTGTTGGGCGTTGCATGGATGCTGGCGCGTGGCTTTTCACACTGAAGGATTAGCGTGTAAGCAGTAGTGGCGATTTGACGTTGCCCTGTTAGACTCCAGGCACTCACTCAGGATCGCACCCCACCATGCCAGCCGTAGGAGGAAAGGGACTTCCGCTCGCTTCGCGCTTGTACAAATCTCGTCTTCTGGGGCTGAGCCTCGGCTTCATCTGCGTGGTGTTTGCCATGTATCCGCTGAGTCCTTCCCTTTGGGTGTGGGCCTGGATGCTGATCAACGCTTTTGTGTGGCCGCATGTGGCGTTTCAATTGTCTTTGCGTGCAGCCCATACCCTGGGCAGTGAGCGTCGTAGCCTGTTGTTCGATTCTTTTTGCGGCGGGTTTTGGGTCGGCGCGATGCACTTCAACCCACTGCCCAGCGTCACCACCCTGTCGATGATGACCATGAACAACGTGGCCATCGGTGGCACGCGCTTTATGCTGGCGGGGTGGGCGGCGCAGGCGCTGGGGCTGGGCGCGGCGCTGCTGATTTTTGCGCCTGGGTTTATCGCCGTGACCACCCAGGCCCAGTTGTATGCCTGCCTGCCGATCCTGATGCTGTATCCCCTGGTGCTGGGCTGGATCTGCTACCGCCAGGCCGTGACCCTGGCCCGGCACAAGCGTGAGCTGTTGGCCTTGAGCCGCACCGACAGCTTGTCCGGCCTGCTCAACCACGGTGCCTGGAAAGACCACCTGGACATCGAGTTCCAACGCTGCCGCCGAAACCAGGCGGGCGCCGCCATCGCGCTGATTGATATTGACCACTTCAAGACTATCAACGACACCTATGGCCATGTGACCGGCGATATCGTCCTGCGCCAATTGAGCAAAGTGCTGCGCCAGAACCTGCGCGCCACCGATCTGGCCGGGCGTTATGGCGGCGATGAGTTCTGCGTGATCCTGCCGGACATGCCCCTCAATCGCGCCACCGAAGTGATGGAGGCCTTGCGCGATCGCTTCAACGCCTTGGCCTATGCCCAGGACCCGGCATTGCGCGTCAGCTTGAGTATCGGCCTGGCGCCGTACCAGCCGACCCACGCTGACTCCATCGGTTGGCTCAACGATGCCGACCAGGCGTTGTACGAAGCCAAGAGCAGCGGGCGCAACCGGGTAAACGCCGTGCAGGAGGGTTGGTTGCGGTCGGTCTAGTGAGATAGGGTGTGGGGAGCCCATTCCAACAAAAAAGGATCGCTCCATGCTCTTCACTTTCCCGCGTACCCTGCTGGCCGCCACCCTGGCGTTGTCCTTCGTCATGCCGGCCTACAGCGCCGAACCTCACAAGCAGATCCAGGCGGATGCCGAGCAGTACAAGGCCCAGGCCCTGAAGCTGTTGGAGCGCCTGGTAAATATCGACTCGGGGTCAGGTTACGAGCCGGGCCTGACCCAAGTGCGTGACATCGCCGTGGATGAGTTGAAGCAATTGGGGTTCAGCATTGAATTGGTACGGGACAAGGCGGCCAATAACAGCCACGTGGTTGCCACCCTCAAAGGCACCGGCAAGGCCAGGATCCTGCTGATGGCGCACATGGACACTGTCTTCAAGGAAGGCTCGGCCGCCGAGCGCCCGTTCCACATCAAGGATGGTCGTGCCTATGGTCCCGGCGTGATGGATGACAAGGGCGGCATCGTCGCCGGCATCTACGCGCTGAAAGTCCTGAAAAACCAGGGCTTCAAGGACTACGCACAGATCACCTTCCTGCTCGACGCCAGCGAAGAAACCGGCTCTGAGGCTGCCTCGGAACTGATCCGTAAAACTGCCAAGGGCCATGACGTGACCCTCAACCTGGAACCCGGCCGCCCAGCGGACGGCCTGGTGGTATGGCGCAAAGGCAGCGCGACCGCGGTGGTCGAAGTCAAAGGCAAGTCCGCCCACGCCGGCGTCGCCCCGGAACTGGGACGCAACGCCGCCATGGAGGCCGCGCACCAGATCCTGCAACTGGGCAAGCTCGGTGATGAAGAGAAGAAGACCACCATCAACTTCACTGTGCTCAAATCCGGTGACCGCACTAACGTTATCCCCGACCAGGCCACTGCCAAGGCCGACGTACGTGCGGCGGTGCCGGAAGAGTTCGATCGAATCGAGAAGGATCTGGCGCGGGTATCAGCCAACAAGTTGATCCCCGACACTGAAGTGAAAACCAGCCTGCAACGTGGCCTGCCACCAATGCCGCAAACGGCCGAATCGGATAAGTTGGTGGCGATCGCCCAAGGTATTTATGGCGAGTTGGGGCGCAAATTGACCATCGAAGGCAGTGGCGGCGCGGCAGATGCCAGCTTGTCGGCCGGGGTAGGGACGCCGACGTTGGATGGGTTTGGGATTGTGGGGGGCAATATCCACACGGCGGAGGAATATGCCGAGGTGGAGAGCGTGGTGCCGCGGGTTTATCTGTTGAGCCGGATGATTATGGAGCTGGCCAAGCGCTGATCGGAGCGTTGGATTGAAGCACTGAAGAGATTCAAATGTGGGAGGGGGCTTGCTCCCGATGGCGGTGGATCAGCTTGCATATGCTTTGGCTGACCCACTGCTATCGGGGGCAAGCCCCCTCCCACATTGGATATTCAGTGTGGTCAAGATTCGGGTCACCATGTGGCAGGGTCTTCGAGGCTGGCTTTTTGGAGGTCTTCTTTCCACCACTCATTAGCTAATCTATAAATTTCTTCGAAAAAACCTTTTGGATTGTCCATGTCACTCCATCCCCAAGGCAGGGTGCAGTAATAGCCGGGAGCCTGTCTCAATAAGTGCGAAAAATTATAGGTTTCGTCGCTAAGTGCAGCCCCCAATTTGTCGCATAAGACCTTGCGATGTCGATAGCTTAGATCTGAAGATTTCTCAATTATGTATTTTTTGATCAGCCGTCTTCTGTCTGTGTAAAGGTTGATGTCGTAACGTGCAAACTCTTCACCTAAAGTCTCTTCGCGATCATAAATATCGAACGGACTGAGTAAGTGTCGAAGTTTCGGTGCGTACGGGATATCTAGAAAAGGGTGTTTCAGCATTGGTCATTGCTCACAGGAAATACGGTATAAAGTTCTTTGGTCTCGCGATCGAATTTCGCAATCGCTGCATCCATATTTTCATCAAGGATTGGATTGTTCCGATCATTAGGATTTGGTATATATCCTCTTCCGCAACCCTGCATTTCGATTCGGACAATTGGGTTGCCGTAGTAATCTTCCCCGGTAAAAGGCGGTAGATTGCGTTCCGCTCTTGTGGTCGCCTCATTTAATACAGCGAATTGCGCTCGATGACTTTTAAATTGTGTGCTTAGCTGCATTGGGTTTTTCCTTTTACTGGGGGTTGTTTATTTGTTTAGGGTCGTTAGCTCGCATCGGACTCTATATTGTAGTGCTGTAAGCAGCGTAACAGCACAGCCATGAATTGCCGGTGATCAATTATTTCGTCATCAAAATAGGTGTCGAAAAGATAAAAAACAGAATCAAAGTTTTCATCTGTATTTAAATAGTAGTGAAGCGTGTCGATATGCCACTGTTGGATTTCAGGCTTATATGATAGAAATTCTGGTTTAGTCAATTTTTCAAAAAGCTCGGCGAGTTCTGTTTCGCTGTTGACATTTTTTGAAGCGATGAAGCACTCTCTTTCAGGGTCGTCGTAGTTTTCAATGCTGTAGGTGAATAGTAGGCTTCTGAGTATTGATAGTTCTGGTCTGAGCTTCATGTTTAGAATTCCGTGTACGCAGTAATCGGATTGCCATCATTGTCAAGTATTACAATAGCTTTGCTTTGTCTTCCGTATTCAAAATTATTTTTTTTGTATCCTTCTCCAATTATTTTTCCCATGTGCATTGGTCTGCGAGATGTTTGTAGATTTGTATATTTAAATATAAGTTGTGCGCGATAAATGGCGTTGAGTTGGTCCCGGTGGCTGAAATATCTAGTGGCTGCAGTAGGTATTTTGGGTTCACCATCTTTTCTTCCACCAATGTATCTTTCGATTTCTTCTGTTGTTGGGTTTTTACCTGATCTTACTCTTTCGAGTTGGGAGTCGGAGGTTGTCTGCGCGCCGTGCTTCTCCAAAAAATGTGCTCTTGGGAATGCTTGTTCGATCTCTTTCAAACGTCTGTAGGCGTTTGCCTCGGCTAGCTCATCAATTCTCGCCTGCCGCTGCGCGCGGGTCAGTTGCGGTAAGGCAGGCTCTCCGTGGTTAACACTCTCCGCAGGATTTGGAGCACTAGTGCTGGGTTTACACCCGTCAGCACCTGGGCATGTATTCAAGCCTAGCGGGTCTACCCATCCCGTCGGATTGGGCACGTACTGGTAACCATTGATCCCACCCGCCAACTTCACCGGATCCGGCGTCAGGTAGCGACCAATATCTGGATTGTAGTAGCGATGGCGGTTGTAGTGCAGCCCGCTTTCCTGGTCAAAATACTGCCCCTGGAAACGCAGCGGATTGTCGATTTTGCCTACGTCGAGCCGGGCGATCTGGCCGTAGGCGCGGTAGTGGGCGGACCAGACGATTTCGCCTTCGGTGTCGGTCAGTTCTTGCGGTGTGCCGAGGTGGTCGAGTTGGTAGTGGTAGGGCGTGGTGCCCTTTGGGCCATAGCCTTCCAGCAGTGCCAACGGGCAGAAGCTGTCCGGCTCGTAGATGTAGCTGCGATGACAGTTTGCATGGTGTTCGGCAATCAGCTTGTCGCCTTGCCAGAAAAACTCGGTGGTCTTGCCATCCACGGTTTTGCTGACACGTCGCCCAAACGGGTCGTAGCGATAACTAGCGGTTTCGCCGTTCGGTTTTGTGATGGTGATTAACCGATGTTGGCAGTCGTAGCGGTACTCAGTGACGAGTTGCTGGCCCTTGCCGCGTCGTTCGCGGATCAGGTTGCCGAAGGCGTCGTAGTCGTAATGGCGGTCGCCCTGGATCATCAGGCGGTTGCCGGCAACGATGTCCGGGCCGGGGCGGTCTTGCATCAGCAGGTTGCCCGCTGGGTCGTGGGCGAAGCGTTCCTGGACGTCTTGGGAATGATCGGCGCGGGTTAGCCGGTTAAGCGGGTCGTAGCGATAGTCGTGCTGGCCTTTGCGGGTATCGAGCAGGCGGGTGAGGTTGCCGGATTTGTCGTAGTCGTACTGGCGCTGGTAAAGGTAGTTTTCCTGCTGTGTGACGGCGTGGGCGTGTAGGCGGTTTTGGTCGTCGTAGTGGTAATGGCTGAGCAGTTGACCTTGTTGGCGTTGGTGTTCGCGGCCGCTCTTGAATAAATGTGCAGTGAGCACCTCACCATTGAGCTCGACCGTAGCGAGATGGCCTCCCTTGTCATGGTTGAAGGTGAGGCGGTTGTTGTCGGGCAGGCGCAGTTTTTGTAATTGGCCGCAGGCGTCGTAGCCGTAGCGCAGGGTGCCCCAGCCTTGGTGTTCGGCGGTCAGGCGGTTTTGGCGGTCGTATTCGTAGGCCAACGCCCAGTGACCGTCTTCGACGCTGAGGAGGTTGCCTTGGCGGTCGTAGGCATAGTCGACCACGCTGGTATCGGGCAGGGTTTTTCGTACGAGGCGACCGGCGTGGTCGCGCTCGTAACGGGTGATTAGCTGACTGCCGTCGTCGCCGTGTTCGGTCTTTTCCTGCAGATTGCCGTTGAGGTCGTAGACGTAGGCGGTGCGTTGGCCGTCGAAGCCGGTTTCCTGTTGGATCAGGCCGTTGGGGTGGTAGTCGAGTTGATAGGTTTCGCCGACTTCGTTTTCGATTTCGGTCAGCAGTAACCGAACATTGTCGTAGCGATACTTGACCTGGGTGCCGTCGGCGTTGATGCGGCGGCTGATCAGGTGCAGGCCATTGGCATATTCGTAGCGGGTGACGTGGCCGAGCTCATCGCGTTCGGCGATGATTTTTCCGTAGGGGTTGTAGCTGAATTCTCGTGTGGTGCCGCCTGGCAAGACGAGGCGAATCAACCTACCGACGCTGTCCCATTCATAGACTGTCTGCGCGCCGTGTTCATCCTCGCGGGCAATCTGTCGGCCTAAATCGTCATAGCGATAACGCTTGATCCCGCCATTGGGCAATTGCTCTTCCAGCAACTGCCCACGCTCATTCCACACCAGCCGATGGCAGCTGTGATCGGGGTACCAAACCCCCGTCAGTTGCCCGTATTTGTTGTAGCTGTAGTCCGTCACCTGCCCATCGGGATCAGTCCTACGCGTAACATCGCCCTGGCTATTACGCTCGTATTTCCAGACCGCCTCCCCACGCCTCACAACCCGAACAAAGCCGTTGTCATGTTCGTAGGAGGTCGGCTCATCATCCCCGGGAAACAACGCCACCAAGCGTCCGGCTTCGTCGTACTGATACGCCATCACCGCGCCCAGCGGATCCTGCTCGACGGTCAGCCGCCCCTTGGCATCGTAGGATTTGAAATGCTGCGCGCCGTCCGGATCGATGCGCTGCACCAACCGCGCCCGGTCGTCGTGGACATAGACTTCCTGGCTA
>NZ_JAFLXB010000020.1:0-97270 GCF_019891455.1 Pseudomonas sp. P867 | reverse complement strand
TAGCGCTTTATCCAGGCATAGAGGCTATGCGTCGACACGCCAAGACGCGCCGCTACGTCAGCGACGGGAAGCTTCTTTTCGGTCACTTGATTGACCGCTTGGATTTTGAATTCTTCGGGATAACGTGGGTTGCTCATGGCACCTCCTGATTGGCCTCAGTTTAAGGCATGGAGGTGTCTACGAAACCCGGGGCGATTCAGTAACCGGGTCGCCCCCGCTGCGGTTCGGCGGGGGAGAGCCCCAGTGATCCCGCTCAAGTCGTGCCTTTCGGGCATTGCCCTCGATTGCGCTGACTTGACTCATCAACATTTGCTTAAAACAGCTCGCTGCCTCACCTGGCCTGACGCTGCGAGCGAACCGTTGCGCCTGTGATCATGTCTGTGCGAATGGCCGACGGTTGCCCGGCGTTGTTGCGTGCATAACTGCATAACGTGACCGGCAGCTCTGCTATATCAAGGAATATGCCGTCCATGGCCAAGGTGTAGCGATCGTCGTCAATATCGCCGCAGATGGTGCTGATCGCCGAGTTCACGCTGTAGTAATAATGCTGGCTAAAACCGTTCTGCTGGTTTTCCCAGGCGATGTGATAGCGGTGCTTGAGCTGCGGTGCCGGTGCCGGGTTGGTCAGGAATACCGAATGGGTGAACGCATTGCGCAGCAGCGCTTCGGTCAGCGGCTGTTCGGCCGTTTGCACCCCGAGTATGCATAACACATGCGGCCCCAGCACTGGACCGATGGGCTGGTTGATGTAGGCCTCGTCAGAAGCGGCAGCGACTTGGTAGCCGTGTGTGCGTGCGCAATCGCTGATGTGATTCACGGCTTTGAATCGGTAGAACGGTTCCTGGATCGAGAACCTCAGGTTCCAAGTCGGACGGGTAATTTGGTCGGTGGCGTCACGTTTTAAATGCACATAGGGCTTCAGGTTCCACGGCTCATCCAGCGTGATTTCAACCGCCTTGAGCTGACAGGTTGGGGTGTCGTTACGGAAAACACCGTCTACAAAGCAGTAGTACAAGTCGTTGACGGGGTAGCTGTAGTTGAATTTGGCGGCTTCGCACGCCGAGTTGTTCTGGCAGCTATTGAGAATGTCTTTCTGAATGGCAGACGCGACCTTGCTGATGATGCTGGTGATTTCATTGGTGTTCCGGTCCAGCATCGGACTGCCGGAGCTGCCTGTGCGCAGACCGTTGCAGCGGTTGCGCAAGGCGCTGGGGAACACGCCGGGATGTTCGGCAAAACTGTTTAGGGTCGATTCCACGCAGGCGCTCATGCGTAGGCCCTTTTTCAGAAAGCCAGTCGGCGCTCCCACGTTGATCACCTCCCGATCCGATGTCTGACGCTGGGAGGCCAGCTTGAGTGGCATGATCGCCTTGGCCACCAGCACCGCCAGTGACGTATCCAGTTCGAGCACGGCCAGGTCAGTGCCCGCCATGCTGCTCCAATGCGCCGTCTTGACGGCGTAGGTGATACGCCGTTCGGGTGTGTCATGAAAGTAGTTGAAGGTCACGTCGGCGGTGAGCGCCTGGTGGACGCGCGCTGTACCGTAGCTGTAGAACACACAATGCCCGGCGGTCAGCACATAAGCCGGCCCGACGGCCTTACCTTGGCGATTGCGCGTGTCGAGCAGAACGGCATTGCAGGTCTGGCCTAAGGCGTTTTCCAGTGAACCGATGCCGGTCCATTGCGGATAACGGTGGTTTTTATTTTCAAGGGCCACAGACGGTGACTGCTCGGTAAGGCCCTCGGCCAGATCTCTGGCATGGCTGGGCCAGACAGTGCTGAGCAACAGGAAATACAGGAAGATGCAGGCGGTGTGAGGAAGTGCCATAAGGGGCCTCGACAAGGAAGTCATTGATTGGCTGAAACTACTCAATCAGGCCAAGGCGGATGACATACAGGGCTACTGCGTGAGCCCTTGGCGGGATCCTCAGTCGCCGTTATGGCTGCTGGTGCTGGCGTCCTTACGCCCAACACCGCCTCGGGATCTTCCGTTCGTCCAAAGTTCGGCACTCCCTGTTACACGCCTGCTCCAATGTTTAAGTGCGTATTTGTCGCGCTTTAGAGCGGAGAGACAGCATGGAAATCAACGAGAACGCCCCAGGCAATATTTCACAGCAGGCAGTAACGCGTGGAACGGACAATGAGGCCGGTCATGATCCAAAGCGCGATGAGGATCATATCCCGCTGCCACCGGACGACGAGGCACCCCTCGAGGAAGATATGTCGGACGTGGACGCTGCCGATTCAGTAGCCAGTGAGCATCCTGACAACTGAGCATCAACGGACCCGGCCAAGCGCCGGGTTTTCATTTAAATGTCAGCGCAAGATAATTACGTTATTGTCGGCGTGATGCCCTTTTCCGAAAGGCCGAGAAGTTAAAGCAACCCAACTGCGGAGACGGATATGCGTGCCGAAGACGTTCTTGCCGACGACACAAACGAAGCAACATTTGAGGGAGTGACCGTACGTAAAGGGACGGTGGGTGCCTTTTTGGCAAACGTACGAGTTTGGAGTAATCCAGGCGCGAGCATGGATGATCAACTGCTGGCTGAGCGAGAAATTATTCAATCTCTGCCCGCTCTTAAGGCGATCGGGCTCCTCGACGTGTTTGAGCCTAAGGATTCCCGATTGCGTGAGTTGATCGCCAAGGCGGGCGCGCTACGGTGAGAGTATCCAGAGGGGCGCCACGCTGAGCAGCAAGAGGCCGGCTTTGTCTTGATGCGCCACTGTTGTTGCTGATTATGGCTTTCACAACGTCCGCCTGTATGGGGGCCAGGCGTCGAGTGTTCGAATCCCTGCGTCCCACTCTATTTCTGATCAAGCCCAACCTGAATAGGTTGGGCTTTTTCATGCCGGGAATAAATGCCTTCCCGCGTGAACCATCTTCATCGCGAATCACACCTGCTCATTAGTTACGCGCCAAGGAAATTTCCCACACCTGATCAGTATTCCCGTGAGCAATACATCGGTTAACCCGGCGCGCAGTACTGGTGTGGCGTTGTTGCAGGGCGATTGGGCGATGGAGCCTTTCTGGTAGTCGATGCGCAAGGTTAATAGATCGGCCGCCCAGGCTGTCTGGGTCAGCAGCAGGGCCAGCAGCAGGGTGGGGATTTTCATGCTCGGGTCTCCTTGAAATGGTTGGCCGGGCGCGCCAGGCCGAGGTTTTCTCGCAGTGTGGTGCCGGTGTATTCGCGCCGAAACAAGCCACGCCGCTGTAACTCGGGAACGACCAGGCGGGCGAAATCCTCCAGCCCGCCCGGCAGGTGTGGCACCAGAATATTGAAGCCATCCGCCGCGCCTTCTTCGAACCAGCGCTGCAGCTCATCGGCGATCTGCACAGGCGTGCCGATCAAGCTGTAATGACCGCGTCCGCCGGCAATGCGTCGGCCCAGTTGCGCCAGTGTCAGCTGTTCGCGCTGGGCCAGTTCGCTCCGCAGTTGCTGGCGGCCGCGCTGGTGCTGACCAGTCGCTTCCATAGCCCAGGCATCGAAAAGATGATCGCCGAGGTGGACATCCCGGTGGTGGAAACCTGGGACTACGTGCCGGAGCGCCGTGATGGTTTTACTGCGACCCTCAGCGAGCTAGGTGTGCAGCCGTGGGTCTTCGTCCCCGACGCCGACCGTGCGCCTTTCGAGGCGGGCAAGCAGGCCATGGAGGCGCTGATGGGGGCGGTGACCAGGCCCGACGCGATTTTCTTTGCCAACGACAACCTGGCTGCCGGTGGTTTGCTCGCCGGTCAACGAGCGGGGCTGAACATCCCGCAGGACTGCGCCGTATTAGGCTTTGGCGATTACCCCTTCGCGCAGATGTTGCTGCCCAGCCTCAGCACGATCCAGCCACCGGCCCTGCAGATTGGTGTATTAGCCGCCACCCGCGTTCTGCAAAGTCTGGGTGTATTACCGATCGAGGGTGAAGTTGCACGCTTGAATCTTTTGCACTGTCAGTTAATTGAAAGGGAAAGTACCGAGTCATTACGGGGTATGGCTAAGTGCAACTAGTGGCTATTGGCTGCTAACGCTCTAAATCAGTGCATTTGGCAATGTTTTGTATTTAATTTCCCGCCAGCCGGAACTAGAGCTATAACTTCCAGTCGATACCCCCGGCTAACTCCTGCATCGGCTGTGGCGAACTAATGGCATTGTTCGGTAGTTCCAAATAGCCATACTTTTCGCAACGTTAGATATTCCTCAATGATGTCTTCAGCCCCCATCGATGCTTGCAAGATGCACATCCCGCACACCGACCAGGTGTGTGCGTGGCTGATGCAGCACGCCGGGCTTAAAACGCTGGATCTGGAACGCGCCCGGCGCTTATCCGATGACCCTCGCGACCTGCTGGGTTTACTCACGCGCCTGGGTCTGGTGTCCGAAATCGAACTGGCCCGCGCCTGGGCCGATCTGCTGGCTGCGCCATTGCTGGCGGCCGACGCTGCGCCGCCGTTGCTCGACCCATTACCTGCCGTGACCGAGCGTTTCCTGCGTCACTACCACCTGGTGCCCATGGGCTGGGACGAGGGCGGCCTGCGCGTGCTGGCCGCCAACCCGACGCAGCGGTACCCGTTCCAGGCCCTGGCGTATGCCTGCCAAGTTCCTGTATGGCTGGCCATCGGCGCGCATACCGACGTAGAGGGCCTGATCGAGCGTTACTACGGCCAGGGCCGTTCGGCCATGGGCACGCTGATCGAAAACCTCGATGAGCAGGGTGGTGCCCTCGAAGATATCGAGCACCTCAAGGACATGGCTTCCGAAGCGCCGGTGATTCGCCTGGTCAACCTGATCCTGCAACGCGCCGTGGAACAACGGGCGTCGGATATCCATATCGAACCCTTCGAAAACCAGCTCAAGGTGCGCTACCGCATCGATGGCGTGCTGCACGACGCCGAAGCACCGCCCGCCAGTTCGTCGGCGGCGGTGATCTCGCGAGTGAAGATCATGGCGCGCCTGGACATCGCCGAGCGGCGCCTGCCCCAGGATGGGCGCATCATGCTGCGCATCCAGGGCAAGGCGTTGGATTTGCGCGTGTCCACGGTGCCCACCAGCTTCGGCGAGTCGGTGGTGATGCGCCTGTTGGACCGGCAAACCGTGCAGTTCGACTTTCCAAGCCTGGGTTTTGATGGCCAGCGCCTGGCAGCCTTCCTTGATTTGCTTGAGCGGCCCCACGGCATCCTGCTGGTCACCGGGCCCACAGGCTCGGGTAAAACCACCACGCTGTACACCGCCTTGGCGCGGCTCAACACCGCCGAACGCAAGATCATCACCGTGGAAGACCCGGTGGAGTACCAGCTTGAAGGCATCAACCAGATCCAGGTCAAGCCCGCCATCGGCCTGGACTTTGCCGGAGCGCTGCGCGCCATCGTGCGCCAGGACCCGGACGTGATCATGATCGGTGAAATCCGCGACCTGGAAACGTGCCGCATCGCCGTCCAATCCTCACTTACCGGCCATCTGGTGCTCTCAACCCTGCACACCAACAGCGCCGCCGCCAGCATCACACGCTTGCTGGACATGGGCGTGGAAAGCTACCTGATCGCCTCCACCGTCAGCGGCATTCTCGCCCAACGCCTGGTGCGGCGCCTGGACCCGGCCACACGAGTCGCGTTCCAGGCGCCGCCGGCGTTGATCAAGGAACACGGGCTGGATCGCCTCACCGAGCAGCGCCCGATTCTGCTGTATCACGGCGACTACCACGGCCGCAGCGCCCTCACCGAATTGCTGGTGATGAACGATGAGTTGCGTGGCCTGCTGATGGCCCACGCCGACGCCGCCACCCTTGAGCAAGCCGCCCGTCGCGGCGGTTTGCGCACCTTGTATGAAGACGGCCTGCGTCAGGCGCTGGCGGGCGTCACGTCCCTGGAAGAAGTGTTGCGCGTCACCCGTGGAGAGGATGCGTGAGCCTGTTCAAGTTCCGTGCCCTGGACAGCCAGGGCGCCGCCCAGAGAGGCACGCTGCAAGCTGCCGACCAGGCCGCCGCCGTCGCCATCTTGCACAAGCGTGGCTGGTTGCTGCTGCATATTGAAACGACGGGTAGTGCCTCGTTACGTCGTGTACGCGGGCCGTTGAAGGGTGCAGCGCTGGTGAGTTTCACCCAGCAACTGGCGACGCTGCTCGGCGCCGGTCAGCCCCTTGAACGCTCGTTGAACCTGCTGCTCAAGCAACCCGGCCAACCCCAGGTGCGGGCCTTGATCGAGCGCATCCGTGAGCAGGTCAAGGCCGGCAAGCCGCTGTCGGCTGCGCTTGAAGAAGAGGGCGATACGTTTTCTGCGCTGTACCTGAGCATGGTGCGCGCGGGCGAAGCCGGTGGTGCGCTGGAAGACACCCTGCGCCAGCTCAGCGACTACCTGGAGCGCAGCCAGCGACTGCGTGGCGAGGTGATCAACGCGCTGATCTACCCGGCGTTCCTGGTGGTGGGCGTACTGGGTTCCCTGGCGCTGTTGCTGGCCTATGTGGTGCCGCAATTCGTGCCGATTTTTCAGGATCTGGGCGTGCCGATTCCGTTGATCACCCAAGTGATCCTGGGGCTTGGCGAGTTTTTGTCGGCCTATGGCCTGGTGCTGTTGGCCGGGTTGGCGATCAGTGCCGGGCTCCTGGCGACGCGCCTGCGCGACCCCAACCGCCGCGAACGCTACGACCGTCATCTGCTGGGCATCCGTGTGGTCGGCCCGCTGCTGCAACGGGTGCAAGCCGCACGCCTGACTCGCACCCTCGGCACCTTGCTCTGCAATGGCGTGGCATTGCTGCCCGCGCTGGTGATCGCCCGGCAGGTCTGCAGCAACCGTGCATTGCAGGCGCAAGTGGCGCTGGCGGCGCAACAGGTCAAAGGCGGCGGCACCCTGGCCGAAGCGTTTGGCAGTCAGCCGCTGTTGCCGCAGTTGGCCCTGCAAATGATCGAGGTCGGCGAACACGCCGGTGAACTGCCCGGCATGTTGCTCAAGGTCGCCGACATCTTCGACGTCGAGGCCAAGCGCGCGATCGACCGCCTGCTCGCTGCGCTGGTGCCCTCGCTGACCGTGATCATGGCGGTGCTGGTGGCGGTAATCATGCTCGCGATCATGCTGCCGCTGATGAGCCTCACCAGCCATATATGAACCTTCATGGAGTGGAATCAATGAGAACCCGGCACCGCCAAAACGGCTTCACCCTGCTGGAAATGCTCGCGGTGATCGTGCTGCTGGGCATCGTCGCAACCATTGTCGTGCGCCAGGTCGGCGGCAATGTGGACAAGGGCAAATACGGCGCAGGCAAGGCGCAGTTGGCGAGCTTGAGCATGAAGATCGACAGCTACGCCCTGGATGTGGGCGCGCCGCCCAACACCCTGCAACAGCTGCTCGACAAGCCCGCCAATGCCTCCAGCTGGGCGGGCCCCTATGCCAAGCCTTCGGAGTTGAAGGACCCGTTCGGCCACGGGTTCGGTTATCGCTTCCCCGGGCAGCATGGCGCCTTCGACCTGATCTTCTACGGCCAGGACGGTCAACCGGGCGGCGAGGGCTACAGTGCCGATTTGGGTAACTGGGAGTAACCCGCCCATGGCCCAGCGCGGCTTTACCTTGCTGGAGATGCTGGTGGTCATTGTATTGATCGGCGTCGCGGCCGGGTTGCTGGGGCTGGGTGTGCGCCAGGGGCTGCAAGTGGCTCAGGAGCGGCGGGTGGTGGGGCAGATGGTCGAGGCACTGCGCGCCACGCGGGCGAGGGCGATCGTCAGCGGCCGGGCGGCGCGCACCGAATTCGACCTGCAACGTCTGACGTTCCGGGCTCCAGGGCGTGCCCCGCAACAGTGGCAGGCACCGTTGCAGGTGACGTTGCACAGTGCCGAGCAGGCGGGCGCCGCCGTGGTGTTCTACCCCGATGGCAGTTCCACCGGCGGCAACCTGCTGCTGGCCAGCGGCGCCCGGCGTTGGCGTATCGACATTGGCTGGCTCACCGGCAGCGTGCAGTCCAGGGCGCTGCCATGAAGCATCAGGCCGGTTTTACCCTGCTGGAAATGCTCGCGGCCCTGACGTTGATGGCGGTGTGCAGCAGTGTGTTGCTGGTTGCCTTCGGCCAGAGTGCGCGCTCGTTGGCCCAGGTTGCCCACAGCGACCGGCTAACCCAGGCCGCGCTCACGCTGCTGGACCAGGAAGCGGCCGGCCCGCTGAGCGAGGGCACCTTGCAAGGCGAACTTGATGGCATCCATTGGCACTTGACCAGTACCCGGCAACAGCCCCATCTGTTTCGTCTCGACCTGAACCTGCGTGAAGGCGCGCATCAGGCCCGCTTCAGCACCTTGAAGGCCCGCCTGTGAAGCGCCGCGAGCAGGGCTTCACCTTGCTGGAGATCCTGGTGGTGCTCAGCCTGCTTTCGATATTGTTATTGCTGGTGGGCGCTGCGTTGCTGGGCGCCAATCGGGCGGTGGCCAAGGCCCAAAGTTACACCGTGAGCCTGGATGAAATGCGCACCGCCCAACAGTTTCTACGCACCGCGATCAGCGAGGCGTTGCCCTTGAATATCATTGAAGACGACAGCCAGGCCGACGGTTTTTTTATCGGTACGGCAGAGCGCCTGCAGTTTGTGGCGACCTTGCCCGGCGTGCTCGGCGGGGGCATCCAGCGCTTTACCCTGCAACGGGTAGAACAGGATTTTCAGGTGGCGTTTTCGCAGTTGCAATCCGCTGCCAACGCCCAGCGCGCTGAACCGCAAGTGCTGCTGCATAACGTCGAGGCGCTGCAATTGAGTTATCGCGGCGTATCGCCCTTGGGCCAGCCCACCGGCTGGTTGAGCGCGTGGCCCTGGCCCCGGCGCTTGCCCGTCGCAGTACGCATCGACGCCAGCGTCAACGGGCCGGTGCCGTGGCTGACGCAAGTGATTGCCCTGCGCCTGAACCTCGGCAGCGCGAGCAGTGAACAATGAAGCGCCAACGCGGAGCGGCGTTGCTGCTGGTGCTGTGGGTGCTGGCTTTACTCAGCCTATTGCTCGGCGGTTTGGCTGCCTGGGTGCAACTGCAAAGTCGCCAGGCGCTGTGGTACCGCCAGCACACCCAGACGCTGTTGGCCGCCGAAGCCGGTATTGCCCAGGTCATGGCTGATCGGCACTGGGTGGCGGACGGGCGTGCCATCGCGCTGACCTTCGACGACGCCCGCCTACAGGTCCGCCTGCGCAGTGAGCGCGGCAAGCTGTACCTGGTCAACGCCGACCCCGATGACTTGCTGCACCTGGCCCTGGCTTGCGGCGCTACCCCGGCCCAGGCCCATCAGCTGGTCCAGGCGCTTGAGGCTCGGCGCCATCAGGGCCTGGCGCCGTTTCGGGTGCTGGAAGAAGTGCGGCAACTGCCCGGTATGACCCAGGCCCTGTACAGCCAATTACTGCCGGAAATGACCTTATGGAGCGACCTGGATCGACCCGATCCGGCATTTGCCAGCCCCTTGATGCGCAAGGCATTGAACCTGCCACGCCAAAACGCCGAGGGCGCCGACCCCGGCCAGGTGCTGGAAATCGACAGCCGTGCCGAGCGCCCCGGCGGCTATCAGGCACGCCTGCAACTCACCGTCTTATTGAGCCCCGCGGAGGACCGTGCACAACCCTATCGGGTGGTGCGGTGGCAAGAATGAATCGACTTGAACCTATCGCCCGCCAGTGGCGCGGCAGCCTGTTGCAACAAGGCTGGCACCTGTGGCTCACCGAGCTGCGCGGCTGTGTGCCGAGCTGGCTGGCCCCGCAAGAGCCGCCTGAACAGATCCATCACTGGCCGCTGACGGCGCCGGTTATCCCCGGCAGCGCCTGCCAGGTGCTGATGCTCGGTCCTGACGTGGTGCTGCAGCAACGCCTGCAATTGCCCCTGGCGGCCGCGCGCAATCTCACGGCGGTGGTCGGCTATGAACTGGACCGCTACACCCCGTTCGACGCCGAGCAGTTGTACTTCGTGGCGCGTCAGGAGCAGCGCACACCCACCCACCTTGAGGTCACGCTGGTGGCGATCCTGCGCGAGCGTCTGGACCGGATTCTCAGCGACTGCGCTGCCCTCGGTCTGCATCCCCATCGCGTCGATGTGGCGGGCCTGGGCATTGACCTGCTGCCGGCACCGTTACGCTCGCGCCAACGCCGAAGGGGCAAGGATTTGCAGCGCAGCCTGCCATGGCTGTGCGGTGCCTTGCTGATCGCCGCCATGTTGCTGTGGCTCAACGACCGCCAGCGTGTACTCGACGCCATGCACGCCACCGTGCAGCAGCAAAAAGCCCAGGTCGCCCAGGTGCACGCCCTGCGCCAGCAACTGCTCAATACCCGCGGCGCGGCGCAGTACCTCACCCAGCGCAAACTGGCGCAACCGCCGCTGGCTGCGCTGCTCAATGACTTGACCACTTGTCTGCCCGCCGACACTTGGCTCGACCAATTGGACGTCAAGGACGCTGAGGTGACCTTCTCCGGGCAAAGTGCCAAGGCCAGTGGCCTGATCACCCGCATCAAAGGCTGCCGGCGGTTGGACAACGCCCAGTTCGAAGGGGTGATTCAACCCGATGCGCGCACCGGCAAGGACCAGTTTGCCTTGCGTGCCCACTTACGCCCGGAGGCCGCCGATGCGCCGACCCCTCACACCCCGTGAACGTCGTGGCGGGGCCTTGTTGCTCCTGGCCGTGGTACTCGGTGCGGCCTATTGGTTGCTGATCGACAGCTGGTTCGCCGGCCCGTTGCGCACCATGGGCGAGCAAGCCCAGCAGTTGCGTGAACAGCAGCAACGCTACGCCGCCGTGTTGCACCAGGGCGATGCATTGCGCGAGCAGCTTGAGCTGGCGCGGCAAGACCCGGCCAGCAGCGCCAGCCTGTTGCCAGGCGATGACCCCGATGTGGTCGCCGCCGACCTGATGCAGCGTCTGGCCGACCTGATCAACAGCCACGCCAACCTTGGCGGCGGCTGCAACCTCACCCAGCGCAAACCCATCACCACCGAACAGGACAGCAGCGAGCCCTATCGGCAGGTCAAGGTCAGCCTCACGCTCAACTGCGCCATCGAACCGCTGACCGCGATCCTGCACGCGCTGGAATACCAGCCGCCGTTTCTGTTTGTCGATGAGTTGCGCATTCGCCGCAGCAAACAGGCACCGGCCACTGGCGGGGCGGGCAAGCTGGCGGTGCAACTGCTGGTGCGTGGCTACCTGCAACCGGCGCAGGTGGCGCCATGATCGGTGCACTGCGCCCCCTGGAGTGGGGCTTGCTCGGCTTGGCCGGGCTATTGGGCGTACTGATGGCGGTGATCCTCAGCAGCATCGGTGATCAACCGCGATGGTTGCCGCAGGCGCCTGCACCTGCGCAGCCCTCCGTCGCTGTGCAGGCCGCACCGGCGCCGGCGTTGCAAGAGCTTGCGAGCACCTGGCAGACGCCGCTGTTCAGCCCCGATCGCCGCCCGGACAGCGTGGTCGGCAAGACCCAGGTGGCGAGCCTGGCCAACCTGACCCTCAGCGGCATCATGATCACCGGCAACCTGCAAATGGCCATGCTCAAGCAAGCCGGCGGCCCACCCCTGACGGTGCGCCTGGGCCAGACGCTGCCCAACGGCTGGCGCCTGGAACACCTGACCCCGCAATACGCCCGTTTCGCCCTCAACGGGCGCACCCAGACCCTGAGCCTCTACGGCAAGCGGTTACCCCTGATTTCCCATCCCCGCGAGCCCCTCCCTTGATCGATATGCGCACTTCGCTGTTTTGCCTGGCCACTGCCGTCTCCCTGGGCGGTTGTGGATCCTTACCCGACCGCCTTGATCCGGACGAACAGCTGCTGAACGAGGCGCTGCAAGGCACCGGTTCGCAACGCCCGCCGAATGCGGCGCCTGCGATGCAAAGCGCTCTGCCCGAGGCGAAGTCGCCGCCGCAGCGCCAGCTGATTCGTGGCAATCAGACGTTCGTGCGTAAACCCACTGCGCCGGTAAAAGCCCAGGAGGAGGGCGGCGACATCGTCTTCAACTTTCAGAGCCAGCCCATCGAAGCGGTGATCAACAGCGTGATGGGCGACTTGCTGCACGAGAACTACAGCATCGCCGAGGGCGTGAAGGGCAATGTCAGCTTCTCCACGTCAAAACCGGTGGACAAGCAGCAGGCTCTGTCGATCCTCGAAACCCTGCTGTCCTGGACCGACAACGCCATGATCAAGCAGGGCAGCCGCTACGTGATCCTGCCGGCCAGCCAGGCGGTGGCGGGCAAGCTGGTGCCGCAGATGCGCGTGACGCAGCCCTCCAGCGGGCTCTCGGCGCGACTCTTCCCGCTGCGCTATATCTCGGCCACCGAGATGCAGAAACTGCTCAAGCCCTTCGCCCGAGAGAATGCGTTTCTGCTGGTCGACCCGGCGCGCAACGTACTGAGCCTGGCCGGCACCCCGGAAGAGCTGGCCAACTACCAGGACACCATCGACACTTTCGATGTGGACTGGCTCAAGGGCATGTCCGTGGCGGTCTTCGGCCTGCAACGCGCCTCGGTGGCCGAACTGATGCCCGAGCTGCAAGCCATGTTCGGCGCCGACAGCGGCACGCCCCTGGCGGGTATGTTGCGATTTTTGCCGGTCGAGCGCACCAACTCGGTGGTGGCGATTTCGTCTCAGCCCGAGTACCTCAGCGAGGTGGGTGACTGGATTCGCACCATCGACGAGGGCGGCGGCAACGAGCCGCAGATGTATGTGTACGACGTGCGCAATATGAAGGCCGCCGACCTGGCCAAATATTTGCGGCAGATCTACGGCAATGGCGCGATCAAGGACGACGCACCGGCCAAGGTCGCGCCGGGGTTGCGTACCACCACCTTGTCCTCGTCCACCAGCGCTGGGCTGCAGGCCAATGTCCCAGCGCCTGCACCCGACGAACCCGAATCCGAACCTGCCGAAAATACCCAGGCGCCCCCCACCAGCGACCTTGAAGCCGGCACCCGCATCACCGCGCAAAAGAGCAGCAACCAGCTGCTGGTGCGCACCCGTCCGGCACAATGGAAAGAGATCGAAGCAGCGATCAAGCGCCTGGACAACCCACCGCTGCAAGTGCAGATCGAGACCCGCATCCTGGAGGTCAAACTCACCGGTGAACTGGACCTGGGTGTGCAGTGGTATCTGGGCCGCCTGGCGGGCAATTCCACCAGCACCACGGTGGCCAACGCCTCCGGCAGCCAAGGCGCCCTGGGCGGTGGCGGGGCGGGGCTGGGGGCGGCGGATTCGTTGTTCTACTCCTTTGTCAGCTCCAACCTGCAAGTGGCCTTGCACGCCCTGGAAACCAACGGCCGCACCCAAGTGCTGTCGGCGCCGTCGCTGGTGGTGATGAACAATCAGCCGGCACAGATTCAGGTGGGCGATAACATTCCCATCAGCCAGACCACCGTCAACACCGGTGACGCCGACACCACCTTGAGCAGTGTCGAATACGTGCAGACCGGGGTGATCCTGGATGTGGTGCCGCGCATCAATCCGGGCGGGCTGGTGTACATGGATATCCAGCAGCAGGTCAGTGATGCCCAGAACCCGGCGGGCAGCAGTGAGACGCCGGTGAACCCGCGCATTTCCACACGCTCGGTGTCGACTCAGGTGGCGGTGCAGAGTGGGCAGACGGTATTGCTTGGTGGGTTGATCAAACAGGACAACGCCGAGAGTGTCAGTGCCGTGCCTTATCTGGGGAAGATACCGGGGTTGCGGTGGTTGTTTGGCAATACTGGCAAGTCCAAGGACCGTACAGAGTTGATAGTGCTCATTACGCCAAGAGTCATTACCAGCAGCAGCCAGGCACGGCAGGTGACGGATGATTATCGCCAGCAGATGCAACTGTTGCGGCCGGCTCAATAATCCTGGCTGCTCCGAGTACCAATGTGGGAGGGGGCTTGCTCCCGATGGCGGCTTGACTGCCAGCGACTACCTAAATGATGCGACGCGATCCAAATGTGGGAGCTGGCTTGCCTGCGATGACGGCCTGACAGCCAACACAGCTATACCGAGTACATATCCATTCCTGTGGTAACGGCCACTTAGGGTTCCGCCCTGACGGCGGCTAAACCGGCATCCCTGCCGGTTTACCCCCCAAATCCCTGTCGAATTCCGGCCAGCGTGGTTTAACGGGGCGCCTAGGATCAAAAGCAGATCAAGATCACGAGCGGCTCGCTTCGCATCGTGGTTACGGTTGGCGGCTGCAAAGTTGTGTAGATACCTATGCTATCGAGGGCAACCTCCCTAGCCCAGAATCTCTCTGCTGCTGATGGGTTAAACATTACCGTTATGAATAAAAATATTAAATAATAATGAAAGTAGAGAATATTAGCTTATGCCAAAACAGCATTATATTTTTGAAATTCATTCCGTTATGTTTGAGTTCAACAGCCTACCCCTGACCTCGGATGGTACCCAGCGTGATTCAGATTCTGCGCGCCTGACCGGGTGACTATCCCCCGCAGCAGAGTCGTTGGACGGGAGCTCAACGTATGTTGCCACTTCAAACCCCTCGCTTGCCCCACACCTAGCCCAAGCCGAAACGCCTTTTGAACACCGGTCACGCCGCGTCAGGCGCGTGCCTGCTCGATTTCGCGATTTGGAAAAAGCCGGGAATGGATATGAAGCACGTTCTACAACCCACCGCCGCCCTGACGTTGTCCTTGCTGGCTGCAGCGACGCAAGCCCAGGACGACAGCACCCTGTCCACCGTCGTGGTCACTGGCAACCGTGGCGCCGAGCAGCGCACGGTCACCAGCAGCCCGGTGCCGATTGATGTGGTCAGCGCCAAGCAACTGCAAAGCACCGGCAAGCCCGGGTTGATGGAGGCGTTGAGCGCAGTGATCCCGTCGCTGACCTTGCCGGAAAAAACCGGCTGGGACGCCAGCGGCATTGCCCGGGCGCCGAACCTGCGGGGCTTGAGCTCCGCCGAAGTACTGGTGCTGGTCAACGGCAAGCGCCGCCACACCAGCGCCACCTTGAATATCAACGGCATCAACACTGGCGCGGCGCCGGCGGATCTGGACCTGATCCCCATCAGTGCCATCGACCATGTGGAAGTGCTGCGCGATGGCGCCGCGGCCCAATACGGTTCCGATGCCATCGCCGGGGTGATCAACGTGATCCTCAAGGCCGACACCAGCGGCACTTCGGTGACCAACACCGGCCTTGGCTACGACGGGAAGAAACAGACGGTGCAGCAAAGCCTCAACAAGGGCTTCGAAATCGGTAACGGCGGCATCGTGCAGTTGGCTCTGGATGCGCGTAGCCAGAACGATGACAACAAGGCCAGCGCCAATGGCTACACCTACGAGCAGGCGTATGGCCTGGCAGGCAAGTCCACCTATGGCGGCTACGGCACGCCCAAGACCAACCTGCTGACCCTGGGCTACAACGCCGAGCTGCCGATCGATGACAGCCTCAGCCTGTACTCCTTCACCACCTACTCGCGACGCAAAGCAGAGCAGGGCCAGAACTTCCGCTTGCCGACCATCACCAACACCATCACTACCGGGCCCAACGGCTACCCGGCCGGGTACACCCCGACCTGGTACATCGACGAGGATGATTTCCAGGCGGCCTTCGGCGGCAAGGGCACCCTGGGTGAGTGGGACTGGGACCTGTCCACCACTTACGGGCGCAATGAAGCGGAGCAGGGCACCACCCACAACCAGAACCCGTCCCTGGGCGAGGCCACGCCGAACAGCTTTACCTCCGGCACCTGGATTTCCACCGAGTTGACCACCAACCTGGACTTCAAACGCGGCTTTGATATCGGCCTGCAAAAACCCTTGGACCTGTCTTATGGCTTCGAGCATCGGCGCGATACCTACGAGGTACAGGCCGGTGACTACGGGTCTTATGCCAACGGCGGCTACTGCGTGGCGCCGGGTAACTGTGCCTCGTCCGGAGCCCAGGTCACCAACGGTATTTCCCCGCAGGAAGAAAGCAGCGCTTCTCGCAACAGCCTGGCCAGTTATGTGGACGTGGGCTTCAACCCCTTGCCGGATTGGTACGTTGGCACCGCTTTGCGCTATGAGCATTACAACGAAGGCGTGGGTGCCACCCGCAGCGGCAAGCTGACCACCCGCTACGACTTCACGCCGCAGTTCGCGGTGCGTGCCACGGTGAGCAATGGCTTTCGGGCGCCGTCCCTGGCCAACAGTTTGTTCAGTGCGCGCTCCACCACCTATGGCGTGGTGGACGGCGTGTACCAGTCGATCAATTACGGCGTGCTGCCGGTGGGGTCGGCGGCGGCCAAGGCGCTGGGCGCCGAAGAGTTGAAGCCCGAACGCTCCACCAATTTCAGCCTCGGTTTCACCCTTACACCCACCGACCGCCTGAGCTTCACCGCCGATGCCTACGTGATCAATCTACGTGACCGCATCACCCTGACAGGCACCTTGCTTGGCCCTGAAGTCACCCAGGTACTGCAGAACAACGGCATCAACTCCACCTCCGGCGGCCAGTACTTTATCAATGGCGCCGACACCCGCACCAAGGGCCTGGACCTGGTCAGCAGCTACAACCAGGACCTGGGCGCGTTCGGCGCGCTGAAGTGGACCGCTGCGTTCAACTGGAACCAGACCAGAATCCAGAACTACAAGGCGTCCACCAGCATCCTTGGCCGGCCTTATGACCTGATGGATCGCGAGGCCCGCAACCTGATCACCGGCGTGCAGCCCAATACCAAGCTGATCCTTGGTGGCGACTGGAGCATCGAACGCTTCAATCTCAGCCTGGCCCTGACTCGCTACGGTTCCTACAAGGAGGTCAACTCATCGGCCAACCGCGACCTGGACCGGGTCTACAGCGCCAAATGGATCACCGACCTCGACCTTGGCTACAACCTCACCAAAGACCTGAACATCGCCATCGGCGCCAAGAACCTGTTCGACCAATACCCCAAGAAACAAGGGGTGCCGAGCAGCACCATGGTTGCCAGCTACGGCACTTATTCGCCCTACGGTTTTACCGGTGGGTACTACTACACCCGGCTGACTTACGCCTTCTAAGGCCTGCGAGGAATAGCACATGCCCATTGTCGCCAAACCCTACGACCTGCTTGATGAGGTCAGCGTACAACCGCTGCGTCAGCACCGCGTCTCCACGCCGATCACGGCGCTGCAAGTGGTGCCCGCCCGGCATCCCTGGCACTGGGCCGGGTCGATCTTCGCCGCGCTGGTGCTGCTGGCCATCGTGCATTCCCTGGCCACCAACCCGCGGTGGGAGTGGGGGGTGTTCGGCCAGTGGTTCTTCTCGCCGTCAGTGCTGCGCGGCTTGGGGCAGACGCTGTTGCTGACGCTGCTGAGCACGGTGTTCAGCGTCATCCTTGGCACGGCGCTGGCGTTGGCGCGGCTGTCGGGCTCACCGTTGCTGGCCGCATTGGCCTGGGGCTATATCTGGTTTTTCCGCTCGATGCCGGCGCTGCTGGTGCTGATCATCCTCTACAACTTTGCCTACCTGTACGACCACATCGTGCTCGGTGTGCCGTTCACCGATCTGGTGTTCGCCGAGTGGTCGACGGTGGATGTGCTCAGTCAATTCACCGTGGCGGTGCTTGGCTTGAGCCTGATGCAGGCCGCCTACGCGGCGGAGATCATCCGCGGTGGCCTGATCGGTGTGGAGGCCGGCCAGCATGAAGCAGCCGCGGCCCTGGGGTTGCCGGCCTCGCGGCGCATCTTCCGCATCATCCTGCCCCAAGCGCTGCGCTCGATTTTGCCGTCTGGGTTCAACGAAATCATCGGCCTGGTCAAGGGGACTTCCATTGTCTATGTGCTGGCCTTGCCCGAGCTGTTCTACACCGTGCAGGTCATCTACAACCGTACCCAGGCGGTGATCCCGCTGCTGATCGTGGCCACGGTGTGGTACCTGATCATCACCACCGTGCTCACCAGCGCCCAGTACTACGTCGAACGTCATTTCGCCCGCGGCACCGCGCGGGTGCTGCCGCCGACGCCGTTGCAGCGCCTGCGCCTGTGGCTCAAGGAGAAATCCCATGGCTGAAGCACGCGCCGGGCGCATCCAGATCCAGGGCGTGGGCAAGCGCTTTGGCAACCAGCAGGTGCTCGATAACATCGACCTGACCATCGACCCCGGCAAGGTCACAGTGATCCTCGGCCCGTCCGGCTCGGGCAAGTCCACCCTGCTGCGCACCATCAACCACCTGGAGAAAATCGACAGCGGGCATATCACCATCGACGGTGAATATGTCGGCTATCGACGCAAGGGCGACCTGCTATTCGAACTCAAGGAGCGCGAGATCCTCAAGCGTCGCATCGACGTCGGCTTTGTATTCCAGAACTTCAACCTGTTCCCGCACCTCACCGCCTGGGAAAACATCGCCGAAGCGCCGTTGGCCCACAAGCGCTGGAGCAAGGCCCAAGCGCACTTCAAGGCCGCCGAGTTGCTGGCCAAGGTCGGCCTGGCGGACAAGGCCGACGCCTACCCGCGCCAGCTCTCCGGTGGGCAACAACAGCGCGTCGCCATTGCCCGCGCCCTGGCGCTGGACCCCAAGGTGCTGCTGTTCGACGAGCCCACCTCGGCCCTCGACCCTGAGCTGGTAGGCGAGGTGCTGGACGTGATCAAGGGCCTGACCCGACTGGGCGTGACCCTCGTAATCGTCACCCACGAGATCGGCTTTGCCCGTGAAGTGGCCGACCACGTGGTGTTTCTCTGCGACGGTCAACTGATCGAAGAAGGCCCGCCCGAACAGATCTTCCGCCAACCCCGCCATCCCCGTACCCAGGCCTTTCTCGGCAAGGTGCTTTAGTTCAAGGAGTGAGTGCCCATGTTCATCAACACCACCCGCGTGACCTTGCTGGCGCTTGCCGTCAGCACCGCGCAATATGCCTTCGCTGTGCAACAGGTTGATCTCAGCCCCGACCGCCCGCGCATCCATGTGCCGCGCAATGAAGCGGCCATCGCGCAGATCCCGCCGGGCTTCAAGTTCGCCCAGCCGGGCAAGTTCACTGTGGCGGTGTCCGGCGTAGCAGGGCCACCTCTGGCGCTGCTTGCCAGTGACGACAAGACCACCATCGGCAGCGAAGCCGACACCGCGCAATTGGTCGCCGACAGCCTCGGCCTGCAACTCAACGTGGTGCAGACCAGCTGGGAAGACTGGCCCCTGGGTGTCAGTTCGGGCAAATACGATGCGGTGATCAGCAACGTCACCGTCACCGAGGCACGCAAGAAGCGTTTTGACTTCGCCACCTACCGCCAGGACGTGCTCGGCTTTTACGTCAAGAGCACCAGCAAGATCAACGCGATCCAGCAAGCGGCGGACATTGCCGGGCTGAAGATCATCGTCGGCTCCGGCACCAACCAGGAAAAGGTCCTGCTGGCCTGGAACGAGGCCAATGAAAAAGCCGGCCTCAAGCCTGCGCTGTTGCAATACTTCGACGACCAGGCCGCCGCGCAACTGGCGGTGCAGTCAGGGCGCAGCGATGCGCTGTTCGGGCCGAACTCGGTGTACGCCTATTCGGCGGCAATCACCGGCGGTATCAAGCGCGTCGGCACCGTCAACGGTGGGTGGCCGTTGCAGGCCGATATCGCCGTGACCACGCGCAAGGACAACGGCCTGGTCCAGCCTATCCACACCGCCCTGGAGGGCGCGATTGCCGGGGGCCAATACGAGCAGGTGCTGCAACGCTGGGGCCTGGATGTCGAACGCGTCGACAAGTCGCTGATCAACCCACCGGGCTTGCCGGACTAGGAGCATCGACATGGGACTGACACGACGTGAAGCGCTGTCGAGCATTGCCGCAGTGGGCGGTGAGAAGGCGGTCAAGGATGCACTGGCGGTGTTGGGTCTGGGCCCATCGTCACACCGCCGTCCGCAACCGCTGAAACTCAAGGATGGCCTGGGGCAGGGCACCCGCGTGCTGGTGCTGGGCGCCGGGATTGCAGGATTGGTCACGGCCCTGGAACTGAGTCGCGCCGGCTTCAGCGTGCAGGTGCTGGAAGCCCGTGAGCGCGTAGGTGGTCGCACCTGGACCCTGCGCAACGGCGATCGCGTGGCCTACAAGGATGGTCGCTCGCAAACCGTGGGGTTTGATCCGGGCCAGTATTTCAACGCCGGCCCGGCGCGCATTCCCAGCCAGCACCGCACCATCCTCGACTATTGCAGTGAGCTGGGCGTGCCGTTGGAAGTGCTGGTCAACAGCAGCCATGGCGCCCAGGTGCGGCCGGACCTGAGCCAGCCGGCGTTCAGCGTCGGCCAGGCGCTCAACGATACCCGTGGGCACCTGTCCGGGTTGCTGGCCAGGGCGGTGCAACGTGACGCCCTTGACGATGTGTTGAGTGGTGAAGAGCGCACGCGCCTGCTGGGTTTTTTGCAGGTGTACGGCGACCTGTCCCAGGAGCTGGCCTTCGAGGGCACCCTGCGTTCCGGGCACCTTGAATCCGCCGCCCACCCTGGCGCCTTGCCCGCCCGCCACAAGCCGCTGGGGTTGGAGCGCTTGCTGCACCCGGAACTCTGGGGCGCTTTGTTGCACACCGAATTCCCGGAATTTTCAGCCACCATGTTCCAGCCGGTGGGCGGCATGGACCGCATCACCGACGCCCTCTACCGACGCGTGCATGAGCAGGTGCAACTGGGCGCCCAGGTGCGGCAGATCCGTCAGTTGGAGGAGGGCGTGGCGGTGACCTATCACGACCAGCACAGCGGCCGCGAACAGGTGGTGCGTGCCGATTACCTGGTCTCGACCTTGCCGCTGCCCCTGCTGGCCAGGCTGGACAGCGACTTCAGCGACCCGGTCAAGGCCGCCTTGCTCAGCACGCGCAGCGACCAGGCGACCAAGGTGGCGTGGCAATCCCCACGTTTCTGGGAAACCGATTACCGCACCTATGGCGGCCTGTCATGGGTCGAGCACCCGGCGCGCTTGCTGTGGTACCCCAGCAACGACCTCAACACCCGCGAGGGCGTGCTGGTGGCCGGTTACGTGACCGGGGAGGGCGCCGACGTGTTCGGCGCACAGCCACTCGAACAGCAGCACGCCGCCTCCCGACAAGCCGTAGAGCTGTTGCATCCAGGTTATTCCAAACATTTGCGTCATCCACTGGCGGTGTCCTGGGAACAGATCCCCTACAGCGAAGGCCCGTGGCTGCAACGCGAACACTTCCCCGCCCAGGCCCACGCCTTGCTGGAACGGCCCCATGGCCGGGTGTACTTCGCCGGCGACGGCCTGGTGCAAAGTGGCGTGGGCATCTGGCAGGAGTCGGCGGCCAACTCCGCGCGCCATGTGGTGGCGCAACTGGCCGAGCACATCACTCAACAACGACAGATTGCGGCTGTGGCCGCCTCTTGAGGAGCAATACCATGAGCGACAGCATTCAACGCACCAGCGTGGGCGATTTTCCCATCTCGCAAACCGTCACCGTGCCGGCCTCGGCCAGTCTGATATTCGTCAGCGGCACGCTGCCCGACCTCGCCGACCCGAATGTGCCTGGGGTTTACGGCGACACCGAAGTACAGACTGTTTCAGTGTTCAACAAACTGCGCAAAATCCTCCAGCAGCAGGATCTGGAGCTGGGCGATATCGTGCAGTTGCGGGTATTTCTGGTCGGCGCGGAAGAAACCGACGGCAAGCTGGATTTCGCCGGGTTACAGCGGGGGTATACGCAGTTCTTCGGCACGCCCGAGCAGCCGAACAAACCGGCGCGGACAGCGTTGCAAGTGGTGGCGCTGCCGTTGCCGGGGGCGTTGGTGGAAGTGGAGGCGATTGCTGCTCGGGCGGTGTGATGCCGCCCGTCACTCTGCGGCGTGGAGCCTTTGCTCTGTCGCCCGATCGATCAATGCCCGCAGCGCTTCGAACAAGGGGTCGGCATCTGTGTGTTTTTTACCGTAGGCCAGGTTGAAGGCGTAATCGAAATCGGGCGGGTTCAGCCCTTGGGTGTGCTGCAGCAGGGTCTCCAGTTTGTCCATGGCCTTGACGGCTTTTGCTTCCGGCGAGCGCGCGTTCTCGTAGTCATCCCATAACGTCAGGATCTCGGCTTTCAGGGGGCTGTCCAGGGACTGCGCCAACAGCAGCAGGTCGAGCCGCTCCTGTTCGCCCTTGTTGGGAAAGGCCGCCTGGCTGACCGCCGGGATATCGCCGTGGATGGCTTCGCCCAAATCATGGATAACGCACATCTTGAGGATTTTCAGCAGGTCCAGGCCGGGCAGTTGATCGGCGAACACCATCGCCATCAGACACAGGCGCCAACTGTGTTCGGCCGTGCTTTCAGTGCGGCCCGAAGCCGTGTGGGCGCTTCTGAGCACATCCTTGAGTTTTTCCGCTTCGCGCAGAAAATCGAGACGGCCTTTGATTTTTTCCATGTCCATGATGCTGCCCCGCAAGGTCGGTTGTGCAGGTAAGCCTAGGTGCGCGAGCGCAGATCGTCCACGCATAAAATATGCGCGGTGGGCTTTCAGAGTGTCTCGACCAGGCGTGCTGCGCTGCCATCGCTGAGGGTCATGCGTGTCCAGCGACACAGGCTTGGGCGTATGGGCACGAGATTGGAGTCGTTGCTTCCAGTGGTGAATTCAAGGGCCGGTGGTGCCTGGGTTTCACGCCAGCCGGTATGCTCCAGGCTGGCTTCGATCAGCTGGATTTGCGGCGTTGCGAAGCGCCACAACGACTGGCCCATAAGCTCGGCGAGCGGGCTGCTGAACTGGCGTGCGCGGGAGGGCGAGCACGCGAGCAGGCGGTGCGTCAGGTCGCACACCAAGTGCATCGCTTGCGAACTCTCGCTGACCAGCCGGGCCAATGCCTGATCGGCGGCTGCATCAAGTCGGGCTGCCAACAACTGCTCAAGCTGTTGGTGCGCAGCCGGATCCATCGCTTGTACGCCACTTTCCCAGCGCGAAATAGTCGATTGCGTGACGTTGAATAGCTGCGCCGCATGGCTTTGCTTGACGCGGTGCAGCAAACGCCATCGCCGCAGCGCAATGCCGGGCAGCGCAGGCTTGAGCAAGGAGTGAGACATTTGCGGTTCCTGAGCCGGCGGGTGGATAACGAGTGTGATGATATGAGGGCCGCGGTGCAAATGAGTGGGATGAACGGCTCTCGGTTTTCTAATGTGGGAGGGGGCTACTCTCTATTCCTGCAACAACAATGCCTGCTGCTTGAGCTTGCGTTTCTGCGCAAACGGCAAGGTTTCATCATCCCCGTACGGCGCGCTGTACCAGTTGCCGTAGCTCGGGTTGGGCAGCAGGAACCAGCGCTGCCCCAGCCAGTTCACATAGGGTTCGACGGCCTTGCGCTGCGCAGCCAGGGTGTTGTGTTCGGCCTGCACGAAATCTCCCAGCGAGTCACCGGCCATCAACAACACGCGGGCATGATTGGCGACCCACTGGCGACGGCAATTCTTGCCATAGCCGGCGCTTTCGCAGTGGCCGGTAGGCGTGCTGGCCGCCAGGATCTGTGCGTCGCTCTCAATCGGAAAGCCGCGCAAACGCAGGTTTTTGGCGGTGGCCGCGACCTGGCTGTGCTCGCGGTTGGTGAGGTAATACACCTTGATGCCTTTTTGCCTGGCCGCCTGCAGAAACGCCACGGAACCTGGTAGCGCCTGGGCCTTGGCCTGCTCGACCCAGGTATTCCAGCGATCGTAGGAATAGACCTGATTGTTGATGATGTCGCGAGCGTTGAGCGGCACGTTGTCCAACAGCGTCTCGTCGATATCCACAATCACCGCCGGCGGCAAACCGGTCAGCTTGCGTGCAGGCAAAGGCAGGGCGTCCCAGTCTGGGTCGGCCAGCGCTACATCGAGTTGGCGGGTGGCGTTGGCGAAGAGCTGGCGGTAGATCAGCTCGTGCTCGATGGAGGTCTGGGTCCAGAGCACGGCGTCGAGTTGGTCGTTGGCCGGTGGTGTTTGCTGGCAGCCTGCCAGGGCGGTGGTCAACAGGCAGGCACTGGCGAAGAACAAGTTACGCATGGGCAAGTCTCGCAGAGGGTAGGCGCGTGGTCAGCACAGTAGCGCAATCACCCGCACAATCAAGGCGTGCACACCAGTGACTGGCGCTCATAGTTCAGCGCCTTGTTCGGCGGTGGCAACGCATAGGTGGCCCGACAACGCTGTTCCCCCCACTTGATGATCAGTGTGCCCTGATCCTCTTCCACCAGCGCCAGGGCATTACCATTGGGGTCGGCAATCGCCAACTGCTTGCCATTGGCGTCTTCCAGTGAGGCACCAAACGACAGCGGTTGATGCTGTGCATCAAACAACTCAAACAACACCCGTCGCCCGGTGGTGCCGCTGTAATGCGCCACCACGATGGCGCCACGGCGCGGCACCAGCTGCTGGGTGGCGTTAGTGATTTCCACGTCGCCACCCAGATCGCGAGTGTCCAGGCTGATCCAGTTGACCCGGTAAGGTTGCGCAGTGGGCACCACCGCATAGCCGTTGTAACCGGTTTCCACCCCGCTGTAGCTGCTGATCTTGGCTCCAGCGACGCCTGGTACTTCGGCCAGGGCGAAGGTCTCGCTGACCGTCTGCCCCAGGTTGACGCCACCCGCATGAGCCACCACGGAGCCTGCGAGGTTGAAGTTCTGTGAGTTGTAGCCCTGGCCCTGGCTGTAACCGAGGCTGACGTCTGCCACGGCGGTGCGGCTGTTGATGTTCACCGAGCCTGAGTCGCCGCTGGTGTCACTGTGGCCGGCCTGCACCGAATAGAAGGTGTCGCTGGTGTCGGCCACGTAGCCGTTGATGCCTGCCTGGGTGGTGGTGTCGCCACGTTGGTGGCTGGTGGTGACAAACGCCCGTGGCGCGCGGGCCTGGCTGCCCAGCGGGAAAGACACCGACAGGTTCACCTGCGTGTCGCTGCTCGGCTCGCCCCAGGTGACGATCTGCTTGGTGCGCGTCACGCCAAGGTTGTAGCTCAGGTCGCCCCAGTTGCCGGTGTAGCCCGCGGAAAAGCTCTGGGAGCCGCCGCGATTCCAGTAGCGTTGGTCGCTGGCGTTCACATACAGGCTGCCGAATTCGCTGTTGCGTCCGATGCTCTGGTTGATGGTCAGGTCGGTGCGGGTTTTCGAGTGGCCGGTGCGTACGCGCAGGTCTTCGCTGCTGTCTTCCACATGGTCGGTGAGGGTGCGATAGCCCTCGGTGGAGTAGCGATAGGCGGCCAGGGTGAAGTTGGTATCGGTGCCGGCAAAGGTCTTGGCGTACAAGGCGCGTACGCTGCTGCCCTGGGAGGTTCGCCCCTGGGCCTTGCTGGACGAATGGGTGGTATCCAGGGAGAACGCACCGAACGAGGTGTTCCGGCCGGCGCCGATCGACAGCGCGCTGTAGTCCTCACTGGCTTGCACACCGACAATCCCGCTGAGGTTGCTGGTCAAGCCGTAAGCCAGCGTACCGCTAAAAAAACGCGGGGTTGCCAGGCCATCGGCATTGCTTTTGAACGTGCCCGCCGAGACGCTGTATTTCACCTGGCCTTCGCGCACCATGATCGGCAGGCTGGAGAACGCCTGCATCGTCACCCGCCGCGTACCGTCGGCTTCGATCACGGTGATTTGCAGGTCACCGTTGGAGCCGCTGGGGTAGATATCGTTGATCTCGAACGGGCCTGGCGCGACGTTGGCGGTGTAGAGGATGTAGTCGTTCTGGCGGATTTCCACCGTCGCGTTGGTCTGCGCCACCCCACGGATTACGGGTGCATAGCCGCGCTCGCTGTCGGCGCGCATGCCATCATCCGAGGCGAGCTTGACCCCGCGATAGCGCACGCTGTCGAACAGGTCGGTGTCGGAGAAAATCTCACCGGCGCTGAACTGGCCCTTGATCGCGGTGACGTCATGCTGCAAGTAAGTGCGGTTGCTGGTGAAGGTGTTCGAGCGATCGGTGCCGCCGCTCAGGTTTGACTCGTTGCGCAGCCGCCAGGCGCCCAGGTTGATGCCATTGCGCAGGCCCAGGTTATTGGCGATGCGGGTCTTGTAGTCGCCGGCGGTGCGGCTGCTGTTGAGCTGGTAGTTGATGAAGGCGGCGGGCACACCGTCGTCCCACAACTGTGGGTCGACATACCCGCGCAAGCCACGCTGCATCGCCACCTGCGGGATACTTGCGAGCAGGCGCAGACGGCTGCTGTCGTAGCGCACGCTGGCGTCTTCGATCATGTCGGCAAGGGCGTAGCAGTCCTGCGGCTGCTGCGGGTCAAGTTTGCCCTCGGCCTGCAAACGGTGCAGGTCGATACCCAGTTGCTTGAGAAGGTCGAGGGTCAGGCAGGCTTCGACGCGGCCGTTTTTCGGGTTGCGCTTGAAGTCGATATCGCGTCGGCCCACCAGCACTTCGTTGCTGTACAGGTCGACGCGGTAAGTGCCCGGCAGCACGCTGTTGGCAGAGAGCAATTGCTGCAAGTCCACCGGTGACTGCGAGCCTTGCAGGAAGGTGGTATTGAAGGTTTCCGTAGCGTCATCGGCCATGACCAGGCCGGGCAGACTGGCGACAATCGCCAGCGACAGCGTCTTCAACTTCAGTACGCCACGTGCGGGCCTGTTGCTGGAAAGAAAGGACATGCGAAGACCTATGACATCCCTGATTGACGGACAGCCGGGCACGCAAACACGCACGCGAAGTGAGCCTGTGGGTTAGCGAAAGTGCTTAGGGGTTGAGGCGCGATTCAGTCGCATGCGCCGGTAGCGCAGTGCCGCTGGACAGCGGCGCGCTGTAGTGATTCTGCGCGCCGTAGTCATTGATGCTGGAAAACGACAACTGCACCGGCCCGCTGGCAACTGGAGCACTGAGCGCAAACTGTTTTTGTTCGCCTGGCGCAATCATGGTGGAGTCGCTGGCCAATACCGCCTGCACTTTGATGTCGGCCATGGACACGTGGTACAGCGTCGGGTTTTTCACCTGCAACAGGGTTTGGCTGCCGTGTTTGACCAGCGTCCATTCAAGCTGCGCAGGGGCTTGCAGCGCACTGCCGGTGAGGCCTGCAGGGCGGTAAAAAATCTTGATCCGTTGGCGTATAGCCAACTGCAAAGTGTTCTCGGCTTCGCTGGCCTTGGGGATTTCCTGCACGTTGAGCCACACCACCGACTCGCGGTCCGTGGGCATGCCGGTGCCTTCGTACAGGATTCGCAGCAGTTGTTGTTCCTTGGCAAATACCCGCGCCAGGGGCGGGGTGACGGCAAACGGCGCGCGGCTGGCGCGGGCATCGTTCATGTCGACCCAGGATTGAATCAATACATCCTGGTTACCGTTACGCACGGTAATGTTGGCTTCCTTGTGGTCACCGTCAAACACGATACGGGTGGCATTCAATGAAATGCTGGCGGCGGCCTGGGTAGCCATGAGCAAGCCCAGCAGCCCCAGACATGCGGCGATAGAACGAGGCGGCATGAGGGTTATCCGGTGTAATCAGAAGACAATGGCGAGGCCGCAAGGCCTCGCGCGTTCGGTGCCCGGGGCGCCGAATTATTCGTATTGCAGGATGAACGGCAGGGTGGCGTCACCGCGACCGGCGGTCGACGAGCCCGCCGCTGCGGTGGTGACGTAGGCGGCCGCGAAGCTCAGGGTGGCGTCGCCGCCTTCAGTACCGGCACCGTGCATGGTGCTTTCAATGCGTGCGGTGCTTGGCGAGCTGAGGTCAATCAGACCGCCCTTGCTGTCGAGCAGGGCAATACCGACGTTTTGTGCAGTGGCCGAACCCGGGTTCAGGGCCAGTACCTTTTTGCCGGTGACCAGGCCCGAACCGCCGTTGTTGGCGTCAAAGATCATGGCGACCTTGGTGCCCTGGTTGCAGTTGACGTTCAGGTTGAAGTCTTTGGCGGTCACGCGACCTGCGGTCGGGTTTTCCGCGGTGCCCATGTCCTTGATCGATACGTTGCCCATGTCCACCGAAATGGTGCGGTCGGAGTTGGCGCCGTCCACCGAGCAGGCATCGTTATTAATGACGCCGGTGAAGGTGATTTTACCGCTGCCGCCCAGGGTTGGCGTCGGAGCAGGGTCCACGGCAAATGCACTGCCGGAAGCGGCGATAATGGCCGAGGCGATCACAGCCAGGGAAAACTTCTTCATGATGATGTCCGTAAGTGTTAGTTGAAAAGTTTGCTGTTGTTGAACTGCGAGCAAAGAGTAGGCGACGAGGCGGCGGGAGCGAATAAGACGATTCTTATAAGCGCTGGCGTGGGCAGGTTATTTGTGCTGTTGCAGCGGTGAAAGGCTTGAGAATAAAGGGCAAAGCCATTGTCCAGGAATGGCTTGCAAGTTATGCGTTAGTTGAAGATGTTACGTTCCAGGCAATAAGCAAGTAGATCCTGGTCGCTGCTGACTTCAAGTTTGCGCATGGCCGATATCTTTTGTGCGCTGATGGTCTTTGAACTTCGGTTCTGGCGGCGCGCAATGTCACTCACGCTCATGCCGGAAATAAACAGGCGCAGGATCTCGAACTCTTTGGGCGACAAACTGGTAAAGCGCTCGTCAATTGCCGTGAGGGTCTCTATCACCGAGGTCTTTGGCGGCTCCAGGCTGCGATAGTCGCTGTCCTGGGCGATCGCCTTGAGTGCCAGTTGAATCTCGGTATGCAACTGGCTTTTCTGGATGATGCCGACCACGCCCAGCTCTTGCAGGCGGGTGAGGATCAGGTGGTTGGAGATCATGGTCAGGATCAGGATCTGTACCTGCGGGAAGTGTCGTTTCAGGTACTCCACCAGCTTCAGGCCATCGCCATAAGGCGAGTCGCCCGGCATGTTGTAGTCGGTAATCACGATGTCAGCGCCTTGATGCTGCAACAGCTCGATCAGGCCGGCCGAACACACGGCCTCGCCGACGACTTGAAAGCGCATGTCACGCTCTACCAGTTCGCGAACGCCCAGCAACACGATCGGGTGATCGTCGGCGATTACCACGTTGAATTTTTTCATAAAGGGCCGTCCGTAGTGCCAGTTCAAGTGAGTGAAGAATGCCCGGGCTGGAGAGTCTCCAGAACGGCCGACAGACGCCGCATCACAGTCTTCACCTTGAGCTCAAGCGTTGTGTCGAGGCTGCCGCGGTCAAGGGCGCTTTCCAGTTCGATGCACGCCTGGGCCAGGCTGAGGGCCTGAACAGCACCCAGGGCGCCGGCGATCGAATGCAGCAATTGGCCGAGGTTGCGGGTATCACGCTGTGCCAGAGCCACACCGATGCGCTGTATGTCCTGCTGCACGCTGCTGATGAACAGCGGGCGCATCTTGTCCGACAGTTGCACACTGTCGTCGAATACCGACGCGGCAGGCTCAACCGGGGGCTGGACCTTGCACAGCTTGATCAACTGGCCACGCAGGGTTTGCAGGCTCAAGGGCTTGACGATCCAGGCGTTCATGCCCACCGCCAGGCAACGCACGCCTTCCTCACGCATCGCATTGGCGGTCACGCCGATAATCGGCAACTGAGGGTCATGTTCGCGCAGGATTCTGGCCAGCTCGTACCCATTCATCAACGGCATATTCACGTCGGTCAGTACCAGGTCGAAAGCCTGGCGTTGCCACAATTGCAACGCCTGCTCGCCGTTGGCGGCCAGGCTCACTGAGCAACCGAGTGCCTCCAGCTGCTCCTTGATGATCGCCTGGTTGACCGGGTTGTCCTCGGCCACCAGGATGCGCAGCCCCAACCGCCCCGCGCTTTGTGGTCGGGTCGGCGTCGGCTGCTCATGCTTGCCATGCTGCGCCAGTGACACGGTGGCGGCGAGGGCGCGTACGTCGTGCAGATCCACCACCCAGCCTTGCGCCGTGTGCAGCGGCGGGCTGTGCGCACCCGGCAGGCACAGCACGCGCTGGCCGACCCATGGCCTGGCGGGCTCCCTGGGCAACAGGTCCACCAGCACTGCATGGTGGTTGTCTTTGTCTTGGGTGGTCGCCGCCAGGGCGGCGGTAATGCCTAGGCGGTTGAGCCAGTCACTCATCGCCTGCGCCAGTTCGCGTACCGGTGCCTGTACGTATACCGGCGTCGGGCTGGGTTCGATCAGCGGCAGGTTGGTGAGTGTGCCGCCACACAGCGGCAGGCGCATTTTCAACGTAAAGCTGCTGCCCAGCCCAGGCTCGCTGACCACACGGATCTCGCCGTCCATCATCTGCGCCAGCCACCGGCAGATCGGTAGGCCAAGCCCGGCGCCACCTTCGCTGGCGGTGTCCGGCGCCTGGTAGAACACATCGAAGAGCTTGGCCTGCTGCGCCTCGGGGATGCCTACGCCCGAGTCGGTGACTTGCCATTGCAGGTCGACATGATTGGCGTCGCGCCCCGTCACCCTGGCACGAATCACCACGCGCCCGAAATCGGTGAATTTGATCGCGTTGCTGACCAGGTTATTGAGAATCTGGCGGATGCGCATCGGGTCGCCCATCACGCAGTCCGGCAACTGCGGGTCAATGCAGCTATAGAGCTGCAGCCCCTTGCGCTGGGCGAAAGCGGCGTAGGTGTGCAGGGTGTCTTCGAGCATGTCCAGCGGGCAGAACTCCACAGCTTCTATCGCCATTTGCCCGGACTCGATCTTCGAGACATCCAGCACATCGCTGATCAGTTGGAACAGCGTGGCGGACGAGCGCTGGATGGTGTGAAGGTAGGCCTTCTGGTGTGGGTCAAGGTTCGTCAGACCGAGTAATTCGAGGGTGCCGAGCACGCCATACAGCGGCGTGCGGATTTCATGGCTCATCGTTGCCAGGAACAATGTCTTGGCCTCGCTGGCCGCATCGGCGGCGTGACGCGCTTCCTCCAGGGACTGGGCATCTTCGATATGCCGGGTAATATCGTTGAAAGCGTACAGGCGCACGTTTTCAGCCTGATAGCGGGTCGACACAAAGCCGATCTGCAGGTGCCGGCCCTCGATCTCCAGATGCGTTTCTCCGCTCTCAGCCATGTCGTGCTTACCGGCCATGGCCGCCACCAAACGTGCGGTACCCGGCCATTGCTGGGCCCGCTGGTTTTCGATCAACACCTTGCCATCGCTGCGTCGCACCACGCATAACCCGGTGGGGGCGGTGTCGATGATCACGCGGCTGAATGCCACGCTTTCGGCAATGCGTTCGTGAGCCAGTTGCGCCGGCGTAATCACCTGGCGCCGATACCAGCGACTGCCGGCCCAACCCAGGGTGATCAGGCTGAATAGCAGCAAAGCCAAGGTGCTCAACGGCCACAATGCGGAGTGAAAGAAGTGCGAGTAGTTCAGGCCATAGACCGCGCTCCAGGGCTGGTCGCCGGCCTGGGTTATCTTGAATTCAATGCCGTTGGCCGTGAAATGCACACCGTCGCTGAGCTGCGCCTGGATGGTAGGCCCGATCAACCGGCTGCCGTCAGGGCCAATCAGGGTGAAGCGATCAAACGCCGAGTGATTCAATGCGCGCTGTACATCGTCGACCTGCGACACGTCGAGCAGGGTGCCGATCACTGCCTGGCCCTGTGCGTCGAGTGGCAGGCCGATGTAGGCCAGCAAATATTCGGGTTCGGGTCCGGCCTGCCAATACACCCGATTCTGCTCAAGCGGCTGCGGTGTCTGTGCGAGGATTTGCTGCACAGCGTTGACTCGCGCCACGGGGTTGTCGGTATCCTCGGGGCTTTCCCGGTGCTGATAGCCCACGGACGGAACAGTGATGGTGTAGTTCGCCTGACGATTGAGCAGAAAGGTTTGCGGCGCCTCGTACGGCGACGAGGACCAGAAGGCGCTGTAGTAACTGGTCAGGTGCGCGCCCAGGGCAAAAATCGGCGGTCTGGCGGCGGCGCCGATCTGCTGTTCATCGAACTTGATGCTGAACGGTACCGAAAACGAATACTTCTGGCCTTCGTACAACGTGCGGCGGTTGTCGACCATGCGGCTCTTGAGGCTGATCTGCACGTGGGTGGCGTGCAGCAGTTCGGCCTGGATGCCGGGATGCGTCAGGCTCTTGAGGTAGGTTTGCTGATCTGAGAGATTTTCCATCAGTCGCGCAAAGTGAAAGCGCATGGCGCCGTACCGGATTTCGACGCCCCTTTGCAGAGACCAGTAATTGGTCAGTACCAGTAGCAAAGCAATTCCCATCAGGACCATCAAGCCCTTGTTCAGGCGCAATGAGCTGCGGGTAAAGGCTTCGAGGATCGCGTTGTTGTGCTTCATCAGGGGGTCCGCAGGCGCAGGAAAAATCGGCACTGGATGCTGCTTACTCCTTTAAAGGGCAAGTAATCCGGGGCCGCCAGCTAGTGAGATGTCGCGGGGCCATCATTGTTCAGTAGTTGCTGAAATTGGTCCGAAGACACGGCGTGAGAGATCAGGAAACCCTGCACCTGATTGCAGTCGATTTTGCGCAGCAGCGCCAATTGCTGCGGGGTTTCCACGCCCTCGGCGACCACCGTCAGACCCAACTTGCGGCCCAGCGCGATAATGCTCGCCAATGCCTGGGCGATGCCTTCGTTGTCGTGACTGCCCTGCACCAGTGCCTGGTCGATCTTCAGTTCGGTAAAGGGCGTGGACACCAGATTGAGGTAGGAGCTGTAGCCCTTGCCGAAATCATCCTGGGACAAACCGAACCCCTTGATCCGCAATCGGCAGGCGCCGGCGTAGAAGTTGCTGATGTCCTGCGGCACCGAACACTCCATCAACTCAAAGCAGATCATGCCCGGGATACCATTGTGGTGCAGCACGAACTCCAGCAAACGGTCTGCCAGGTCATGGCTGTTGAGCAAGTGGGTCGGCAGGTTGATCGACACTGGAATTTCATAGCCGCGCTGGCGCCAGTGTTCCTGGGCGTGGATCGCTTGCTTGAGCACCAGCCACAACAGCCGCTCCTCCAGTTCGAACGCCTTGATCGCCGGCAGGAACGCGGCAGGCAGCATCACGCCTTGCTCGGGGTGCATCCAGCGCACCAGGGCTTCGGCGGCGACGATACGGCCGTTGGCCAGGGATTTTTTCGGCTGGAACCAGGCCTGGAACTGGCCGCTGCTCATGGCCTGCACCAGCGTGTGACGGTCGATGTCCATGTGCTCTGGTAATTCGGGGGCAGGCTTGCGCACCCTGTTTCTGAGTTGGTTGACCAGGGTGCGCAAGGCCTCGGCGTTCACGGGTTTGGAAATCAGGCCAATCACTTCCACATCGAGGTTTTTCGCCACCAGGCTGGCCGCCATCAGCATGCGTCTCGACGCCGCGCTCATGATCGCCAGCGCCGGCTTGCAGCGCAGGCTGGCCAGGCACTGGATAAACTGCACGCCGTCCATGCCGGGCATCAGCAGGTCGGTCAGTACCAGGTCGAAGTCCCGCTGGCGCAGGCGCTCCAGCGCTTCTTTGCCATCCTCGGCGGTTTCGAGCAGGAAATCTCCCAACTCGCTGAGCAGGTTCTGCAGGTAGATATGCTGCAGGGGATGGTCCTCGACAATCAGAATACTAAGGGGCTTCATGGGGGATCCGTGCATAAGGCGCCAGGGAGTTGAATAGAGCCCGCAACGCAAAGGGTTTGACCAGGCAATGGTTCATGCCGGCGGCCAGGCACAGGTCGGCCTCGCCGCGCATGGCGTTGGCGGTGGCCCCGATAATCGGCAACGTGCAGCCCTGTCGACGCAGTTCACGCGCCAGTTCATAGCCGTTGATATGGGGCATGTTCACATCCGTCAACACCACGTCGAAATTGCCGGCGGTGTAGAGCTGTAACGCTTGCTGACCGTCGGCCGCCAGCTCCACGGTGCAGCCGAGTTCTTCGAGTTGATCACGCAAAATCAGCTGGTTGATGATGTTGTCCTCGGCCACGAGCAGGTGCAGGTTGAGTTTGTTCAGGTCCCGCCGGTGCGTTTGCTCATCGGCGCGGGCCACCCATAGCCCTTGCGCCTGGCTCACGGCCTGATGAATAGCCCCCAGGTGGTTGAGGTTGACGTGCCAGGCGCCGGCGTCGGCTTCTACGCCGGGGCAGGCGTTGCTGCTTACGTGAATCACCGGCCCGGGCCACTCGGGCACCAGCAACGGGTCGACGCTGCCGGGGTGCACTTGCAACAGCAGATGCGTGTCCGCCAGCGTCGGCAAGCCGGCCTGGGCCCTTGCGCCCCAACGGCGCAACCAGCCGGCGATCGCGTTTGCCAGTTCCGGGATCGGCGAGGCCACGTAAATGGTCTCGGCCAGCAACGGTGTCATCGGTGCAACAGATGCTTCCTCCAACGGCAGGATCAGGCTGAAACTGCTACCCAGGCCGAGTTCGCTGACCATGCGGATATTGCCGTTCATCAACTCCGTCAGACGCTGGCAAATCGGCAGGCCCAGGCCGGTGCCGGCAACCACATTGGTATTGCCTTCACTCTGGTAAAACGGCTCGAAGATCATCGCCTGGTCTTCCTGGGCGATACCTTTGCCGGTGTCTGAGACTTGCCACAACAGGCTGGAGCGTTCGCCGTCGCGGCCCAGCACTTTGACCCGCAGCACCACGCGCCCATAGTCGGTAAATTTCACCGCGTTGTTGAGCAGGTTATTGAGAATCTGGCGGATGCGCGTCACGTCACCGATCAGCCGTTCCGGCAACTTGGGATCGAAGCAGGCATACAGCTGCAGGCCCTTGGCGTGGGCCGCTGCGGCGTAGCCCTGGATGATTTCATGCACAAGGTCCAGCGGCGAGAACTCGCTCATCTCCAGTGCCAGCTGCCCGGCTTCGATCTTTGATACGTCCAGCACATCGCAGATCAGTTGCAGCAAGGTCGACGATGAGCCTTCGATCGCCTGCAGGTAGTCCTTTTGTTGTGCATCCAGTTGCGTGCGCGCCAGCAGTTCCAGGGTGCCCAGCACGCCATACAGCGGTGTACGGATTTCATGGCTCATGGTCGCCAGGAACAGAGTTTTTGCCGCGTTGGCTGCGTCCGCCGATTGCCGCGCCTCTTCCAGCGCTGCCTCGACCTGCTTGCGCGCACTGATGTCACTGAAGGCGCAAAACAGTACGTCTTCGCCTTTGTAGCGGGTCGGTGCACTGCTCAGGTACAGGTGACGGCCGTCGATGGTTTCAAAGTAGTCACTGCGCTCGGAAGGTCCGTTGGCAAAGGCTTGCTCGATCCAGCCGGCGCGCAGCGCCTCGCGCTCCGGCCCGTTACCCAGCCATTGCTGGGCCAGGGTGTTTTCCAGTACCACCTGGCCGTCGGTGCGGCGCAGCACGCAGAGGGCCACGGGGGCGGTCTGGATCACATCGCGGCCGAAGGCTTCGCTTTCAATCAACGCCTGGATGCGATGGATCGACGGAATGATGAAACGCTGGTCGACGCGGCGCATCACCAGCCAGATCAGTGTCAGGCTGAACAGGCAGAACAGCAGCGAACCGAGCAGCTGTTTCCACAAGCCGGTGACCACCGCACGCAGGTCGATGGAGTACATCAACTGCCACTCAGAGGACTTCAGGTGTTTGCGAATTACCAGATGGTCGGGTAGCCAGCCGTTGCCGACAAAACCGAAAAAACTGTCTTCGCCAGGCCTCAGGTGTTGCTGGCTCAACTGTGTATCAGTGCTGTTGGTGAACACCAGCATGCCCTGGGAATTGAGCATCATGAACTCACCGGCGCTCTGGTCGCTGAGTGTCGAGGAGACTTCACGGCTATCCATCTCCAGGCCGAGCCAGCCGGAGTCGCGATCACGCTCGTCCAAGCGGATGAAGATATACAGGTGCGAGTGCTGTTCAGTCCTGTCGCTCAGCCAAAGTTCGTTAAGCGTGGCCGGGTCGGTGTGCTGCAGGGCCTTGAGGCGGTTGAGCATGCATTTGGAAATCGGCAATACCTGCGGGGTGGCGTCGTAAAGGCGCATCACTTGCGGGGTGGGGCCGGCGTTGACATAGAGCAGGTTAAGCTGTTTGGCCTTGAGGTAGTCGCGCATGCGTGCGGTCAGCCAGATGCTCCACTGGTTGCCTGATGTGTCGCCTAATTCCAGGTGTTGTTCTTCGGCCGAGGACGGATAGACCCTGGACTGCTTGCGCACTGCCGACAGGCTCAGGCTTTCGAGCAGGGCTTGGCGGTTGGTGAAAAAGGTATGGGCTTCGGCAATGGCGCTGCTCATGTAGCCGCGGCGCTGGGAGATGTCGTTGTTGAAGGTCGACAGCAAAAAGGTATAGACCCCGCTGAGGATGCCTACCAGCAGCACAGTCGCAAAAATACGAAGCAGCCTTCTGGCTGCTTCGGGTCGGGAGAGGACGGGGTTGATCTGGAGCAGATAACTTTTCAATCGCATCGGCAGACTTTACGTCTCGGCCTTTGCCGGTGGCATAAGACGATCCTTAAAAATCACCTACTTGTAGTACATATCCACCACCACGGCAGCGTCGAACGCTCCGGGAATCGGTAGGGTGCGCCACTTGAGGTCGGCGCGGAATTCATCGTGGCTCTGGCCCAGGCCCATCAGTTCCTGCAGCGTGAACCAGTTGTTGAAGGGCAGTTGCTGCTGGCTCTCGGCGCGAGACAGCGAGATGCCGACTGAGCTGTTGTTGTCCGGCACCAGCAGGCCATTGTTCACACTGCCGCCGCCCGGCGTGGTGGCGAAGCGTGCGCTGACGGTATAGGGCGTGTCGCAGCCCTTGCGCAGGTTCAGGCTGAAGTTCGCGCTGCTGGCGACTTCACCGATCGAGGCCTTGCGCGAGGGTGTGGGGAAGTTGACCACGCTGGGGCTGATGGTCAGTTCGGGAGTGCAAGGCACGAAGCGGATATCGTTCATGCCGGTGACCACATAATTGAAGTTGCTGTTGGGTCGTGAGTTGAGCCCGCGCACGCCGTCCAGTTGGAACACGCGGTAAGAGGTCAGCGTGCTGGCCTGGCCGCTCGGTGGCGTGGGGTCGTACTTCTCGATGAACACGCTGAAATTGAGGGTGAAGCGCGCCTTGTCCCAGCCCACGCAGTTGGACAAATTGCAGCCTCGGTCGGAGAAGAAACCGGTACCGACCTTACCGGTGCTTTGGGTAATCGGTTGGTTGTTATAGCGAATGCCCACGCGAATCCCGGTGCCGATACTCACGCTGGCCGGGTTGACGTAGAAATACACTTCCTCACGGCCGTGGAGGTAGTCGTCCTTGCAGATGACATTGGTCGAGCGCGGGCCGGATTCCCAAATGATGGTGCCGTTGGGTGCATCGGCGGCGACGGCCAGCGCCGTGCCCAGCGCTTCCTGGGTGATGATCGAGTTGGTGCCGTCCTCGCGGCAGGCCAGTGCGTAGCTGGTGGCGGGCAAGACCGCGCAGGTCAACACCAGAAGCGGTAAACAGCGTTTGGTCAGTGACATCGGTTCAAATACCCCGTGTTTTATCAGTTGAGCGCCGTGCTATGACGGGCTTGCAAACCGATATCGGTGATTTCGGTGAAGTGGAGGGTGGCGCCCTTGGGCACAGCGTCGAGCGCGGTCAGGGTTTTGCGTTCATGGGGCTTGAGCAGCAGGTAATCGCTGAGCGTCTGGCTGTCGATTCGCAGGTTGACCAGCGACACGTGGAAGGCGCTGGGGTTGTTGACGGTTACCGTGCGCCCGTCGCTGCTCCATACCAATTGCTGCACCGCCTCGGCCGAGCCGCCCTGGAGTGCGGGGGGCCGGTAGAACAGCTTGAGCCGCTGGCGGATCGCGAACTGCACGCTGTTGGGGTCTTCGGGCTTGAGCGGGATCTCCATGATATTGAGCCAGAACAGCGATTCGCGATCGCTGGGCAAGCCCTCACCGGCATACAGGATGCGCAGCTTGTGATGCTCCCCGGCGCCCAGTTGTACCAATGGCTCGGTGGCGGCAAAGGGCACGGTGCGGTCGGCTGATTCGTCCTCGCCGGTGATCCAGGTTTGCACCACCACTTCCCGCGAGGCCTGGTTGACCACGCTGATACCGGCGGCCTTGTCCTGGCCGAAATAGATCAGGCGGGTGCCTTCAATCTTCAGCGCCGCATCGGCAGGCGGGGGCGCAAGCACCAGGAGGCCGCAGGCGAGCAGCACCATTCTGAGTAGAAACATGAACACGGCAATTCCATGGTCGGGTGAGGGAACGCAGCTCATGGTAGGTGGCGAGTGGCGCGAAGGCTTTGAGGCGATTCTTAAAAGTACGGTGTGCCCCGGATTGCCGTTTCAGAATCGCCTTAAAGTCAGGGTTCACCCCTGACGGTTAAGTTGTTCAGCGTTGAATGATCGACGCTGATGCCCAACTGTCAGGTTTACCCTATGTCCAATAAAGCGTTACGCCTTCTGATTGCCGATGCGGAGCTTTTGCAACGGATCAAGATCGAGAAAATGCTCAACCAGCTGGGCTATCACCGCATCGCGCCGTTGAGTTCGTTCGACGAGTTGCAGGCACTGACACGCTCGGGCGTTGTGGCGTTTGACCTGCTGATCATCAACACTGCGCTAGTGCACTCGCGGCAGGTCAACCTGCTCAAGTACTGCCATGACAACCCGTTGATCCGCCACACGCTGATCTATGACGGGCAATGTGCGCAGCGCTCGGTAGTGTCGGTTTCGGTTAGCCAGACCCTGCACCTGTCGTTGTCACAGTCGCCAGACTTCACCTCCCTGCGTCGCTGCATGGAAATCGTCGATCCGGCACACAGTTCTCCGACCGCTGACTGGCCCATGCTGCGCGCCGTGGACGGCCGAGCGCCCCAGCCTTCGATGAGCCCGCGGGCGGTCTACCAGGGCGACCCGACTGTGGTGGCATGTGCCGTGGGGTTGTTTCCCAAGCGCTGATCGTATAGCGCAGCATCAGTCACGCCAGACGGGCAGATCATCAAGGCCCAGTGCCCAATGAGGTTGCCGTGGCCGCAGACACACACCGCCGACCCAACGCTCATGGCTGGCGTGGTCCAGCCAGCAGGCGTCGCCGTCCAGCACCTGCTGCGCCAGTGGCGTCAACGCCAATACGCGGCGCGGCCACTCCACGCCCGTTTCGGACTCGATCAGCAGCGGCGCCGCCCCATCAATCAATGGGCGCAGCAGCGCATGGAACATCATGTCGCCCAGGAAAGGCAGTGGCTCGCGCTTGGCCATCAACTCGGCAAACACCCGGCCGAAAGGCACAGGCCCGGCCTCGGCGATATACCTCAGGGACAAACGTTCAGTCAGCGACAAACCGTCCTCGATACCCGGCAACTCCTGTAGCTGGCGCCGTAACGCCGGTGCCAGAAAAGGCAGGGCAGGGTGATTGCCATGGGCCAGTTCCGCAAGCTTGAGCGGTGAGCTGTCGCAATAAGCCGACCAGGCCCGTTTGGCCAATTGCACTGCGTTGTCGTCGATCAAGCGCCGCTGCGGCCAGAGCCAGGCCAGCACATCGGGGGCCAATTGGCCTATGCCGATAAATCGCTCGACCCCGGGAATGCGGTCTGCCTCAATCAGCTCCAGCTTGCGCGGCGCCTGTTCAAGGCCGGCCAGGGCGCGGACCAGGAACAATTGATCGTAGGCGTCCGCCTCGCACCACAGCACACTGTGATCGGCATTGGCCAAGGTTTGTAGTTGGTCGTATTCATCGTTGACGCGATGCGCAACTTCAGTGGAGTCAAGGGCAAAGGCCTGACTGATAAAGGTACTGCGCATCGCGCGGAACGCTTGGCTGGGCAGTTCACGCACTGGCCCCATGCACAACGGGTCCGTGAGCATCCGGAACTGGCCCTTGAACCCGGCCAGTTGCAGGCTGTGGGCAATATCATTGCCACACCGCCAATGGGTGGTGCGGGATTCATCGCTGGCCTCGAAACCAGGGTGGCGGGCGGCAAAGTCAAGGACGTCGACATGGGCCTTGAGCTTGGGCCAACTGGCGAAGCCCAGCTGTTTGGCGACCTGCCATTGAGCCTGGGACAAGGTTGCGCTGGGGTCTTGGCTTTTCAGACGCGACAACAGTTCCTTGGCGCGCTTGCGCTGCTGCTCAAGGTTGAGGCGGCCGTCGGTGTTTGAGGCGAAAGGGCGTTGCGACATACGAGCTCCTTGTTCGAACCTTTTCCGCTTTAAGGTTGGGAGTCGTAGAAATGAGGTAGAGCTGTGATGTCCTGGGCGCAGCCCTTTCCGCGGAAGGTGGCGTAGAGAGCGCCAGGCGGCAAATATAGGCAGCATTGCTATTCGGCGCAACCCGAAAATGTGGGCGCGGGCTTAAGGTTCTTTGTAGGCGCGAGCTTGCTTGCGAAAAACGCACAGGCGCCACGTTTAATCAGGAACCACGCGTTATCGATGACGTCTTTCGCGAGCAAGCTCGCTCCCACATTAAGGGTTGTGTTTACTTGTCCTTGCGCGCATCCATGGTCTTTTGGTGCTCGGCCAGGAACGGCTGTTCCGCAGGATCAAAACGATCAATCCCGGCCGTAAAGCGATGCCAATAGGGATACAACGGCTGACGCCGGGTGACCGCCTCGATGCGTGACGATTGTTCCTCGGTCAGCTTCAGTTCAGTCGCGGCAAGGTTATCGCGCAGGTGCTCTTCGGTACGCGCTCCGACGATCAGCGAGGTGATCCCCGGACGATCCTTGAGCCAGGCCAGGCAGGTACGGGCGACCGATACGCCATGCTCATCACCGACGGCGGCAAGGGTTTCGATAATGTCCAGGGCACGCTCCTGGTCATGCACATAGGGTTCCGGCCAGCCGCTGCCCTGCCGGGTATTGGCCGGCGGCTTGTGCCCGCGTCGGGTCGTGCCGGTCAGCAAGCCTTCGCCCATCGGGCCCCATACCAAAGTACCGACGTGCTGGTCCAAGGCCAACGGCAGCAATTCGTACTCGGCTTCACGGGATTCCGGGGTGTAGTAGATCTGCTGGGTGATGGGCTTGAGCATGCCGTGCAGCTCAGCCTTGCCCAGGGTTTTCATCATCTGCCAGGCGGTGAAGTTGCTGGTGCCGAAGTAACGGATCTTGCCCGAGCCGACTAACAGACGCAGGGCTTCGAGGGTCTCTTCGATGGGCGTCATGCCGTCCCAGTTATGCAGTTGGTACAGGTCGATATGGTCGGTGCCCAAACGCTTCAAACTGGCTTCACAGGCGCGAATCAAGTGATAGCGCGATGAGCCGGAATTGTTCGGGTTCTGGTCCACCGGGCTGCGGCCCTTGGTCGCCAGCAGAATATCGTTGCGCTTGTCGCCCAAGGCTTTGCCGACGACCTCTTCGGCCAAGCCGTGGGAGTAAAGATCGGCGGTGTCGACCATATTCACCCCGGCATCGAACGCGATATCGAACATACGCTTGGCCAAGGGCACGTCCACTGCGCCGCATTTTTCGAACTCCGCACGACCGCCAAAGGGCACGGTGCCCAGGATGATTTCCGATACCAGCAGGCCGGAATGACCCAGTTGTCGGTATTGCATGTCGCCTCCTACTTAACGTTGCACGTGAAGGTGTGAACGATGGGAAGGGCGATAGTTTGAATTTTTTAATGAAAACTCGTCTGAGGGGGGCGCCGCACCATTGCGGCCACGGGATTTGGCAGGGCGCACTGCTATTGAAGATGGCGAGTCCCGTACGAAAAGTCTTTTTTGTACGTAATAAATTGCTAGTTATTACGTGGTTTATCTGCTGTTGTCGGGGCGTTCCTACATACATTTCCCTTAATGGATAGGTGGCCAAATGTTTTCTATTACCTATCCGTTCGGCTAGCTATTATTTGTCGAAATGATTTGCTAGCGTTTGAATTCATTGACGAGTCGCTGAGGCATGGAAATGGAGCTGAAAGATATTGGTAATACGCCGCTACTCGAATTGGCAACACTTGCTGTGAATGGAAATAGGGTTTTCTCTAAGTGTGAGTACTTGAATCCATCGGGAAGTCATAAGGATCGCACCTATTTAAATATTATCAATAAATTGGAGAAGGCAGGCGTCCTTAAACCTGGTATGACGCTAATTGACTGTTCTACTGGGAACGGAGGGGCTGCACTCGCTTGGATCGGCAGGTTGAAGGGATACGGCGTAAAGATATTCATGCCTGAAGGTATGACCGAGGAGCGGAAAACACAAATACGTACCTATGGGGCGGATATAGTAGAGACTCCAAAAGAGTCTTTTTTGACGGGAGCAGTTCTCCAAGCAAAAGCGTATCTATCCGAGAACTCATCGGAAGAGTTTTATTATCTGGATCAGTCTAATAGCCTGTTGAATAAAGACAGTTGGCGGTGCTGTGGGAAAGAAATCATGAAACAGTTGAGTGCACAAAATATCGTGCCGGATTTCTTCGTGTGCTCAATCGGTACGGGCGGCACTTTTTCTGGAATCGCTGAGGTATTGAAGCAAACGTACAGTGGGATTAAAACAATAGCGCTGGAGGTTAGCAACTCTGCGCCTCTGTTTGCGCAAAGAAATAATTTGGCGTTCAATCATCGCTCGCACAATTTGATGGGTTTGGGCGCCGGAAGTTTTAATTGAGGTCGCGCATAAAATCATCAAAGTCATGGAGCGTGACGTTTCGAAAATTGTCACCGAGGAAGATAAGGGGGCCGCGTTGGCAACCACGGTCTCATTGTTGACGGGTATACCTTTAGCCATGGCCAGGTGGTATTCCTACAGTCTTGGTGGTTTCAATGAGCAAGTGGTCGATATTGACTCCGAATACTACAAGGGACAGTTGTATCTCAACGGCGTCGAAGTTGGCGATCGAGTCATCATCATTGACGATACGCTAAGTTCCGGCGGTGCGGTAATTGCGCTGGTAGACGCTGTGAAAGGGGCGGGTGGTGAAGTGGCAGATGTTGTCTGCGCTGTAGAGAAGGTTGGGAATTTTGGGGTTGAGAATGTAGTAGGTGTGACTGGGATTACCGTTAAAACTATTTTGAAAGTGTTGGTGAGCGAAGATCGAGTAACGGTTGAATGAAAATGCGCGCGCGGGTGGCTAAATGTTGATGCAACGAACCGGGTTAATTATCGGCTTGGTGTTTTGCTTGATCAGTGCGGCATTCGATGTTTATGTTGCGTTGGTCACGCAGTCGATCAGCACGTTGAACGTTATTTTTTATTGTTTTACAACGTCAGCCTGTGTCTTTGGTGTTTGGGCGGTTTATCGAAGTCCCAATTCATTGTGGTCAAAGCTCAGAACCCAATGGCGATTGATCGTTATCATCAATCTTGCGGTTCTGTGCAATTGGGGCGGGTTGTTTTACGCACTCCGGTATCTGGAGCCAGCAGTAGTGGGAGTCGCCTCCGTAGCCTGCGGCCCTGCACTCACGTTGATTGTCTCCCTGCTGACCAATCGTAGCGTGAAGGTGGCCGTAGTCGATGCGGTGGTTTCATGGCTGGTGCTCATCTCGGAAGCGATCATGTTGTTCAATTCCCTTGCGGGGGACAGCGGTGTAGTCACCACCACCGCTGTGCAGCGGGTGCTCGGTATCGTTAGCGTATTGACGTGCGCGTTGGGCACGGTCATGTACACGGTTTTTTCTAAAGAGATGTTCGCTCGTCAATGGTCGGTCTACGAGATTTTGGGTGTCAGAAACATCGCGATGGTGGGTGTCTGTGCCGTTGCGATTCCTGCTACAGGAGGCAGCTTTTTACTCGATAGTGGATGGGTTCTGCCTATGGCTATCTTGGTGATAGCCGGACATTTGCTGCCGATTTACCTGATTCAGAAAACCATCTATTACCTCACGTCTATTCACGTTTCCCTGGTATTGCTGACGCTTCCTGTGTTCGTTTTTTTGTTCCAGTACCTGGATTCGAGAGTTGAATTTTCTGTAGCCAGCCTCTCAGCCGTAACAGTCATCATCTTTTTGCTGTCGTTCAGGTCGTTGCATGCGCTGAAACGGGAGATCGTATGAAAATTGTGATAGTCGATGGGTTCTCATCGGGTAAATTTTTAGCGAAGCAATTGAACGACGATGGCTGCGTGCTGGTGCATGTGGCTTCATCAGCAACACTGGACGGCTATTATTATCAAGGTTTTGATTGCACGCTTTATGAGCAGATGATCGTCAATAGCGATTTTGGAATGACCTTGGCTGAAGTCCAACGCTTCATGCCACAGTTCATCCTCGCGGGTGCAGAAACGGGTGTGCTTCTGGCTGACGAGCTGAATGAGCAACTGCAGCTGCCTTATCGCAATGATTTCGACAAAACTAACGCACGTCGAAACAAGTACGAAATGATCCATTGCATTACCCAGGCGCAGTTGCCGGCCGCAAGGCAGTTCATTACTGATAGTTGGCGTCCTGCACAAGAGTGGATCGATGAACACGGACGTTTTCCTGTGGTCATCAAACCCCTCGAGAGCGCAGGCGCCGATGGGGTGTCTATTTGCGAGGATATGTGCGCGTGCAAAGCTGCTATGGAGCGCCTGTTAGGAACGACCAACAAGCTGAATATACCTAACACGCGGGTCCTGATTCAGGAATACCTGGCGGGACTGGAGTATGTGGTGAACATGGTATCGCTCGACGGGCAACAACTCGTCACTGAAGTCGTCCGTTATCGAAAGCAGCGAACGCCGACGGGCGGCGTACTCTATGACATTGACGAACTGATTGGGCCCGATTCGATGGTTTATCCGATTCTGGTCCAATACACACGAGCAGTGGTGCAGTGCCTGGGGATCCGAAATGGGCCTAGCCATGCGGAGATTATGTTTACTGAAGACGGTCCGAAACTGGTGGAAATTGCTGCCCGCACTGACGGCATTCTTCGGCCTGGGGTTTCAAAGGTAACTACTGGCCTTGGTCAGATCGATGCTGTGGTTTTATCCCTCATGCAGCCTGAGTTATTTGAACAACAACTGGCGAGGAAGGTCAATTATCAGCGTCTGCAACATACCTACAATGTTTGCTTGATAAACCGCTCAGAGGGGCGTTTTGAAAAAGATGGGTTCTTGAGGGAGTTACTCAAGCTTGAGTCGTTTTTCGAAGCAGTGTTTTACGTTGAGGACGGCCAGCAGATCGGCGTGACGCAGGATGTTTTCAGTCAGCCGGGCACGGTGTATCTGGTACATGAAGATCCCGCCGTGCTCGAGGCAGATTACCATCAGATTCGCATACTTGAATGGCGGGGGGCTTATCTGGCGGAGAGGTAGCCGTTCGCCGTGGATCACCTCATTGTTTCATTCTGTGAAATGCTGGATTGCACAATCTGGTGATTCCATCGCAGGGTTGCCCATAAGAAGATCGCTTCCCTCGACGCGAATACTCGGTCGACAACGATCTGGAGTCTTTCATGCCTGCTATCAAACTGTATGGTTTTCCCTTGTCTGGCCACTCCCACAGAGTCGAGCTGATGTTGTCCCTGTTGGATCTGCCGACTGAATTCATCCTCGTGGACCTCAAACAAGGCGCCCACAAAGCACCTGCGTTCATCGCCAACTTCAACAGCTTCGGACAGGTTCCGGTGATCGAAGACGCCGGCACTGTGCTGGCCGACTCCAATGCGATTCTGGTCTACCTTGCCAGTACCTATGGCAAAGGGCAGTGGCTGCCAAGCGATCCCCTCGGCCAAGCGCGGGTCCAACGCTGGCTCTCGGCCGCCGCCGGTCAACTCCATGCGGGGCCCGCCACGGCGCGCTTGGCCACAGTGTTTGGCGCCGAGGTGGACACTGTCAGCGCAATCAACCGAGCCTATGCCCTGCTGAACGTGATGGAGCAGCAGCTGGGCGAGAGCCGTTTTCTGGCCAGCGATCAGCCAAGCATTGCCGATATCGCGTTCTATACCTACGTGGCCCATGCGCCGGAAGGCAACGTGTCGCTGGCCGACTACCCTGAGGTGCGTGCCTGGCTTGCCAGTATCGAAGCCTTGCCGGGGTTTATCGGTATGCCGCGCACGGCGGTGGGGCTGCAATCTCAGTAACGATCGAGGGACGTCGATGGACCGATTTCATGAAATGCAGGTGTTCCTGGCGGTGGCCGAGGAGGAAGGGTTTGCGGCTGCTGCACGCCGCCTGAAAACCTCGCCACCCAGCGTCACCCGCGCCATTGCCGCTATGGAACAGCGCATCGGTACGCAACTGCTGGCGCGTACCACCCGCAGCCTGCACCTGACCGAAGCCGGCCAGCGTTACCTGGAAGATTGCCGGCGCATCCTTGCCGAGCTGGAGGAGGCTGAGGAAGCGGCCGCAGGCAGTTACTCCATCCCTGGCGGCCAGTTGACGGTGACCGCACCGGTGCTGTTTGGCGAGTTGTATGTGGCGCCTGTGCTGGGGGAGTACCTGGACCAGTTCCCCCTGGTGAACATCAGTGCCTTGCTGGTCGACCGTGTGGTCAATATGACCGATGAAGGTGTCGATGTAGCGGTGCGTATCGGCCATCTGCACGAACCCGGGCAGCAGGCGATCAAGGTCGGCGAAGTGCGCCGGGTGGTGTGCGCATCGCCGGCTTATCTGGACCAACATGGGCGCCCGCAGCGACCTGAGCAATTGCGGGAAGCCAGGATCGTCACCTCATCGTCCAGCCAACTGGTCAGTGAATGGACGTTCGTCGACGCCGGGCGGCCGCTGAAGATAGCGATTGAGCCACGCCTGATCGTCACGGCCAATAATGCCGCGATCAACCTGGCGCGCCTGGACTGGGGCATGACGCGGGTGCTGTCCTATCAGGTGGCGGCAGCGGTGGCGGCGGGTGAGCTGGAGCTGGTGCTGGAGGCTTTCGAACCGGCGCCGCTGCCGATCCACGTGGTGTTCCAGCAAAACGGCCGCATACCGGCCAAGGTCAACACCTTTGTGGATTTCTTAAGCCAGCGCCTCGGACTGGACCCGGCCCTGAACCCGGCGACGAAGCGGCGCACCTGATGGAGCGCTTTCGCGATATGCAGCTGTTTGCCGCGCTGGCCGGGCAACCCAGCCTGGCGTCGGCGGCACGCCATGCAGAGGTTTCCGGCCCGACCCTGGTACGAGCGGTTGCGCGCCTGGAGGCACGCTTGCGGGTGGTGTTGCTGCAACGCAGCACACGTGGGGTCAACCTCACCGATGCAGGCCAGGCTTACCTTACCGACTGCGTGCGCTTGCTGGCAGCGGTGGACGCGGCCGAAGCCTCGGCCAACGGCGCCCATGTGCACGCCCAGGGCAACCTGCGGATATGCCTGCCGTTGCTGTTCAGCCGCTATGTGATGGCGCCACTGCTGGCTGGCTATATGGATCACTACCCGGCGGTGCGTGTCATCGCCCATTACCACGACTATTATCCCAACCTGCACGAAGAGGGGTTTGACGTGGCGGTGTGGGTGGGCCAATTGCCCAGCTCGTCGCTGATTGCACGGCAGGTTGGGCAAGTGGGCACCCTGCTTTGCGCCAGCCCCACGTATTTGGCGGCCAAAGGCGAGCCCCGGCATCCGGCCGACCTCAAGCAACATCATCTGATTGCCAGCGCTGAAGCGGTGCACTGGGGATTCCCCTACTACACCCTCAAGGCCCGCGCACGCCTCAGTTGCGCCACGGTGCAAGGCGCGATCAATGCGGCGGTGCAGGGCGCAGGGGTGATTCGTTGCCTCAGTTATCCGGTTCATGATCACCTCATAAATGGCCAACTGCGTCGTGTCTTGCCGGCCTTTGAACTGCCGCCTCTGCCGGTGCATGTGATCTACCGCGAAGGCCGCCATGCGCCGATGCGCGTGCGCAGTTTTGTCGACTACTGCGTCACCGCGTTGCGCGAACATCCGGCATTTCAGCTGGCGTAATAGTGGATTGCCTGGGATGGGCATTCTCTGCAGGGTTCGGTAGGCGCAGCATTCGGTTATCCAACCAGAGGTGATCGCCATGAACTCGATCGAACAATCCCCTTGGCATGTCGGCGAACGGCAATTGCAGGAAAGTGCAGGCGTCGCCGAACGCATGGCCATGATCGGGCCGAAGGTCATTCGTGATTATTTGCCCGAGCAGCATCGTGATTTTTATCCGTTGTTGCCTTACCTCATTCTGGGTGTGGTGGACGAACAGGGTATCCCCTGGGCGACCATGCTGGAGGGCGCGCCAGGGTTTGCCCATTCACCGGATCCACAGGCGCTGCAAATCGACAGCCTGCCCGCCAGAAGCGACCCGGCCTGGGCTGGCATCACTCGTGGCGCGTCCGTTGGCCTGCTGGGCATCGACCTCGGCACCCGGCGTCGCAACCGCATGAACGGTCGGATCGGAGCGCTGGATCATGACGGCTTTGCGGTTGATGTGGTGCACACTTTCGGCAACTGCCCCAAGTACATCCAACTGCGGCCAGTCGCTGGGGTTGCGCGCCAACCTGGCGATACAGCCGAGCGCAGCATCAGCCTGGACGCCGCCGCCCAAACGCTGATCCGCAACGCTGACACCTTCTTCGTCGCCAGCTACGTGGACCAGCACGGCGAACGCTCGGTGGACGTTTCCCATCGCGGCGGCAACACGGGGTTTGTGCGGGTGGAAGGCAACGTGCTGACCATCCCTGATTTTGCCGGCAACCTGTTCTTCAACACCCTCGGTAACCTGCAAGCCAACCCGGTGGCGGGGTTGCTGTTTATTGATTTTGAGACGGGCGACGTGCTGCAAGTGGCGGGACGTACAACGTTGATTCTCAGCGGGTCGCCAGTGGCCGAGTTCGAGGGCGCGCAGCGCTTGTGGACGGTGACGGTGGAGCACCTAGTCCGCCGCCCGGCAGCGTTGGCACTGCGCTGGCAGTTCGCAGGGTTTTCACCGCACAGCCTGGCGATGGGTACCTGGTAGCCTGGCACGCTCTCCCTGGCACAACTACCTCACTGATGCAGTGAGATCAAATGTGGGAGGGGCGGTGCGACGATTCGACTTGCCCCCGATGAGGTAGTGTCAGTAGACACATTTGTGACTGACCCACCGCCATCGGGAGCAAGCCCCCTCCCACAGGGGAACGTCATTGCCTGTTGAGTTTGCGTTTGTTCATCAGGCCACCGGGCATTCCCGGTTCAGCGCTTCATCGACCAGCAACTGCGCAATCTCAATCATCTGCACCACCGCCAGCACATGCTTGCGGCTCTGGCCGTCAAGCTGTTCGGCACAGTCGTAGGCACAGACAGTCGCTGACTCCAGCATTTCGCTGGCATTGCTCAAGGCGGCTTCAGTGCTGAGTCCGGGGCGGACGGTAAAGATGACATCGGGAGGTAGTAGCGGGTTGTTATCCGAGGGGGATGGCGGGGGATTGGGTGTGACTTTCTTCATGGCGAAGCTCCTATGAATGAGCACCTCCATTTCGCTACCACACGAAGTAAGGAGGCGACTGTACACGGGGTGGTAGACCGGTCATAGAAACCCGGCAGGCCGAAGCCTCCCATGCACAGCCGCCACAAAGCAGCCCGCACAAAAAAACGCCCTTGAGCGTTTTGGGGTCTATGAAAGAACTGGGCTACCACACCCATTCGCTGATTTTGCAGCGACCCGCGAAGGTTAGCGGCGACACTCATCGGACGCAACCCGAAGTTTGTGTAAGAGCGGTCTGATGAACTCACTCCTTGGATCAACGTCGGCGGGTGGTAGTTGCCGGAAGGTTGATCGAGATGGAGGCGCAGGCGCTGGGGGCTGAAAACGACAGCTATCTCACTGACGCAATGCGACCCTAATGTGGGAGGGGGCTTGCCCCCGATGGCGGTGGGTCAGTCACAGATGTATTGATTGACACTACCTCATCGGGAGCAAGCCCCCTCCCACATTTGATCTGCGCTGCTTTGAGCATCATTTGTAGTCAAACCCCGATTCCCGCCGTACCATTCGCCCCCCTCGCAGTGACGCGAGGCGCAGCGCCAGGAAGGCTCATCCCATATTTGTCCTGACGGCTGCAGTGTACTTTTTGCCAGCGTTCAGGATTTGATATGTCTCGCTTCTCCCGGCCTTTGGCCTTGTTCTTGATCACTGCAGCCCTGACGGGTTGCGGTACTCAGCCGGCATCGCTGGTCAGCCAGCCGTTGCAACCTGGCCCCCTGGAGCCAGTCGCTTATGTTGTCGGGTCGATCGGCCCGCAGAGCCTCAGTGCGTCCCCCGCGCCTAATCAGCGTCTGCTGTTTCGCAAGCGTGGTTCGGAGTTTGGTGCCGCGGCGATATGGGTCGGTGCAGGGCGCCAAACCCCTCAGGATGTGAAAGATGCGGCCGGTGCCGCCAGTGTATTTGTGCTGGCGCTCAAGCCTGGGGATTATGAGTTTTATGATTTTCAGTTTTTCTCCAGCAGTTACTCACCGACTCTGGGGACCACCTACACCTCGGTGCAGGCGCGAGAGAAGTTCAACCTGCCACTGCGTCTGAAGGCCGGCAACGCCTATTACCTCGGAGAATTTCGCTCGTTATGCCTTGGCGCCTCCCTGTGTGCCTTCCGCTGGCGCGATCAGCAAACTCGTGACGAGCCGCTTGCGCGCCACTATGTCCCGGGCCTGCCGACCCTGGATTTGCTGCCCCTGGATTATCGCAGCGCCGCCCCTTACATCATCGCGCCTCTACCAGCCGGCGCGGGCCAGAACACCCTTCACGAGACACGTCCATGAACCGCTTTATGACTATCGGCGCCCTGGCGCTGCTGACCGGGTGTGCAACCACCCATACGCTGCCTGAGCGTGCATTGCCGGATGGCAAGGAATACCTCAAGCCGATCCACGTCATGATCGATGATCCGCTCAATGCCGCACTCATCCGTAATCAGTTGCGCGAGACCGGGGTGTTTCGCAGTGTCGAAACCGGCAGGGGCAACCCGGGGGATTATTCGGTGTGGGTGCGCTACAACATCCAGCGTGATATGCCGCCTTTCCCCTTGGTATTGCTGAGTGCGGCAACCCTGTTTCTAATGCCCCTTTCAGTGACCGTCGACACCACAACCGAGTTTTCCCTGCAGCACAATGGAAAGCAGCTCAAGCAGTACAGCTACCGCAACGTCACCCACAAATACTCCTGGTTGCTGGATGGCCCTGGCGGGATGGAGTTACAGAACGGTCATCGTGTCGCACGTGCTTTTGCCGAGGATGTACAACGCGACGGCTTGCTACCCGAGGAGCACGCACAATGATCAGGACTACGCTACTGGCTGCCGTGCTGTTGCTTGGCGGTTGCGGTACCGCCCTCAAGCCGTTGGACTACAAGGCAGAGCGTGCCTATGTGCCGATGAGTGTCACAATGCCGTCGCCCACGTCGAGATTTGAACAGCAGACGCAGCGCGAGGTCATCCAGCTGTTGCGTGACACAGGTGCCTTCAGTTTTATGGATGGCGGTTTCAGCAAGACCGGCTACAGCTTGTTGGTCGATCAACGCGGCGGTAAAGGTGCCGGTGCGTTCCCGGCGATACTCGGCGCGCTGACGCTGCTGACCGTGCCGGTGCCCTACACCTACGAGCGCCAGTTGCACGGCTCGCTGTACAAGGACGGGCAACTGCTCAAAACCTATGCCTACAAACGCGGTGGCTGGACGGCCACGACCTGGTATATCCCCATGACCGAGCCCCGCAGTGAAAGCGAAATGTTGAGCGATTTGATGCGGGATCTGGACCACGATCGCTTGATTCCTTATCAGTGACAGTTGGGTGTTTTAATTAGTCTTAATAGAGGAGTTCACGGATGAATTACGCGTTGTTGTTTGGCTTGGATGTGCAACTGGGCTTTTTGGTGATGGCCTTTGTGTTGGTGATGGCGGTGATTGGTTTCATTCTTGACAAAGACACCACGCCGCAAGTTGTCGTGGCGACCGGCGTTGCGCTGATTTCGATTGCCGCATGTGCCGTGGTCTCTATCGACGCATTCAATGGGCTGGCGCACTCACTACACGAAAAAGGCAAAATCAGCGGTGATCTGTTTGACCAAGTGAAACACCGTTCCAACCTGTTCCTGTTTGTATTCCCGTTTGTAACCGCCGCCATCGGCACGAACCTGATTTCCGACGTGCTGACCAAGAAGTTGCATTATGAAAAAACCTTGGGCCCTGTGGATTTGCTGCAAGGGTGCTGGGAGCTTCTGAAAATCCTGTTCGGTGTGGTTATTCTTCCGTTTGTTGCGATTGGCTTGGTGCCCTTCCTGCTGGTCGATACGTGGAAGCGCCACGTCACCCGTTATATGGAAGTCGTTGGCGCAGTAAACCGTCATCTGCAACTCAAGATGCTGAAGGCCGACATCATTTCCAGAAATCTGTTTCGTGGCCCACCAGCCAAACCTGAGCCCTGATTCCGGTCGCCGGCACTCAGTCCTCAATACCGAATCATCACCGACTTAAGCTCGGTGTAATCCTCAATAAATGCACTGCCAAACTCCCGCCCAACCCCCGAAGACCGGCACCCACCAAACGGCACTGCCGGGTCGAGCAAGGTGTGCATGTTCACCCACAAGGTGCCTGCCTTGATGGCCGGGATCATGCGCAGGGCCTTGCCCAAATCGTTGGTCCACAGGCTGGCGCTCAGCCCATAGGGCCCGTGGTTCATAAGCGCCAGCAGTTCGTCTTCGTCATCGTAGGGCAGGAAGGTGGCGATGGGGCCGAAGGTTTCTTCGTTGAGCAGGGTGTCGTGCAGGTGGTTGGCGAGGATCACCGTGGGTTCGACGTAGCAACCAGGCCGGTCGATAAGGTGGCCGCCGTGGATGATCGTGTTGTTTTCGGCGCGGGCCTGGTTGAAGTAGCCGAGCAGTTTTTGCTGATGCTGCTGGTGCGTGACGGGGCCGAATTCGGTGTGTTCGTCCAGCGGTGAGCCGATGTTCAGGCGGCCGAGGCGCGTCTTGAGTTTTTCCAGCACGGCGTCGATCTGCGAGCGGTGCACGAAAAAGCGTTCGGCCGCCGCGCAGATTTGCCCCGAGTGCAAAAAGCCCGCTTCGATGATGCCGTCCACTGCCTTGTCCACGTCCATATCGGGTAGGAAGCCGGCGGCATTCTTGCCGCCCAGTTCCAGGGTCGCACGGGTGAGGCCGGAGCCCATGGCGCTGCGGCCGACGGCGATGCCGGTGGGCACTGAGCCGGTGAATGAAACCTTGTGCGTGCCGGGGTGTTCCACCAGCCCCTTGCCGACATGGCCGCCGCCGGTGAGCACATTCAGCACACCCGCCGGCAGCCCGGCGTCGATGGCCAGTTCAGCGATGCGCAGCAGGGTCAGCGGCGTGAATTCGCTGGGCTTGATGATGATGCTGCAGCCGGTCACCAGCGCCGAGGCGAGTTTCCAAATGGCGATCATGGTCGAGAAATTCCACGGCACGATCCCAACCACCACGCCCACCGGCTCGCGCAGGGTAAAGGCGGTGTAGCGCTCGCCATTGAATGAAGGCAGGGATGGGGTCAGGGTCTGGCCGCTGAGCTTGGTGGCCCAGCCGGCGTAATAACGCAGGAAATGCGCGGCCTGATCGACCTCGAAGGCGCGGGAAATCTGGATGATCTTGCCCGACTGGCACGTTTCGATCTGTGCCAGTTCTTCACGGTGCTGTTCCAGCAGATCGGCCAATTTGAGTAGCACGTTGCCGCGGATCGCGGGCGCGGCCTGGGACCATTGCTGGAAACCACGGTTGGCGCAAGCGACCGCGGCATCGATATCCGCCAGGTCTGCGTCGGCCACTTCGGCGATCACCTGGCCGGTGGCAGGGTTGATGACGTTCAGGGTTTGATCGGCGTGGCTGCGCACGCTGACACCGTCGATAAACAGCCCATGGCGGCGACGCAAAAAGGCTTCGACTTGAGGCAGCAACGGGATATCGCTCATGGCAGGTTCCTGGCAATTCACAAAAGAAAACCCGAGGGTAACCAACGCACCAATAAGCGGCTTGACTGTGCCTGCCAGGTTTTATGCCTGTGCCTGCCGCGCCTGTGAAAAGTACAAGCTTGCCTGCCGAACGTGCATTTCCCGCCAGCACGACCCGTTCGATACTGGCCCTGCATCCAGCGCCGTTCCGCAATCCGGAACGCCTGTCGGACTTCCAATAATAAGCAGGGCCTTCCATGAAAAAGCCAAACCCGCTCCTTGAAGACCTCAAACCCCTTTTGCCGGCCATTGCCGCGAATGCCAGCCGTGCCGAGCAACTGCGCCAGGTACCGGATGAAAATATCGCCCTGCTCAAAAGCATCGGCCTGCACCGTGCCTTTCAGCCCAAGGCCTTCGGCGGCCTGGAGCTGACGCTGCCCGAGTTCGCCGACTGCATCGCCTTGCTCGCCGGTAGTTGCGCCAGTACCGCCTGGGCCATGAGCTTGTTGTGTACTCACAGCCACCAACTGGCGCTGTTCTCGACCCAGTTGCAGCAGGAAATCTGGGGTGCCAACCCGGATGCCACGGCCAGCAGCAGTATTGCGCCGTTCGGTCGGGTGACCGAGGGCGAGGGCGGGGTGTACTTCAGCGGTGAGATGGGCTGGAGCAGCGGCTGTGACCATGGCGAGTGGGCGATTGTCGGCTGCCGTCGCCAGAACGCCGAAGGCACCCAGGATTACTGCTTTGCTGTGTTGCCGCGCAGTGACTATCAGATTCGTGACGACTGGTTCGCCGCTGGCATGAAAGGCAGCGGCACCAAGACCCTGATCATCGACAACGCCTGGGTGCCCGAACACCGTATCCAGAAGGCCAAGGACATGATGGAGGGCAAGTCCGCAGGCTTTGGCCTCTACCCCGACAGCCAGATTTTCTACGCGCCGTATCGGCCATATTTTGCCAGTGGCTTCTCCACCGTCAGCCTCGGTGTGGCCGAGCGTATGCTTGAGGTGTTTCGCGAAAAAACCAGGACGCGGGTGCGCGCCTACACCGGTGCCGCCGTCGGCGCAGCCACCCCGGCGTTGATGCGCCTGGCCGAGTCCACCCACCAGGTCGCCGCCGCCCGAGCGTTCCTGGAAAAAACCTGGCAGGAACACGCCGAACACAGCGCCGCCCACCGTTATCCCACGCGGGAAACCCTGGCGTTCTGGCGCACCAATCAGGGTTACGCCACCAAGATGTGCATCGACGCGGTAGACCGCCTGTTCGCCGCTGCGGGCGGGAATGCCTGGTTCGAGCACAACGAGATGCAGCGCCTGTTCCGCGATTCCCATATGACAGGCGCCCATGCCTATACCGACTACGACGTGTGCGCGCAGATCCTCGGCCGTGAGCTGATGGGCCTGGAACCCGACCCGAGCATGGTGTAGCCGCGCCTATCACCCATAACAATAAGGGCGGCCACTCGCGGCCACCTGGGAGTCTTGCATGTCTGACGTTTTCGACCCACGGGCCTTTCGCCGCGCCCTCGGCAACTTCGCCACCGGTGTGACGGTGGTCACTGCCGCCACCGCTTCCGGGCACAAGGTCGGCGTGACTGCCAACAGTTTCAACTCGGTGTCCCTAGACCCACCGCTGGTGCTGTGGAGCATCGACAAGCGCTCCAACAGCCATGCAGTGTTCGAGGAGGCCAGTCATTTTGCGGTGAATGTGCTGGCGGCGGACCAGGTGCACCTGTCCAACAACTTTGCGCGCCCCCGTGAAGATCGCTTCGCCCTGATCGAGTACGAGCCGGGTGAGGGCGGCTCGCCGGTGTTCGCCGATTGCTCGGCGCGCTTTCACTGTGAGAAGTACCAGCAGATCGATGGCGGCGATCACTGGATCATGATCGGCAAGGTGGTGGCGTTCGATGACTTCGGCCGTGCGCCGTTGCTCTACCACCAGGGCGCCTACGCCGAGGTCCGGGCGCTGCCTCCCTGCGCGCCCGAGGTGGTTCAGAACGGCACGGCCACCACCAGCTGACTGTAGACATTGGTGCCGTTGCCGCCGACCTGGTTACCGCCGGTGTCGGCCGCTTTATCGGGTTTGTACAGGCCCAGCAGCGGCGTGATGATCAGGTGCTCGTTCACGGCCCATTCGGCGTACAGGTCCAGTTCGCGACCATCCAGGTTCAACTGGCCGCGGGTGCTGACGGTGTTGTAGTCAAAGAACAGTGCGCCGAGGGTGATGTTGCCCAGCGGCTTGACCTTGAGCGCTACGTGCTGCACCGCCGTGTTGCTGTTGAATGGGCCTGAATAGTTGCCCGCCACTTCGCCCTGCACCCAGGTGCCGTAGCCACGGTTGAAGCCTGAGAACATGCCATCCCAGTTTTTCGAATAACGTGCGTAGCGGTAGGTCAGGTCCGGTGACCAGGGCAGGTGGGCAAAGGTGTAGCCGGCTTCGACGTAACCGGCGTTTTGCTGGCTGTCGCGCCTGTCCTGGCGGGCCAGTTCGAAAGCCAGGTGCGCGTTGTCGATACCTGCATTGCCGGCACCGCGCAGGCTATAGAGGTTCATGCCTTTGCGCTGGCGCTGCAGGTCGGTGGCGAAGCGCTCGTCCACATCGATGCCGTGAATGTAAGTCAGCCCCAGGGTGCCCGGCGCGGCGCTGTACTCCAGGGTGCCGGCGGCCATCTCGGTCAGGGCCTGGGCGCGGTTGTCGGATTTGATCCACATCAGGCTGCCATGCACGCCGTCCTTGCCACCCAGGCGAATCACCGCAGTCTTGTCGAAGGCATGGCGCGCGGCAATGTAGTAGGCGCCGCCGCGATTGAACTCGCCGTCGCCTACGCCGTTGCCGAGGTTGGGGCCGTCGTCGTTGATGATGAAGCCGTCGCCCAACAGGATGATCTGGCGGCCAAACGACAGGTCCACGCCATCCTTGCCCAGCGCCGGGAACAGCTCGCCGGAGCGCCAGCCGGCGAACGCTTCGTCAAACTTGGTGGTGCGCTCGGTGCCGTTGGTCAACCCCGACGCATCGCCGTCGCCCCAGGTGCCGGAACTCACCAGGTTCGCCGTGCCGTATACGCCGCCCAGGTTGCCCAGGCTCTGCTCGACGCTCAGGCCGTACTTGATGAACCCCTCGCGCCAGGTGGAGCCGCCGCTGCGGCCATCGTAGTTCTTCGGGCTGTTGAACAGGCCGTAGACGGCAAGGAAGTTGCCGGTGACCTGGGTGTCGGTATCGGCATACAACTCGATGGCCTGGGCCTGGCCGACCAGCAGTGCAATGCCGAGGCCGACCGCCTGGCGCAGGCGGCGGTTTTTCAGTGTGTGCTCCATTGTTATTGTCCCCATCTTGGTTAAGAGTGAGGGCGCATTAGGGCGAGCGGTCGCAGGCCAAGTCTTTCATATGCGTGCCAGGCAGTTGACCCTGGCCGCCAGGCGATACGCCGTGGCAGGCAGCAACAAAACCTTCGGCAGACAGGGGCAAGACGATCGAGCCAGGTGGGGCGCAGAGTGCCGACACACTAAAAAAACCGCTTTCGAGGACCCCACCATGTCGATCAACGACCGACTCACCGCGCACCTCAACCGGGGCACGGTAGGTTTCCCCACCGCGTTGGCCAGCACCATCGGGCTGATCATGGCAAGCCCGGTGATCCTCACCGCCACCATGGGTTTTGGCATTGGCGGCAGCGCCTTTGCCCTGGCGATGCTGATCGCCGTGGTGATGATGCTGGCCCAGGCGACCACCTTCGCCGAGGCCGCCTCGATACTGCCCACCACGGGCTCGGTGTACGACTACATCAACTGCGGCATGGGCCGGTTCTTTGCGATTACCGGCACTTTGTCGGCGTATCTGATCGTGCATGTGTTCGCCGGTACCGCCGAAACCATCCTCGCCGGGGTCATGGCCCTGGTGAACTTCGAACACCTCAATACCCTGGCAGAATCGGCCGGCGGCTCGTGGCTGCTGGGCGTGGGGTTCGTGCTGGTGTTCGGGGTGCTGAACGCCTTCGGGGTCAGCGCCTTTGGCCGCGCAGAGATCATCCTTACGTTCGGCATGTGGACCACCCTGATGGTGTTCGGCGTGCTGGGCCTGATCGCCGCGCCGGCGGTGCAGTTGGATGGCTGGTTCGGGGAATCACTGGTGGGCACCGACCTGGTCACCGTGCTGTCGCTGGTGGGCATGGCGATGTTCATGTTCGTCGGCTGCGAGTTCGTCACCCCGCTGGCACCTGACCTGCGCCAATCGGCCAAGGTCATGCCACGGGCGATGATGCTCGGGCTGATGGGCGTGGCGACATGCATGTTCATCTATGGCGCCGCGATGAAACGCCAGGTGGAAAACGTGGTGCTCGACGCCGCCTCCGGCGTGCACCTGTTGGATACACCCATGGCCATCCCACGGTTCGCCGAGCAGGTGATGGGGCAGATCGGGCCGCTGTGGCTGGGTATCGGTTTTCTCTTCGCCGGTGCTGCGACTATCAATACCTTGATGGCCGGTGTTCCGCGCATCCTCTACGGCATGGCGGTGGATGGCGCGTTGCCGAAGGTGTTCACCTACCTGCACCCGCGCTTCAAGACACCGCTGCTGTGCATCCTGGTGGCCATGCTGATCCCGTGCCTGCATGCGCTGTACCTGGGCGGCAACACCGACAACATCATGCACCTGGTGCTGGCGGCGGTGTGCGCGTGGAGTTTTGCCTACCTGCTGGTGACGTTGTCGGTGGTGATCCTGCGCATTCGCCGTCCGGATTTGCCCCGGGCGTACCGTTCGCCGTGGTTCCCGCTGCCGCAGGTCGTGTCGAGCATCGGCATCCTGCTGGGCATGTGGTTTATCACCCCGCCAGGCATGAACCCGGCCGACATTTATGTGCCGTTTGGGGTGATGCTCGGCGTGACCGCCACCTATGCGTTGTTCTGGACCCTGGTGGTGCAGAAGGTCAACCCCTTCAAGCCCGCCTGCGTTGAGGAGGTGTTGGCCAAGGAATTCAGCCACGAACCGGGGCCTGCCCATGACGGTTATAACGACTTTGCGGCAAAAACTGTATGAGCTGTTCAGCGCAGACCGTGCACCGAGCGGTTATCGACCTGGGGTGACCCTGGCGCGCTTGCGGCGTGATCTGGGCCTGGCGACGCTTGAAGTGGACGGTGTGAGCTTCGAGATTTTCGAGCGCACCGAGTCGCAGTTGTTGATGCACCTGGTGCTGACCGAGTGCGTCCTGCGCGTACCTGCTTCAGCGAGTGGCGCTGGCAGCTTCGAGGTGCACCATGGCGGCGCTATTCGGCGCAACGGTATCCGCGTGCGCCGGCGCTCCGGCAGCCAGGCTCTGGCGTGTGAGCTACAGTCGCGTTTGCTGGCCGACAGCGGGTTGTTCCAGGCGCTGATGCCGCTGGATTTCAAGCGCCTGCGCATTGATCTCAAGGACCGGCAATGGTGTGTGCGCCTGGAGCATATGGGCGGGAGTGAGGTGGTCAATCGGATGCCTGCGTTTCGGCGTTACATTGCGTTGAGCACCGAGCAACGCAGGTATCTATTGGCAGCCATAGGTGGGTTGCAGCGGGTGATGTCTGGCCTGTGAAACCAATGACGCACCTCTGTGGGAGGGGGCTTGCTCCCACATACCGTTTGGCATCATTAGTGCTTCTGCAAAGGGCAAACAGGTTGTTGTTGCGTGCATATAGATAACATGTTAACTATTGCATCAGAACAACAAAAAGAACGCCACTGCGGAGACACCCCCATGAGCATCCCACAGCATGCACCCGACGGGCTCGACAGCTGGAACCGCGAACTGCGCGCCGCGTGCGGCCACTTCGATACCGAACTGGCCTTCAACCGTTCGCTGTTTATTGGCGAGATCCACAACTTGCCTCGTGGCTTGGCCATCCTGCGCACCAATGCCGGGCTGATCAAACGCCCGACGCACCACGCCGATCACGACAATGACCAGGAGTGCTTCCTGGTCAGCCAGCGCAGCGGCTATTCGCAGATCACCCAAAACGAGCAGACCGTGCAGCTGGCCCCCGGCGAGATGCTGTTGATGGACTCGGTGGGCTCCATCGAAATCACCCCCTTTGGTTTGATCGAACATGCCTCGCTGTCGTTGCCGCGCACCGAGGTGTGCAAGCACCTGGGCGGCCAGGCGCTGGCGTTCGGCAAGATCTCCTCGACCAAAGCCTGTGGGCGTATGTTGCATGTGTTGATGGATCAGCTGTGCAAGGACGACACTGATGACGACGCCACGCAAGTGGACGCGCTGCAGGCGGCCTTTGTGTCGCTGCTGGGCTCGGCGCTGGAGCAGGGCGATGAGTGCCGCGAGGGCGTTGCTGCGTTGCAGGGCAATAATCTGCGCAGCTATGTGCAAAAGGTCATTGATGAGTCATTGGGCCAGCCTGGCCTGAGCCCGATTGGCCTGGCCAACCGCCTGAATATCTCGGTGCGGCACCTGTACCGTTTGTTCGAGGAACAGGACGACAGCGTCTGCCGCTACATTCAGCGGGCGCGGCTCAAACGCAGTGCGGACGACTTGACCAACCCGTTCCTGCGTAGCGAGTCGATCACCTCGATTGCCTACAAGTGGGGCTTTACCGACTCGGCGCACTTCAGCCGGTCGTTCAAGAAGCAGTTCGAGGTGTCGCCCAAGGATTTTCGCTCCAGCCGGTTGCAGGCGGTGGGGGCATAAACAGGTCCTTCAGGCTGCAGGAGATCCAATGTGGGAGGGGCGGTGCGACGATTCGACTTGCTCCCGATAGCAGTGTGTCAGCCATTGGATATTTGACTGAACCATCGCTATCGGGAGCAAGCCCCCTCCCACATGGGTCCCCGTTATTCGGGCAGGGTGGAGCCACCATCGACCACCAAGGTCTGCCCGGTGATATAGCCAGCCAGGTCAGAAGCCAGAAACAGCATCGCGCCGGCAATATCCGCAGCCGCGCCCAAACGCCCCAGTGGCACACGGCTGGCGATGCTCTCATTCAGCGCGGCATCGCCCAGGTTGCTCATCGCCGGCGTGGCGATCATGCCCGGTTCCACGCCATTGACCCGCACATTCAACGGCGCCAGTTCCAACGCCGCGTTGCGGATAAACCCATTCACCCCAGCCTTTGACGCCGCATAGTGGCTCAGCCCCGGATAACCCACCCGGTTGCCGGTGACCGAAGACGTCACCAGCACGCAACCCCGGCCTTGCGCGCGAAACATCGGTAACGCCGCCTGGGTCAGCCAGAACAGCGCCGAAAGGTTTACCGCCAAGGTGCGTTGCAAGATCGCCGGGGTGATGTCGGCAAAGGCTGTCAGAGGGAAATACCCGGCGTTGTGCACCACAATATCCAGCTGCGCCAACCCTTTAACGCAGGCGAATACCGCCTCGGCTTGCGCCAGGTCAACGCCCACGGCCTCGACCTGATAGCCCTGCGCGCACAACCCAGCGGCCACCCTTTCAGCTTGTTCCAGCAGGCGATCAGCAATCACCACCCGCGCACCGCGTTCGGCAAAGGCTTGGACGATACCCAGGCCAATCCCTTGGGCGCCGCCGGTGACCAGCACGACTTGGCCGCTGAAATCCAGGTCATTGGGCATGAGCAGGCTCCAGGCGCGTAAACGCCAGCGTCGGCATGTCGACGATGCTGGACCCACCGTCCGCCACCAAGGTCGCCCCGGTAATGATCGATGCGTCGTCGCTGGCCAGGAAGCGGCATACCTTGGCGATCTCTTCGGCCCGAGCGGCGCGGCGCAGCGGCACATCGGCACACACGCGCTCGTACGCTTGCTGCAAGGTGTCGCCGTACGCCTCCATCAACGGCTGCATCTCGGCATCGGCCATCGGCGTGTGCACCCAGCCCGGGCACACCGCGTTCACGCGCACGCCGTGGGGGCCGTAGTCCCGTGCCAGCGAGCGATTGAGCCCGAGTAACGCATGTTTGGCCGTGGTGTAGCCGCACACCTCGGGCCCCGCCGCGAGCGAGGCGATGGAGCCGATCAGCACGACACTGCCGGCGCTTTCCTGCAACAGCGGCAGGCAGGCGCGGGCACTGTAGAACGCGCTGTCCAGGTTGCTGCGCAGCGCCGCTTCCCACGTAGACGGGCTGGTCTGGGTCGCGCTGCCCAGGCCATGACCGCCGGCACACGCCAGCAGTACATCGATACGCCCGTAGTGGGCGTGAATCTCGCGGATAAAGCCCTCCCAGGTGTCGGGGCAGGCGGCATCGCCCACCAGGATCAGGCCGCCGCTGGCCTGCGCCGCCTGTTCCAGTGGCTCGCGGCGCCGGCCGATCAGTACCAGCCGTGCGCCTTCCTGCGCGTACAGCCGGGCACAGGCGGCGCCGATGCCGGTGCCGGCCCCGGTGATCACCACCGTGCGCGCCTCAGTCACGGGGGTACTCCGTGCGGTTGAGCACCTGGCAATAGGAACTGATCGGGAAGTTCGACAGCGCGTCGAAGGATGCCCCCGCATAGCCGAAGATCTTGCCGTCGCTGCGGTGTTGTTGCAGGTCGATCAGCACCAGGCCGAGGGTGGGCACGATCTTCTCCTGCCAGACGAACAGGTACAGCTGCTCGGCGATCTTGTAGTAATGGCAGCGGTCGGTGTCGCACAAGCCTTTCTCCACACCCTCAAGGCATTGCCAGGCGTAGAACTGCGGGTTGAGGTAGATGTGCTCGTAGACCTCGCTGGGGCTGTAGCGGTAGTGGTTGCGCAGGCCCACCAGTTCCTCGGTGCGGGCGTGCAGGCAATGGCCCTCCTGCCACGGCCGGTCGAGGCTGCCGTGGAGGAACTCGGCGTGCACCGAGGTCAGCGGTTTGCCGGCCAGGGCGCGGTGGTAAAGACCTTCGTGGGTCTCTGCCGGCTCCGGCATACGGCCAATCACCGCGGTAAAGGAGGAAGTTGGCGTGTCCAGCACCAGGCTGATCGACCAGCTTTGCCCGGCCTCATGCTTGATGAAGTCCACCAGGTACAGGCCCGGGCGAATCGAGCTGGCGCGGTAGGCTGCACTACCGCTGGAGTGTCCGTCGGCGGCGTGCCAGGCCAGGCGCTCCTGTTCGAAGCGATGCTCGATCTGCCAGCCATTGGCAAAGTGCAGAGTGAAGGTCTGGCCAGCCAGGTCGGCGAGGTTCGGCAGGATGAACGCTTCGGGTGCAAAACCGTCGGCCAGGGCGCCCACGGTGATCCAGTCAGAAGAAGTGCTCATGGCAAGGCTCCTTAAACAACGGCGAAGTAGTGTTTGACGAAACTCTCGCTGACCACTTCCCACAGCACCGGCGTGCCCTTGGTCACAAACCAGCTGTCACCGGCCTTGTAGCGGGTGGACTGGCCGGTGGACTCATCGGTGAGTATCACCTCGCCGGTGACCACCGTGGCTTGTTCGGCGAACGGGTAGACCATGCGGAATTTGCCCCGGGTGGTGCCGAAGTAAGCGCTGCTGACCGCATCGGTAGGTGCGCCGAATGTCATCTTGCCGAAGGCGCGCACCTCGCCTTCAAGGATCTGTGAGCCGAGGTCGGCCACGGTGCCCCAGGCATCGAGTTCCGACAGCTGGACGTTATGTTTGACGGTGGTGAGGGTCATGGCAGTGGTTCCTGATGAGTGAAAAAAAGCGAATCAACGACGTCCGTTCCAGTAGCCGGACAATTGGTGCCAGGATTTGCCCGCCGTCAGCAGCAGAGGGCGAATTGCGTCCTTGCCGATGATGGTCGGGCGGCGGATCGAGCTGACCAGGTCATAGCGCGCCGAGCCTTCGCTCATACCTTCGGCCAGGACCTTGCAGATGATGTGGCTGGGCGTGACGCCAAAGCCTGAATAGCCCTGCACGAAAAACGCATTGCTGCGCCCCGGCAAGGTGCCGATCTGCGGGAACAGATTCGGGCTGCACGCCATCGGGCCGCCCCAGGCCAGGTCGATTTTCACGTCCTTGAGGTAGGGGAAAATCTTCAGCATCAGGTGGCGGTTCCAGGCTTTCAGGTCGCCGGGAATATGCTCGACCAAAGGCGTCGCGGCGCCGAACAGCAGGCGGTTTTCATTGGTTACGCGGTAGTAGTCGATCACCGGGCGGATATCGCTGTAGGCGCCACGGATCGGGCTGATGCGCTGTATCAATTCTTCGGACAACGGCTCGGTCATCATCTGGAAAGCGTAGGTGTTGATGGTCGAGCGGTGCAGTTCCGGTTCGAGCTTGTTGAGAAAGCTGTCACAGGCCCACAGCAACTTGCCGGCGCGTACCGAACCGCGCCCGGTGCGCACGGTGATGCGTTCGCCGTAGCTGACCTCCAGGGCCGGGCTGTTCTCAAAAATCCTTACCCCATGGCCGGCCAGCGCGGTGGCCTCGCCCAGCAGCAGGTTCAGCGAATGCACATGCCCGCCGCCCATGTGCAGCAGCGCACTGGTGTAGGCGTTGGAACCGATGATCTGCTGCACATCCGAGCCGCCGAGAAAGCGGATTTCATGCTGGCTGTTGACCGACTTGAAGTCCTTCTCCCAGGCGCGCAGGGTTTTTTCCTGGCGAGCGTTGAAGCCCATATAGCCGTAGCCGTGGCAGAAATCGGCATCGATGTTGTACTTGGCGATGCGGTTCTTGATGATGTCGGCGCCCAGGTCGCTGATCTCGAACACCTGGCGCAGCCCATCTTCGCCCACGTCCTTCTTGATCTTCTCCAGGTCATGGCCGATGCCCGCCATGATCTGCCCGCCGTTGCGGCCGGTGCCGCCAAAGCCCAGGTAGCGCGCTTCAAGCACCACGATATTGGTGATGCCTTTTTCCGCCAGTTCCAGCGCGGTGTTGATCCCGGAAAAGCCGCCACCGATCACCACGACGTCCGCGTCGATGTCTTGCTCCAGGGTGGGGAAGCTGAGGTTGTATTTCTTGGTGGCGGTGTAATACGTAGGGGTTTCGATGTTGATCATGGCGCAGCCTGAAAAAGTGAAGGGAGGCGCTAAAGCGGATGCCTCCATTAGGGCCCCTGACGGGCTGGAAGTCTTGATCCTGCGTGCCCGGGTTTTTGATTCAGCGCGCCACGGGCGAGGGCACACACAAGTTATAGCGCGCTCGCTGGCGGGTAATGTTAGAGTTTCGTTAAATTATTAACTAAATACTTCGTGACCCTGATCCTATGTCCAAACCTCGACAATCCCTGACCCTGGCCTTGCTGCAAGCGCGTGAGGCCGCGATGAGTTTTTTCCGCCCGTCCCTGAATGAACACGGCCTGACCGAACAGCAATGGCGCATCATCCGCATCCTCGAACAGCACGGTGAGCTGGAGATTTACCAACTGGCGGAACTGGCGTGCATCCTAAAGCCGAGCATGACCGGCGTGCTGGTGCGCATGGAAGCCGCCGGCATGGTGCACCGACGCAAGGCCGAACAGGACCAGCGCCGGGTGCTTATCACCCTGGCAGACAAGGGCAAGGCGAGTTTCGAGTCCATGAGCCAGTGCATGGAGGCCAACTACCAGCGTTTGCAGGATCAGCTTGGCGAAGAGAAATTCCAGACCTTGCTGGGGTTGCTGGATGACTTGAAGAACATCAAGCGCTGAACTAATGACTGAACCACCGCCGGTCAACTGTGGGAGCTCAGTAGACACCACCGGTATTGGCAGCCACCGGTACGTCTTTGAACTTCCCGGCCAGGCTTTGCAACCCGCGCATCAACACGGTGGTATCCACTCCCACCGCCACGAACGTTGCGCCCAGTTCGATATAGCGCCGCGCCAGGCGTTCATCCGCACTGAGAATCCCCGCCGCCTTGCCCGCTTGAACGATGCGCACAATGGCGTCTTCAATCGCCGCCTGCACTTCAGGATGCCCGGGGTTACCGCGATGCCCCATGGCCGCACTCAAGTCCGCCGGGCCGATGAACACACCGTCCACGCCTTCGACGGCGGTGATAGCGTCCAGATTGGCCAGGCCCTCGCGGTTTTCAATCTGCACCAGCAGGCACATCTGCGCGTCGGCCTGGTCGAGGTAGTCGGTGATGCTGTTCCAGCGCGAAGCACGGGCCAGGGCACTGCCGACGCCGCGAATACCCTGGGGTGGGTAGTGCAGGGCGCGCACCAGTTCTTGGGCCTGGGCAGCGCTTTCGACCATGGGCACCAGCAGCGTCTGCGCGCCGATATCCAGCAGTTGCTTGATCAATGCCGTGTCGCCGACCACCGGGCGAATCAGCGCCTGGCTGGGGTAGGGCGCGATGGCCTGCAATTGCGCAAGCATCCCCGGCAGGTGGTTGGGCGCATGTTCGCCGTCGATCAACAGCCAGTCGAAACCGGCATTGGCGGCCAACTCGGCGCTATAGGCATTGGCGAGGCCAAGCCACAGGCCGATCTGCACCTCGCCGTTGTGCAGGCGTTGTTTGAAGCGGTTGACAGGCATGTCCATGACAATCCTCCAGTGTTCAGACGAAGCGACAGGCGATCGAACCGAGCAGGTCGTAGTCGACGTGGAAGGTATCCCCGGGGCGGGCGGCCACCGGGCGGGTAAACGAGCCGCCGAGAATCACCTGGCCCGGCAGTAAGGTGACGTCATGCGCCGCCAGCTTGTTGGCCAGCCACGCCACGCCCTTGGCCGGGTGGTTGAGCACTGCCGCCGAGACGCCGGACTCTTCGATCACGCCATTGCGATACAGCACCGCCGGCACTTTGCGCAGGTCGATCTCGGTGGGGCGCACAGCCCGGCCACCGAGTACCACGCCGGCATTGGCGGCGTTGTCGGAGATGGTATCGAACACCTTGCGGGTGGCGTTGGTCTGTGGGTCGACCTGCTGGATGCGTGCGTCGATGATCTCCAGCGCGGGAATCACCCATTCGCTCGCATCGAGCACATCGAACACCGTGCAGTTGGGGCCCTTGAGCGGCTTGCCAAGGATGAACGCCAGTTCCACTTCCACACGCGGCACGATGAAGCGTTCGAAGGGAATATCACTGCCTTCGTCGAAAAACATGTCATCGAGCAGGGCGCCGTAGTCGGGCTCGGTGATGTTCGAAGAAACCTGCATGGCCCGTGAAGTGAGGCCTATCTTGTGGCCCTTGAGCGTGCGCCCGTTCTTGATCTTTTGCGCAACCCATTCGCGCTGGATGGCGTACGCATCCTCGAGGGTGATGCCGGGGTAGTCGAGGGAAAACTGACGCACCTGTTCGCGGCTGCGTTCGGCGCGGTCCAGGTGGGCGGCGGCCGCGAGGATTTGCTGGGAGTCGAGCATGGCAACGGTCTCTAGTGTGGGTTGACGATGGCGGCCTGAGTGCGCAGCACCAGCAGGCCACCGAGGGCGATAAACAGGGCGAGTACGTACAGGGCCAGGCTGGCGCTCTGGGTGGCGTCGCGCATCCAGCCGATCAGGTAGGGCGCGAGGAACGCGGCGATGCTGCCGAACGAGCTGATCATGGCGATGCCCGCCGCCTGAGTGGTATTGGAAAGAAACGCCGGCGGCAGTTGCCAGAACATCGGCAGCGCCGCGCTGGCGCCCATGCCGGCGACCACCAACCCGCTCATCACCAGCAGCGCATTGCCGGGCGCCAGGCCCGCGACGGCAATGCCGACAGCGGCCATCAGCAGGGGCACGCATAAATGCCAGCGACGCTCGCGCTGGCGATCGGACGAGCGCCCGCAGCCGAGCATGAAGAAGCAGCCGGCCAGGTAGGGCACGGCGCTGAGCAAGCCGACCTGACTGTCGCGGCCGATGCCGGCGCCGTGGATCAGGGTCGGCATCCAGAACGCCAGGGTGTTGACCGCCAGCATCACCGCAAAGTACACGGCCACCAGCAGCCACACTTGCGGGTCCCGCAGGATGCCGCTGAACGAGGTGATGGTCTTGCGCTGTTCTTCGTTGCTCAACTGGGTACGCAGTTGCTGTTTTTGTTCGCTGCTCAACCAGTGCACCACTTCGAAACTGTCCGGCAAGCACTTGAGCACCACCAGCCCCAGCAGTACCACGGGCGCACCTTCGATCAGGAACATCCATTGCCAGCCGCGCAGGCTGCCCACGTCGTGGAAGTTCTCCAGGATCGCCCCGGAAATCGGCCCGCCCAACACCCCGGCCATGGGCACGGCAATGGCAAACAAGGCGGTGACCTGGGCACGTCGCCGCGCCGGGTACCAGCGGTTGAGAAACACCAGAATCCCCGGGAAAAATCCGGCTTCGGCCACCCCCAGCAAAAAGCGCAGCACGTAGAAGCCCCTAGCACTTTCCACCCACAACATGCCGGTGGAGAGCAGGCCCCACACCACCATCAGGCAGGCGATCCAGCGTCGTGGTCCGACCCGGTCCAGGGCCATGTTGCTGGGCACGCCGAACAGCGCATAGGCAATGAAGAACAGCCCGGCGCCGAAGCCGTACACCGTGTCGCTGAACTGCAGGTCGTGGCTCATCTGCATCTTGGCGAAGCCGATGTTGATACGGTCCAGGTGGGCGAACAGGTAACACACCAGCAACAAGGGCATCAGGCGCCAGGTCACCAAACGATGGGTGCGGTCGTGCTCGGCAAGCCGCAGGCTTGCAGTGGAGTGGGCTGTGCTCATGATGTTGTACTTTTTGTCTGAGTGGCCGTGAGGGGAGGGCAGGTTTTTATCCCGCCGCGTTATTCAGAAACGCATGCACATTGTTCTGCTTGAAGTTGAGCTGTGGGTGCAACTCGACCATCTCGAACGACAGCGCCAACAACCGCTGCGCCTGCAATTGGGCGAAGTGCGCGGTGATCACCGCGAACACGGCTTCGGCCACCGCCTGGCGCGTGGCCAGGTCGCGGCCGTGGCCGACCTTGAGGGTCATGTGCACGAAGGCGTAGTCATGCTTGCCGTCGGCCATGCGCCAGGTGTCCAGGGGCACACCACGGCTACGGATGCCGCCCAACGGAAACACGCCACTGTCGCCCAGCACGCGGTGGATTTTTTCAAACAGGCCAGGCAAATCGGCCTGAGGTTCAAGGTTGTCGGTGTACTCAGCGATAAAGTGCGGCATAGGTTTCTCCCAAAGCTACAGCGGGAAAATCGCGTTGATCTGGCCAGTGCCCGAACTGCCGAACGGCGGCGTGATGATCTCGGCCGGCTGGGCATAGTCCGGCCCACCCAGCAGGCCCAGGAGCATGGCGGTGTCGTGCATCTTGCCTTCGCCAAAGCAGTGTTCGGCGTAGTCCGGCAGCATCGCGCAGAACTCTTTGAAGCGGCCTTGCTGCCACATCTCGACCACGTGCAGGTCTACCTGCTTGTCAAACTCACGGGTCCAGTTGTGGATATTCGCTTCGGCCTGGCGGTCGTCGGAAAAACGGTGGGACAACGAGCCGGACGCCAGCACCAGCACTTTGCGGTCACTCTTTTCTATGGCTCGGCGCACGGCGGCGCCAAAGGCGAAGCTGTCTTCCAGACGATGCCAGGCACACCAGGCGGCAATGGAAATCACCTTGAATTTCTCATCCTCGGGCACGCCCATGTGCATGTAACGCATGGGCACCAGCGTGCCGTATTCCAGCTCCAGGCTCGGGATGTTATGGGCCATGCTGCGCACGCCGGCCAGGTTGGCTTCGGCGGCGATCAGTTCGCCCAACTCGGGGCAGCCGGGGTAGGCGTAATCCATGTTCTTGATGAAGTGCGGCAGCTCGTTGCTGGTGTAGGTGCCCTGGAACTGCTCGCCACAGTTGACGTGATAACCGCTGTTGACCAGCCAGTGCACGTCGAACACCACGGCGGTGTCGGCCCCCAGTTCGCGGGCGCGCCGGCCGATTTCCTTGTGCCCGGCAATCGCCGCTTCGCGACAGCCGTGATGCTTGCCGGGCAGTTCCGACAGGTACATCGACGGTACGTGGCAGATCTTCGCTGCCAGAACCACTTCGCCCATGATGATTCTCCTGAATAATTATTCTTGTAAGGCTTGTGAGGTCCCTGTGGGAGCTGGCTTGCCTGCGATTGCATCGACTCGGTACGGCTGAAGGACCGCGGTGTCTGCATCGCGGGCAAGCCCCGCTCCCACAGGAGGCTTGTTTGATCCTGGGCTACACACCCCAGCGCGGAATGTGATGACTGCCCATGGAAATACACACGTTCTTGATCTCGGCAAACACTTCAAAGCTGTACTGGCCACCCTCGCGCCCGGTGCCCGAGCCTTTCACCCCGCCAAAGGGCTGACGCAAATCGCGCACGTTCTGGCTGTTGATAAATACCATGCCCGCCTCAATACCGCGCGCCAGCCGATGGGCCTTACCGATGTCCTGGGTCCAGATATAGGACGCCAGCCCGTATTCGGTGTCGTTGGCCAGTTGCAGCGCTTCGGCTTCGTCCTTGAACGGGATCAGGCACACCACCGGACCAAAGATTTCTTCCTGGGCGATGCGCATCCGGTTGTTCACATCGGCAAACACCGTCGGCTGGATAAACTGGCCGCGGCTCAGGTGCGCCGGCAAGTTGGCCGGGCGCTCCAGGCCGCCGGCCAGCAGCGTGGCGCCTTCCTCCAGACCGATCTTGATGTAGCCGGTGACCTTGTCGTAATGGGCCTGGGTGATCATCGAACCGACCTGGGTCTTGGGGTCCTGCGGGTCGCCTACGATCAGACGCTTGGCCCGCGCCGCGAACTCGGCGACAAATTGCGGGTAGACGCTTTCCTGAATAAAGATCCGGCTACCGGCGGTGCACCGCTCGCCGTTCAGGGAGAAGATCGTGAACAGTGCGGCGTCGAGGGCGCGCTCCAGGTCGGCGTCTTCAAAAATCAGCACCGGCGACTTGCCGCCCAGCTCCATGGAGTACTTTTTCAGGCCGGCGGTCTGCATGATTTTCTTGCCAGTGGCAGTGCCGCCGGTAAAGGAAATCGCCCGTACATCCGGATGGCGTACCAGTGCATCACCAGCGGTCGCGCCGTAGCCCTGGATCACATTGAGCACGCCGTTGGGGATCCCGGCTTCCACCGCCAGGCGTCCCAGTTCATTGGCGGTCAGTGGCGACAGCTCCGACATTTTCAATACGGCGGTATTGCCCAGCGCCAGGCACGGTGCGGTCTTCCAGGTGGCGGTCATGAACGGCACGTTCCATGGCGACACCAACCCGCACACGCCTACCGGCTGGTACAGGGTGTAGTTGAGCATCTGGTCATCCACCGGATAACTGTGGCCGTCCATGCGGGTGCAGACTTCGGCGAAAAAGTCGAAGTTGTGCGAGGCCCGTGGGATCAACACGTTCTTGGTCTGGTGAATTGGCAAACCGGTGTCGAGGGTTTCCAGTTCGGCCAGGCGAGGCACGTTCTGTTCAATCAATTCGCCGAGCTTGCGCATCAAGCGTGCGCGCTCCCTGGCCGGGGTGTTGGCCCACTTGGGAAACGCCTCCTTGGCCGCCGCCACGGCTTGTGCGACTTCATCGGCACCACCGCTGGCGACTTCGCCGATGGCCTCGCCGGTGGCGGGGTTGTAGTTGATGAATACGTCTTTGCTCTCGACCTCACGGCCGTTGATCCAGTGTTTGATCATGGTGCTCAAGCCTCTTTGCGCACGGAGAAAAACTCCGTCTCACTGACAATACGGTTGACCAGGCGGCCCACGCCTTCGACTTCCACCACCACTTCATCGCCCGGCACCACATCGGCCAGGCCCTCGGGCGTGCCGGTGGCGATCATGTCGCCGGGTTGCAGGGTCATGAAGCTGGACAGGTATTCGATGAGGTAGGGGATATCGAAAATCATGTCTTGGGTGCTGCCTTCCTGGCGCAACTCGCCGTTGATCCAGGTGCGCAACTTCAGGTTGCCTGGGTCGGGCACATCGGCCACGTCGACGATCCAGGGGCCCACCGGGGTGGTGGCGTCGCGGTTTTTAACCCGCAGGTTGGGGCGGTAGTAGTTTTCCAGGTAGTCGCGGATCGCGTAGTCGTTGCACACCGTGTAACCGGCCAGGTAGTCCAGGGCGTCGGCGCGCTTGACGTTGCGCGCGGTCTTGCCGATCACCGCCACCAGTTCGCACTCGTAGTGCATGTAGGCGACGTTGTCCGGGCGCCAGGTGACTTGGCGGTGACCGGTGTAGGTGCCGACCGACTTGATAAAGGCCAGCGGTTCGGTCGGCGGTGTGAAGGCCAGTTCGGCGGCGTGATCGGCGTAGTTCAAGCCCAGGGCGAACATGTTGCCGGTGGCGGGCGGCAGCCATTGCACCTGATCTTCGGCAAGCCGCCGGCCATCGCTGAGGCGCACGCTGTGATCGTCGTCTACCTGCACGGCATGGATCTGACCTTCAAAACGGATACGTGCGCGCTTCATGCCAGTGCCTCCGCCTGAACGATATTGAGCAGGCGGCCGACGCCAGTGATTTCAACTTCAACACGATCACCCGGCTGCACATCCACGCGGCCCTCCGGTGTACCGGTGATCAGCACGTCACCGGGATGCAGGGTCATGAACTCGCTGATCTCGGCGATCAATTGTGGGATGTCGCGCACCCAATGGGCGGTGGAGTTTTGCTGGCGCAGCTCGCCATTGACGAAGAGCTTGAGGGCCAGCTCGTTGGGGTTGGCCACTTGATCCCGGGCAATCACTTGCGGGCCCAAGGCGCAAAACCCATCGCGGCATTTGGCTTTGACGGCAGGGCGGTAGTAGCTGTCTTCCGGCAGGCTGAATTCGTTGACCACCACATACCCGGCCACGTGGGCCATGGCATTGTCCAGGCTGACGCGGCTGGCGCGCTGGCCGATCACCACGCCCAGCGCCGGGCCCGGTTGCAGACGCTCGCCTGCAGGCTGCAACACCACGCCGCCATGGGCATTGCGGGTGTTGGGCGTCTTGATGAATAACACCGGCTTGGTCGGCGGCTTCTGGTAGGGCGCCTGCGCGAAGGCGGCGAGATGTTGGTCCAGCAGGCCCTGGTAGTTCAGCGCAACGCCGAACAGGGTGCCGCTGGCAACATCATGCAGGGTACGGCTCATGCGTTTCTCCTGGCGGTGACGACGGCTGCATAGGCAGTTCGTTAAGTTGTTAACGTTATAATTAATATGTTAACTACCGTCAAGCGTGGCACACTCCGATGGCATCACAACAACAAGAGGAGGGCGACGTGCAGCCGATTCCCAACATCAACCTCGGGCAGGTCTACGACCAGCGTTACAGCGACGCCGAGGTGCATTACGACAAGCTGGGCAACCTGGCAGGTTTTTTCGGGCGCAATATGGCCGTGCATCGCCATGACCGGTTTTTCCAGGTGCATTACGTCAAGAGTGGCGCGGTGCGGGTGTATCTGGACGACCGCCAGTACGTCGAAGCAGGGCCGATGTTTTTTCTCACGCCGCCCACGGTGGCCCACGCCTTCGTCACCGAAGCCGATGCCGACGGGCATGTGCTGACGGTGCGCCAGCAGCTGGTGTGGGGCTTGATCGACGCCGACCCCAGCCTCGCCTCCGGGGCTGCGTGTGTCGCGCTGGGTGCCGACGCCGAAGGGCTGGACCAGCTTTTCGAAGAACTGTGCGGCGAGATCAACGCCGAACGGGCAGGGCGCGCGGCCGCCCTCGACAGCCTGACGCGCCTGATCATGATCCGCCTGCTGCGCCTGTGCGCCCACGCCCTGCCGGCACGGCCGACGGCCCATGAAGACCTGCGGATTTTTCACCGCTTCAACGAACTGATCGAAGCCCATTACCTGGAGCATTGGCCGCTGGCGCGTTATGCCCAGGCCATCGGCGTGACCCAGGCACGCCTCAATGAGGTGTGCCGACGCATCGCCGACCTGCCCTCCAAGCGCCTGATCCTTGAGCGCCTGATGCAAGAGGCCAAACGCCTGCTGTTGTTTACCGGCAGTTCTGCAAATGAAATCTGCTACCAGCTGGGGTTCAAGGACCCGGCATATTTCAGCCGGTTTTTCCTGCGGTATGCGCAGATGACGCCGGGGGAGTATCGGTTGCGGCAGTCGGCGTTGCGTTGACGCGCCACGCTCCACCCAACGCCGTATACAAGTTCACCTCCGCCACCAGCTGCGCCAGCCTGTCCACGATCAACGCCTGTTGCGAGCTGAACAACGCACGCTGCGCATCGAGGAACGTCAGGTTGCTGTCCACGCCGCTGCGGTAGCGGTGCTGGGCCAGGTCGTAATAGTTCTGGTTGGCGGCAACGAAATCCCGTTGCGCATCCAGTTGGTCGTTGAAGGTCTGGCGAGCGGCAAGGCCGTCGGCCACTTCCTGGAAGGCGCTCTGGATGGACTTTTCGTACTGGGCCACCGTGATGTCCTTCTGCAACTTGGCGTAATCGAGGCTGGCACGCAGGCTGCCGGCGTTGAAGATCGGCAGGTTGATTTGCGGCTGGAAGGTCCAGGTGCCCGAGCCGCCCTTGAACAGCCCCGACAGCTCCTTGCTGGTGCTGCCGGCATTGGCCGTGAGGGTCACGGACGGAAAGAACGCAGCACGGGCGGCGCCGATATTGGCGTTGGCCGCCTGCAACTGGTATTCGGCCTGGAGGATATCCGGGCGGCGTTGCAGCAGGTCGGAGGGCAACCCGGCGGGGACGCGGGCGACCAGATCATCGGCCAGCGGGCGAGCGGGCAGATGCTCATCCACCGGGCCGCCCACCAGCAGCACGAGGTTGTTAAGGTCCTGGGCGACCTGGCGTTCATAGCGAGCGACGCTGGCGCGGGTGCTTTCCACTGCGGTACGGGCTTGTACCACCTCCAGCGCCGAAGCTTTGCCTGCGTTTTTGCTGCGGCTGGTCAGTTGCCAGCTGTGGTCGTTGGCCACCAGGGTTTGCTCGGCCAGGGCCAGTAGTTCCTGATCGGCGCGCCAGGTCAGGTAGGCGTTGGCCACGTTTGCCACCAGGCTCAATTGCGCACTGCGTCGGGCTTCTTCGGTGCCCAGGTAAGTCAGCAGCGCCTGTTCGCTGAGGCTGCGCACGCGGCCGAACAGGTCCAGCTCATAAGCGCTCAGGCCCAAGGTGGCGGAATAGTTGGAGGTGATCGCCGATTTGCCGGTGCCTGTCACGTTACCCGGCAATTTCTGACGCTTGCCGGCACCGCTGGCGGAGATCGCCGGGAACAGGTCGGCGCGCTGTATACGATACTGCGCCTGGAACGCCTCTACATTCAGGGCGGCTACCCGCAGGTCGCGGTTGTTGACCAGGGCATCGGCAATCAACCGTTGCAGCGCCGGGTCGTGGAACAGCTGCTGCCAATCCGGATTCTGCGTCAGGTCGCCGGCCTGCGCCAGGCTGTACACGCCGCCTTGAGGAAACTGCGCAGGCGTCGGCGCTGCTGGCCGCTGATACTCGGGGATCAGCGAACAGCCACTGAGCGTCCACGCCACCCCGACGCAGCAAAGCATCCGTTTGTTCATCAGGCACCCACCATCCATTTGGCCAGGCCATGCCGGCCGCTCACGCCCAGCTTGGCGGCGGCGCGCTTGAGGTAGGTTTCGATCGAGCTGTTTTTCACACTGAGTTTTTCCGCGATCTGCGGCACGGTGCCGCCGGTCAGCAGGCCGAGGCACACTTCCTGCTCACGCGCCGAAAGGGTGATATCGCTCAGAGCCAGGCGCTTGTAGAACTCGCGCTGCAATTGCGATTGTTCCAGCAGGGTGTGGGCCGGCTCAATCTCGGCGTGCGGCACCTGGCGCAGCAGTTGCGCGTGCCGCTCCATCAACGGCAACAGGGTGTCCGACAAGCACTTGAGAAACGACAACTCAGCCAGGGAAAACCCACGCTGGGTTGGCGGCCGGTAGAACGAAATCACACAGCGTCGGTTCCCTTGGCGCGATACCAGGTTGCACTGGTGCGAACTGCCCAATGGGTGCGCGCTGTTGGCCTTGGCTTTCATCTGGATCAACAACGGGTCTTGCATGCGCAGCATTTCGCGCATCAGCGGGTGGTCGTTCAACGGGTGCAGTGTCTGGGGTACAGACAACTCCTTTTTCAGCCCGGCGCTGCCCAGCAGCTTGATGTCGAGCACGCGGTCGCGCAGCTCATCGAGCGTCCATTCGCTGAGGTCCACCAGGTGAATCGGCACCCATTTGTCTACCAGGTGCAACATGTCTGCGGCGAAGCGTTCATGGCCGCTGTTTGAAATCAACTCGCCCATTTCGGCATAAAAATGCGGGCCCTGTGTGTCGCCAATACTGCGGGTCAGACTCATAGCCATTTCATCCTTGATGTCGAAAACCGTCTGCGGAGGCTCCGGGCTGCGGCGGTGCGATCCGTATTGCTTGAACGTAACTCGGCGTTCGAGATTTTATTTAGCCATATGGATTTGTCCTACGTATGTAGCTGAAACGAGGGACACAAGCTGCCATAAAATCTGCGTCATTATTCCGACGTTTCTGGTCAATAAAACCGGCAACGAACGCTCGCAAGGTATTTTTAGGTTTAAGTAACTGGATGATATTTAAAGTAAAAGTCTAAATTCTTGCAGAGGTTCAAAGTGCCAGCATCGGCCATGTATAGCCAATTTCCTACAGCGCTTTAATCGTTTCAGCAGTGAACGACCCACCAAGCCCGTTCCATCCATTTGAATGTCCGGGTTTCGGGTGACAGACGCCTGCGGCCCCCCCATGCTCAAATCCGGCAAATTCGGCGTAATGGGCCACCCTGCGCGGCCAGTGCCTGACCTCCATGAGAAGGATCTTATGCAGTATTCCTCCCGCCAGCCGGCCAGCTTCCCCCTCACTGCCGCCCAACAGGACATTTGGCTTGATCAGATGCGCGTGGGCGATTCGCCGCTGTATAACATTGGCGGCTATCTGGATGTTGCCGGCCCAGTGATGCCCGAGCGCATCCAGCAGGCCGTAGCGCAGCTGGTGTCCAGACACGATGCGTTGCGCATTCAATTGCATACCGACGCCGAAGGGCTGGCGCGGCAAACCTTCGCTTCGGCACTGCCGGTGGACGTGGCCTTGCATGACTTCGCGGCGTTACCCGACCCGTGCGCCGCGAGCCGGGCCCTGATGCAGGCGCAAATGGCCCGACCGTTCATGATGAGCGGCGCGCCGCTGGTGCGCGTCCTGCTGGTCAAACTCGACGACGACCACTACCACCTCGGTATCCAGGCTCACCACCTGATTCTCGACGGCTGGGGCTTCGGCCAGTTGGTGCAGTCCCTCGCGCAGTTGTATACCGCCCTGGAGCAAGGCCGGCACGTGGAGCCGTTCGCACCGTCCTATATCGACTTTATCGACACCGACCAGCACTACCTGCACTCGGCCCGTTACGCCCGTGACCGCGACTATTGGCTGGATAAGTTCCAGGTACTGCCCGAGCCACTGCTGATGCCCAAGCAAACCACCAAGGCGTCGAGCAACACCTTCCTGGAAGGGTTTGCGGTGGCGCTGCTCAACCGTATGGAGCAGGTCGCCAACCGCTGCCAGGCGTCGGCTTTTCATGTGCTGCTGGCGGCGATGTATGTGTATTTCAGCCGCACCAGTCAACGCCAGGAATGGGTAGTGGGGCTGCCGATTCTCAACCGCTCCAACGCGCGTTTTCGCGCTACCGTCGGCATGTTTGCCCAGGTCAGTGCGGTGCGTTTTCAGTTCAGCGAAGGGTTGCCTTTTGGTGAGCTGGTGCGCGGCATACGCGATCAGCTCAAGCAGGATTTCCGCCATCAGCGCTTCCCGTTAAGCGAGATGAACCGTGAGCTGGGCCTGCGACGAACCGATCGCGGGCAGTTGTTCGACCTGTCGGTGTCGTTCGAGCAGGACGACCATGACCTGCGTTTTGGTCAGGTGCAGGCGCGTGCCATCAAGGTGTCCAACCACCATGAAGCATTGCCGATCGCCATTCACCTGCGCAGCAACCGCTACCAGGACAGCGCGTGGCTGCATTGCGTCTACAACGAGGCGTACTTCCAGCACGACGAAGTCCAGGCGATGGCGCGCTGCTTCACCTGGCTGTTGGAGCAAGGGCTGGAAGACCCCTCGTTGCCGGTCGGTGAGTTTTCCATGCTGGCGCCTGAAGCTCAGGCTCGGCTGCTGCACTGGAACGCCACCGCGCAGCCCAACGCACTGCCGCAAACCTTGCACCGGCGGATTGAAGCGCAAGCCGCACACACGCCCGACGCCATTGCCGCGGTGTATCAGGGCCATCAGCTGACCTACGCCCACCTCAACCGTCAGGCCAATGCCCTGGCGCATCAACTGTTGGCACACGGCGTACAGCCGGATGATCGCGTGGCCGTGCTGGCCCGACGCGGGCTGGACACATTGGCGGGGTTGTTGGCAGTGCTCAAATCCGGCGCCTGCTACGTGCCGCTGGATCCGGCCCATCCGGCTGAACGCCTCGACTACCTGCTGCAAGACAGTGCGCCTGTGGCAATCCTGACCCAGCAGGATTTGCGCCAGCGCCTGCCTGTCTCCACGGTGCCAGTGATCGTGCTGGAGCAGGTCACCTCGCACATCGACAGTAACCCCGAGGTCGCGGTCTCGCCGTCGAATCTGGCCTATGTGATTTACACCTCCGGCTCCACCGGCTTGCCCAAGGGCGTGATGGTGGAGCACCACAGCGTATCGAACCTGGTGGACTGGCACTGCCGGGCGTTCGACCTGCACGCGGGCAGCCATACCGCCAGCGTCGCCGGCTTTGGTTTTGATGCCATGGCCTGGGAAGTCTGGCCGGCGTTATGCGTGGGTGCAACGCTGCACCTGCCACCGGCCCACGACGGCGCGGAAAATATCGATGCGCTGCTCGACTGGTGGCGCGCACAGCCATTGGACGTGTGTTTCCTGCCCACGCCTGTGGCCGAATACGCCTTCAGCCAGCAGCTTGGGCATCCCACCTTGCGCACCTTGCTGATTGGCGGCGATCGCCTGCGCACGTTCACCCAGGCGCAGACGTTTGCACTGATCAACAACTACGGCCCTACCGAAGCCACCGTGGTTGCCACCTCTGGAGCCGTTGAGGTGGGCCAGCCGCTGCACATCGGCGCGCCGGTCGCCAACGCCCAGGTCTATCTGCTGGATGCGCAACAACGCCCGGTGCCGATTGGCGCAGTGGGGGAGTTGTATGTGGGCGGCAAGGGCGTGGCGCGGGGGTATCTGAACCGTCCTGAACTGAATGCCGAACGCTTCCTGGACGATCCTTTCAACGGCGCGCGTATGTACCGCACCGGCGATCTGGCGCGCTGGCTGCCGGACGGCAATCTTGAGTACCTGGGACGCAACGACGACCAGGTAAAAATCCGCGGTGTACGCATCGAACTGGGGGAAATCGAATCGGCCCTGGCCGCCCACCCGGCGATCAAGGACGCGGTAGTGCAGTTTCGCCAAGGGCAATTGCTGGCCTGGTTTATCCCGCGCGAGCCAGTCGATATCCAAACCCTGCGCGCCCATCTGCAGGCCTCGTTACCTGACTACATGGTGCCGGCGGCCTATGTCCGCCTTGAGGCGTTGCCCCTGACCGCCAATGGCAAGCTCGACCGCAAAGCCTTGCCCGCACCCAGCCAGGAAGCTTTTGTCACTCGCCGCTTCGAAGCTGCGCAGGCCGGTGTGGAAGCTACCCTTGCGCAGATCTGGGCCGAGTTGCTGCACGTGCAGCAAGTAGGGCGCCACGACCATTTCTTCGAGTTGGGCGGGCATTCGCTGTTGGCGGTGCAACTGGTGCAGCGCATGCGCCAGGCCGGGCTGCGTGCCGATGTGCAGGTGCTGTTCGGCCAGCCAACGTTGGCGGCGCTGGCGGCAGCGTGTGGCGGTAATGAAATGGCGGTGCCAGACAATCGAATCCCGCCAGGCTGTACGCATATCACTACCGATCTGCTCGCCTTGGCCGAGCTGGATCAAGCCAGCCTCGACCGCATCGTCGCAAGCATCCCTGGTGGGGCAGCGAATGTGCAGGAAATCTACCCGCTGGCGCCGTTGCAGGAAGGCTTGCTTTATCACCACATCACCGATGTGCACGACCCGTATCAGCAACAGGCTCTGTTCAGCTTTGCGCGCCGCGAGCAACTGGATGCCTTCGCCCACGCCCTGCAGCAAGTGATCGACCGCCATGACATCCTGCGCACCAGCCTGGTGTGGGATGCCCTTGAACAACCGATGCAGGTGGTGTGGCGAAAAGCGCGGTTGCGGGTTGAACCGCTGCGCGAGCCGGCTCAACCGCTGGACTTGCGCCAGGCGCCGCTGATGGCCCTGGACTACGCCGAAGAACCTCACCATCAGCGCTGGATCGCCAGGCTGCGCTTTCATCACCTGGTCAACGATGCCACTTCGACCACCCTGTTGGTGGACGAGATCCGCGCCCATCTGCTCGGCCAACAGGCGCAACTGCCCGTGCCGGTGCCGTACCGCAATGTGGTGGCGCAAGCCCGATCAGCCGTGCGCCAGGCTGCGCACGAGGCGTTCTTTCGCCAGCAGTTGGCAGAGGTGGATGAGCCGACCCTGGCGTTTGGCGTGCAGGAGCGCCAGGCCAAGCGTGCCGAGACCGAAGAAGCCGAACGCCTGCTCAATGACGCGCTCAACCTGCGCCTGCGCAGCCAGGCCCGCGCTCTTGGCGTGAGCGCCGCGAGCCTGTTCCACCTGGCCTGGGCCCAGGTACTCAGCCGGGTGGCGAGCCGCGACGATGTGGTGTTCGGCACCGTACTGCTTGGCCGCTTGCAAGCCGGCGAGGGTGCCGAGCGGGCGTTGGGCATGTTCATCAACACCTTGCCGCTGCGCCTGCGCCTGGTCGGGCAAAACGTGGTGGATGCACTGCACGACACCCACACACAACTGAGCGCCTTGCTCGCTCATGAACAAGCCTCCCTGGCGTTGGCCCAGCGTTGCAGCGGCGTGTCACCGCTGTTCAACAGCCTGCTCAATTACCGCCACACCTCGGCCGATCCCGAACTGAAACTGGTACCGGGCATGGCCTTGCTCAACAGTGAAGACATCCTCAGTTACCCGCTGATGTTGACGGTGGATGACGTATCCAGCGGTTTCCGGCTCAAAGCCAAGGCGCCGTGCACAGTCGGTGCCGAGCGGGTCCTGAGCTACTTTGACACGGTGCTCAACGGCCTGGTGGATGCGCTTGAGCAGGCGCCGAAAATGCCGCTTGGCGACATACAGGTGTTGCCCGCCAGCGAGTTGCACACCCAGTTGTCAGGCTTCAACGCCACCGTCACGGACTACCCGCAAACCCTCACTGTCCAGGCGCTGTTCGAAGCCCATGCGCGGGACATTCCCGATGCCATCGCGGTGCAGGCCGGCGAGCAGCAATTGACCTACCGCGAACTCAACGAACGCGCCAACCAGTTGGCCTTTCACTTGCGCGAGCATGGTGTACGGCCCGACTCGCGGGTGGCACTGTGTGTGGAGCGCGGGTTGGAGCTGGTGGTGGGGTTATTGGCAATTCTCAAGGCGGGCGGTGCCTATGTGCCCCTCGACCCGGGCTACCCACGCGAACGCCTGGCCTACATGCTCGCCGACAGCCAGCCGGTGGCGCTGCTGGTACACGGCGCTACCCGCGAAGTGCCGGGCGAGGTTGCAATCCCCGTGATCGACTTCGACCACTGCATCTGGAGCCAGGCACCGACCGACAATCCGTCGGTACCGGGTTTGAGCGTCGCCAACCTGGCCTACGTGATGTACACCTCGGGCTCCACCGGCACCCCCAAGGGCGTGATGATCGAACATCGCGGCCTGGGTAACCTGCTGCACTGGGGCTCGCAATTGTGCCCCGACGCCGCAGGCGGCGCCTTGTTGCAGCGCGCGCCATTCAGCTTTGACGGTTCGGTGTGGGAACTGTTCTGGCCATTGAGCAACGGTATGCGCCTGGTGCTGGCGCGGCCCGATGGTCATCGTGAACCTGCGTACCTGGCCCAGTTGATTCGCGAGCAGCACATCAGCGTGATCAAGTTTGTGCCGGCGATGTTGCAGCAGTTTCTTGAGCTGGACGAGTCGGCCCTGTGCACCAGCCTCACCGATGTGTTGTGCGGCGGCGGCGAACTGACCGAAGCCCTGGCCCGTGGCGTACAGGCGCGCTTGCCCAAGGTGCGCTTGCACAACGTCTACGGCCCCACCGAAGCCACGGTCGACAGCAGCGCCTGGACCCTCGAACCCGGCGCGCCAGTACCCGCGGTGCAACTGCCGATTGGCCGGCCGATCAACAATACCCGCTTGTACGTGTTGGATGCCCATGACGCACCGGTACCCATCGGCATCAGCGGTCAACTGCATATCGGTGGTGTGGGAGTAGCCCGTGGCTACCTGGGGTTGGAGCAGATGACTGCCGAGCGGTTTATCGACAGCCCCTTCGTTGTCGGTGACCGCCTATATCGCACGGGCGACCTGGTGCGCTACCTGCCGGACGGCAATCTGGAATTCCTCGGGCGCAATGATTTCCAGGTCAAACTGCGCGGTGTGCGCCTGGAGTTGGGAGAAATCGAAGCACGCCTGAGTGCACACCCGGCGTTGCGTGAAGTGGCGGTGCTGATTCGCGATGAGCGCCTGGTCGCCTACTTCACCCTGCGCGGCCAGGCGCCGAGCCTGGAAGACTTGCGCGCCCATGTGCTGGAGCAACTGCCGGAAGTCATGGTGCCGGCCGCCTTTGTACAACTCGACGCACTGCCCCTGAACCCCGCCGGCAAACTCGACCGCAAGGCCCTGCCGGAGCCGGGCCTGGACGCGGTGCTCAGCCGTGCCTACGAAGCGCCCCAGGGCGAAGTGGAAACCTTGATGTCCGGCATCTGGGCCGACGTGCTGAAACTGGAGCGGGTAGGGCGCCACGACCACTTCTTCGAACTGGGCGGGCACTCGCTGCTGGCAGTCAACCTGGTGGCCCGCCTGCGCAAGGCCGGGCTGGAAGTGGACGCACGCACCTTGTTCAGCCAGCCAACCCTGGCGCAACTCGCCGCCAGGACCGTGGCGAAGGTCCAGCGCGTTGAAGTGCCGCAAACCGCCATTCCCGCCCTCAACCGCCGCCGCAGGATCTGAGGATTGGAATGCATTCAATCTGGGAGGGGGCTTGCCCCCTCCCACATTCTACGGTGCTGCCTTCAAGGGCTTCATGCACTCGATAGAGCGATCCACTGTGGTTCTGGCGATCTCCAGCAAATGCCACACCGCCAGAATCTTCGCCCGCACGGGGCTGTCCAGCAGCTCGCTACAATCGAGCGCTGTCGCTGAGGCACTGTCGAGCAGGCTGGCGGTGTACAGCAACGCATCTTCAAAACTCAGATCGTCGTTGACGCTGTGAAAACCCTGCCTGGGCAGGTAATGGTCAATGGCGCGGTTGAACGCGGCACGGGTTTTTGCGGGGTCGAAGGGTGGGTCGGGTAAGACTTTATTCATGGTGTAGCTCCAACTGGTAGATAAGGAGCCGACCCCTTCGCGACTAAACGGAGGGTGGCGGCTGTACGCAGGTTAGTCGACCGGCCAGTTGGATCCGGCGCACCCTAAGGTGCCCTGCGCACAGCCACCATGAACAGGGTGACAGCTTGCGCACAACTGGAATCCGGGCGACTAAACCCGATCACTGATGAGCAGTGACGGATCGCAGACTAGCCACCGATTCCAACCGGCACAAGGCGGCGGGGATTGTCTCGGAAATGTCCTGCAATTTAAAGAGAGATGGCTTGCTGGCCTTTTAAAATTGTTTCGAGAATAAGAGCTGGCCGGACCGTTTGTCGGATTAGTTACCTACTTTCTTGGGTTTCACGTTGTTTCCTACGCAGAGTCCGTTCGCAGTTAATTTTCATATCAGAAAAATGATGATTTATAAGGCGTTAATTTCGCTAGGGATTATCACGGTGTGAAAGTTTGAATCATTCTTTTCTTCTTTGAGGAACTATTGGTGGTCCGATTTTAATGAGTGAAATTTCCTAGTTGGAAGTAATGCTTTTCCTAAGGGTAGAGTTTACTTTTCTTGCGTGATTTTCTACTTCTACTAAATTGTGGGAGTTGCTTAAATTAAGTGGAGTACCATTAATTCTGAGGGGTTTGAAAGTGAAAGAATCAGAGGAGGATGGTGCCATTTCCATGAGGTGAGCCATGTATATCTATCCCTTATCTAAACCGATTTTACTATCGATGCTTTTTGTTAAGGAGCAGTTAAAGGAACCCGTTGCAGTGCTCTGGATAGTGATATCCCCCGCAGTCACCTTCTACTTGATAACTTACGCCAGAATCTCTGGTGAGGAAGCAACCCGTGACTACGCGTCTGCCACTTCATGGTTCTACGCTTTCATTTCTTCAAGCGTCGCGTTGTTTGGATTGGCTTTTTATATAGTGGGGCGCAGGGAAAGTGGTTTTTTACGTTCCTTTGTTTATACAAGACGTACCAAGCTAATTTTTCTCGTTGGGCAGTTTTTGGCGTACTCCTTCATGTCTGTTATCTATTGCTCCGTTTTTTATGTACTGACGCGAGGTTATTTTGGTTCGATGGCGATGGAAGAATGGATTGTCATAGTTGGGCGTTTTTATATGTGCTTCTTGTTGTTTTCCACGCCCTCGCTTTTGCTGACGCTACTGCCTATCGGCTTTCAAAATACCAACACTCTTTTCTCCATGATTTCAGTCGGGATGTTGGCATTAGGTATCGGTAGCCTGAACACTTCACATCCAGTGCTTAACGTGATCGGCATCTTTAATCCGATGGAATGGGCCAATCGCATCATGACGATGGGAGTATCTGAATCCGCACCTGTGGTGGCGGGGGTTGTAGGGTTGATCAGCGTCACAGGGTGGTTGGTGTTCCGATTTTTACTCATCAATCCTGTTTGGAGTCGGTACTAATGAAAAGGCTGCTCGTGGATGAACTGAATTTAAGGTATGCCCAGCATGTTTTATTCAATAGCGCTTCATTGGCGGTCGAGGCGGGGGCGATCACAGGTTTGTTGGGGCCTAATGGATCCGGAAAAACCAGCTTTTTTGACGTGGTCTGTGGTCTGAAAAAAATGAATGGCGGGAAAGTGCATCATTCATTTTCCAAGCTGCTTTACCTATCGCAAATCATCGCAACGCCGCCTGTCTTTCGCATGTTTGATGTTTTCAAGATGATGATGCTTTTTTGTTCCGACACGCCGATTACGCAACGGCACGCCTTGGACAAAATTGAAAAGTGGAGCCCCGGCATTGCTGAGCGTTACCGCGAAATCTGGGCGAAAAAATCATCCCTTTGCAGCTATGGTGAAAAGCGCTGGTTTTTTACGCTGTCCTTGCTGTCCGTCAACGCAGATCTGGTGATTCTGGATGAGCCGACCGCGGGTGTTGACCCCGAATTTCGTTATCACATCTGGAGGTGTCTGGAGGGAGCGGCCGCAGAGGGAGTCGCGGTACTTGTTTCATCACATAACGTCGATGAGATCGTCACTCACTGCGATGATTTCTACATGCTGAGCCAACAGCGTTTCAATCGTTTCACCGATGCCGAGGGTTTCATGAGCAGTTACGGTGGGAGTACCTTGGATGAGGCATTTATTCACGCAGCGAGCCTGCCCAGAATCTGAGAGCTGACAATGTGCTCGACTCCACTATCGCTGTCGAATTCTGATGTGGAAGGTATTCAATGTGGGAGGGGCCCCCCGATAGCGGAGTGTCAGCAGCAAATATCTCCACTGACTCGGCCCCATCGGGAGCAAACCCCCTCCCACATTTTGAGGTTTTGCCTTCAAGGCCTTCATGCACTCGATGGAGCGATCCACTGTGGTTCTGGCTATCTCCAGCAAATGCCACGCGGCCAGAATCATCTTCCTGCAATTTAAAGAGAGATGGCTTGCTGGCCCTTTACAAACCATGACAAAACGCCAGCAGTGACAGCTCATATTTTGGCGTAGGAAAAATCTGTCATGACGAGCGTTGATGGCTACCCTGATGAGGTTTCGCTTTTTCAGACAAGGTTGAGCTTAGTTAAATGGAGGCTCCTACCCACCAACGTAAAGGATTGCGATGAACATGGATGTCAGTCATTTTCGTCAAGAGGCAGCCAAAGTCAGACTTTCAAAAGCCGCATTTGATGAGTTGTTGTGCGCAAAGAATATAGTCGAGTCCAGTGGCCAAAATCATCGCTTCGATACAACACCTGCCTGCATCAATCCGCTTAGCTCACCCATCCTGCATGCGGAATTAAACAATATTCGAAACATGATTGACCATGAAACTCATGTGTTGATCTTGGATGGCTTTAAAGTCGATAGCCTCGCAGTCTTCAAATCACTCATTTGGACATTTGGCTCTTTGCTGGGAAAGCCAATGGTGCAGAATCATCTCGGTCATAAGGTTATTGAAGTATACGATCGGGGCGGTAAGAGTATTGAAGAGGGTGCCAGATACCACCAAACCCGGCAGGGTGCTTACGTACACAACGATGGTGTGAGTGACCCGCTACCTATCGACTATTTGATCTTGGCGTGTGGTCAGAAAGCACTGCTGGGTGGTGAAAGCATTCTGATTAATGCGAGCGCGGTCTACGCAGAGCTGATGACGTTTCCAGATGTACTGACACAGCTGAAATGCGATTTCTTTTTTGAGAATCGAGGCATGGCCGAGGATGAGACGCTGTTTAAAGCGCCCATCTTGAGTTTTTCAGACGCAGGCATTCCTTTGATCAAGTATTTTCGTGTCTACATTGAGTCGGCTCATCTGAAGGCTGGTGTCCCGTTGACCCTCGCACAAACTCAGGCGCTGAATATACTGGATGCTGTGCTCGACCAGTCTTCAGTCCAGCATCGCATACTGCTTGAACCAGGGCAGGTATTGATTTCTGCCGACAACAAGTTCCTGCATACCCGCACGCATTTCATAGACAGGAATGTTCCCTGTGCGCAGATCAATGATGATGAGCGGCTGAGCGATCTCAATCGCTACATGCTACGGATGTGGTTACGCAAGCCATGATGCCTGGCTTGCCCTGCATAACTGATTCCTCCCTGTTTTCAGCAAAAGCCGAGCCCCATGGACAACTCCGATATCGCGATCACCCTGGTCTTGATCTCCGCCTTCATGCACGCCACTTGGAATGCCGTAGTACGCGCCGGAAGCAGTCGCTTTATGACTTTGGCAATGGTCGATGGCACCGCATTGCTGATCTGTCTGGCAGCGCTGCCGTTGGTTCATGTGCCAAGCCTTGAGGTGTGGGGCTATGTGCTGGTTTCCGTAGTGCTCAATACGATCTATCGATTGTTTCTGATCAAGGCTTACGAGACCGGCGATTTCGGTCAGGTTTACCCGGTCATGCGTGGTGTGCCGCCGGTACTGGTTGCGCTTTTTTCCTACTTCTTACTGCATGAGCAGCTGTCGTTTCAGGCGATGGCAGGTGTGCTGATGATTTGCGTGGGGATCATCAGCCTGACATTTGTGCGCAGGATGACGGCGCACATGCTCAAGCCGATCCTGATGGCGGTGTGCGCTGGAGCGTTCATTGCGTCCTATACGGTGGTGGACGCCAAAGGCGTGCGAGCCAGTGAGACGGTGCTGCAATACATCATTTATCTGACGGTATTCCAGAGCATCCCGATCCCGTTATTGGCGTTGATCAAGGCGCGTCCGGCATTCACCCAGGCCATCCGCTGCCACTGGCGGGTAGGAATGTTGGGAGGGGTGTTTTACCTGGCGTCCTACGGCCTGGTGTTGTTTGCGTTGTCCCTGGATGCGGTAGCCAAGGTGTCCGCGTTGCGGGAAACCAGTGTTATTATCGGCACCATTATTGCCGCACTGTTTTTTCATGAACGGTTTGGCTGGCGGCGAATGCTGTCGGCATTCGTCATTGTTGGCGGGATCATCCTGATCAAAGTGAGCAACTGATGGCCCAACGTCCGCCCCCGACCCCTATGCTTCAAGCCTTCGTGAGTGCCGCGCAGACCGGCAGTTTTGCGCGTGCCGCATCCGAGTTGAACCTCACCGCCAGCGCTATCAGTCATCAAATCGCAGGTCTGGAAGAGTGGTGGGGGGTGCAGTTGTTCGAGCGCCACTCACGGGGCGTCAAACTCACGCCGGCGGCGCAGGCACTGTTGCCGGTGGCCGAAGGTTTTTTCAAAGACCTGGATGCTGTGCTGCATTCGCTCAGTCCCGGTAAACCTCAACCGCTTTACCTCGCCTGTACGTCCTCTCTGTGCTCAACCTGGCTGATTCCCAGGATGCATGGTTCTCATGCTCACGCGTCGTTCAATCTGGATTTGGTGTTGACCAGCGCGGACATGAGCAGCAGCAGCTTGAGTGCGCATCAGTATGACGTCGCCGTGGTGATGGGGTACGGCGACTATCCGGACCACCATGTCGAGCTTTTGATGCGCGATGCGGTATTTCCTGTATGTTCGCCAGCGTTTGCGCGTATACACGGCGATATTGCCCTGGCGGATATCGCCCAGTACCCATTGATTCATCGGGTGGATGATCAAGTGTGTCCAGCGTGGGAGAGCTGGTTTGCCTTCCAGGGGCTCCAAGCACCGCCCTATCACCATGGCCCACGCTTTCCTGATTCCAGTTTGGCTATCAGCCTGGCGGTAAAAGGCGGGGGAATTGCGCTGGGCAGAACTGCACTGGTACATGACGCGTTGAAGGAGGGAGCCTTGGTTGCGCTGAAAGCTCCTGTGATGATGTCGCCGGCTGCCTATTACATCATTTGCCGAGAGGGTCGTCAGTCGGAGCCGGATATCGCTCGGTTGTTTGATTGGCTCAAGGCGCAGGCTGACGAGTTTGTGTGCGAAGTTTAAATGCACCCCGTAGGGGGCTCACGCCAAGCCTTTGCAAACAGCACCTCTTCGATTCTCAGCGTGGCATCGGAACAAACGCCACGCTCCCTCCCTCACGCTTCTGAAACAAACGCTCGCCATTATCCGATTGCGTAGTGACCACTCGATGATCCACGCCCAGAAACGCCAGCGGCATCGGGTCTTCCCTGGAATACTGCGCGATGATAATCGTGTGTTGCGGATCGAACCTTTGGCCGCTGGTCTTTTCCAGCCAGGCCATGAACGCGGCGCTGTCGCCCTGGCGGGGGTAGTCCTGGGTTTCGCTGACGTAGTAGAAGGGCTTGCCGTGGTTTTGCAGGTACATGGGCAGCTTGTTGTCGACCTCCACCAGCACCATTTGCCATTGGTCCCATGGTGCGTTTTTCACGGCTTGGGCTTGCACATCCTCGGCGAAGCGGGTCACGCCGCCGTTGCCGGTAGTCCAGGGGTAGATCACCCCCAGCACCAGCAAGAGCAGACCTGCGCTGATGCCGAAGTCTTTTTGCCAGCGCGGCCAGCTCGCCGGTTTTTTCTTTAGGCGTTCGCTCAGCCACCAGGCGGCGAGCAGTTGGGCAAAGGGCACCAGCGGCAGTACGTAGTAGCTGCGGCGGCTGCCGCTGGCGGTGAAGAATGCAAACAACAGGCCCAGGCCCCACACCAGCCAGCGCACGTTGGGTGGGGTGTGGCGCCAGTGCCGCACCGCCAGCCACAGGCCCAGTAGCCAGCAGGGGGCCCAGGGCAGGGTGTAGACCGGCAGGTAGATCAGGTAGGTGTAGATCGGGCCCATGTGATCGAAGGGATCGAAGAAACGCACCACGTTTTCCCTGAATACCAATGCCAGACCGCTCTCGCCATAAGAAGGCGCGCCGTAGCGGTGGGACAGTACGAAAGGAATCGCGTAAAACGCCGCGGCGATCAGCATGGCCAACAGCAGGCGCAGATTGAGGTGGCGTTTGTAGCGCTGCTGGCTGAGCAGGTGCGGCAGCAGCACCAGCCCAGGCAGCACAAAACCGATCAAGCCCTTGAACAGAGACGTCGCTGCCAGCAACAGGAAAAACACCGTGTAGCGCCCAAGCCTGGTGTCTTCCGGTCCGCGCCAATACCACCACACGGCTGCCAGCACGCCGCACACGGTCAGCACGTCGGCCGTGGCGACCCTGGCCCAGAACAGGAAGTAGAAGGTGGTGGCGAGCATCCAGCCGGCGATCAAGCCTGTGCCTTTGCGAAACAGCCGTTCGCCGATCAGGTACACCAGCCAGATACTCAGCCACGCTGCAATCACCGATGACAGACGCAACGACCACGGGCCAAGGCCGCCCATCAAGCTGGCGAAGCCGGTGATCAGCCAGTAGGAGGGCAGGGGTTTGTCGTAATACGGCGTGCCTTTGAGATACGGGTCGAAGTAATCACCGCTTTGCAGCATCTGCAAGGCGATGTTGGCCCAGCGCGTCTCCGGCCCCCATAGGTCGCGGCTGCCCAGGCCCAGCAGCAAAAGCAAGGCCGAGACGCCCAGCAGTAAAACCAGGGCGCCGCGTTCGGTTTTCCATAGGCTCATGGGCTGTTCCTGCAAAGGCGATCAAGGTTGTTGGGGGTAAATCGTCAGTACCAGGTTGCCCTTGCGATAGCGCTTGCCGCCGGGCGGCAATTGCCCTTCTTCGCGGTGCTCGCTGGTGCTGCGGACCCGCATCAGCACGCCCACCGAACCTCGCTCGCGGGCTTCGGCCAACCAGGCTTGCACGTTGTCGAGTGTGACCTTGCGGTGCGCCGCTTCTTCGTAATGCAAGCCGTAGCGCAGCTCGCCCTCGGTGCCGTAAAACGCCACCTCTGGCTCACGCAGGCGCCATGACAATGCCGATGCCAGGCCCAGTTCGTTGCTCAGCAAAGCACGGGTTTGTTGCAGTTCGTCCAGGTGCTCAAGCACGAACTGATCGGGCATTTCGTTATCCGCTATCAACTGCGGCATTCCCGCCGGCAGCAGGGCTATCAGCAAGCCAATGCCCAGCGCCGGCATCGCCCACAACGTCAGCGGGCGTACCGCTTGCAACAGGTTGGCGAGGATCCAGCCCAGCAGCACGATAAAAGCCAGGGACAGGCTGAACATCTCGGCGTGGCTGTTGCCGTACAGCGGGTCGGTGATTTGCAGGTAAATCAGCCCGACCATGGCCGCCATGCCGAGAACGAAATTGACCGCGCCGTTGATCACAATCGTACGTGCCTTGCCTTGCTTGATCAGGTCGATCAAGCCGTGGCCCATCAGCAGCGCCAGGGGCAGCAGGCAGGGCATGATGTAGGTCGGCAACTTGCCTTTGCTCAGGCTGAAAAAGCCCAGGGGCAGCAGCCACCACAGGGCGAGAAAGGCAATCGCCGGCTGGCGTTTTTCGTTCCAGGCCTTGCACAGTGTTGTCGGCAGCAATGCGGCCCACGGCAGACACGCCACGACCATGATCGGCAGGAAGAACCAGAACGGCCGCGCATGTTGCGCATTGTCGGAGGCGAAGCGGCGAATGTGTTCGTGCCAGAAGAAAAAGCGCCAGTAATCCGGTTCCCGCACATGGATCGCCAATGCCCACGGCAGGCAAACCAGTACCGCGACCATAATCGCCACCGGCCCGTAGCGCAGCAACTCACCGACGCGGCGCTGCCAGATCAGGTAAGGCACCGCGACCAATACCGGCAGCAGCCATGCCAGAAACCCCTTGGTCATGAACCCCATGCCGCACGCCAGCCCCAACAAGGCCCAGCAACCCAGACGCCCACCTAAGGTGGGGCTGTCGAGAGCAAACCACAGGGCGACCAGGCTCAGGTTGACCCACAAGGTAAATTGCGGATCAAGGTTGGAATACCCGGCTTGCCCGGCCACCAAGCCAAAGCTCATGTAGAGCAGGGCGCAGGCGAAGCTTTTACGTGGGTCGTTCCACAGGCGCCGCGCGATCAGGTAGGCCAGCAGCACACTCAACGCCGTGGCCAGGACCGAGGCAATACGCACGCCGAACAGGTTTTCGCCAAACACCGCCTGGCCCAGGGCAATCAGCCAATAGCCCGCGGCGGGCTTTTCGAAATAACGCACGCCCATAAAGTGCGGCGCTACCCAGTTGCCGCTCATCAGCATTTCCTGGCTGACCTGGGCATAACGGGTTTCATCCGGAATCCACAGGCCGTGAAAGCCCAGGGGCAGCAAGAAAAAAACGGCAAAGCCCAGGATTAACCAGAGCAGAGGGTTCAGGCGGGTCATGAGCACGTCGCTCCATGACGTTCAAACAGGTGCAAGAAGAGTATTGAATTAATCGGGCCGAGCATCGTGATGTTCACTGAATCAATGAGGGGGGGAACCTAACTAAGAGGCGCAACTGAACATGCCAGAACAGGGCTGTCGTTTTGCTGAACGTAATAGCTGCTGGATAGGTAAATAAGTGTAATTAAAGTTGTTTAAGTACTGCGGCCCATTGCTGGATTCTCAGAGTGCCCATTGCCTCAAGTTTGCCGTTGGGCAATACCTTGACGAACAGTGCACTGCCATATTCGGCCGCTGCGGCATGGGGAAAGCCCAGGCTCGTCTGGAAGTCGCTCATGCAGGCGCTGTGGGTGATCAACATCAGGTTGCGACTCGGCTGTTTATGGCTGAGGATTTCCTCCGCCATGGCATCCCCGCAAATGGCGAGCGGGCCCGGGGACAGCTCGGTCTTGCCGAACATGAACAGCGAGGTTTGGGCAGTGCGCGTGGTCGGGCTGCTCAGCACGTCGGTGGCCTCCATGCCCAATGAATCAAAGGCTTTGCCCAGTTCGGTCGCGCGTTGCGTGCCCTGGATCGTGAGGCCGCTGGCAGGGCCGAAACAAGGATTTTTCGAGCGGTCGCAGCGTTCTTCATGACGCACCAGAACCACCAGGTCGCCCTGGCGCCAACTGGCGAGCACCCCGGAGGTGACCAGGCGATTGCCGACACCCAGGTCAAGCGGGGAAGAGGGCCACAATAGAAAACCTGTGAGCAGCAGGCCGATGACGCTGATGCCCAGCACAGGCAGACGGTATTTTTTCAGGCGCTTCAACCTTGCCCATTTGGGTTTTGGATTGGCCAGGATCATGTCTGCCACGCTATTCACCCTCGGCCCTTTAGTTGTGCTTATAACCAGTGAAGTTAATGGGCGATCGCCCGTTGTGGAGCAGCAGCCTGTCACAGTGCTGCTGTCTTTTTGCTGAACATCCGCGTCGTAAAAAGTGTGAATATTAGTAACTAACAAGTTGCGAGTTATCACCGCTGGGAGCGCACTTTAAAGTGTCGAGGATGGGCAGGCGGTGAAATCCATGTGAAAAATTTGCGTGGGCATGTCCCTCAGCCGTTATTCTCGTTGGCAGTCCTTCAAATGAGCGTTCCTATGTTGCAGGTACAAGGGGTTATCAAACACTACGCCACTCCCCAAGGTCCGCTGGCCGTTCTGGCCGGTGTCGACCTGTATCTGGGGGCGCGCAGCAGTCTGGCGCTGATGGGCGAGTCGGGCAGTGGCAAAAGCACCTTGCTGCACCTGGTGGCCGGCCTGGATCGGGTCGACGGCGGCAGCATCCGCATTGGCGAGCAGCGCTTGGACCAGCTCAACGAAGGGCAACTGGCCCATTGGCGCCGTACCGAAATCGGCCTGGTGTTCCAGCAGTTCAACCTGATCGGCAGCTTGCGTGTGGAGGATAACCTGGCATTCCAGGCGCGCCTGGCGGGGCGCTTCGATCCGCATTGGCAGGCGCAGTTGGTGGAACGTCTGGGGCTGGGCGATTTGCTCAAGCGTTATCCGGAGCAACTGTCCGGCGGTCAGCAGCAGCGGGTGGCGGTAGGGAGGGCGCTGGCCTCGCGTCCGGGTTTGCTGTTGGCCGATGAGCCCACCGGCAACCTCGACGAAACCACCAGCGATGAGGTGCTGCAGTTGCTGTTGGATCTGCTGCAGGACAGCCCTACCAGCCTGTTGATGGTTACCCACAGCCCACGCCTGGCCGCACGCCTGGACCAGCAGGTGCTGCTGCACCATGGCCGTGTCGTACCGATGGACGCGCGCTGAGATGGCGGTGTTCTGCTGGGCGTTGCGTGCGTTGTTGAGCCACTGGCGCCGTCACCCGGTGCAATTTTTCAGCGTGCTGACCGGCCTGTGGCTGGCTACCGCATTATTGACGGGCGTGCAGGCGCTCAACAGCCAGGCACGGGACGGCTATGCGCGCGCCAGCCAATTGATCGGCGGCGAACCGCAGGCCAGCTTGAGCGCACCGGACGGCGCCGCCTTCCCCCAAGCGTTGTTTGCGCAATTGCGCCGCGCCGGGTGGCCGGTGTCACCGGTGGTGCAGGGGCGGGTGGTACTCAAGGGGCATGAGGAGCAGCGGCTGCAATTGATGGGCATTGAGCCGGTATCGTTACCTGGCAGCGGCAGCGTGGCCGGGCAGCGCTTGAGCCAGGCACAGATGCTGGCGTTTTTCCAGGCGCCGGGGCGTACCTGGGTTGCCGCGCAAACCTTGGAGGCGCTCGGTTTGCACGCGGGCGAACAACCGCTGACGGCCAGCGGGCAGCGCTTGCCGCCGTTGCAGGTTCAGCCGGACATGGCCCCCGGTATGCTGCTTACCGATATCGGTTTTGCCCAACCCGTGCTGAACATGCAGGGGCGGCTGTCGCGCTTGCTGCTGGACAACGCCTTCGCCGCCCGCCATCCCCAAGCGCCCGTCGGGTTGCAACTCAAGCAGGGCGAGGACAACAACCTCTCACGTCTCACCGAAAGCTTTCATCTGAACCTCGACGCCTTGGGCTTTTTGTCCTTCGTGGTCGGGTTGTTTATCGTGCACGCAGCCATCGGCCTGGCCCTGGAACAACGGCGGGGTCTGTTGCGCACTTTGCGTGCCTGCGGGGTCAGTGCGCGAATGCTGATCCTGAGCCTGGGTGTCGAACTGGGATTTCTGGCATTGCTGGGCGGTGTACTCGGGGTCGCCAGCGGTTACCTGCTGGCCAGCCTGTTGCTGCCGGACGTCGCCGCCAGCTTGCGCGGCCTGTACGGGGCCGAAGTGGCAGGTCAACTGAGCTTGAGCCCGGGGTGGTGGCTTGCAGGGCTGGGCTTGAGCCTGCTCGGCGCCTTGCTCGCAGGGGCCAGCAGCCTGTGGCGTGCGGCGCGTTTGCCGTTGCTGGCGCTGGCCAATGCACAAGCCTGGCATGAGGCCCACGGGCGCTGGTTGCGGCGCCAGGGTTGGGTGGCGGTTGCGGCGCTGCTCATTGCACTGCTGGCCCTGGAGTTGGGCAACAGCCTGGCCGCCGGATTCGTGCTGATGGCGGCCTTGCTGCTGGGCGCTGCACTGGGTTTGCCGGTGTTGCTCAATGCGCTGTTGAACGGCGTGCTGGGGCGCAGTCGTTCGGTACTGGGCCAGTGGTTCCTCGCCGACTGTCGCCAGCAACTGCCAGCCTTGAGCCTGGCACTCATGGCGCTGTTGCTGGCCCTGGCGGCCAATATTGGCGCAAGCTCCATGACCTCGGGTTTTCGCCAGACCTTCAACCACTGGCTGGAACAACGCCTGACCGCCGAGCTTTACCTCAACCCGCAAAATCCGGCTCAGGCGCAGCAACTGCACACATGGTTGGCACAGCAGCCGTTGGTGCAGGCGGTGCTGCCCAGCTGGCAGGTCGCGGTGCAGTTGCAAGGCTGGCCGGCGGAGCTGTTTGGTGTGGTCGACAACCCCACCTATCGTCAGCACTGGCCGTTGCTGGAGGCGACGAGCACACCCTGGGACCGCTTGCTGCAAGACGATAGCGTGATGCTCAGCGAGCAGTTGGCGCGGCGCTTGAACGTGCGCCTGGGCGACAGGGTTCAAGTCCCCACCCCGCAGGGCACATGGGCACCGGAAATCGTCGGAATCTATGCCGACTATGGCAACCCCAAGGGCCATCTGCTGGTCAACGCCAAGCACCTGTTGGCTCATTGGCCGACGCTGTCACCGGTGCGATTCAACCTGCGCGTGGCGCCCCAGGATGTGCAGCCGCTGGTGGGTGAAGTGCAGCGCGAGTTTGCCCTGGAAGACAGCCGTATCGTCGATCAACAACAACTCAAGGGGTGGTCCAGCCAGGTCTTCGAACGCACCTTCGCCGCCACTGCTGCGTTGAACAGTCTGACCCTGGGTGTGGCGGGCGTGGCATTGTTCATCAGCCTGCTGACCCAGAGCCAGAGTCGCCTCGGGCAACTTGCGCCGTTGTGGGCGCTGGGGGTGACACGCCGCCAACTGATGCTGCTCAACCTTGGCCAGACCTGGCTGCTGGCGGTACTGACGCTGGTCCTTGCGTTGCCGTTGGGGCTGTTGCTGGCGTGGTGCCTGGATGCGGTGATCAACGTCCAGGCGTTCGGCTGGCGCCTGCCGTTGCAGGTATTCCCCGGGCAGCTTGCACAGTTGATGGGGCTGGCGTTGCTTGCGACATTGCTAGCCTCGGCCTGGCCGCTATGGCAGCTCTACCGCAGCCGCCCGGCGGATTTGTTGAGGACCTTTGCAAATGAAGATTAAAGCGTTGGGGTGGGGGGTGTTGCTGCTGCTGTTGAGTGCCTGTGACAAGCCGCCTGCACCCGAGGAAAGCTTCGCCGGGCTGGGCAGCGATGCGGCGGAGTTTGCCCAAGTGGCCCCTGGTAAAGTCTTCAGCTTCCCCGAAGATCACGGCCCGCACCCAGGCTTTCGCATCGAATGGTGGTACGTCACCGCCAACCTCAAGGATGCCCAGGGCAATGTGTTCGGCGTGCAATGGACCTTGTTTCGCAACGCCGTGAATGCCGGGCCGATGCAGCAAGGCTGGCGCGACTCCACCATCTGGCTCGGCCACGCCGCCGTCACCAGCGCCACCCACCACTACGCCGCCGAACGCTTCGCCCGTGGTGGTGTCGGCCAGGCCGGAGCGCAAGCGTTGCCGTTCAACGCCTGGATCGACGACTGGAACTTCGCCACCCGCCCAGGCGCCACTAGCGCTCTGGCCGATATGCAACTCAAGGCCAGTGGCGGGCAATTCGCCTACGACCTGCAACTGACCTCCAGCCGCCCGTTGGTGCTGCAAGGCGACAACGGCTACAGCCGCAAATCCGACCAGGGCCAGGCGTCGTACTACTACAGCCAGCCGTTTTTCACCGCCACCGGCAGCATCAGTATCGACGGCCAGACGTACGAAGTCAGCGGCTCGGCCTGGCTCGACCGCGAATGGAGCAGCCAACCCCTGGCCGCCAGCCAGACCGGCTGGGACTGGTTCTCCCTGCACCTGGACCGGGGCGCGCAACTGATGCTCTTTCGCGTGCGAGACAAAGACGGCGGCGGGTACCTCACCGGAACCTGGATCGACGCCCAGGGCCGCACCGAGACCCTGCACAACGCAGATATTCAACTGGCGCCGCTGACCAGAACCGAGATTGACGGGCGCAGCATTCCCACGCGCTGGTCGCTGAAGATCCCCGGCAAACACCTGGACATCACCACCGAGGCGGTCAATCCGAAAGCGTGGATGAACCTGGGGATTCCCTACTGGGAAGGGCCGGTGAAGTTCGAGGGTGGGGTGGGGTATTTGGAGATGACGGGGTATTAGGGCGTCTTCCGTAGGCGCTTAACTTTTGCTGTGTAGGCAACTTCCCAAACGTATTGTTTGACACCCGCCTGCTTGTGTCCGGGCTGTAGGCGCTTGCTTATATTTCGATGCCATCTTCATGGCATTCGAGATGTAAGGCATGGCGCAGGCATACCTCAACGACCGCACCACGGACTACCTCAGTTTGAAGTCCAGGCTAATGGGTGGGGCGTTGAATCGGCAACGCTCTGATCATTTCGATGTGTTGAATCGGCACCTGCGCCATAAGCTGGTGACGCCAGGACAGTTGGTGATTATTCCTGATAATTACAGCGTAACTTGCAGTGCCGAAGAAGCCTGGTTGATGCGCTATGCCGAGGAAATTCACCGAGGACTGGCACTGGATGCGTCGGCTGGGCCAGCAGTGATCAATGACTATGACCTGCTGCAGAGCCTGTTGGGGTATGGCTCGATAGGCGTGGGGGGTGCGACATCTGCGTGGGGGCGACATCTGGATGAGGTGGTGCTTACGCTCGAGTCGATTGAACAGTTACATCAGCGGTTGAAAGGGGGTGGCTTGGACCGGGTTGAGTTTGTTCGACAACGGCAGATGCTGTTCGGGAACCTGGATAGGCAACTGCAAGGTGCAGCGCGGTTTGGGACAGGGCTGAGGGGGAATCAGTTATTGAAAAAGGTGCTTGGCGTTTCAACCAAGAGCTACCTGCATAAAGGCGAAATAGCAGGGTATGCACAGCGGATCGGGGCAGTTGCGCAGGCTTCGAAATGGCTGGGGAATGGGACTTATGTAGGGCTGGCGATGGATGTAGGCGTGGCGGGTTTGGAAATCAGGGAGGCGTGTGTGGTGGGAAGGGAGGTGCAGTGTCGGCGGGCGAAATATGTGGAGACGGGGAGGTTGGTGGGTGGGGTGGTAGGGGC
>NZ_JAFLXB010000019.1:0-98758 GCF_019891455.1 Pseudomonas sp. P867 | reverse complement strand
CTGCTGCTAAAGAGTGGCCGGTAGACAAACCGTTGCCTGAAGGCGGCGTGCACCTTGTGAAGGGTGCGGACGGTCAACCAGAAGCAGTCACTGCTGCTAAAGAGTGGCCGGCAGGCAAACCGTTGCCTGAAGGCGGTGTGCACCTTGTGAAGGGTGAGGACGGCCAACCAAAAGAGGTTGATGCATCCGGAGTGCCGCGCAGCGATTTGGCAAATGTGCCCTCGTCTGTGCAGGCTTCCGCTGACGCAGTGATTTCCAATCTCGTTGAGGTGTTGGGCGCCCAGGCCGCTGGAGGCGATATCTCGCAAGCATCAGCAAAGATGCGCGCGGCTTTGGATTCCCTTTTTGACAGGACCAACCCTACGCAGGTACGAGATGCTCTGCGCAACAGCATAAATGAGCTGGCTTGAGCGGTAGCTTCGAAACAGTAGTGAGCTGTAGGAAGCAAGACACCACTATGGATTACCTTTCAAGGTCTCGTGTATGACCTTGGAAGGTTCCATCATCGTTGGCTTTCGCATTGCATGCCGTCGTTTTCCAGCAGTTCATGGATTCGACGGTCCTTTTCCGCCCAGAGCTGGTTGACCCAGTTCTGGACGGTCTGGCGAAACGCCGGATCATTCTCGTAATCCCCTTGCCACAACGCCGGGTCCAGCTCGCGGGTGCGGATATCCACGATCACCTTCGGCACCGCGCCACTGATCAAGTCCCAGAACCCCGGGATCTTGTGTTGCGGGTAGACCACGGTGACGTCGAGTACCGCGTCCAGCTGTTCACCCATCGCCGCCAGTACAAACGCGACGCCGCCTGCCTTGGGCTTGAGTAGCCGGGTAAAGGGTGAATCCTGTTGCGCGCGCTTGGCCTCGCTGAACCGCGTGCCTTCCAGGTAATTGACCACCGTCACCGGCTGGCGCTTGAATAGCTCGCAGGCCTCCTTGGTGATTTTCAGATCCTGCCCTGCCAGTTCAGGATGCTTGGCCAGAAATGCTTTGGTGTAGCGCTTCATGAACGGGTAATCCAGCGCCCACCAGGCCAGGCCGAGGAAGGGCACCCAGATCAGCTCTTTTTTCAGGAAGAATTTGAAGAACGGCGTGCGCCGGTTCAGCGCCTGGATCAGCGCCGGAATATCGACCCAGGATTGGTGGTTGCTGATGACCAGGTAGGAGGTGTCACTGCGCAGGTTCTCACCGCCGCGGATATCCCATTGGGTTGGAATGCACAGCGAGAAAATCAACTTGTCGATCTCGGCCCAGGTCTCGGCGATCCACATCACCGCCCAGGACGCATAGTCACGCGAGCGGCCCGGCGCCACCAGCTTGAGCAGGGCAAACACCATCAAGGGGCCGATCAGGATCAGCGTGTTGAGTAACAGCAGCAGTGTGACCAAACAGCCGGTGAGCAGGCGGCGCATAAATAACTCTTGGAATCTTGTGGGTGGGCCATGATAAGCAAGGTGAGTCTAGAGGCCAAATCGCAAATCAGCGGACGAATGTTTCACAATGTGCCGTGTAGGGTGGCAGTCACTAACTAAGTGCCGCGTTTGCGGTCTAGAATCCGCCTACTTCTTTCCGAGGAACTCACTTCGTGAAACTGTTATTTGCCTCCCTCGCTCTGCTGGCCCTGCCTGTCATGGCTGCCGAACCGACCCTTTATGGTCGCTACGAATACATCCAGTTGCCGGAGATCGGCGAAACCTTCAAGGCCAAGATGGATACCGGCGCGCTGACCGCCTCGCTGTCGGCCCGGGACATCGAGACCTTCACCCGCGACGGCGATGATTGGGTGCGCTTCCGCCTCGGCGGCAAGGACGCCGGCAACAAGGTCTACGAGCACAAGGTGTCGCGCATCAGCAAGATCAAGAGCCGTGCCGACGAAGACGATGACAAGGACGAAGCCAGCGTGGCCAAGCGTCCGGTGATCGATCTGGAGATGTGCCTGGGCGACGTCAAGCGCACCGTCGAGGTTAACCTCACCGACCGCAGCAGCTTCAACTACCCGCTGTTGATCGGCGCCAAGGCCCTGCGTGAATTTGGCGCGGCGGTGAACCCGGCACGTCGCTACACTGCCGACAAACCGGACTGCTGATTGAACCCATGCCGCACATCCTGATTGTCGAAGACGAATCGGCGATAGCCGACACGCTGATCTTTGCCCTGCAAGGCGAGGGTTTCACCACTACCTGGCTGACCCTCGGCCAGGCGGCGCTGGAGCATCAGCGCCAGAGCCCGGCCGACCTGATCATTCTCGACATCGGCCTGCCGGACATCACTGGCTTTGAAACCTGCAAGCACCTGCGCCGGTTCAGCGAAGTGCCAGTGATGTTCCTCAGTGCCCGGGATGCCGAGATCGACCGGGTGGTGGGGCTGGAAATCGGTGCCGACGATTATGTAGTCAAGCCCTTCAGCCCTCGGGAAGTAGCGGCGCGGGTCCGGGCGATTCTCAAGCGTATTGGCCCGGGTGCGGCCCCGATGCTGTTCCAGGTGGACCTGGAGCGCATGCAGATCCACTATCGCGGGCAACCCCTGAGCCTCACGCGCCATGAGTTCCGCCTGCTGCAAAGCCTGTTGGAACAACCCGAGCGCGTGTTCAGCCGCGAGCAACTGCTGGACGCCGTCGGTGTGCCCGCCGATGCCGGCTACGAGCGCAATATCGACAGCCACATCAAAAGCCTGCGCAGCAAATTGCGTAGCGTGGCGGCGCAAGCCGAGCCGATCCAGACCCATCGCGGCCTGGGCTACAGCTACAGCCCGAGCCACAGCTGATGCGCCTGGGGCTGCGGATTTTCCTGGTGTATGCGCTGTTTATCGGCCTGACCGGCTACTTCGTACTCAACACGGTGATGAAAGAAATCCGCCCCGGCGTGCGCCAGTCTACCGAAGAAACATTGGTAGACACCGCCAACCTGCTGGCTGAAATCCTGCGCGAAGATGTGAAGAACGGCACCCTGGGCCAGAGTCATTGGCCAGCGCTGCTCAAGGCTTACGGCAATCGCCAGCCGGGTGCGGTGATCTGGGGCCTGCCGAAAAACCAGGTCAACCATCGTATTTATGTGACCGACGCCAAGGGCCGGGTCCTGCTTGACTCCAGCGGTGAAGCGGTGGGTCAGGACTATTCGAAGTGGAACGACGTGTACCTGACCCTGCGCGGCGAATACGGTGCGCGCTCCACCCGCAGCGACGTGGACGATCCCGCGTCATCCGTGATGCACGTTGGGGCGCCGATTCGCGATAACGGCCAGATCATCGGCGTGGTCACCGTGGCCAAGCCCAACAGCTCGTTGCAACCCTACGTGGATCGCACTGAGCGCCGCCTGCTGTGGTACGGCGCGGGCCTGGTCATTCTGGGCCTGCTGCTGGGGGCGCTATTGTCGTGGTGGCTGACCGTTGCCCTTCGACGCCTTACTGCCTATGCCGAAGCCGTGAGCGAGGGCCGCCGCGCCGAGTTGCCGCATTATCGCGGCGGCGAGCTCAAGCAGTTGTCCACCGCCGTGGAACACATGCGCACGCAGTTGGAAGGCAAGGCTTATGTAGAACACTACGTGCATACGCTGACCCATGAATTGAAAAGCCCGTTGGCGGCGATTCGCGGTGCGGCGGAGCTGTTGCAGGGCGATATGAGCCGTGAGCAGCAGCAGCGGTTTGTCGGCAATATCGACAGCGAAAGCGCGCGCCTGCAACAGTTGATCGAACGCCTGTTGAACCTGGCCCAGGTTGAGCAACGTCAGGGGCTGGAAGAGCAATCGAACATCCCGCTGGCGGTGTTGGTCGATGAGGTGCTCAAGGCCCAATGTGCGCGAATCGAAGGTGCCGGCTTGCAGGTGGAGCAGGTCATCGCCGCCGATGTGAAGGTGTTTGGCGAACCCTTCCTGCTGCGTCAGGCCCTGGGCAACCTCCTCGACAATGCGCTGGATTTCACCCCACCCGGCGGCACTCTGAGGTTCAGTGCCCAGGTGCGGCATAACGATGTTCAGGTCAGTCTGTTCAACCAGGCCGCGGCGATTCCCGATTACGCGCTGCCGCGCCTGAGCGAGCGGTTCTACTCGCTGCCACGTCCGGCCAGCGGGCGTAAAAGCACGGGCCTGGGGCTCAACTTTGTCGAGGAGGTGATGAAGCTGCATGGCGGCTCGCTGCAGATCGGCAATGTGCCAGGCGGCGTGCAAGCGGTGCTGCATCTCCACACAGTCTCCACATTGCCCACATAAATCCCCCATACCGGCTGGGCAGACTCTCCCCCATTCAAACAGGGAGAGACCCATGAACCGCAGCCTGCTTTTCAAACTTGGCGCGATTGCGCTGCTGATTCTGCTGTTGCTGATTCCGTTGCTGATGATCAACGGCATCATCACCGACCGCCAGCAACTGCGCGACGGCGTATTGATGGACATCGCCCGCAGCTCCAGTTACGCCCAGCGCCTCACCGGGCCGGTGATGGTGGTGCCGTTTCGCAAGACGGTGCGTGAATGGAAGCTCAATGAAAAGCTCAATAAACGCTACGAAGAAACCCGTGAAGAGCGTGGCCGGTTGTATTTCCTGCCGGAGCATTTCGAGCTCGACGGCAAGGTGCAAACCGAACTGCGTGCGCGGGGTATTTACCAGGCGCGGCTGTTCCATGCCGACAACCGTATCAGCGGGCGTTTTGAATTGCCTGCGCAGTTGGGAATCACCGAAGACTTTGCTGATTACCGCTTTGAGCCTGCGTTTCTGGCGGTGGGCATCAGCGATATTCGCGGCATTGAAAACGCTTTGAAGCTGGAGCTGGGTGATCAGCGCCTGGAGTTCTCGCCGGGCTCGCAGGTGGACTGGCTGGGCGAGGGCGTGCATGTGATGTTGCCGACGCAAGACGGCAAGAAACCTGCCGTGCTGGATTTCGCCTTCGACCTGCGTCTGCAAGGCACCGAACAACTGCAAGTGGTGCCGGTGGGCAAGACCAGCCAGGTGTCCCTGGCGTCCAACTGGCCGCACCCGAGTTTCATCGGCAACTTCCTGCCGGCTAAACGGGAAGTCAACGACCAGGGCTTCAGTGCCAGTTGGCAGACCTCATTCTTCTCCACCAACCTTGAACAAGCGCTGCAAAGCTGCCTGGACCGCCAGGGCTGCGAAGACTTCAACAACCGCAGCTTTGGCGTGAACTTCATCGACCCGGTGGACCAGTACCTCAAGAGCGACCGTGCGATCAAATACGCGCTGTTGTTTATCGCCCTGACCTTCGCTGGCTTCTTCCTGTTCGAAGTGCTCAAGAGCCTGGCGGTGCACCCGATTCAGTATGCACTGGTGGGTGTGGCGCTGGCGTTCTTCTACCTGTTGCTGTTGTCGCTGTCCGAGCATGTGGGCTTTGCCTTGGCGTACCTGATATCGGCCAGTGCCTGTGTGCTGTTGATCGGTTTCTACGTGTGCCACGTGCTGCGCAGCGTCGTCCATGGGCTGGGGTTCTCGGCAGGGTTGGCGGCGTTGTATGGCTTGTTGTTCGGGTTGCTCAGTGCCGAGGATTACGCGCTGTTGATGGGCTCGCTGTTGCTGTTTGGCCTGCTGGGCACGGTCATGGTGCTGACGCGCAAGCTGGATTGGTATGGGGTGGGTAAGCGCAAGGTGGAGCAAGTGCAATGATTGGGTTGCGGGAGGATCAGCAAGCGGGGGCGCAGTTGGCCTTAAGGATCGCCACCTTCCTCAATACCACCACCGTCCCCTGTGGGAGCGGGCTTGCCCGCGATAGAGGTGGTTCAGAAGCAGATGTACTGAATGACACGCCGCAATCGCGGGCAAGCCCGCTCCCACAGGGGGTAGGTATGCATGTCAGGCGGGCGGTTGGGTCTGCTGCATCGAAGGCCGCTGGCTGACCTCGGCGTACCAGGCGGCGAGCTTGGGGTTGTCCGAGCGCCACTGCATATCCGGATGGCGAAAGTCGAGGTAGCCCAGGGCGCAGGCGACGCTGATCGAAGCGATATCGAAATGGCTGGCCAGTTCGGCGATGGCGTCCTGCTCCAGCTCGGCGAGAGCGCGACGAATCTTGTTGCGCTGTTCGTCGAGCCATTGATCCCAGTGTTTTTCCAGCGGGCGCATGGCGGTCTCGTAACGCACCAGCACGGCGGCATCCATGATGCCGTCGGCCATCGACGCCAACGTCAGGCGCCGCCAGCGCGCCGAGCCATCGCGAGGGATCAGCGGGTTGCCGACATGCTGGTGGTCGAAGTAATCGAGGATCACCCGGCTGTCGTGCAGGACCGAACCGTCGGCCAGGCGCAGCGCCGGGATTTTGCCCACGGGGTTGCCTTGCAGCACTTGGGCATCCGGGTTGACCGGTGTCGGCAGGCAAGCGTGCAGGGCCACACGGTCCTGCTGGCCGGTCTCGCTCAGCAGCACGCGGACTTTGCGTACGAACGGCGAAGCGGGGTTGTGGAACAAGGTCATGCTGGGGGCGGACATGGGCATTCCTCGAAATGGACTGGGGCTAGCGTAGATGCTTGCGCAGTGGCTGGCGAGGGGGATTTTTGTGATCCTGAGGGCCTCATCGGGGGCAAGCCCCCTCCCACAGTGGACGGCGTTCACAAATCAAATGTGGGAGGGGGCTTGCCCCCGATAGCGCCCTCAGCCGCGCCGCTTGCCCAACGCCCAAGCGCCAATGGCAGCAGGTACGCCCAACCCCACCCAACTCAAAGAATCCCACACCCCATCCCCTAGCAACGCCGCAAACAACCCGGCGGCACTGAGCAGGCCAATCCCCATTGGTATGCCAAACACTTTCCAGAAATTCGACTGCCGAGGCTTCATACCTTGGCCGCCTTGCGCCGCACGATCCACAAGTAAATGCCGCTGACCAGCACGACGATGGTCAGCACATCCAGCACTGCCCACAAGATCTTCATCGGCATCCCGCCGTAATCACCGAAGTGCAGCGGTTGGGACATGCCCATGGCCTCCATGTACCAAGGGCGCTCGGCGATGGCGGTGACGGCCAGGGTGCTGGCGTCGATCAGCACCGGCGTGAGCAGATGGGAGGTTAGGTGCGTGCTGCCTTTCATGAACACCGCATAGTGATGCTCGCTGGAGAAGCGTGTGCCGGGGAAGGCGATAAAGTCCGGCTCCATGCCCGGCGCTGCCTGGGCGGCAATGCTCAGCAGCTCGGTGGCCGGTGCGCGGTGGGTCAGCGGCGGGGCGTTCTGGTAGGGTTCGATCATGGCGCTGAGGCTGTCCTGGCGCCAGGCGGCGATGATCAGGTCGGCGCAGGCGCTGATCACGCCGGTCACGCCCACCACCAGCGCCCACGTCAGGGTGACCACGCCGATCAGGTTGTGCAGGTCGAGCCAGCGCAGGCGGGTGGACTTGTCCTGACGCACGGTGGCGAACTTCAAGCGGCGCATGAACGGCAGGTACAACACCGTGCCCGAAACAATCGCCAGCACAAACAGAAGGCCCATGAACGCCAGCAGTAACTTGCCCGGCAGGCCGGCGAACATGTCCACATGCAGACGCAGCAGGAACAGGGTCAGCCCGCCATTGGCCGCCGGGGTTTCCACTGCTTCGCCAGTGCGGGCGTCGAGCATGAAGGTGTGCGACGAGTTCGGCTCGGTGCCGGCCGTAGCGGCCATGATCGCGATCACACCATTCTTGTCGTCTTCGTCCCACGCCAGGTACTGCATGGCCTCGCCGGGTCGATGGGCCTGGGCTTTGGCCACAAGCTGCTCAAGGTTGAGCTGCGGCGTATCGGCCGGCATCTGTGCCAGCTCGGGCTCGCTACCCAGCAGGTGGTCGATCTCGTGGTGGAACACCAACGGCAAGCCGGTGAGGGCGAGCAGTAGCAGGAATACGGTGCAGATCAGGCTGGTCCAGGTGTGGATGAAGGACCAGCGGCGGATGGTTTTGCTTTTCATTTTCGAGCCTTCAGATGCACCCAAGCCGCCCTGTGGGGCGGCCTGGTTGTTAACTCAAGCTGATCACCACTGGTAGGTGGCGCTGGCGACGACGCTGCGTTGGTCGCCGAAGTAGCAGTACGAGCCATCACAGGTGGAAATGTAGTCCTTGTTGAACAGGTTGGTCGCGTTCACTTTCACCGACGCGCCTTTAAGGCTGTTGTCGAGGCGACCGAGGTCGTAGTGCACGGCGCCGTCGAGCACGGTGTAGGCATTGGCCTTGCCGGCCCAGGTATTGGCTTGGTCGCCATAGGTATTGCCGGTGTAGCGTGCGCCGAAGCCGATACCGAAACCGTCGAGGGCGCCGGTGTGCCAGGTGTAGTCGGTCCAAAAGGAGGCTTGTTGGTTGGGCATCAATTGCAGGCGATTGCCTTTGAAATCGCCTTTTTGCACTTCGGATTTAGCCAGGGTATACGCCGCGATTACCTTGAGGTTTTCGGTGACGTCAGAGATGGCTTCCAGCTCCAGACCTTTGACTTTCACTTCGCCGGTCTGGTCGGTGACAGATACACCACCGGACTGGAAGCTGCTGACCAGAACGTTCTTCTGGGTCAGGTCATACACCGCTGCACTGAGCAGCGTGTTCGAGCCCGGCGGTTGGTACTTGATCCCCAATTCCCACTGCTTGCCCTCGGTGGGTTTATAGGACTCTGTAGGTGAAGCGCTGGCGTTGCTCGCCGGTTGGAACGATTCGGCGTAGGAAATGTACGGTACGAAGCCCGAGTCGAACACATAGCTCAGTGCCGCGTTACCGCTGAAATTCTTGCTGCGGTCAGTATTGGTCGCGTCGTTTTTGTTGAAGTAAGTTGTACCTTGGTGCACCCAGTCTTCACGGCCGCCCAGGGTCAGGCGCCAGTTGTCCAGCGCCATTTGGTCCTGCACGTAGAGACCGGTCTGGATGGTTTTCTGGTTGTAGTCGTAGAAAGCGCCGGAGCGTGCGGGGCGTTCAACCGGCGTGGTGTTGACCGGGTTGAAGATGTTGACTCTTCCGGCCTGCCCGTAAATCGACAAGTACGAGGTATCGGTACGCTGGTGGTCCAGTCCGAGCAGAAGGGTGTGGGTGACGTCACCGGTGGCGAAGTCGGCCTGAAAGTTGTTATCGACCGCCAATTGTCCGATGTTCTCGTCCACGTTGGTGGACGATCGATCGATATTGCCCTCAGCGTCGACCGGCGCCCAGCCATAGGCCCCCACGGTCAATTGCTGAAACGACAGTTCCGATTTGGTGTAACGCAGGTTCTGTTTGAACTGCCATGTATCGTTGAAACGGTGCTCGAATGCGTAGCCGAGTGCGTAATAGGTACGGTCGTAGAACTCGTAGTCCGGATCGCCCAGGTTCTTATGATGCGAAACGTCACCCAGCGGCGACTTGATCTTGGTGCCGACTATCGGCAGGAACTGGCTGGTAGCCCCGGTATCGTCACGGGTGAACTGTGACAGCAAGGTCAGCTTGGTATCGGTGTCGATATTCCAGGTCAGGCTCGGTGCGATGTTGTAGCGTTTGTTGTCGATGTGATCGACCTGGGTACCGGCATCGCGCACCACGCCGCCAACGCTGTAGAGAAACTGGCCTTCATTATCAATCTTGCCAGTGCTTTCGAAATTGATCTGGCGGTAGTTGTCACTGCCGTATTGCACCTGGATGGCGTGACTCGATTCAGCGCTGGGGCGGCGGCTGACCATGTCCAACAGGCCACCCGGTGGGGTCTGGCCGTAGACAGACGAGGCCGGACCGCGCAGCAAAGCGAGGCGATCCAGGTTCCAGGTTTCGGCTTTCGGGTTGGCATACACCCCGCGTGGCAGTGGCAGGCCATCGAGGAATTGCGTCGGCTCGAAGCCGCGTACGCGCATCCAGTCGTAGCGGGTGTCGCTGCCGTAGCTGGCGGACACGATACCGGGCATGTATTTGACCGCATCGTCGAGGTTCTGCACGTTGCGGTCTTGCATCTGCTCGCGGGTGGCTACCGAAATCGAGCGTGGCGCCTCGACCAGCGCGGTATCGGTTTTGGTGCCGGCGGCGGTGCGCTTTGCCACATACCCCTCCACCGGCCCCCAAGCGCTTTCATAGCTACCCTGGCCGGTGATGTTGGTAGTCGGCAAGGCGACGACGCCCTCCGGAACCGGCACCAAGGTGTAAGTGCCCGTACTGCTTTGTTCCAACTGCAAGCCAGTACCGCGCAAGGCCTCACGCAATGCGCTCTGTGCATCGAACTGGCCCTTGACCGGGGCCGAGGTCTTGCCGGTGGCGAGTGTCGGGTTGAGGGTCAGCGCCAGGCCAGCCTGGCTGGCGATCTGGTTCAGGGTGCTGGCCAATGGGGCTGCCGGCAGGTTATAGGCGCGCACGCTCAAGGCTTGTTCAGCAGCGATCAGCGAAGTGCTCGCCAGCGGGGCGCTGAGGGCGATGGCCAGGGCTAACAGACTGGGACGCAACAAGGTGTCTAGCGTGCGGGACATAAGGGCGGCTCCTGAATGGAAATATTTCTCAATTGCCTAGGTGCCGAGCGAGAATCGGAAAGTGATAGGGCTGGGTGAAACTATTTTTTTGGCGGTGTGTTTCAGGGCCTCATCGGGAGCAAGCCCCCTCCCACATTTTGATGTGTGAGTACCTTCCAATGTGGGAGGGGGCTTGCTCCCGATGGCGATTGCCCGGTCACCACAGAACTAAGGCTTGGCAGCTACAGTCACCCACCACGGCGTGTGCTGCTTGATCTGCACCGGCAAGGTCGGCAACAGCGCATTCAACGCCAGCGTGGTGTCGTGCAGGGGGAAGCTGCCGGTGATGCGCAGGTCGGCCACGTTGTCATCCACGCCCAAGTGCCCGGTGCGGTAGCGGCCCAGTTCTTCGATCACATCGCCCAGGCGGGCGTTGTCGACCACCAACATGCCGCGGGTCCAGGCGTCGGTGGCGGGTGTCACGGCCAGCAGCGGGCCAAGGCCATCGCTGCGCATCAACACTTGCTGGCCTGCTTTGAAAACGTGCTCCTGATGCAGCGCTTCAGGCTGGGCGGCTACGGCGGACTGCAACACGCTCAAGCGCGTAGCGTCGTCTTCGCGCTTGACGATAAACCGGGTACCCAGCGCTCGCAGGCTGCCGTCGCGGGTTTGCACATAGAACGGGCGTGAATCGTCGTGGCCGGTTTCGACGAGGATTTCGCCCTCCTGCAACACAATCAATCGGCGCTTTTCGTCGAAGCGCACATCTATGGCGCTATGGGTATTGAGGTTGATGGAAGTGCCATCGTCCAGTTTCAGTGTGCGTTGCTCGCCGGTGGCGGTGCGCTGGTCGGCCAGCCAGTAGTGGATCGGCACGTAACGCTCGCCGGCAAACAAGCCCAGGCCACACACCAGTACGATACTCGCCAGGCCACGGCCCAACTTGCGTACGCGCTGGCGAATGCCGTGGCGCGATTGCAGCAACGCCGCCCGGGCCGGGCCGGCGGCCACGCTGAAGCGCTGATCGAGCATGCCCAGTTGGCGCCAGGCGCGGGCATGTTCCTCATCGCTGGCCAGCCATTTGGTGAACTCTTGCTGTTCCACCGCGCTGCCGTCGCCCGAGTCCAGAGACAGTTGCCAGGCAATCGCGGCATCCAGCACCCGTGCCGAAACCGGTTTGGAGCCAATGGCTGTCACGAGGGCTCGCCATACAGCGCGATGTAGCACTGACGTATACCTTGGGCCAGGTACTGGCGCACACGGGGCACCGACACACCGAGGCGCTGGGCGATTTCTGCGTGGCCCAGGCCGTCGAGGCGGTTATAGAGGAACGCGGCGCGGGCCTTGCTCGACAGCTTGCCGAGCAGGCGGTCGATGGCCTTGAGGTCTTCAAGGATCAGTTGCTGTTCTTCGGGCGATGGGTGTTCGCTTTCGGGGATCAGCATCAATTCGGTGAGATACGCCTGTTCCAGAGCGGCTCGACGGAAGTAGTCGAACAGCAGGCCCTTGGCGATGGCCACCAGGAACGCCCGGGGCTCACGGGGCTCGCGCAAGCCGTCGCGGCCCAGCAGGCGCATGAAGGTGTCCTGGCTCAGGTCTTCGGCGCGGCTCGGGCAGGCTACATTGCGGCGTAGCCAGGCCAACAGCCAGCCACGATGGTCGCGATACAACGCGCCAACAAGCTCACTGTGTGGGGTCTGAACCGACGACAAGGCATCACCGAATAAATAGTAGGTTTAAACTAACGAGAATTATTCGCGATTGTGTCAGGGGCGTGGGATGGGCGCAATTAGCGTCTGTCGGGAGGTGACACTAAAACGATGGCGCTTGTTGGCGCCGTTTCCACTGGGCCAAACGCTCTTGCAGCGCGTGGGGCGTGTCGATCTGCTGCTGCCGTGCACGGCTGAACAGGATCAGCATCAGCTCCGCCGTGACCAGTGCATCGGCGCTGGCGTGATGACGCTCGCCGACCTGCAGTTGGAAATGATTGACCCAGTCGTCCAACCCGGCCTCGCGCAGCGTGGCGTCGGGGCACAAGAGCGGCGCCAGGTCGGCCACGTCGAGAAACGGGTGGGCCAGGCGATAACCCAGGCTGTCCTTGAGCGCCCGGCCCAGCATGTGTTGATCGAACGGTGCATGGAAGGCCAGCAACGGGCTGTCGCCCACGAATGCCATGAAATCCAGCAGTGCCTCGGCCGGGTCGCTGCCGGCGGCAATCGCACTGGGGCCGAGACCATGAATCAATACGCTGGGGCTGAGCTTGGTGTCGGTGCGTTGCAGGGTGCGTTCGAACAGTTGCGAAAAATCCACCGCACCGTCCTCGATCACCACGGCGCCGATGGACAGCACCTGGTCACGGTTCAGGTTCAGGCCGCTGGTTTCCAGATCCACCACGACCCAGCGTTGGTTGCGCAACGAACCATCGCCCAATGCGCAAGGCTTGGGCAGTTGTTCCAGGCGCTGTTGTTGCGCGGCATTCAGCCCCGGTTTTTGCTTATGAAACCAGCCGAACCAACTCACAGTTGATACCGCAAGGTCAGGCTGCTTTGCAGGCGCTGGGCCTGGCGCAGGGATTCACGCAGGATGCGTCGGTCGAGGTGGTTGAGGCTGTCGGGGTCGACGCGGTTGGAGTAGGGCTGGTTCTCGCGGGTCTGCAATTGGTGCTGCTGCATACGGGTTTGCTGAATGAAGTGGTAGGCCTCTTCGTAGGCCGCGCCATCCAGGGGCTCGATCACTTGCTTGTCGACCAACTGACGCAGGCGCTCCAGTGTGTTGTTGACGTGGATACCATTGGCCAGGGCGAGCAGGCGTGCGCCGTCGACAAAGGGGGTCAAGCCCTGCACCTTGAGATCCAGGGTGGCCTTTTCGCCGCCCTTGCGGGTCAGCACGAACTCGCGAAAGCGTCCCACCGGCGGGCGCTGGCGTAATGCGTTTTCGGCCAACATGCGCTGGAACAAACGGTTGTCCGCGACCTGATCGAGAATGCCCTGACGCAGTTGCTCGCAACCACGCTCGTCGCCCCACACTGCACGCAAATCAAAATAGATGCTCGAGCTAAGCAGGTTCTCCGGCGTCGCCTCGCGAATAAACGCGCCGAAGCGCCGCGCCCACTCCACCCGGGACAAGCACAGCTCGGGGTTGCCGGCCATGATATTGCCTTTGCACAGGCTGAAGCCGCACAGCGCCAGGCTTTGATTGATGTGCTGTGCCAGGGGAAGCAGCCGCTCACGGATCTGGGCAGCTTCGACGGCGTCCTTGGCCTCGAACAGAATGCCGTTGTCCTGGTCGGTGTACAGCGTTTGCTCGCGGCGGCCTTCGCTGCCGAAACACAGCCAACTGAATGGCACGCCGGGGTCGCCTTTTTCCGCCAGGGTCAGCTCGATCACCCGGCAGACGGTGTGGTCGTTGAGCAGTGTAATGATGTGGGTGATCTGGGTGGAAGACGCGCCATGAGCAAGCATACGTTCCACCAATTGGCCGATTTCACCGCGGATTGCCACCAGGTTGTCGACCCGGGGCGCGTTGCGGATAGTGCGGGCCAGGTGCACCAGGTCCACGCGTTGCAAAGAGAACAAGTCACGCTCGGACACCACGCCGCACAGGCGCTGGTCTTTGACCAGGCACACATGGGCGATATGTCGTTCGGTCATGGCGATAGCGGCGTCGAACGCACTGTGGTCCGGGCTCAGGAAGAACGGCGCCTGGGTCATATGGCCGTCAATGCCCTGGCTGAAATCGCTGGTGCCGTCGGCCACCACCTGGCGCAGGTCACGCAAGGTAAAGATGCCCAGGGGCGCCTTGTGTTCGTCCACGATCACAATGCTGCCGACCTGTTGCTCGTGCATCAACGTGACCGCTTCGCGCAACGGCGTGTGCGGGCTGCACGTCACCGGGTGGCGCATGGCCAATTCGCCCAGGCGGGTATTCAGGGAGTATTGGGTACCGAGGGTTTCCACGGCTTTTTGCTGCACTTGCTGGTTGACTTGGTCGAGCAGGCTACTGACACCACGCAAGGCAAAATCACGAAACGGGCTGGAAAGGGCAAACAGCTTGATAAACGCCGGCTTGTTCAGTTGCAGGCAGAAGGTGTCTTGCGCGGCTTTATGTTCGGTGCGGGTCGCACGTTCACCCAGCAATGCGGCGAGGGGGAAGCACTCGCCGGTAGTGATTTCGAAGGTGGGATCTGGCGAGTCTGGCCGCTCGCCAATCACCCGGCCCTGTTTGACGATATAGAAATGCTCGACCGGCCCGCCCGACGGTTTGAGGATGCTGTCGCCCTGGCCATAGAAGCGCAGTTGGCACTGTTCCACCAGAAAGGCCAGGTGCGCCGGTTCCATCTGGTTGAACGGCGGGAAGCGTTGCAGCAATTGCAAGGTGCCGTGGATGTTCTGCAACACAGCAGTTTTACCCGCCTGTTCGAATGCATCAGCTTTACTCATAACAGTGACCGCAGTTTTTTTGTCGTTATCGTGCTGCATGGTCGACTCCTGCACCGCGGGTGCCCATTGGACGTAAGTCTAGGTCGGTGAAAACGCTGCAAAACTAGGGAAAAACCTTACATGACTATCGTCCAAACCCCGTAGAACGCCCACTAGGCAAACTTTCCGACGAAGTGCACATTGTTCGACCTTGCACAGATGTCTGACGAGTGCTGGGAGATTGATTTAGAACTGCTGAGAAACGTATGTCCGACCACGATATTTTGAGTGATGCCGAGCGCGAGGCGCTGAGCGCCGTGATGCTCGAGCCTGATTTACCGCCCCAACGCGTATTGATCGTGGACGACGACAAGGATGCGCGTGAACTGTTGGCGGAAATCCTGGGGCTGGACGGTATTCGTTGCTTGACCGCCGACAGTGGTGAGGCGGCATGGGATTTGTTGAAATCGAGCGGCTCTATCGGTTTGCTGATCACCGACCTGCGCATGCAGCCCAGCAACGGCCTGGAGTTGATCCGTCAGGTGCGTGAGTCGACCCGGGCGGCGCTGCCGATCATCATCATGTCGGGTGACGCCGAAGCGCCGGATGTGATCGATGCGATGCACTTGAGTGTGGTGGATTTCTTGCTCAAGCCGATAGATAGCGTGAAGTTGGCGAAGTTGGTGAAGCGGGAGTTGGGGATGGCTTCCTGATTTTTGTGATGCTGTGATGGCCTCATCGGGAGCAAGCCCCTCCCACATTTTGAACTGCGAACACTTTTAGAATGTGGGAGGGGGCTTGCTCCCGATTGCGCCAGTTCAGTCATCCTCAACCCAACTAAAAAGCCCTGATCTCTCGATCAGGGCTTTTTCATTTACAGGCCGTTTTTAGCCTTGAACTCCCGACGCCTGCGGTGCAACACCGGCTCGGTATACCCATTGGGCTGCTTGGTCCCTTCAATCACCAACTCCACCGCTGCCTGGAACGCGATATTGCTGTCGAAATCCGGCGCCAACGGACGATACAACGCGTCCCCGGCATTCTGACGGTCCACCACCGGCGCCATGCGCTTGAGGCTTTCCATCACTTGGTCTTGGTTGACGACGCCGTGGCGCAGCCAGTTGGCAATGTGCTGGCTGGAGATACGCAGGGTGGCACGGTCTTCCATCAGGCCCACATCGTTGATGTCCGGTACTTTCGAACAGCCAACGCCCTGGTCAATCCAACGGACCACATAGCCAAGGATGCCCTGGGCGTTGTTGTCCAGTTCATTGCGGATCTCTTCGTCCGACCAATCGGTGTTGCTGGCCAGAGGAATGGTGAGGATATCGTCCACCGAGGCGCGTTCGCGCTTGGCCAGTTCGGCCTGGCGGGCAAATACGTCGACCTTGTGATAGTGCAACGCGTGTAGCGCCGCAGCGGTCGGCGACGGTACCCAGGCGGTGTTGGCACCGGCCAATGGATGGGCGATTTTCTGCTCAAGCATCGCCGCCATCAGGTCGGGCATGGCCCACATGCCTTTACCGATTTGTGCACGGCCTTGCAGGCCGGTGCTCAAGCCGATATCGACGTTCCAGTTTTCGTAGGCGCCGATCCATTTTTCCGCCTTCATGGCGGCCTTGCGCACCATCGCGCCGGCTTCCATTGACGTGTGGATTTCGTCGCCGGTACGGTCGAGGAAGCCGGTGTTGATAAACACCACGCGCTCGCTGGCGGCCTTGATGCAGGCCTTGAGGTTGACCGTGGTACGGCGCTCCTCGTCCATGATCCCGACTTTGAGCGTATTACGCGCCAGGTTCAGCACCTCTTCGATGCGACCGAACAGCTCGTTGGTGAACGCGGCTTCTTCCGGGCCGTGCATCTTCGGTTTGACGATGTACACCGAACCTGTGCGGCTGTTCTTGCGCGTGTTGTTGCCATTGAGGCTGTGGATCGCCGCCAGGCTGGTGATCAGGCCGTCGAGGATGCCTTCGGGCACTTCGTTGCCGTCTTTATCGAGGATCGCATCGATGGTCATCAGGTGGCCAACGTTGCGCACGAACAACAGCGAACGGCCGTGCAGGGTCACGTCGTTACCGTCGATGCCGGTGTAGGCGCGATCAGGGTTCATGGTACGAGTAAAGGTCTTGCCGCCCTTGGCCACTTCTTCGGCCAGGTCGCCCTTCATCAGCCCGAGCCAGTTGCGGTAGATCACCACCTTGTCATCGGCATCCACGGCGGCAACGGAGTCTTCGCAGTCCATGATGGTGGTCAGCGCGGCTTCCATCAGCACGTCTTTGACGCCGGCGGCATCGGTCTGGCCGACCGGAGTGCTGGCGTCGATCTGCAACTCGAAGTGCAGGCCGTTGTGTTTGAACAGGAGCGCAATCGGCTCGGCCGCGGGGCCCTGGAAACCGATCAACTGGGCATCGTCACGCAGGCCGCTGTTGCTGCCGCCTTTGAGGCTCACGATCAGCTTGCCGTCGACGATCTTGTAGCCGGTGGAATCGACGTGGCTGCCCGCGCTCAGCGGTGCGGCTTCGTCGAGGAAGGCGCGGGCGAAGGCGATGACCTTGTCGCCACGCACCTTGTTGTAGCCCTTGCCCTTTTCGGCGCCGTTGGCTTCGCTTATGGCGTCGGTGCCGTACAACGCGTCATACAGCGAGCCCCAGCGCGCATTCGAGGCGTTGAGGGCGAAGCGCGCATTCATCACCGGCACCACCAGTTGCGGGCCGGCCATGCGCGCGATTTCGTCGTCGACGTTTTGCGTCGAGGCCTCAAAGTCTGCGGCTTCTGGCAGCAGGTATCCGATGTCTTGCAGGAAGGCTTTGTAGGCCACCGGGTCGTGGGCCTGGCCGGCGTGAGTCTGGTGCCAGGTATCGATCCGCGCCTGGAAATCGTCGCGTTTGGCGAGTAGGGCTTTGTTCTTCGGTGCCAGGTCGTGGATGACCTTGTCGGCACCGGCCCAGAACTGGTCGGCAGTAATGCCGGTACCGGGAATGGCTTCGTTGTTCACGAAGTCGAACAGGACTTTGGCGACCTGCAGGCCACCGACTTGAACGTGTTCAGTCATTGCTTGCCTCACTCTGCGGAGCTTATGCGCTTTTTCAGATTTTCATTATGTAGTGCACGGTTGGGCATACTACATGATGACTTGCGGTTGTGAAAATTAGACTAAATACGTCGTTTAGCGACCCACTTTGGTCGTACGGTCACAGCGGAGAACCAGATGTTCTCAAAAAACTATTGGATTGTTCCAGATAAATATAAAAATGGTACACGATTTGTTTTCGAGGGCTCCCGGGTCCACCTTGTAGATTGAATTCCAGAGGGCTTCGCCATGGACCATCTTGTACTCACAATTATCGCCGCCGACAAACCCGGCCTGGTTGAACGCATCGCGCAGAACATTGCCGCCCACGGTGGTAACTGGCTGGAAAGCCGCATGGCCCACATGGCTGGGCAGTTTGCCGGGATCCTGCGGGTCAGCGTGCCGACGGAGCAACGTCAGGCACTGGTGGGCGCGCTGGAAGACTTATCCACACACGGCATACGCGTGCTGGTGGGCGAGGGCAGTACAGGGCAGGCGGCAGTGTCCAAATCGATTGTGATGACGCTGGTGGGCAATGACCGCTCGGGCATCGTGCGCGAGATTACTGCACTGTTGAGCCAGCAGGGTGTCAACGTGGAGCGCTTGAGTACCGATGTACGCCCGGCGCCCATGAGCGGGGACCCGTTGTTCAACGCCGAGGCTTTGTTGCAGGTGCCGTCCACGTTGTCTCTGGAGCGCTTGCAGGAATCGCTTGAGACCTTGGCCGACGACTTGATGGTGGAACTGCGCAACGAGGAATAACCACCCACAAGGTTATGCATGGAAATCTTGCATGGGCCTGTGGATAACCTGTAGAGACCCGGCGCCAGGCCACGTCGGCCGGACTTCTCCGTCAGCTGAGCAAAAAACGAGCAGTTTCAAGGGCTTGTGCACAAATGGCGGGGATCAGGTTGTGGATAACCTTGGGGTGAAACGCTGCAAGCCACGGGCGCCGTGGCTTGCAAAGGTTTGTGCGTTATTTGATCAGCGTTTGCGCACCGTCAGCCATGCATCCACGCTGTAGATCACCAGCCCGGCCCAGATGAAGGCGAAGGCAATCAGCGTGGCCGGCGCCAGGTGTTCGCCGAACAGCAATACCGCTTCCAACAGCACCAGGGTCGGCGCCACGTATTGCAAAAAGCCCAGTGCGGTATAGGGCAAATGCCGTGCTGCGGCGTTAAAGCAGACCAATGGAATCAGGGTTACCGGACCTGCGGCCACCAACCACCAGGCTTCGGAGGTGCTCCAGAATTCCAGTTGTGCACTGTGGGCCGATGGATTGAACAGCAACCAGGCGACGGCAATCGGCACCAGCATCCAGGTTTCCACCACCAGCCCCGGAAGTGCCTTGACCGGGGCCTGTTTACGGATCAAGCCGTAAAAACCGAACGTCAACGCCAGCGCCAGCGACACCCATGGCAAGCTACCCACCTGCCACACTTGTTGCGCCACACCGACCGCCGCCAACCCCACCGCCACCCATTGCAGGCGGCGCAGGCGTTCACCGAGTATCAACATACCCAACAGTACATTCACCAGCGGGTTGATGTAGTAACCCAGGCTGGCTTCAAGCATGCGCCCACTGTTCACCGACCACACATAGGTCAGCCAGTTGGCCGCGATCAGCGAACCGCTGAGTGCCAGGATCGCCAGGCGCTTGGGGTTGTCACGCAGTTCGCGAAACCAGCCAGGGTGCTTCCACACCATCAACAGCAAGCCGCCGAACAGCGCTGACCACAGCACGCGGTGCACGATGATCTCGGCGGCGGGCACGCTGGCGATGGCTTTGAAATAGAGCGGGAACAGACCCCAGATGACGTAGGCGCTCAGGCCCAGGATGTACCCCTTGCGAGGGTTGGCGGCTTGCATTGCAGAATCCTTGCTTAGGCAGCTAACAAAGCGCGATTGTAAGGATATTTGTCAGACAATGGGGACTTGCTTGGCAATGGGGATTTTTATGTGGGAGGGGGGCTCGCTCCCACATAAAGCAAAGCAGTCAGAAGAGTTTTAGCGGTTCTTCATTGAGCGCCGACAGTTGCTCACGCAACGCCAGCACCTGGTCGCCCCAATACCGCTCGGTGCCAAACCACGGGAAGCTGTGGGGAAACGCCGGATCGTCCCAGCGCCGTGCCAGCCAGGCGCTGTAGTGCATCAGGCGCAAGGCGCGCAACGGTTCGATCAGGGCGAGTTCGCGGGGGTCGAAATCGTGGAACTCCTGATAGCCGTCCATCAGTTCCGACAGCTGGCCCAGGCATTCCTGGCGGTCGCCAGCGAGCATCATCCACAGGTCTTGCACCGCCGGGCCCATGCGGCAGTCGTCGAGGTCGACGATATGGAACATCTCGTCGCGGCACATCATGTTGCCGGGGTGGCAATCGCCGTGCATGCGGATGTTCTTGTGCGGCGTGGCTTTATAAACCTCTTCCACACGCTTGAGCAGGTCGCGGGCCACGGATTCATAGGCCGGCAACAGGCTTTTGGGAATGAAGTTGCCTTCGAGCAAGGTGTTGAGGGAATCGTGACCGAAGTTCTTCACGCCCAGGGCTTCGCGATGTTCGAACGGGCGGGTTGACCCCACGGCGTGCAAACGGCCGAGCAACTGCCCAAGGCGATAAAGCTGGTCGAGGTTGCCTGGCTCCGGCGCGCGGCCGCCACGGCGGGGAAACAGGGTGAAGCGGAAACCTGCGTGTTCGAACAGGCTCTCGCCGTTGTGAATCAGCGGGGCCACCACGGGCACTTCGCACTCGGCCAGTTCGAAGGTAAAGCGGTGCTCTTCGAGGATCGCCTCGTTAGTCCAGCGTTGGGGCCGGTAGAACTTGGCGATCAGCGGTTCGGCGTCTTCGATGCCCACCTGGTACACGCGGTTTTCGTAGCTGTTGAGCGCCAACACGCGCGCATCGCTGAGAAAGCCGATGCTTTCGACGGCGTCGAGGACCAGATCAGGGGTGAGTGTTTCAAACGGGTGAGCCATGCGAACTCCTGCGCGCAGCAGGGCGCCGCGTCCGGCCGGGTATGGTAACGCACCGGGGCTGGGATAGGTGGTGGCTGTGCTATTGCAATCGGGGGCAAGCCCCCTCCCACATTTGAATGTATTCGCAATTCAGAATTGTGGGAGGGGGCTTGCCCCCGATGAGGCCCTGTCAGGCGCCTACGATCCCGCCATCATCCCGCCGAATCGCCATCACCGACGAACGCGGCTTGCCGTTCGGCAGATGTTCAGGCCAAGTCGAACCACCGGTTTCTCCCGGATGCTGAATCCCCACAAACAACGTCTTCTGATCCGGCGCAAAGCTGATCCCGGTGACCTCACACGCCACCGGCCCGACCATGAAACGGCGGATTTCCCCGGTGCTCGGGTCGGCACACAGCATCTGGTTGTTGCCCATGCCGGCAAAGTCGCCCGCGTTGCTGTAGTCGCCGTCGGTGAGGATCCACAGGCGCCCGGCCTTGTCGAAGCCCAGGCCGTCGGGGCTGTTGAACATGTTCTGTGGGTTGATATTGGACGAGCCGCCCTTCGGCGTACCACCGTGCACGCCCGGGTTTCCGGCCACTACGAACAGGTCCCAGGTAAAGTCTGTGGCGCCGTGGTTATCGGCGTCGGCTTTCCAGCGCAGGATCTGGCCGTAGACGTTTTTCTCTCGCGGGTTGGGGCCGCCCACCGGCTGGCCGTCTTCGCCGCGCTTGGCGTTGTTGGTCAGGGTGCAGTAGACCTGGCCGTCGGTGGGGCTGACGACGATCCACTCCGGGCGGTCCATGCGCGTGGCCTTCACTACGCTGGCGGCCAGGCGCGCATGGATCAGCACCTCTGCCTGGTTGGCGAAACCGCTGCCGGCGTCGATGCCGTTTTTGCCATGGGTGAGTTCAACCCATTGGCCTTTGCCCTTGGGATGATCGGCGTTACCGTCGCCCGCATCGAAGATGGCCACATACAAGGTGCCGTGGTCGAGCAGGTCTTTGTTGGCTTTCGGATTGCTGTGGTTGATCTGATCGCGGCTGACGAACTTGTAGATGAACTCGCCGCGTTCGTCGTCGCCCATGTACACCACGGCGCGGCCGTCGCGCGTTTCGGCCAGCGCCGCGTTTTCATGTTTGAAGCGGCCCAGGGCCGTGCGCTTGACCGGAGTGGATTGCGGATCGAACGGGTCGATTTCCACCACCCAGCCATGGCGGTTGAGTTCGTTGGGGTTCTTGGCCATGTCGAAGCGTGGGTCGTGCGGGTGCCAGTTGATGTCTTTGCTGGCGGCCACTACGCCGTAGCGTTTCTGCCCGGCGTCGAACGCTTGCTGCGGGTTGCTGCTGCCGAAGCAGTCGGTGAAGTTCTCTTCGCAGGTCAGGTAGGTGCCCCACGGTGTCTTGCCGTTGGCGCAGTTCTGGAACGTACCCAGGACTTTCTTGCCGGTTTTGTCGGCAGTGGTTTTCAACCAGTCATGGCCGGCAGCGGGGCCGCTCAAGCGGATTGGTGAGTTGCCATGGATGCGCCGGTTGTAGCGTGAGTCCTGGACGAACTGCCAGGTGTCGCCCTTGCGCCGTACTTCGATCACCGACACGCCCTCGCTGGCCAGGGCCTTGCGTACCTCCTCGGCCGATTGTGGCGCGCCGCCGTGGGCGTAGAGGTAGCGGTAGTTGGTGTATTCGTTGTTGATCGCCATCAAGGCGCGGTTGTCGTCGCCCGGGAACGGAAACAGGCTCATGCCGTCGTTGTTGTCGCCAAATTGCTGTTCCTGGGCCTTGGCCGTGCCATTGCCCGACGGGTCGAAAGCCGGGGCGTTCTTGTGCAGCGGCTGGCCCCAACTGATCAGCACCGAAGCACTGTAGCCAGGGGGCAGGGTAATGGTGTCGCTGGTGGCGGCGGCGATGCTGGTAAAACCCAACAGCGGGCTGGCGGAGGCAGCATTCACCGCCAGGGCGCTGCGGCTCAGCAGGTTACCGCCGAGGAACATCGCGGCGCCGCACAGGGCGCCCGCGCCGATAAAGCGACGGCGGGTCAGGCCGACCATTTGTTCAAGGTCAGTGGCTTGGTTTTCTTCTAATAGGCTCATCTCAGGCTCCCGCGATTTTTGCAGATACCTTAAGGAGCGGTTGTGACCAAATTGTTGCAGCCTGAAGACGTTATACCGGGGTCCCGAGCAGCACATTGCTGGGTGCGAATTGCACCTGGATCGGCTGGCCCTCGGCAGCGTTGAGTACTAGGAGTGCAGCGGGCGGTGCCAGCGCGCATAACACCTGGCCGTTGGGCAAGGCGATACGCACCTCGCTGGGGCCATCCTTGGCGTCGAGAATCGTCTCGATCACACCGCTCATGCAATTGTGTCCAGGTGTTTCTGGGTGCCCGATCGCCCGCAACTCCAGCCATCCCGCTTTGATCAGGGCGACCACCTCCACGCCGGCCTGCAGCTCCAGCCGTTGGGTGCTGTCGTGGGTAATCTGGGCGTCGAGGTACAGGTCGCCGGCCAGTTGCAGGCGAATCCTGTCGTTGCGGCCCTGGCTGTCGATGGCGATGACCTGGCCGTGCAATTGGTTGCGTGCACTGGTGCGCAGCATCAAGCGGCCGAGCAGGTTGAAGTCACTGGCCGCTTCGTCCGAACCGAGCAGCTCGGCCTGCAGCACTTGCAGGCGCTGATAAAGGCGCAGCACTCGTTCACCTTCTTGCGTCAGCTTGGCGCCGCCACCGCCTTTGCCACCGACGCTGCGTTCCACCAGCGGTTTTTGCGCCAGGTTGTTCAGTTCATCGATGGCGTCCCAGGCGGCCTTGTAACTCAACCCCGCACTTTTGGCGGCACGGGTGATGGAGCCCTGCTCGGCGATATGCCCCAGCAAGGCAATGCGTTGGGGGCGACGGATGATGTGCTGGCTGAGTGGGCTGGGCAGAGACATGGGCATACGCTTGGATGAGATAAGCCGACGTTGCCGCCCTGAAGCAGGGGAGTCAAGTCAGGGGCCGGGTTTGGGGGTGCGGGCCAGGCAGTAGACATCGACCTGGCGTGCGCCGGCGCCCATCAATAACCGCGCCAGGCTGTGGGCGGTAGCGCCGGTGGTGAGTACATCGTCCACCAGCGCCAGGTGTTGCCCTGCGACTTGAGCGCCGGGCGCCAGGGCAAAGGCGTTGAGCAGGTTACGCTTACGCGTCTTGGCGTCGAGGTCTTGCTGCGCCACGGTTTCAAGCGGGCGCAGCAGCGCGTGCTCATTGAGGGGAATGTCGAGCGCGCTACTGAGCCAGCGAGCCACCATCTGCGCCTGGTTAAAGCCGCGTTGGCGCAGGCGTTTGCGGGCCATGGGGACCGGCAGTAGATAGTCGGGGCGGTTGAGTTCGGCGTTATCGAAGCGGTGCTGCAGGTGCTGCCCCAGCAGGCGCGCCAGCATGTGGCCCAGCGGCCAGCGAGCCTGATGCTTGAAGCGGCTGACCAGGGTGTCGATGGGAAAACTGTAGATCCAGGGTGCGATCACCTGGTTAAAGGCCGGAGGGTGTTTTTGGCACTGGCCGCAGATCAGCCCGTCCATCGGCAAAGGCAAGGCGCACTGTTCACAATGCTCAAGCAGCCATGGCAGTTCTGTTTCGCAGGTATTGCATACATTTTCGGCGGAGTCTGTGCATTCGTCACAGATCAGACAGATCTGTTTGTTTTTTAACCAGATGTAAACTTGGTGTTTGTGCTCAGGTTGACAGTGCATGAATCTTCCTTAAATATGCCGAGCATCCGTGTCGTGCCTGTGGGTATTGCCCTTCCCGCAGCGTTAGCCAAAGCATAATCAAGGAATCGCCCATGAGCGCCAGCACCTCTGCCACCCTGCGTCACGACTGGTCTTTGGTCGAAGTCAAAGCCCTGTTCGTGCAGCCGTTCAATGACCTGTTGTTCCAGGCGCAGACCGTGCACCGCGCGCATTTCGACGCCAACCGCGTGCAGGTATCGACCCTGCTGTCGATCAAGACCGGCGCCTGCCCGGAAGATTGCAAATATTGTCCGCAGTCGGGTCACTACAACACCGGCCTGGAAAAAGAGAAGCTGATGGAGGTGCAGAAGGTCCTCGAAGAGGCCGCCCGCGCCAAGGCCATCGGCTCGACGCGCTTTTGCATGGGCGCGGCGTGGAAACACCCGTCGGCCAAAGACATGCCCTACGTGCTGGAGATGGTCAAAGGCGTAAAGGCCATGGGCCTGGAGACCTGCATGACCCTGGGTCGTCTCGACCAGGACCAGACCGAAGCGCTGGCCCAGGCCGGCCTGGATTACTACAACCATAACCTCGACACATCGCCAGAGTTCTACGGCTCGATCATCACCACCCGTACCTACAGCGAGCGCTTGCAAACCCTGGCCTACGTGCGTGATTCGGGGATGAAGATCTGCTCGGGCGGCATCCTCGGCATGGGCGAGTCCCTGGACGACCGTGCCAACCTGCTGATCCAACTGGCCAACCTGCCAGAGCATCCGGAGTCGGTGCCGATCAACATGCTCGTGAAGGTGGCCGGTACGCCGTTGGAAAACGCCGAGGACATCGACCCCTTCGACTTCATCCGTATGCTGGCGGTGGCGCGCATCCTGATGCCGCAATCCCACGTGCGCCTGTCCGCTGGCCGCGAAGCCATGAACGAGCAGATGCAGGCCCTGGCGTTTTTTGCCGGCGCCAACTCGATCTTCTACGGCGATAAATTGCTGACTACCGCCAACCCTCAGGCTGACAAGGACATGCAGCTGTTCGCACGCCTGGGCATCCTGCCCGAAGCTCGGGAAGAGCACGCCGATGAAGTGCATCAGGCGGCGATCGAGCAGGCGCTGGTGGAGCAAAAGAGCAGCGAGCAGTTCTATAACGCCGCTGTTTGATCGAGGCCAGCATGTCTTTTGATCTCGCCGCGCGCCTCGCTGCCCGCCGTGCCGAACATCTATACCGTCAACGCCCGCTGCTGCAGAGCCCTCAAGGGCCCGAAGTGGTGGTGGATGGCCAGCCATTGCTGGCGTTCTGCAATAACGATTACCTGGGCCTGGCCAATCACCCGCAGGTGATCGAAGCCTGGCGTGCCGGGGCGGCCCGTTGGGGCGTGGGTGGCGGCGCTTCGCATTTGGTGGTGGGCCACGTCACGCCGCACCATGAGTTGGAAGAAGCCCTGGCTGACTTGACCGGGCGCCCGCGTGCGTTGCTGTTTACCACCGGCTATATGGCCAACCTGGGCGCGGTCACGGCGCTGGTGGGGCAGGGCGATACGGTGCTGGAAGATCGCCTCAACCATGCTTCGTTGCTGGATGCCGGCTTATTGTCCGGGGCGCGGTTCAACCGCTACCTGCATAACGACGCGGGCAGCCTGGCCAAGCGCCTGGAAAAGGCCACCGGCAGTACGCTGGTGGTCACCGATGGTGTGTTCAGCATGGACGGCGACCTGGCCGACCTGCCAGCGCTGGCCCGGGAAGCCAGGGCCAAAGGTGCCTGGCTGATGGTAGATGATGCCCATGGCTTTGGCCCGCTGGGCGCCCATGGCGGCGGCATCGTCGAACATTTTGGCTTGAGCCAGGACGATGTACCGGTGCTGGTTGGCACCTTGGGCAAAGCCTTCGGCACCGCCGGGGCATTTGTGGCAGGCAGTGAAGACTTGATCGAAAGCCTGATCCAGTTTGCCCGGCCGTATATCTACACCACCAGCCAGCCACCGGCACTGGCCTGCGCCACCCTCAAAAGCCTGGAATTGCTGCGCAGCGAACACTGGCGGCGTGAGCACCTCAATGGGTTGATCCGCCAGTTCCGTCGCGGTGCCGAGCAGATGGGCCTGGCATTGATGGACAGCTTTACGCCGATCCAGCCGATCTTGATTGGCGACAGCGCCCGGGCATTGCGTCTGTCACAGATGCTGCGCGAGCGTGGGCTGATGGTGACTGCAATCCGCCCGCCGACTGTACCGGCCGGCAGTGCAAGGTTGCGTGTGACATTGACGGCGGCGCACAGCGAAGCGCAGGTGCAGCTATTGTTAAACGGATTAGAGCAATGTTTCCGGTTGTTGAACGCAGCGGAGCCCGACCATGCGTGATCGCCTGATACTGCTGCCCGGGTGGGGGCTCGGTGTGTCGCCGCTGGAACCGTTGGCCGCGGCACTGCAGGGCCTCAACGAGCACCTGCGGGTACAGATCGAACCCTTGCCGGCGCTGGATTCCAGTGATCTGGATGAGTGGCTTGACGAGCTCGATGCGACGCTGGCGGACGACGTCTGGCTCGGGGGCTGGTCCCTGGGCGGGATGCTTGCTTCGGAGCTTGCGGCACGCCGTGGCGAACGTTGCTGCGGTTTGCTGACTTTGGCGAGCAACCCGTGCTTCGTCGCCCATGACGGTTGGCCTCACGGGATGCCCGCCGAGACCTTCGATGCGTTCCTGGCGGGCTGCCACGCCGACTCCCAGGTCACCCTCAAGCGCTTCGGCCTGTTGTGTGCCAAGGGCGCGCAGGAGCCTCACGGGCTCTCGCGCTTGCTGGTCAGCGGCGCGCCGCATACCGCCCCCAGCGTGTTGATGCCCGGCCTGGAGCTGCTGGCCCAACTGGATACCCGCGCGGCCTTGCAGGCATTTCGCGGGCCGCAGTTGCATCTGTTTGCCGGCCTGGATGGGCTGGTACCTGCCGAAGCTGCCAGTGACCTGCTGGCGTTGCTCCCGGATGTAGAAGTCGGCCTGATTGAACAGGCCGGTCACGCGTTTCTTCTGGAAGACCCCCACGGTGTAGCGGGGGCCATCCAGGCTTTTTTGCATGAGTGTGTTGATGACTGACTTATCCCACCCTTGTTTGCCGGGTGCCTTGCCGGACAAGCGCCAGGTTGCTGCCTCGTTCTCCCGTGCAGCGGCCAGCTACGACAGCGTGGCCGAGTTGCAGCGCGCAGTAGGGCATGAGTTGGTCCGCCGTTTGCCCAGCGAGCTTTCGCCACAACGATGGCTGGATATGGGTTGCGGCACAGGGTATTTCAGTCGCGTGCTGGGTGAGCGTTTGCCCGGAAGCGAGGGCGTGGCGCTGGATATCGCCGAAGGCATGCTCAACCACGCGCGTCCGTTGGGCGGCGCCGCGCATTTCATGGCTGGCGATGCTGAACGCTTGCCGCTGAAGGCTGACAGCTTCGAGCTGCTCTTCTCCAGCCTCGCCGTGCAATGGTGTGCCAACTTCGATGCAGTGCTCAGCGAAGCTCAGCGCGTATTGCAACCTGGCGGTGTGTTGGCGTTCGCGAGCCTGTGCGTGGGTACCCTGGATGAACTGCGCGAAAGCTGGCGAGCGGTAGACGGCTTGGTTCACGTCAATCGCTTTCGCACCTTCGAGGCTTATCAGCAGTTATGTGCGGCCAGCGGCCTGCGGGTGGTGAGTCTCGCGCGACAGCCCCATGTGCTGCATTACCCGGATGTGCGCAGCCTGACCCACGAGCTCAAAGCGTTGGGTGCCCATAACCTCAACCCCGGCCGCCCCGGCGGCTTGACGGGGCGCGCGCGGATTGTTGCACTGGTAGACGCATACGAGCAGTTCCGTCAGGCTCAGGGCCTGCCCGCCACGTATCAGGTGGTGTACGCCGTACTGGAGAAACCGCTATGAGCGTCGCGTACTTCATCACCGGCACCGACACCGATGTGGGCAAGACCACTATCGCGGCCGGGCTGTTGCATGCTGCCAGGCTCGCGGGCAAAAGCACGGCCGCCGGGAAGCCGGTGGCGTCGGGGTGCCGGTTGACTGCCCAGGGCTTGCGCAATGCCGATGCCCTGGCGTTGCTGGCCGAGTGCTCATTGCCGCTCAGTTATGCCGAGGTCAACCCGGTGGCATTTGAGCCGGCTATCGCGCCGCATCTGGCTGCGCGCGAGGCGGGCGTGGGGCTGACGGTGCAATCGTTGCTCAAGCCGATGCAACAGATCCTGGCCCGTGGAGCCGACTTTACCTTGATCGAAGGGGCGGGCGGCTGGCGCGTGCCCTTGGCCGATCAGGCCAACCTGTCTGACCTGGCCATCGCGCTCAAATTGCCGGTGATCCTGGTGGTGGGCGTGCGCCTGGGCTGCATCAGCCACGCGTTGTTGACCGCCGAAGCGATCGCACGGGACGGCTTGCCGCTGGCCGGTTGGGTGGCGAATATCATCGATCCCAAGACCTCCCGTCTGGAAGAAAACCTCGCCACCCTGGCCGAGCGCTTGCCGGCGCCCTGCCTGGGGCGCGTGCCGAAGCTCAAGGATGCCAGTGCCGCCGCCGTGGCGGAGTACCTGGAGTTAGACCTGCTTGACTGATTTTGGCTATCGCAAGGCATTATGCCATTAGTGTTTTTGACGGGCCTTTTGCCGGGATGTCTGCTTCAATCCACCTTCACGATTCTCTCAAGGCAGGCTTAAGCCATGGAAATCTCTGGAAGCAGCGCGTTTTATTCGGGCCTGAGCAGTATTCAGACCGGGCAGAGCCGTGTCGACCAGGCGGCCGGCAAGATTGCCAGCGCCGCAACAGCCCAGCCATCGGCCGCGCAAAGCGATCGTCTGCAAGCTAATGACCGCGCCCAAGCGTCAAACTCGGCGAGCAATATGGTGGAAATGGCCCAGGGCAAGTTTCAAGTCGAGCTGGGGGCAAAAGTCGCCAAGGCTTCGGACGAAATGCTCGGTACGTTGATCGATACCTACGCCTGATCCCCTGCTGAACTCAATTAAAAATGTGGGAGGGGGCTTGCTCCCGATGCGGTGTATCAGCGTGCCCATTCATAGCTGACCTACCGCTATCGGGAGCAAGCCCCCTCCCACATTTGCCTGTGCCTGGCCCTGAGCTAGTTCTCTATTCGTTTTTTGCAGTGGCATCCCGCCGCAGGCCTTGCCGTGCCTGGCGATGACCTGCGTCAAGACAAACGGCATCTGGCCGACGCTTGACAACCCTGGGTCGTAAACGTATGTTTCAAACACCTGTTTGACCGCCATAACAAATCCACGCGGTTGTTCATCCCAGATACATCAGCAGAGGTTTATCGCTATGCCTGACTACAAGGCCCCCTTGCGTGATATTCGCTTCGTTCGTGACGAACTGCTCGGTTATGAAGCGCACTATCAGAGCCTGCCGGCTTGCCAGGACGCTACCCCGGACATGGTCGACGCCATCCTCGAAGAAGGCGCCAAGTTCTGTGAGCAAGTGCTGGCACCGCTGAACCGCGTGGGCGACATCGAAGGGTGTACCTGGAGTGAGTCAGGCGTTAAGACCCCTACCGGTTTCAAAGAAGCCTACAAACAGTTCGTCGAAGGCGGCTGGCCGAGCCTGGCCCATGACGTGGAGCACGGTGGCCAGGGCTTGCCGGAGTCCCTGGGCCTGGCGGTGAGCGAAATGGTCGGCGAAGCCAACTGGTCGTGGGGCATGTACCCTGGCCTGTCCCATGGCGCGATGAACACCATTTCCGAGCACGGCACCCCCGAGCAGCAAGACGCTTACCTGACCAAGCTGGTGTCGGGCGAATGGACCGGCACCATGTGCCTGACCGAGCCACACTGCGGTACCGACCTGGGCATGCTGCGCACCAAGGCCGAGCCTCAGGCTGACGGTTCCTACAAAGTCTCCGGCACCAAGATCTTCATCTCGGCCGGTGAACACGACATGGCCGACAACATTGTCCACATCGTACTGGCCCGCCTGCCGGACGCACCGGCCGGCACCAAAGGCATCTCGCTGTTTATCGTGCCCAAGTTCCTGCCCAACGCCGATGGTTCAGTGGGCGAGCGCAATGCGGTCACCTGTGGTTCCCTGGAACACAAGATGGGCATCCACGGCAACGCCACCTGCGTTATGAACTTCGACGCAGCCACCGGTTTCCTGATCGGCCCGGCGAACAAAGGCCTGAACTGCATGTTCACCTTTATGAACACCGCTCGCCTGGGCACTGCCCTGCAAGGCTTGGCCCACGCCGAAATCGGCTTCCAGGGTGGCCTGAAATATGCGCGTGATCGCCTGCAGATGCGCTCCCTGACCGGCCCTAAAGCACCTGACAAAGCCGCTGACCCGATCATTGTGCACCCAGACGTACGCCGCATGCTGCTGACCATGAAAGCCTTCGCCGAAGGTAACCGCGCGATGGTGTACTTCACCGCCAAGCAAGTGGACATCGTCAAGTACGGCACCGATGACGAAGCCAAGAAACAGGCCGATGGCCTGCTGGCATTCATGACCCCGATCGCCAAGGCGTTCATGACCGAAGTCGGCTTTGAATCGGCCAACCACGGCGTGCAGATCTACGGTGGCCACGGCTTCATCGCCGAGTGGGGCATGGAACAGAACGTGCGCGATAGCCGTATTTCGATGCTGTACGAAGGCACCACCGGCATCCAGGCCCTGGACTTGCTCGGCCGCAAAGTACTGATGACCCAAGGCGAAGCGCTCAAGGGCTTCACCAAGATTGTGCACAAGTTCTGTCAGGCCAACGAAGGTAACGACGCGGTTAAAGAGTTCGTTGCACCGCTGGCGGCACTGAACAAAGAGTGGGGCGAGTTGACCATGAAGGTCGGCATGGCCGCGATGAAAGACCGCGAAGAAGTCGGTGCCGCTTCGGTGGATTACCTGATGTACTCCGGCTACGCGTGCCTGGCGTACTTCTGGGCCGACATGGCGCGCCTGGCCGCCGAGAAACTGGCTGCCGGTACCAGCGAAGAGGCGTTCTACACCGCCAAGTTGCAGACCGCGCGCTTCTACTTCCAGCGCATCCTGCCGCGTACCCGTACCCACGTGGCGACCATGCTGTCGGGCGCCAACAACCTGATGGACATGAAAGAAGAAGACTTCGGCCTGGCTTACTAAGCCTTACCGGTTCTTTCTGCAACCGCCGCCTCTTTCGGGACGCGGCGGTTTTTTTTGCCCTCCTACAGAGTACGGGCATAAAAAACCGCAGTAATGCACTCAGGGATTACAACCCGCTGCCGTTACAGTAGTGGCAATGTGATACGTGTCAGCCCGGTTGTGCTTAACTGGCTGCATAAAGGCACAGTGCCATTATTTTGCGGGTCGGAGTTTTACCCTTGTCACGCGTGTCTGCTGTACGTTTCAGTCATTTCCTACCTTCGCTGCTGCTGTTGCTGGCCGGGCTTTCGGCTGCGTACGTCAAGGACCTCAACGTCTTCTTCACCTCGCTCTTCAACGTGTTGCCGACCCTGGTCCTGCTGCTCGGCGGCGCGTACTGCGCGGTCTATCGGCGCCAGCGTGAACTGTTCCTGATGATCACGGTGTACGTCGCCTATTTCCTGCTGGATACCCAGACCGATTTCTACCGCGACAATGGCCGCGTGCGTGACGACGCCGCGGTGGTGTTCCACCTGTGTTGCCTGCTGTTGCCGTTGCTGTTCAGCATCTATGCGCTGTGGCAGGAAAAAACCCATCTGTTCCGTGACTTCGTCGCCCGCTGCGCGGTGTTGCTGGCGGTGGGCAGTGTGGCGCTGGCCCTGGAGCAAAGTTTCCCCCAGGCTTTGCTGGGCTGGTTGGCGGAGATTCGCTGGCCGATGCTGCATGGCGCGTGGATGAGCCTGATCCAGCTGTCCTATCCCATGTTCCTGATCGGCTTCCTTACCCTGGCCGCCCAGTATTGGTATCAGCCGCGCCCGCTGCACGCCGCCCAATTGGTGGGGTTTTTGGGCCTGTTCTGGATGTTGCCGCAAACCTTCATCCTGCCGTTCACCCTCAACATCATGTGCAGCCAAGTGATGTTGATGATTGCTGCCGGTGTGGCCCACGAAGCCTATCAAATGGCGTTCCGCGACGAACTGACCGGCTTGCCGGGACGACGCGCCCTCAACGAACGCATGCAACGGCTGGGGCGCAACTATGTGCTGGCGATGAGTGACGTTGATCACTTCAAACGTTTCAACGACACCCATGGCCACGACGTGGGCGACCAGGTGCTGCGCCTGGTGGCGAGCAAGCTGTCCAAGGTCAACGGCGGCGGGCGCGCCTACCGGTATGGCGGTGAAGAATTTGCCGTGGTGTTTGCCGGCAAGACCTTGGATGAATGCATGCCGCACCTGGAGGAGATTCGCGAGATCATTGCCGGCTACGCCATCAAGTTGCGTAACCCGGATCGTCCTCATGACGACCACCAAGGCCGTCAACGGCGTGCGGGCAGCGGAGCCTCCAGCGTGTCGGTGACGGTCAGCATCGGCGTGGCCGAGCGTCAGGCCGAGCAGCGTAACCCTGAAGAGGTGCTCAAGTCCGCCGACCAGGCGCTGTACGCCGCCAAGGGCGCCGGACGTAACTGCGTGATTGCGGCCGGGCAAACCCGTCGTGGCGCGGTGCGCACGCAAAGCGCTGCGGGTTGAGTCAGCGCGCTGTATTTACTGTGACTTAAAAATACCAGATAGTCACAAGCAGACCCTATGTGTCTGAAAAGTTGTTCGGGTACACTCGGGGTCTGTAAAACCGATCCTATCGAATCACTTTTCATGTTCCCACGAGGTTTGCCATGGCTGATTACAAAGCGCCGTTGCGTGATATGCGCTTCGTCCTCAACGAAGTTTTTGAAGTCGCCAAGACTTGGGCCGAACTGCCGGCATTGGCAGACACCGTTGATGCCGAAACCGTTGAGGCGATCCTCGAAGAGGCCGGCAAGGTTACCGCCAAATCCATCGCGCCCTTGAGCCGCGGCGGCGATGAGCAAGGCTGCCATTGGACCGACGGCGCGGTGCGTACCCCGGACGGTTTCCCCCAGGCTTATGCGACCTACGCCGAAGGCGGCTGGGTGGGTGTGGGCGGCGATCCGACCTATGGCGGCATGGGTATGCCCAAGGCGGTGTCGGCGCAGGTTGAAGAAATGATCAACTCGTCGAGCCTGGCATTCGGCCTGTACCCGATGCTGACCTCCGGCGCCTGTGTCTCGATCAACACCCACGCCAGCGAAGAGCTCAAGGCCGCGTACTTGCCGAAGATGTATTCCGGTGAGTGGGCAGGTTCCATGTGCTTGACCGAAGCCCATGCCGGCACCGACCTGGGCATGATTCGCACCAAGGCCGAGCCTCAGGCGGATGGTTCCTACAAGGTCAGCGGCACCAAGATCTTCATCACCGGTGGCGAGCACGACCTGACCGAGAACATCATCCATCTGGTGCTGGCCAAACTGCCGGATGCACCGGCGGGGCCCAAGGGCATCTCGCTGTTTCTGGTGCCCAAGTTCATGGTGAACGCCGACGGCAGCCTTGGCGCGCGCAACCCGGTGACCTGCGGTTCGATTGAACACAAGATGGGGATCCAGGCGTCCGCGACCTGCGTGATGAACTTCGACGAAGCCGTGGGTTATCTGGTCGGTGAGCCTAACCGTGGCCTGGCGGCGATGTTCACCATGATGAACTACGAGCGTCTGGGGGTGGGCATCCAGGGCCTGGCCTCCGGCGAGCGCTCCTATCAGAACGCGATTGAATACGCCCGCGACCGCCTGCAAAGCCGCTCCCCGCTGGGTGCACAGGCCAAGGATAAAGTGGCAGATCCGATCATCGTGCATCCGGACGTACGCCGTATGCTGCTGACCATGAAGGCGGCCAACGAAGGCGGTCGTGCGTTCTCCACCTACGTGGCGACGCAGTTGGACATCGCCAAGTTCAGCGACGATGCGCAGGCGCGCGAGCGCGCCGATAACCTGGTGGCGTTGTTGACACCCGTGGCCAAGGCGTTCCTCACCGACCTGGGCCTGGAAACCACTGTGCTCGGCCAGCAAGTGTTTGGTGGCCATGGCTATATTCGCGAATGGGGCCAGGAGCAGTTGGTGCGTGACGTGCGCATCACCCAGATCTACGAAGGCACCAACGGCATTCAGGCGCTGGATTTGATGGGACGCAAGATCGTCGGCAGCGGCGGTGCGTTCTACACGCTGTTCGCCGATGAGATCCGCCAGTTCATCGCTGAATCGGGGGCCGAGCTGGCCGAGTTCACCACGCCGCTCAGCGCAGCGGTGGATAACCTGGATGAATTGACGGCCTGGGTACTGGACCGCGCCAAGAGCAACGCGAATGAAATCGGCGCAGCGTCGGTGGAGTACTTGCATGCATTCGGCTACATGGCCTACGCCTATATGTGGGCGCGCATGGCCAAGGCCGCGTTGGGCAAAGAGGCCGAGGAGGCTTTCTACGCCAGCAAACTGGGGACTGCACGTTTCTACTTTGCCCGTCTGCTGCCGCGTATCCATTCGTTGAGCGCGTCGGTAAAAGCTGGTAGCGAATCGCTGTTCCTGATGGATGAAGCACTGTTTTAAGGGCCTGTAGGGCGTGTAAGCAATCTCTTACATGACGTGCTGCTAATCGTCCTCTATCGCCAAATTGGATCCACGGATAATCTACTTCACATGGACGTCGCGCAGGAAGCGCAAAGCAACAACACGGACACGTAGGATTCTGCCAGGACGGCGGAGTGAAATGGATGTCAGGGAAACAGTCTGCAAAGCCCCGCTTCGGCGGGGTTTTCTTTTGCCCGCGAAAAAGTCAGGCGCTTGCCTGCGGGGCATTCATCACGTCTTCCAGCAGGGTGCGCAGCAATGCGACGGTGGCCTGTTGGCGTTGCACATCGCGGCAGACCAGCCCCACCTTCAATGGCACCCTCGGTTCGCTCAAGGGTTTCCACAAAAGCGCCTGGCTGTTGTGTTCGTCCTGGGAACGCCCCGGTAGCACCGTCGCCAGCTTGGTGTGGGGCAGGCTGTCGAGTATTCCCACCATGGTGTTGAGCTCCGCTTGCACCTGCGGGCGCCGCCCCAGGTTGGCCAACTGGCCCTGCCAGATCTGCCTGACTTGAAACTCCTCTCCCAACAGCAGCATCGGTAACTCGGCAGCTTGTTTGAGCGAGACTTTCTTGAATTCGCGCAGCGGATGGTCGTCGGGAATCACCACCTTCAACTCATCTTCATACAGCAGCACACCGTGCAGGCCCGGCTGACGTGGCGGCAGGTAGCTGATGCCAATGTCGAGGGAGCCGTTGAGCAACCGCCGCTCAATCTCAAGCCCCGTCAGCTCGTAAATCTGCACCACCAAATGAGGCTGGGCCTTGCGCACGCGCTCAAGCATTTGCGGCACCAGGCTGGTGTGCACGGTTTGCAGCACGCCGATGGCCAGGGTCCGCATGGCCTGGCCCTTGAAGTTGCGTAGCGCTTCGACGGCTTGCTGCATGCCATCAATGAGCGGCAACGCGTGGTTGTATAAGGTGTGCGCCGCCAGGGTCGGCAGCAGCCGCTTGCTGCTGCGTTCGAACAGACTTACATCAAGGTTCTGCTCCAGCTGGCGAATCTGTTGTGACAAGGCCGGTTGCGAGATCGAAAGACGCTCCGCAGCACGCCCTACGTGGCCTTCCTCATACACCGCGACGAAATAACGCAGTTGCTTGAAATCCATAAGGCTTACTTATCGAAAAAGCTGGAAAATCGAAATGGCCGCTGGCCCCCGAGACGCCTAGTCTAGCGCCTATTCGCAGGGCTTACAGGGCCGGATCGGACAATGAACAGCGTTTTTGTTGATAGCGTTTATATAGGCAAGGCAAAAAAACCTCAGGTGCAATGGTCCGGCCGTAACCACCAAGGTCAGGTTGCCAACGGGGGTAAGTTGTGAATCTGTTCAACATCCGCCGCCCCGCCCCGAGCCTGGATGACCTGATCCAGGATGCCCCACGCGACACGCATTCAACCGAGCATTTGATGCCCACTGTGGCGCGCCCACCTCAAGTGTTTGTGCGAGGCCAGGGCTCGTGGCTGTGGGACAGTGATGAGCGTGCCTATATGGACTTCAGCCAAGGCAATGCCGCCAACAGCCTGGGCCATAGCCCACAGGTATTGATCAAGGCCCTGGCTGCGCAAACCCAGGCGCTGATCAATCCCGGCAATGGCCTGCATAACCGTGCCCAACTCAATCTCGTCGAGCGCCTTTGCCAGCATACCGGCAGCGACCAGGCTTACCTGCTCAATAGCGGCGCGGAAGCCTGCGAGGCGGCAATCAAACTGGCGCGCAAGTGGGGGCAACTGCACCGTGGCGGGGCCTATCGCATTATCAGCGCCAGCAACGGTTGCCATGGACATGGCTTCGCTACGCTAGCCGCTTCGGCTGGTACCTTGGTAAACCGCTTCGAACCGCAATTGTCGGGCTTCAGTCACGTTCCCTTCAATGATCTTCCCGCCCTGCATGCTGCCGTGGATGCCCAGACGGTGGCCATTCTGCTGGAACCGATCCAGTGCGAAGCCGGCGTGATCCCGGCGACCGAACACTATCTCAAAGGCGTCGAGCGGCTGTGCCGCGAACTGGGGATCCTGCTGATCCTCGACGAAGTGCAAACCGGCATGGGCCGCTGTGGCACCTTGCTTGCCGAGCAACAGTACGGCGTGCATGCCGACATCATCACCCTGGGCAAGGGCCTGGGCGGCGGTGTGCCGTTGGCGGCGCTGCTGGCACGGGGCAAGGCCTGTTGCTTTGAAGTGGGTGAGCTGGAAGGTACCCATCATGGCAATGCATTGATGGCCTCGGCTGGGTTGGCCGTCACCGATACCGTGCTTGAGCCCGGTTTTCTTGAGCATGTACGCGTGTTGGGCTGTCACCTGGGCGAAGGGCTTGCCCGTCTGGCCTATCGCTACGGCCATGGCCCATTGCGCGGGAATGGCCTGATGTGGGGGCTTACCTTATCGGATGATTCTGCGGATGCGGTGGTAAAAGCCGCGCTGCAAGAGGGACTGATCCTCAGCGCGCCGCAACCCGACTGCCTGCGCTTCACACCGGCGCTGACGGTGAGCAAAAGCAACATCGACGAAATGCTCCTGCGCCTGGCCCGCGCCTTCTCACGGGTGCGCACCGCGCAACTGCAATGCCGAAAGGGCATTGCTGTTTAACCGTCCAATTCCTGAACCGTCTCGCGGTATACGCGGCGCCCTCAGCCTGATTCTTTTGGCTGGGGGCGTTTTTTTGCCTGAGTAATTTCTGGTGTGAAAACGTTTATTGAGTCTCTTTGGAAACGATGGCTTTTTAGCGAGCGTCGGCAAGGACTGCCGGAGGGGCACGACGTGCTCGACTTTTAATCTATACCACTGGGTGGTATGTTTTAGGAAGGGATCTCCATGAGGCTCAGGTTGTTCAAAACAAGGCGATTTGCCGAGGCGGCCACTAAAGTCTGGATCTGCGATTCTGAGTTGAGGAAGGCGTTTGGCGAAATGTTGAGGGGGCAGGCAGATAATCTGGGAGGTGGTGTCTGGAAAAAACGTCTCAACCAGAATCGGCATCGGTCTGTTGTATTGGCCAAGGGCAGGCATTATTGGGTTTATGAAGGGTTAAACGAAGCACAGATTCAGCGCATGCTGGATCTCAGGGAGTTTGTGGAGATACATCATGACCAAGAAGTATAAAAGTGAGGCGCTTGAGTCCATTCATCAGTCTGCCGAAGCGCTTCATGCCATCGGCGCCATCAGCAAAACCACGCTTCGAGAATATGATGAAGCATGCTTATCTGCCATGCCGGACCAAATCCCTGCCGAACAGATCAAGCAACTGCGTGAAAGCAGCCATGTCAGCCAACCTGTATTTGCCCGCTACCTGAACACCAGTGCTTCCACGGTCAAAAAATGGGAGTCGGGCGAGAAACGGCCCAGCGGCATGGCACTCAAGTTGTTGAGCGTCGTGAAGAAGCATGGTCTGCAGATTCTGGCGTGAGATGGCCCGATGCCAGAATCCACTGAACCCTCACGAACCGCCAATGTCGATTAGCTACACGGCTCACACGAGCCGATTTTCTGGAGCTGACCCATGGACATTATTCGTATCATCATCGCTATTCTGCTGCCGCCACTGGGTGTGTTCCTGCAAGTAGGCTTCGGCGGTGCATTCTGGCTGAATATCCTGCTGACCCTGTGCGGTTACTTCCCTGGCATCATCCACGCGGTGTACATCATCGCCAAGCGTTGAAGCCCTCAGCCTTTTGCAATGAGCCGTGAGTTGCGCTCATTGCGAAAGGCCAGTTGCTCGATGGTCTGGGTGGCATGTTCGGCTTCTTCCCGTGCCTGCAGGATGATGCCGTGCTGCTCGGACTTACTGCATACAGGGTCGGCATTGCTGGCGTCACCGGTGAGCATGAACGCCTGGCAACGGCAGCCGCCGAAATCCTTTTCCTTTTCATCGCATGAGCGGCAGGGCTCGGGCATCCAGTCGTAGCCGCGAAAGCGATTGAAACCAAACGAGTCGTACCAGATGTGCTGCATGCTGTGGTCGCGCACATTGGGAAACTGCACCGGCATCTGCCTCGCGCCGTGACAGGGCAGGGCGGTGCCGTCCGGTGTCACCGTCAGAAAGATGCTGCCCCAGCCGTTCATGCAGGCTTTCGGACGCTCTTCATAATAATCCGGTGTCACGAAGATCAGCTTGCACGGATGACCTTCGGCTTCCAGTTTGGCGCGGTATTCATTGGTGATGCGTTCGGCGCGCACCAACTGGTCTCGGGTCGGCAACAAGCCCACGCGATTAAGCTGCGCCCAGCCGTAGAACTGGCAGGTGGCGAGTTCGACAAAATCCGCTTCCAGCGCGATACACAGCTCGATGATGCGGTCGATCTTGTCGATATTGTGCCGATGGGTGACGAAGTTCAGCACCATCGGGTAGCCGTGTGCCTTGACCGCACGGGCCATTTCCAGTTTTTGCGCGAAGGCTTTTTTCGAGCCGGCCAGCAGGTTGTTCACCTGTTCGTCGCTGGCCTGGAAACTGATCTGGATATGATCCAGCCCGGCCTTTTTGAAGTCGCTGATTTTCTGCTCGGTCAGGCCGATACCGGAGGTGATCAGGTTGGTATAGAAGCCCAGCTTGCGGGCCTCGGCGATCAGTTCGGCCAAGTCCTGTCGCACCAGTGGTTCACCCCCGGAAAACCCCAGCTGTGCGGCACCCATCTCGCGGGCTTCGCGAAACACCTTGATCCATTGCTCGGTGCTCAGCTCTTTGCCCTGCTCGGCGAAATCCAGCGGGTTGGAACAGTACGGGCACTGCAGCGGGCAGCGATAGGTCAACTCTGCCAGTAGCCACAGCGGCAAGCCGATGGCGGGTTTTTCAGGCAAGGGTGATCCAGTGCTCAGCACGGGCGACCTCCATGAATTGCTCGATGTCTTCACCGAGCTCCGGTACGCCGGGGAATTGTTGGTCCAGCTCGGCGATGATGGCTGCCACGTCGTGCTCGCCGTCGATCAAACCGCCGATCAACGCGGCGCTGTCGTTGAGCTTGATCATGCCTTCCGGATAGAGCAACACATGGCCTTTTTGCGCAGGCTCATACTGGAAACGGTAGCCCTGGCGCCAGGTCGGTATTTTGCTGCGATCAAAGCTCATAGGGTGATCCCTTTATGCCACACCCGCTGCTCGGTCACGCTGTGATAGGGCGGGCGTTTGAGTTCGTAGGCCATGCTCATTGCATCGAGCATGCTCCATAGAATATCCAGTTTGAACTGGAGAATTTCCAGCATGCGCTCCTGCCCCTCGCGGGTGGTGTAGTGCTGCAAGGTGATCGCCAAACCATGTTCCACATCGCGACGAGCCTGGCCCAGGCGGGTGCGGAAGTATTCGTAGCCGGCCGGGTCGATCCACGGGTAGTGCTGCGGCCAGCTGTCGAGGCGCGATTGGTGGATCTGCGGCGCGAACAGCTCGGTCAGCGAGCTGCTGGCAGCTTCCTGCCAACTGGCGCGGCGGGCGAAGTTGACGTAGGCGTCCACCGCGAAGCGTACGCCGGGCAGCACCAGTTCCTGGGAGCGCAGCTGGTCCGGGTCGAGGCCAACAGCCTGGCCCAGGCGCAGCCAGGCTTCGATACCGCCGTCTTCCCCCGGTGCGCCGTCGTGGTCGAGCAAACGCTGGATCCACTCGCGGCGGATCTCACGGTCCGGGCAGTTGGCCAGGATCGCGGCGTCTTTCAGGGGGATGTTCACCTGGTAATAGAAGCGATTGGCGACCCAGCCCTGGATCTGCTCGCGGGTAGCGCGGCCTTCATACATCGCCACATGGTAGGGGTGATGGATATGGTAGAAGGCGCCCTTGGCCCGCAAGGCTGCTTCGAACTCGGCGGTCGTCAGCGGTGTGTCAGTCATTTCAGTGGCTCCTACAATTCAATGCTCATGCCGTCGTACGCCACTTCGACATTGCGCCGCACCAACTCGGCTCGCTCGGGGGAATCTTCATCGAGGATCGGATTGGTATTGTTGATGTGGATAAGCACCTTGCGCTGCTTGGGCAACTGCTCCAGCACTTCGAGCATACCGCCCGGGCCGTTCTGCGCCAGGTGGCCCATCTCGCGACCGGTGCGGGTGCCGACGCCACGGCGCTGCATTTCATCGTCATCCCACATCGTGCCGTCTACCAAAAGGCAATCGCTGCCGCCCATGATATCCAGCAGCGGCGCGTCGACCTTGCCCAGGCCCGGGGCGTAGAACAGTTTACCGCCGGTGCGCAGGTCTTCGACGATCAGGCCGATGTTGTCACCAGGGTGCGGGTCGAAGCGGTGCGGCGAGTAGGGCGGCGCTGCGCTGCGCAACGGCAGTGGGGTGAAACGCAGGTTGGGGCAGGCCGGGATGGTGAAGCTGGCGTCCAGTTCGATGCGGTTCCAGGCCAGGCCGCCGTTCCAGTGGGTCAGCATGGTGAACAACGGGAACCCGGTGCTCAGGTCTTCATGGACCATGTCGGTGCACCATACCTGATGCGGGCAGCCTTCCCGCAGGCTCAACAGGCCAGTGGTGTGGTCGATCTGGCTGTCCATCAGGATGATTGCGCTGATACCGGTATCGCGCAGGGCGCGCCCGGGTTGCATGGGCGCAAAGCCCTGGAGTTGCGCGCGGATATCCGGCGACGCGTTGCACAGTACCCAATTCACACCGTCGTCGGAGATCGCGATGGACGACTGGGTGCGCGCCTGGGCCCGCAGGCTGCCATCGCGAAAGCCTGCGCAGTTCACGCAGTTGCAGTTCCACTGCGGGAAGCCACCGCCGGCGGCGGAACCTAGAATCTGGACAAACATGATCTCTCCATCAAGCGCAGCTCAAAACAAAAACGCCCCGGGCGAACCGAGGCGTTGTATTACTCAGCCAATCAACGGCTGGCGAAGTACATGGTGACTTCGAAACCAATACGCAGATCAGTGTAAGCAGGTTTGGACCAGGTCATATTCTTACTCCTATCAAGGGATGGGACGTTCACTACCAAGTAATACATATAGTCCACCTCCCACTGGAGATGTTCAGATATTGCTGCGCAATGTTACGCAATTCTTTTCAAGTTAGCGCTGTCTCGATGGAAAAAGCCTGTTGCAGGGTTGGCAACGATCATTGTGCCGCTTGCCAGTCATCGCTGATACGCGGGCCGTTAGCCACGCAACGCCAGCCGCCTGCTGCTTCAAGGAGTTGTTGGGCTGCGTGCTGCAAGTCCTCGCGTGTGCGGCTTTGGATCAGGTGTTGAAGTTGATCCAGGTAACTCGACGAATGACCCGCCAACTGCGCGTGCCAAAGCAAATCGGCGGCTTGGCTGACGGGGAGTGCCTGCGCCGTGAATTGCTGCGCAAGAGGCTGATTGCCCACGTCTGCGCTGCGTTCGATCAAAGACGGCAGTTGTTGCAGGAAGGCTTGCAGGTGTTCGGCGATCCTGCCCAGTGACAGGCTGGGCGATTGCACGCCAAACAACAGGCCGGTTTGCCCGTTGATTTGTCGGATGCCGCTGAACACGGCGTAGCCGATTTGCAGCTCAACTCTCAAACGTTGGTAGAACGGGCCCTGGAGCATATGCCCGAGCAGTCGCCAGTTGGCCTCATCGACGAGAGACTGGCTCGGCACTGGACAAAAAAGCAGCAGCGCAGCGTCGCTGGATGCGGTGTTCACCGGGTGCCAGATCCGCTGCCCGTTGAGAACTTCAGGTGTGCATTGAATGTTGGCCGGCTGCCCTGGCAAGCGGGCGGCGGCGATTTTGATCGCCGCTTCACTGGCCGCAGGCAAACCCGCACCCAGCCCCTGCCAGTGAGCAGTGGACCACGACGCTGGTGTCTCCGAGGAGTCGGCTGAAACACCGACGCAGCAAGCTGGCAACGCCTTGAGAAGTTCGCGAATGGCGATCATCGGCGGGGGCGTCGGTGATGACAGATGTGCATCCGAGCTGCTCAGGCTGCGCGCCAACGCTTCGAGCACGGCCGGCATCGGTTCGTGAAGGCCGTGCATGTTCACCCGCCAATCGTTGCCAATGGTTTCGCAAGACAACTCGACACCCGCTTGACGGGCTTGCTCGCGCAACGGCTGCAACAGGCTTTCCAATCCGGCGGGTACGGCAGCGTCAAACCGCCAATGCAGGTACAGCGCGCCTTCGTCGGTGTCATCCGCCAGTGCGTTGCTGAAGGTCAGCGCCGATAACTCCCTCCGGCCCCGTAAGCGATCCTGGGCAAAGGTACGCAAGCCCCGATGGGCGCTGGTTTGGCCGCGGATCAAACCGGCGCGTTCTTCCTTGGCCGGCGCACGAAGAAAGGGGTTGCCCGGTGGAAGTTGCCAACTGTGTTCAGACGCGGGCAGATGCAGCGATGCAAGCATGGCCTTGAGGGCTGCAATGCCTTGGTCCGACAGGTCTTTGCTGTCGTCGCGAGCCAATGTCAGGGCGCCTTGAACCTGCTGTTGACGCGCATTGAGCAAGGCAAGCTCTTCACGTAATGGATTCCAGTCGCTGTGTGCGAAAAAGCTCAGCCAGTCATACAACAAGGCTTCGATCTGCGTCGCCGGTTGGTGGTCGCTATCGAGGGTAACGTCGATATCCAGCACCGCCTGGTCCGCGTAGTGGTACAGCACTGACGCATGCAGCGCGCTGGCCAGTTGGCTAGCTTTCAGTTCGGCCAACAACCCGCCCGACGCCGAAGCGTTGAGCCAGGTGCAGAGAAACTCCAGTGCTTGGCGGGGGGCGTTACAGATGATGACCTGATGCAGGTGCTGGCTGGCGGTGTGTTGATAGCTGCGTGCCTGGCCGTGCATCAGGGGTGGTGGCGCGGTTTGCGGGTGCAGGGGGCCGGCAATCAGTTCGTCACCGAACTGCTGGGCAAGGGTTTGCAAATCTGCCAGCGATTGCGGACCGGCGAGGCTCAAGGTCATCTGCCCGCTTTGATAGAAATGCCTATGGAATTCGCGCAAGGCTTGCTGAAAATCGTCGCTTTCCACCGTCAGGCTGTCGCGGTTGCCGGCATGGAATCCTCGCAGCGGGTGATCGGCCGCTAAACCTTGCAACAACGCAACTTGGTGTTGTGCCCTGGCGTCCTCGGACCAGGCCACGAACTCCGCGTGCAGCACTTCGCGTTCACGTCGTTGATCGTCGAGCGTCAGGCGTGGATGAGTCACCATGTCTGCCAACCGCGCCAGCCCGTCAGCGAAGGCCGACACCGGCAGCTCAAAGAAATACTCGGTGGTTCGCTCGCGGGTACTGGCATTGACCTGCCCACCGAGGCGCTGCACGTAGGCCATCAATCCTTCCCCGGCCGGAAAACGCTCGGTACCGAGAAACAGCAAATGCTCAAGAAAGTGTGCCAGCCCCGGCCAGGCCAATGGCACATCGTGACTGCCGGCAGCCACGCGCAGAACGGCGGCGCAGCGCTTCAAGCGCGGCGCATGGCGCAGGGATACTCGCAGGCCATTGGCCAGGGTCAGATGAACGGGGTGAGGGTGAACCGGCGCAGGCATGGGCACTTCCGAGGCGTGAGAAGTGCCTATGCTAGCAAACCCGTGGGGTCAGGGCTTGTGCAGCGCGCCGTAGAGTTCGGGGCGTCGGTCTTGCAGGTAGTGGTTGGCGGCGCGTGCGCTGAGGATTGACTGGCGATCCAGGGTGCCGACGATCAAGGCTTCGTCCAGGCCGGCCTGGGCGATACGTTGGCCATCCGGTGCGGCAATGCTGCTTTGTCCACAGTAATGAATCTCGCCTTCGTGCCCGCAGTAATTGGCATAGGCCACAAAGCACTGGTTTTCAAACGCCCGCGAACGCACGGTGACGTCGGCGACAAAATCGAACGGCACCATGTTGGCGGTGGGCACCAGAATCAGTTCGGCGCCGGCCAGGGCCAGACGCCGGGTATTCTCCGGAAACTCCAGATCGTAGCAAATCAGAAACCCCAGCTTCCAGCCGTTGAGTTCTACCACCGGAAAATCATCGTCGCCTGCGCTGAACATGGCGTGATCCAGATCGCCAAACAGGTGGGTCTTGCGATAGTTACACAGGCGCTGACCCTCGGCGTCGATCAACTGGACGGCGTTGTAGATCTGCCCATCGTCAGCCCGCTCCGGATAGCCGTAGAGAATGGCCAGCCCGGCGTTTTGCGCGATCTCGGCAATGGCTTGGGCAGACTCCCCATCCCGCGCCTCGGCCAACGCGCCAACAGCTTCGGCGCCGATGTTATAGCCCGAGAGAAACATCTCTGGCAGCACCAGCACATCGGCGTCGGATGCCTCTTGCGCCAGTTGGCGCAGGCGCTGGATATTACCGGCCACATCCAGCGGCAGCGGCGGGCATTGGTACAGGGCGACACGCATGTTCAGCTCCTTACTCGGCCAGGGCGATTGGCCCGATTTCATCGAACACATCGCCGGGGCCCGGGTTCTCTGGGTGGGTGCTGCCACCGAAGTGAGTCATGATGCCCCACACCGCGTTGAGCGAGGTTTGTACGGCGCCTTCGACCCACGCGGGCGTCCACGATACGTCGTCACCGGCGATGAAAATCCCGCGTTGTTCGGCGGGCATGTCTTTCTGCATGAAGTGCGCGTACATCCGCTGGTTGTAGCGATAGTGGCCGGGCAGTGCACCTTTGAAAGCCCCGAGGAAGTGCGGGTCGGCTTCCCAGGAAACCGTGATCGGGTCGCCGATGATGCGTGCCTTGATATCGACGTTGGGGTAGATCTTGTTCAACGCGTCCAGGGCCAGCTTCACCCGCTTGTCGATAGGCTGGGGCAGCATTTTCAGGGCGTCGCTCATCCACGAGTAGGAAAGGCAAATCACCCCCGGCTTGTCGTCGCCATTATCGAACAGATAGGTGCCGCGGGTCAGGCGGTCGGTGAGGGTCATGCTCATCAGGTCGCGGCCGGTTTGCGGGTCTTTGTCTTTCCAGAATGGGCGGTCAACCATCACGAAGGTTTTCGACGACTGCATGTAGCGCGTGCGGTCCAGGGCCATCCACATTTTTTGCGAGAACAAGGTTTCGTCGCATTCAATCTGGGTGGTCAGCAGCCAGCTTTGGCAGGTGGTCAGCACCGCGGCGTACTCGCGGGTATCACCGTAGTTGTCAGTGACGGCGAAACGGCCATCGGCCGCATGAGCAATGCGTTTGACCCCTGCCCGTGGTGCGCCTCTATGCAGCAAGCTGAGGCTGGTGCCGGCCGGCCAATGGGCGCAGCGCTCCGGCACATGACGCCAGATGCCCATGGGCACTTGCGCTACGCCGCCAACGACCAGGTGTTGATGGTCGTCGCAGTTGGTCATCACCACGCGGAAGATTTCCAGCATGGAGTTGGGGAAGTCCGAGTCCCAGCCGCCGGTGCCGAAGCCGACCTGGCCAAACACCTCGCGATGATGGAACGACAACTTGGCAAAGGCCTTGGAGGTTGCGACGAAGTCGTAGAAGGTACGGTCATCCCACAGCGGCACGAGCTTGTTCCACAGTTCTTTGAGCCGCGGTACATCACGGTCGCGGATCGCCTGCTGGATATCGCCGAACTGCGAGCCGGCTTCCAGTGCATCGGCCCAGGCATCGGCCACTTCCTGAAACAGCGCAGGCAAGTCGGAGAGTTTTTGTGCGTAGTGGGTCTGGCCTTCCAGATCAATCACAGTGCTGCCGGACGCTGGGGTCAGCGGGTTGGGAAAGGGTTTGGTTTCCAGCCCCAACTTGTCTACGTAATGGTAGAACGCCGTCGACGACACCGGGAAACGCATCCCGCCCAGCTCGGCGATGATGCCTTCGGCGCCTTCGAAGGCCTGGGAGCGCAAGCGGCCACCCATCTTCGAGGCTTCATACACCACTGGCTTGAGCCCCAGCTTCATCAGCTCGTAGGCCGCGACCAAACCAGCGATACCGGCGCCCACGATCGCCACTTCGGCCCCATGGTTGGCGGCGGGAATACTGCCCAGCCCGGCGGGGTGCTCGATCCAGTCATCAAATGCGAACGGGAAATCCGGGCCGAAAATGGTGATGGGTTTCTTGCCGTCTGCTGGGTGACGATTGGTCTTGCTGATAGTGCTGGACGGAATGCTCATGGCTGACCTTACTGACGGCTCGGCGGGATATGGCCTGTTGAGTATAGGAAAAGATGGCAGCCAGTTTAGGGAGCGTAGCGCTCGTTAATAAGACGCAATGTGTCGTCGGATTGCACTGATTTTTGTCAATATGACGAAGTTATCGATCAGATTGGCTGTCCGCGATCCAATTTGTTGCTGAGGATGATCGAGGTGGTGGTTTTCTCCACACCGTCGACACTGCCGATCTGGTCGAGCAGTTGGTCCAGTTGCTCCGGCGAATCGGTGCGCAGCCAGGCCACGTAATCGAATTCGCCGCTGACCGCACACAACTGCTGCACCTGCGCCATGGCACTCAGCCTGCGCAGCACCTCTTTGCCTGAGCGTGGTTGCACGGTAATCCCCACATAAGCCTGCAAACCCCCATCCGCGACGCGCTGGCCCAAGCGTACGCCGTAACCGGTGATCACCTGGGTTTTCTCCAGGCGTGCCAGGCGTGACGTGACTGTGGTGCGCGCAATCCCCAGTTGCCGGGCAAGCATGGCCACGCTTTCGCGGGCATTGAGCTGCAGGGCGGCGATCAGTTGGCGGTCGATTTCGTCTAGGGCGGGCAAGGGGGGGACTCCGGTGCGGACGACAATGAGTACGCATGGTACAGGCTGGGTCCGGCCGAAAGAACCGTGACACCAGACACGCAAAAGCCGCGCAATGCGCGGCTTTCAAGTTGGTGGGCCCAGCAGGACTCGAACCTGCGACCAAGGGATTATGAGTCCCCTGCTCTAACCAACTGAGCTATAGGCCCTCAGTAGGTCGCGGATTATAACGATGGTTTGTTCACTGTGCCATCCGAAAAATCCTCCAGCTTCGTACGAAGGAAGCTCGCGGCAAAAAGCTCCGGCGGCAGGGGCAGGCTGACGATGTAGCCTTGCATCTGTTCACAGCCTTCGGCGGCGAGGAATGTTTGCTGTGCGGGGGTCTCCACGCCTTCGGCAATGATGATGAATTGCATGCTGTGGCCCAGCGCGATGATGGCGCGCACGATGGCGACGTCGTGGGGATCGTCGGGCAGGCCTCGAACGAAGGATTGGTCGATCTTGAGGAAGTCCAGGGGCAGGCGCTTGAGGTAGCTGAGGGACGAGTAGCCAGTGCCAAAATCATCGATCGCCAGCTGGACGCCCAAGCGTTTGAGTTGATGCAGAACCCCCAGGGCTTCTTCGGCCTGGCTCATGATGAAGTTCTCGGTGATCTCCAATTGCAGGCAGCCAGGTTCAAGGCGGTAATCGCGCAGCAGTTGTTCGATGCGTGACAACAGGTTGGGGTGACGCAGCTGCGCGCCTGCGAGGTTGACCGACAGTGGCCCGAAATCGTCGAAAGCCTCTTGCCAGGCGTGCAACTGCCGACAGGCTTGTTCCAGCACCCAGTCGCCAATCTGCAGGATCGTGCCGTTCTCTTCGGCCAGGGCGATGAAGTGTTCGGGCGGGACGTCGCCCAAGGTCGGGTGATGCCAGCGGATCAGGGCTTCGGCGCCGATCAGCTCCTGGGTCAACAGGCTGCGCTTGGGTTGGTAATAGAGGCTCAGCTCTTCACGTTCGATGGCACGGCGCAGCTCGTGCTCCAGCGCTACGCGTTCATTGGCTTGGGCCGTCAAGTCGCGGGTATAGCTTTCGACACGGTTGCGGCCCTTGGCCTTGGAGCGATACATCGCAGCATCGGCGTTCTTGACCAGAGTGGCGACGTCGGTGCCATCCTGTGGGTAAAGGCTGGTGCCAATACTGGCGCTGATAAAAAACTCATGGTCACCGGCCTGGAATGGGGGTGTAAAGCAGTCGAGCAGTTTGTTCGCCAGATACTGGGCATCGCCGGCCTGCTGCAAGCCGGGCAGCAAGATGATGAATTCATCCCCGCCCAGGCGGGCAACGGTGTCGACGTCGCGCAGTTGCTGCTTGAGGCGTACGGCGATGTCTTTGAGCAGCAGGTCGCCGACCGGGTGGCCGAGGCTGTCGTTGATGTGTTTGAAACGGTCCAGGTCAAGAAACAACACCGCGCCTTGCCTGCCGCTTTCCTGCTGGCCGTTAAGGGCGGCCTGCAGTCGATTTTCAAACAGGGTGCGGTTGGGCAGACCGGTCAGCGGGTCGTGGTGGGCCTGATAGTCCAGGCGTGCCTGGGCCAGCTTGAGGCTGGAGATGTCGGCAAACACGGCAACGAAGTGCGTGATCAATTGGTCGCGGTTACGCACGGCGCTGATGGTCAGCCAGCTTGGGTACACCTCGCCGTTCTTGCGGCGGTTGGAAATCTCTCCCTGCCAGTGTCCATGGGCCGTCAATTGGTGCCACATCGCCGCATAGAATGCGCTGTCATGCAGGCCCGAGGCGAGCAGGCGCGGGGTATGGCCGAGTGCTTCGATTTCGCTGTAGCCGGTGATCTCACTGAAGGCGCGATTGACGGCACTGATGTTCTGTCGTGTGTCGGTGATCAAAACGCCTTCAGCGGTGCTCTCGAATACCGTGGCGGCCTGTTGCAGTTTTTCCTGCATCTGCTGGCGTTCGGTGATGTCCCGGGCGATGGTCAGCATGCAGTCTTCGTCACCGATGGGCAGCGGGCGACTGGAGACTTCGCAGAGGCGAAGCTGGCCGTCGGCGCGACGGATATGGCAGATGAAATCACGCACGAAGCCGTCGCGCTGCATCAACTCCAGCATGTGCTTGCGTTCGTTGAGATCGACCCAGATACCCAGGTCCAGGGTTGATTGGTCGAGCGAAGAGGCGCTGGTGAAGCCGGTCAGATGGCTGAAACCTTCGTTCACCTCAATCAATAGGCCATCCCTTTGGCGACTCAGCAGCAAGCCGTCGGGGGACGCATGGAACGCCTTGGCGAATTTCTCTTCGGAGGTTTGCAGCTGCTGTTGGGTTTCCTTGAGCTGGGTGATATCGCGCACCACCACCACCAGAGCTTCGGTGGTGTCGAGTTGGAAAGGCTCAGCTGAGATCAGCCCCGTAAACGCTTGGCCGTTGCTGCGCAGAAAGGACATTTCCAGGTTGCGGATACTGGTGGTCTGTACCCGCTGCAGCAAATCCGGCCCGACGCCCTGAATGCGCCATATATTCAGATCTGAGGCGGCTTTGCCCACGACCTCGTCGGCGGTCAGGCCAATCTGGTCCTCGAATGCCTTGTTGACCTCCAGCAGGCAGCCATCGGATAGCCTGGCGATCACCAGAATGTCGGGGCATTGCTGGAACACCGACGCAAACTTCTGCTCGGACAGTTGCAGGGCTTCCTCCGTGCGCTTGGCTTCGCTGATATCGATCATCAGGCCGCGCAGCACTGGCTCATGGCCGTGTTCGATCAGGCTGACAATATCGCGCACCCACAGGCAACGGCCGTCCGCCGTGATGACCCGGTAATCGACGCTGTGATCACGATTGGCACGGGTTTCCCGGTAGCAATACGCTTCGGTGCGCGTGAGGTCGGCGGGGTGAATGATGTTGCGCCAGAAACCCGGAATCAGCCAGTGGGCGCGCGGATATCCGAGCAAGTCTTCGGCATGGGGCGACACATAGCTGTAGGTGAAATCGCTGATGCTCGCTTCCCAGGCGATGGCGGACAAGCTCTCTACCAGGCCGCGATAGTGGTATTCGCTGCTGCGCAGTTCTTGTTCAAGGGCGACCCTGCGGGAGATTTCCGAACTGAGCCGGCGATTGATCCGAATGACCACCGCCAGCACGGTACTGAGCAACAATACGGCGGGCAGGCCGTACGTCAGCAGGTCGACCCAGAAGGTGCGGTGATCGGTGAAGCTGCCGACCCAATGTTGCTGGATCGCATCGGTTTCGGCTGAGCTAAGGTCGGCGAGGACTTTGTCCAGGATGCCCACCAGCATTTTCTGTTCCTGCGGGACGCCCATTGCCAATTGGTAGCGATAGGGCGTTTCGCCACTGACGTACAAGCCATCGAGCTTGAGTTGGCGCAGGCTCCAGACGCTGGATGCCAAGTCGCCGACGACTGCGTCCACTTCATCGGTGGCCAGGGCTTGCAGCGTCGAACTGACGTTGGGCATCGCCACCAGATTCAGGTCCGGGTGGTGAGTGCGCAGCAATTCATGGGGCGCATAGTTTTCCACCACGGCAATTTTCAGCCCGTACAAACCCTTTAGGTTGCGTGGTTTCGCGCCGCCTTCATGGGCAAGGATGACGATGGGAAAGTCGAGGTAGGGGCGTGTAAAGGCCAGGTAGCTTTGGCGCTCCGGAGTGGACATGATGCCGGGTAGTAAGTCGAGCTGGTTGCTCCGGGCTTGTTCAAGTACAGCGGTCCAGTTTGCCGGTTCGATCAGCTTGATCCTGACACCCAGTCGGTCCTGGATCAGGCGCACATAGTCGGCAGCCAGGCCCTGGTAACGACCATTCTCATCACGGTATTCAAAGGGGGGCCAGGACGCGTCCACCCCAAGGCGAAGCTCCTGATGGTCCGCCAACCAGCTACGCTCATCCTCCGTGAGAGTCAACGCGCCAGCCGTTGCGGTCCAGGTCAGCAGCGACAGTAGCAACACGGTCGGCAATCTGGGCATAACGGTCTCGTTATGGCACGGGGAATAGTTCGAGTGTAGACGGGCATTTCAGGGGAGGGGTGTTGCGGGGAATTTTATCTGTGCAAAACAAAACCCCCGGCCTGGGCCGGGGGTTCTGGTATCACTCGTCGAGGAAGGAGCGCAGATGCTCGCTTCGCGTCGGGTGGCGCAACTTGCGCAGTGCCTTGGCTTCGATCTGACGGATCCGCTCGCGGGTCACGTCAAATTGCTTACCGACTTCCTCAAGGGTGTGGTCGGTATTCATGTCGATGCCGAAACGCATGCGCAGTACCTTGGCTTCACGGGCGGTGAGGCCGGACAGTACGTCACGAGTCGCTTCTTTCAGGCTCTCAACGGTGGCGACATCGATTGGCGACTGCATGGTCGAGTCTTCGATGAAGTCACCCAGATGGGAGTCTTCGTCATCACCAATCGGCGTTTCCATGGAGATCGGCTCTTTAGCGATCTTCAATACCTTGCGGATTTTATCCTCAGGCATTTCCATGCGTTCGCCCAGCTCTTCCGGGGTCGGTTCGCGACCCATTTCCTGCAACATCTGCCGGGAAATACGGTTGAGCTTGTTGATGGTCTCGATCATGTGCACCGGAATACGGATGGTGCGGGCCTGGTCGGCGATCGAGCGAGTGATCGCCTGACGAATCCACCAGGTTGCATAAGTCGAGAACTTGTAGCCGCGACGGTATTCGAACTTGTCTACCGCTTTCATCAAGCCGATGTTGCCTTCCTGGATCAGATCCAGGAACTGCAGGCCACGGTTGGTGTACTTCTTGGCGATCGAGATCACCAGACGCAAGTTCGCTTCAACCATCTCTTTTTTCGCGCGGCGGGCCTTGGCCTCACCGATCGACATGCGACGGTTGATGTCCTTGATTTCAGCAATCGTCAGACCGGTTTCGGTCTCAAGCGCAGTCAGCTTCTGCTGGCAGCGGATGATATCGGGCTGCAGGCGGCCGATGGCTTCGGCGTATTTCGCCTTGCCCTTGGCCAGTGCGTCGGTCCAGCTTTCGTCAACTTCGTTGCCCGGGAACTGGCGCAGGAAGTCGGTACGCGGCATACGGGCATCACGCACGCACAGCTGCATGATTGCACGCTCTTGTGCACGCAGACGCTCAAGGGCGCTACGAACGCGCTCGACCAAACCTTCGAATTGCTTGGGCACCAGCTTGATCGGCATGAACAGCTCAGCCAGCGCCACCAGCTCGGCAATTGCCTGCTTGTTGGAGCGACCATGCTTCTTCAGGGCCTTGCGGGTGATTTCCATTTGATCGGAAACCGCACCGAAACGCTGGGCCGCGACGATTGGGTCCGGGCCGCTTTCGACTTCATCTTCGTCGTCGCTGCTGGCTTCGGCGTCGTCGTCTTCGGCGTCATCATCCGCTTTCGCGGCTTTGGCGTCGACAGGCGGCGGTACTTCGGCGGCAGGCGGCGCAATGCCGTCGTCCGGGTCGATGTAACCGCTCAGGACGTCGGACAGGCGGCCACCTTCGGTGGTGACGCGGGTGTACTCGGAGAGAATGTGGTCAACCGTGCCTGGGAAGTGCGCAATTGCGCCCATCACTTCACGGATGCCCTCTTCGATACGCTTGGCGATTTCGATTTCGCCTTCGCGTGTCAGCAGCTCGACAGTACCCATTTCACGCATATACATGCGCACCGGGTCCGTCGTGCGGCCGATATCGGTCTCTACTGCAGCCAGCGCGGCAGCAGCTTCCTCAGCGGCGGCCTCGTCGGTATCAGCGTCGGCCAGCATAAGGGAATCCTTATCTGGCGCGACTTCGAATACGTTGATCCCCATGTCGTTAATCATGCGGATGATGTCTTCCACCTGCTCTGGATCTGAAATATCCTCAGGCAGGTGGTCGTTGACCTCCGCGTAAGTCAGGTAACCCTGCTCACGACCAAGTGTGATCAACTCTTTGATACGAGACTGCTGTTGCGCTTTTCCGGACATAACACCCTATCCACTGAAGGTCTTGGCGGGCAAAAAACAAGCCGAGGATTATACCCGAGCTATGACCTCACACGCCAGCTGAGGTCGGGTTTGATGCGTAAACATTCTGTTTTAAGAGGTCGCGCATCTGTTTTGCTATCTGAATCTGCTCTTCAGCCGACAATCCCGGCTGCCTTGCTCTCTTAATGAGCTCATCGAGGGTCTGAGTGTGTTGACCCGCAGATAACCTATTAATGGTGTCTAAAAACTGTTGTTCAAGGTTGTCGCCGTCAATTAGCCACTCCTTTTCCGCCAATGCTTTCAATAAACGGCCTTGTTCCGTGCCGTGCCAGCGAGCCATCAGCTGGATTGAGTTTAGCTTGGGATTTTTCTGCACCGCCTCGATCAGGGCAATCAGCACCTGGGCGTAGGTGTTGCTTTCGTTGGCAAAGTGGTCGGCGCTTTCAACCTTGCCGGCCAGTTGTGGGTGATGAATCAGCGTACGCAGCGCAATAAGCGTCGGGGCTTCCACTGCTACGGGTGTGCGTGGAGCGTAGGCTTCATCGCGATCACCGCGCTTGCCGTTTTTGCTCCAGGGTTTCTTGTCCCATTTCTTGCCGCCGGCCCCGGGCTTTTTCGGCGTCCACTCCTGTTGGGGGGCAAAGGCCTCCTGAGGCTGGTGAAAGTCGGCATAGTCCGGCATGGCGTCGTAATCCATGCCTGGATCGTAGGCTGGCGGCGCATCTTGCGGTGCGCTATGCACCAGCTGGCTCACGGCTTCGCCACTCAAACCGGTAATTTCCAACAGGCGTTGGCGCATCAGCGTGCGCAAATTGGCGCCTGGCACCTTGTCGATCAATGGCGCAGCGAGGGTGGCCATATGAGCCTTGCCTTCGAGCGAGCGCGGGTCGGCTTCTTCGGTCAATTGCTGGAAAAAATAATCCGCCAGCGGCTGCGCATGTTGATTGATGCGCGCACGGAACGCGTCGGTACCCTCCGAACGGACCAGGGTATCCGGGTCTTCGCCTTCGGGCAGGAACAGGAAGCGTGCGCGGCGCCCGTCCTGCAGGCTTGACAGTGTGGCCTCAAGCGCACGCCAGGCGGCGTTACGGCCGGCCTGGTCGCCGTCAAAGCAGAACAGCACGCTGGGCACAACGCGGAACAGGCGCTTCAAATGCTCTTCGCTGGTGGCGGTGCCCAGGGTTGCCACGGCGTTGCGCAGACCTTGCTGGGCCAGGGCGATCACGTCCATATAGCCTTCAACCACGATGATTTCGTCGAGGTTGCGGTTGTTCTTGCGCGCTTCGAACAGGCCGTAGAGTTCCTGGCCCTTGTGGAACACCGGGGTTTCCGGGGAGTTCAGGTACTTGGGCTTGTCGTCCCCGAGTACGCGGCCACCGAAGGCGATGATGCGGCCACGGCTGTCGCGGATCGGAAACATCACGCGGTCGCGGAAACGGTCATAACGCTTGCCGGTCTCGGCGTTTTCTATCAGCAGGCCGGCATCGATCATGGTCTTTTGCTGCAGGGTATCGCTGCTCAGGTGTTTGTACAGGTTGTCCCAGCCGGGCGGGGCGAAGCCGAGGCCGAAGTCGCGGGCGATTTCACCGGTGAGGCCGCGGCCCTTGAGGTAGTCAACGGCGGCCTTGCGCTGCGGATGGCTTTTAAGCGCCTGGCGATAGAAGTCGGCGGCCGCGGTCAGCAGCGGATACAGCGGCGAATCGGTGGGTTGCCGGGGTTTGTGCGGGCGGCCACTTTCTTCCCGGGGGATTTCCATGCCCGCGGCTTTTGCCAGATCCTCGACGGCCTGGGGAAAGTCCAGGTTGTCGTGGTCCATCAGGAAGCCGAGGGCGTTGCCGCCAGCGCCGCAACCGAAGCAATAATAGAACTGCTTGTCGGGGCTGACACTGAATGACGGCGTTTTTTCTTTATGGAACGGGCAGCAGGCGGTGTAGTTTTTGCCGGCTTTTTTCAGCTGTACGCGTGAGCTGACAACATCGACGATGTCGGTGCGGTTCAGAAGGTCGTCAATAAAGCTCTGGGGAATCAGCCCGGCCATGGCGTTCTCGTCATCACTGCGTGTAAATGAGGGCCCGTGAAGTGTTCAAGCGCACGTATGGAGTGCTTGATCATCATCGTCTGCATGGGTCTTCAGGAAGTGTATCTGCCGAATATTCACTGAGGGTAGTTTCTGATCAGTGTTCGGCATGGAAATGTTGCCCGGGCGTCCGGTCTTGGCCAATGGTGGGCCTCGGAAACGCATCGATGGGCACAGCCGATACAGTTGATCGTCTGCTTGAAGAATAGGTGTGCTCGTCAGTAGCCTTGTTAGGCTCGTCAGAAGAGACGTGCACCGCTGGCAAAAGAGCCAGCCCTGACGTGTGAAGCAGTGTCTCGGTCGCATGTGCGGCGTCGACGGTGAAGCATCAAGCGATATCCGCAAATGCCAACAGCCCGGCTGAGGGCCGGGCTTGGCAGAAGCTTGCTACGAACGTCTGTGTATTAGTACAGACGAACGGCGCGGCGCTGTTCGCGCTGAACTTTCTTGGCGTGACGCTTAACAGCGGCTGCTGCTTTACGCTTACGCTCAGAAGTTGGCTTCTCATAAAATTCGCGGCTACGAACTTCAGCCAGAACACCGGCTTTTTCGCAGGAGCGCTTGAAACGACGCAGAGCTACGTCGAAGGGTTCGTTCTCTTTTACTTTGACGGCTGGCATCCAGAGCTACCTTCTTTCATTACCGGGAATCAACGTTCTCGTCGCAAAAAATTCGCGGCTGAGGTCGTCGGTTTTTAAGGGTTGCGGATGTTAACCCCTCATTGGCCGGAATGCAAAGCCTCTGATCGAAAACCGCTAGTCGGGAGGGGGAGTGGCGACTATTATGCGCGCCTTCGAATTCAGCCTCTACAAGGCGCAAACCCATGCTAGTACTGGGACTTGAAACCTCCTGCGACGAAACCGGAGTCGCACTATACGACAGTGAACGCGGGCTTTTGGCCGATGCACTGTTCAGTCAGATCGACCTGCACCGCGCCTATGGCGGCGTGGTTCCGGAGCTGGCCAGCCGTGATCATGTCAAACGCATGTTGCCGTTGATTCGCCAGGTGCTGGATGAGGCCGGCTGTGTGCCGACCGAGATCGACGCCATCGCCTACACGGCAGGCCCCGGATTGGTCGGAGCCCTTCTGGTTGGGGCTTCTTGCGCCCAGGCGCTGGCCTTTGCCTGGGGTATTCCCGCCCTTGGCGTGCACCACATGGAAGGCCATTTGCTGGCGCCGATGTTGGAAAAAACACCTCCAGAGTTCCCGTTCGTCGCTTTGTTGGTGTCGGGTGGTCATACGCAGTTGGTTCAGGTCGATGGAATCGGCCAATACACGCTGTTGGGCGAGTCCCTGGATGATGCCGCCGGTGAAGCGTTCGACAAAACCGCGAAGATGATGGGGCTTAACTATCCTGGTGGTCCGGAAATCGCCCGTCTGGCCGAGAAAGGCGTCGCCGGGCGCTACGTTTTCCCGCGTCCGATGTGTGATCGGCCGGGGCTGATGTTCAGTTTCAGCGGTTTGAAAACGTCCGCGCTGAATACCTGGCAGCAGAGCGTCAGCGCCGGGGACGACGGTCAGCAAGCCCGTTGCGACATCGCACTGGCGTTCCAGCAGGCCGTGGTAGAGACTTTGACCATCAAGTGCAAGCGCGCCCTCAAGCAGGCAGGTATGAAGCGGCTGGTGATCGCAGGCGGCGTCAGCGCCAATAAGGCGTTGCGCAGTTCGCTTGAAAAAATGCTCGGCGACATGCAAGGCCATGTGTTCTACGCCCGCCCGGAATTCTGCACTGACAACGGCGCGATGATTGCCTACGCCGGCTGCCAGCGCTTGCAGGCCGGGCAGCATGAAAGCCTGGCGATCAGCGTGCAGGCGCGCTGGCCGATGGAGCAGTTGCCGCCGCTGTAGGGCTTACGTGAACCGGTTTCGCCCGGCGTATTTAAAAATGCCGTTCGCGCCCGGCAAACAGGTCGCGTAGATTGCCGCGGTGGCGCCAGACGATCAGCAGTGTCAGCACGCTCATCGGCAGTAACGCCTGCGGTGCCTGCCAGGCCAACAGCGGCAGGGTAAGCGGCGTGGCAATCAGCGCGGCCAACGAGCTGGTACGGGTCAGGTAGAACGTCAGCAGCCAGGCGAGCATGGCCAGCAATGCTGCCGGTGGGTAGATGCCCAGCAGCATCCCGGCCGCGGTGGCGACACCCTTGCCACCGCGAAAGCGGAAGTACAATGGGAACAGGTGACCGAGGACGGCGCATATGCCCACCCAGGCCTGCTGTTGCAAAGTAAGGCCGGCGAGACTGGCGATCAGCACGGGCAGAAGGCCCTTGCAAACGTCGCCCAGCAGGGTCAGGACGGCAAGTTTCTTGCCGGCCAGGCGCAACATATTGGTGGCGCCGGCATTGCCTGAACCACTCATTCGCGGATCGGGATTTCCCGTCAGGCGGCTGAGCAAAATGGCGAAGGACAGCGAGCCGAGCAGGTAGGCGAAAATCGCCAGTGACCAAAACATGCTAACTATTCCGGGCGAGGACGCCCTGATTCTAACGGGGCATCGCGCCCTTGTCGTGCTGCGGAGAAGAGTGCTTGGACAGAGTGTTTATCGAAGGCCTGGAAGTGGACACCGTGATCGGTGCCTACGACTGGGAGCGCGGCATCCGTCAATGCCTGCGCCTGGACCTGAGCTTTGCTTGGGATAATCGCCCGGCCGCCGCGGGTGATGACCTGACCCTGGCGCTGGACTACGCCAGTGTATCCGCGCGTATCCAGGCCTTTGCCGAGCATTCCCAGTATCAGTTGGTGGAAACCTTTGCCGAGCGCCTGGCCGAAGTGCTGATGAGCGAATTCCAGATTCCCTGGTTGCACCTCAAGTTGACCAAGCCAGGCGCGGTGCCCGCTGCCAAGGGCGTGGGCGTGGAGATCGAGCGCGGATGTCGTTGACTCAGGTTTACCTCGGGCTTGGCAGCAACATCGAGCGCGAGAGCCGTCTATGTGCCGGCCTGGATGCGCTGGCAGGGTTCCTGACGCAGATGCGCTGCTCGGCGGTGTTCGAGAGCCAGCCGGTGGGTATCAAGAGCGGGCCGTTTTTCAACCTGGTGGTGTCGGCCTATACCGACCTGCCGTTGATGGAGCTGGACCGTCGACTCAAACTCATCGAGGCCGATAATGGCCGGTATGCACCTGACCGCAAAGGGTTACCGCTGGATATCGATGTGCTGTTGTATGGCGACTTGGTGGGGGATTTTGATGGATTGATCCTGCCGCGAGCCGAAATTCTGAAAAACGCCTTTGTATTGTGGCCGCTGTCGATGATGGCGCCGGACCGTGTTCACCCTGAGGCGGGCAAGACAATGGCCGAGCTGTGGCGCGATGCGCAGATCGATCAGGTGCTGGCGCCTGTCGGCTTCGAGTGGCAAGGCCAGCAACTTACACCGGACACCCTCCTGTAGAAGCCGAGCTTGCCGTGGCGAGGGAGCTTGCTCCCGTTGGGCTGCGCAGCAGCCCCACTATTTTGGGAGCGCTTCGCACTCCAGCGGGAGCAAGCTCCTTCGCCACAAAGGCCGTTATTTCGGTGAAGGCTGTTCCTTGTAGGCTTTCAGCGTGTTCAGCCGTTCGCGCTTGAGCGCTTCTCCCAGCTCGGGGCCTTTGAAACCTTTTTCCAGCAGTGGTGCGACCGGTACTTCGCGTGCAGCCTTCGCCGCGCCGCGCAAATAATCCGCCTGTGGATAACTGCGCTGCTCAAGACCCTTGCGGCCCCGGGCATCCATTTCGCAGGCCACCACAAACTCTTCGAAGCGTTGCGGCCGGCGGTACACGTCAAAGCTTTGCAGCAACTCCAGCAAAGTCGAGGCTTTCAGCTCCAGCGCTCGATGCCCATGGGTATGAAATTGCCCCACCAGCAAGGCCAGTTCCTGGCAATCCCTCGGTACCTTGAAGCGTTCGTTCACCGCCTTGATCAGCTTCAAGCCACGGTGCTCATGGGCAATGTGCTGCGGCAACTTATCCACAGGCGTCAGGCCCTTGCCCAAATCGTGCAGCAGGCAGGCCCAGCGTACGGTCAGCGGCTGTTTGTGCAATGCAGCTTGTTCCAGCACGCTCAAGGTGTGTACGCCAGTATCTATTTCCGGGTGATGGGCTTCGGGTTGCGGTACGCCGAACAGGGCATCTACCTCCGGCATCAGGGTTTTCAGCGCATCGCAGTCGCGTAGCACCTGGATGAAAACCTGTGGCTGATCCTCCATCAGTGCGCGGGAGATTTCCTTCCAGCTGCGCTCGGGGGTAAGGGCCTCCAGTTCGCCGGACTCACTGAGCTGGCGCATCAATTCCAGCGTCTCGGGTGCGACCTTGAAACCCAGGTGTGCATAACGTGCGGCAAAGCGGGCGACGCGCAGTACTCGCAGAGGATCTTCGGCGAACGCGGGGGAAACATGACGCAAAATGCGCGCTTCAAGATCGCGTTGGCCGTGATAAGGGTCGGTCAGGGTGCCGTCATCGTCTTCTGCCATGGCATTGATGGTCAGGTCGCGACGAATCAGGTCTTCCTCCAGCGTGACATCGGGGCTCGCGTGAAACACAAAACCACCGTAGCCTCGGCCACTCTTGCGTTCGGTGCGGGCGAGGGCGTACTCATCGCCGTTTTTCGGGTCGAGAAATACCGGGAAATCGGCCCCTACGGGCTTATAGCCTTTGGCGAGCATCTCTTCGGTCGTTGCACCTACGACGACACGGTCGATATCGGTGACCTTGATGCCCAGCAGGCGATCACGCACCGCACCGCCGACTTTGTAGATTTTCATGAAAAAGCCTCCATTAGCGGCACAGGATAACGCCTGTGCCTGAGCAATGGAGGCTTTGCTGTTTCAGAGGTGAACGACGGCCATGTCCAAGCGGCCGTAGTCGTTGTCGTTATGATCGCTGCGCGGGGGCACATGATGGGTTTTCATCACCTGATCGCCTTGCAGGGTCTCCAGGTGGATGTCAAACCCCCACAGTCGGTGCAGGTGCTTGAGCACTTCCTCGGTGGAATCGCCCAACGGCTTACGGTCGTGTTGCTGATGACGCAGGGTGAGCGAACGGTCGCCGCGCACATCGATGCTGTAGATCTGCACGTTGGGCTCGCGGTTGCCCAGGTTGTATTGGGCGGCCAGGGTTTCGCGAATGATGCGGTAGCCGGGTTCATCATGGATAGCCGGGACCACAAGGTCGTCTTTCAGGTCGTCATCCAGAATGCTGAACAGCTTGAGGTCACGAATCACCTGAGGTGAGAGGTACTGCAGGATGAAACTCTCGTCCTTGAAGCTGCTCATGGCGAACTTGATGGTCGACAACCAGTCGCTGCCAGCGATCTCCGGGAACCAGCGACGATCCTCCTCGGTGGGGTGTTCGCACATGCGACGGATATCGCGGTACATGGCAAAGCCCAGGGCATAGGGGTTGATGCCGTTGTAATACGGGCTGTCGAAGCCGGGTTGGAAGACTACGCTGGTGTGGGACGTGAGGAACTCCATCATGAAGCCGTCCGTGACCAGGCCCTCGTCGTACAGGTCGTTCATCAGCGTGTAGTGCCAGAATGTTGCCCAGCCTTCGTTCATCACCTGTGTTTGACGCTGCGGATAAAAATACTGGGCGATCTTGCGCACGATACGCACAATCTCACGTTGCCAAGGCTCCAGCAGCGGGGCGTGTTTTTCCAGAAAATACAGGATGTTTTCCTGGGGTTCGGCGGGGAAGCGTGCATTGTCCTTGTCGTTGTTTTTGCCGGCGCGCTTGGGAATGGTGCGCCACAGGTCGTTGATCTGTTTCTGCAGGTGCTCCTCGCGTTCCTTCTGGCGCAGGCGCTCTTCCTCGGCTGAAATCGGATAGGGACGCTTGTAGCGGTCGACCCCGTAATTCATCAGTGCATGGCAGGAGTCCAACAGGTCTTCCACCGCATCAATGCCGTGTCGTTCTTCGCACTGCATGATGTACTGCTTGGCGAACACCAGGTAATCGATGATTGAGCTGGCGTCGGTCCAGGTTCGAAACAGGTAGTTGCCTTTGAAGAAACTGTTATGTCCATAGCAGGCATGAGCCACCACCAGCGCCTGCATGCAGATGGTGTTTTCTTCCATCAGATAGGCGATGCACGGGTCGGAGTTGATCACGATCTCGTAGGCCAGGCCCATCTGGCCTCGCGTATAGGACTTCTCGGTGCTGAGGAAGTGTTTGCCATAGGACCAGTGGTGATAACCCAGCGGCATGCCCACCGAGGCATAGGCATCCATCATTTGCTCAGCGGTGATCACTTCAATCTGGTTGGGGTAAGTGTCCAGGGCATAACCTGCCGCGATACGGCTGATTTCCCGGTCATAGGCCTGGATCAGTTCAAAGGTCCACTCGGAGCCAGTGGATAGGGGTTGGCGCTTGTTCTCTTTTTTGGCGGTCATGTCACTAACCTGCGCTGGAAGAGTTCACGGAAGACCGGATAGATATCGCCGGCCGAGACCAGTTGCTGTTGGGCGAACGTGTCGGCAAAGGCTTCGCCGATGCGCTCGTATTCGAACCACAGGGCCTGATGCTCACGGGGGGTGATTTCAACATAGGTGTAGTACTGCATGAACGGCATGATCTGGTTGATCAGAATGTCGCGGCAGATCGGCGAATCGTCGTTCCAATTGTCGCCATCCGAAGCTTGTGCAGCGTAGATGTTCCATTCGTTGGCAGGGTAGCGCTCGGCCATGATTTCCTGCATCAGCTTCAAGGCGCTGGATACGATGGTGCCGCCGGTTTCCCGCGAATAAAAAAACTCTTCTTCATCCACTTCCCGTGCGCTGGTGTGATGGCGAATGAAAACTACGTCAATCTTGTCGTAGTTCCGTTTCAGGAACAGGTACAGCAGGATGAAGAAACGCTTGGCGATGTCCTTGGTGGCCTGGGTCATGGAGCCGGAGACATCCATCAGGCAGAACATTACGGCCTTGGAGCTGGGGTTGGGTTGCTTGACCAGCAGGTTGTATTTCAAATCAAAGGTGTCGAGGAACGGCACGCGGTGAATGCGTGCGCTGAGTTTCTCGATTTCTGCCTCTATTTCCTGGATATCGCCGAAGTTGTCTGGTTCTTCACGCTTCAAACGCGCCAGCTCTTCCTTGGCCGCCTTCAGTTTTGCGCGGCTGCTGCCCGAGAGGGCGATGCGTCGTGCATGGGCTGAACGCAAAGTGCGGATGATGTTGATGCGCGAGGGGTTGCCCTCGTTGCTGATCCCGGCGCGTACGGTCTTGAACGTGTCGGTGCCGGTCAGGTTGCGCTTGACCAGGTTGGGCAACTCCAGGTCTTCGAACATGAATTCGAGAAATTCCTCCTGGGTGATCTGGAACACGAATTCGTCCATGCCTTCGCCGGAATTACCGGCCTTGCCCGGACCTTTGCCGCCACCGCCGCCTTGTGGGCGCTGGATGTGTTCGCCGGTGGTGAACTCCTTGTTGCCGGGGTGCACGACGGTCTGTTTGCCACCGCGCCCGTGGTGAAGCACGGGCTCGTCGATGTCCCGGCCGGGAATGCTGATTTGCTCGCCATGCTCCATGTCGGTAATGGAGCGGCGGCTGACGGCTTCTTCTACGGCCTTTTTGATGTGGTCACGGTAACGCCGCAGGAAACGCTGGCGGTTTACCGTGCTCTTGTTCTTGCCATTAAGGCGTCGGTCGATCACATAGCTCATGGGGAGCCCTCCGGGCAGCTTCACGTTACAAGCTTCAAGCCGCGAGCTGGAAGCTTAGAGACAAGCGGTCAGCCGCCAGGCCGGATGCCTGGCAGCGTTGGCTTGTCGCTGCCTTACTGCGATTTACGCACCCGCAAGTACCACTCGGAGAGCAGTCGTACCTGTTTGTCGGTGTAGCCGCGCTCGACCATTCGTGTGACGAAGTCGTTGTGTTTTTGCTGATCCTCCTTGCTGGCCTTGGCATTGAAGCTGATGACCGGCAGCAGATCCTCGGTGTTGGAGAACATTTTCTTTTCGATGACCACCCGCAGCTTCTCGTAGCTGAGCCAGGTGGGATTCTTGCCATTGTTGTTGGCACGGGCGCGCAGTACGAAGTTGACGATTTCGTTGCGGAAATCCTTTGGATTGCTGATGCCGGCCGGTTTCTCGATCTTCTCAAGCTCTTCGTTGAGCGCCACTCGATTGAGGATTTCGCCGGTTTCCGGATCGCGGTACTCCTGGTCCTGAATCCAGAAGTCGGCGTACAGCACATAGCGGTCGAAGATGTTCTGACCGTACTCGCTGTAGGACTCCAGGTACGCGGTCTGGATTTCCTTGCCGATAAACTCGATGTAGCGCGGTGCCAGGTATTCCTTGAGGAAGCGCAGGTAGCGTTCGCGGGTTTCCGCCTGGAATTGCTCCTGTTCGATCTGCTGCTCCAGTACATACAGCAGATGCACCGGGTTGGCGGCGATCTCGTGGGGGTCGAAGTTGAAGACTTTGGACAGGATCTTGAACGCAAAGCGTGTCGACAGGCCATTCATGCCCTCATCGACGCCCGCTGTATCGCGATACTCCTGGATCGACTTGGCCTTGGGGTCGGTGTCCTTGAGGTTCTCGCCGTCATACACCCGCATTTTCGAATAGATATTCGAATTCTCCGGCTCCTTGAGGCGCGACAGTACGGTGAACTGGGCGAGCATCTTCAACGTGTCGGGTGCGCAGTGGGCCTTGGCCAGGGAGCTGTTGAACAGCAGCTTGTCGTAAATCTTGATCTCATCGCTGACCCGCAGGCAGTACGGCACCTTGACGATATAGATCCGGTCGATGAAGGCTTCGTTGTTCTTGTTGTTACGGAAGGTGTGCCATTCCGATTCATTGGAGTGGGCCAGCAGGATCCCGGTGAACGGAATCGCGCCCAGGCCTTCGGTGCTGTTGTAGTTGCCTTCCTGGGTAGCGGTGAGCAGTGGGTGGAGCACCTTTATCGGCGCCTTGAACATCTCCACGAACTCCATCAAGCCTTGGTTGGCCCGGCACAGCGCGCCCGAGTAGCTGTAGGCGTCAGCGTCGTTCTGTGGGAATTCTTCGAGTTTGCGGATATCGACCTTGCCCACCAGTGCCGAAATATCCTGGTTGTTTTCGTCGCCCGGTTCGGTCTTGGCTACGCCGATCTGGTTGAGGATCGACGGGTAGAGCTTCACTACGCGGAATTGGCTGATATCACCGCCGAACTCGGCCAGGCGCTTGGTGGCCCAAGGCGACATGATGGTGTTGAGGTAGCGCCGCGGTATACCGAAGTCTTCTTCGAGAATCGCGCCATCTTCCGTGGCGTTGAACAGGCCCAGGGGCGACTCGAAGACCGGCGAGCCCTTGATCGCGTAGAAGGGCACCTTCTCGATCAACTGCTTTAGCTTTTCCGCCAGGGACGACTTGCCGCCGCCGACTGGCCCGAGCAGGTAAAGGATCTGTTTCTTCTCTTCCAGGCCTTGGGCGGCATGGCGGAAGTAGGAGACGATCTGGTCGATGCATTCTTCCATGCCATGGAAGTCTTCAAAGGCCGGATAGCGGCGGATCACCTTGTTGGAGAATATTCGCGACAGGCGCGAATTGTTGGCGGTTTCCACCAGCTCCGGCTCGCCGATCGCCAATAGCAGGCGTTCGGCGGCAGAGGCATAGGTGCTGCGGTCCTGCTTGCACAGCTCGAGATACTCTTGAAGCGTGAGTTCTTCCTGCTGCGTGGACGCGAAGCGTTGTTGGAAGTGGCTAAAGATACTCATGACGTCGTCACCTCGCTCGATACGTGGAGCCGACGCCGGATCAATCAGCGGATGCTGGCAGTCATTGACACGCGCCAATGGCTGTTTTCCCCCCAGAACACCCTGAAACGCTACCGATGACCCGTACGCCGGTGTACCGGCTCTCCCCTGATTCGGATGGCCTGCGCTTAAGGATAGTTCGGAATCCGGGAGGTCAAGGCGCGATGCGCAATTAGTTTGGCTGCGCCGTTCGTCAGAAACGGCGCAAGCCCAAGCGTCACGCGGGATAGCGGGGTGTGAAAAAAATTATTGCGAATCGCCTTTGGAAATTTCCGAAGGGTAGGTCCCACGCCACAGCTCAAAGCCGCCGTCCAGGCTATAGACGTCGGAGAAGCCCTGGCTGACCAGATAAGCGGCCGCGCTCTGGCTGGAATTGCCGTGGTAGCAGGCTACGATCAGCGGCGCATCGAGGTCGGCGGCGCGGATGAAGTCGGCGATGTTGACGTTGTCCAGATGCTTGGCGCCGGGGATATGAGCTGCCGCATAGGTAGGCTGGTCGCGGATATCGACGACCACCGCGCCTTGCTCGCGCAGCGCTTGGGCTTCTTGGGGAGGGATACGTTTGAATTCGGTCATGGCGGGCTCCTATGGTTTGGCGGCGGCCGGCTGGGTAATGGAAAGAGGGGGTTCACACTGGCAGCCGAAGCGCTCGCCGGTGTCGATGTTCATCAGGGTCATGGCGCCGCCCCATACGCAGCCGGTGTCGAGGGCGAACACGCCGGGTTCGTCGCATTTGCCTTCCAGGGCGGCCCAGTGACCAAAGATGATCTTCGTATCACGGGTCTTGCGCTCCTTATGGGCGAACCATGGCTTGTAGCCGGGTAGCGCGGTGTCGGCGCCTTCCTTGCTCTTGAGGTCCAGCTTGCCTTCAGCGGTGCAGAAGCGCATCCGCGTAAAGTAGTTGGTGATCACGCGCAGGCGGGTTACGCCCGTGAGGTCGTTGTCCCACTTCACCGGTTCGTTGCCGTACATGCCGTCCAGGTAGGTGGTGTACAGGGTGTCATCGGCCAGTGCACTTTGGACTTCAGCGGCGCATTTGAGGGCTTTTTTCAGCGTCCACTGAGGTGGGATGCCTGCATGCACCAAGGCCATGTTGCGGCCCTCATCGTAGTGCATGAGTTTTTGCCGGCGCAGCCAGTCGAGCAACTCGGCGCGGTCCGGCGCTTCGAGGATTTCGCGCAGGGTGTCGCCCTTTTTCAGGCGCTCGATGTTATTGCCGGCCGCGAGCAGGTGCAGGTCGTGGTTGCCGAGTACGCATACCAGCGAGTCACGCAGGCTATAGAGATAGCGCAGGGTCTCCAGGGAGTGGGGGCCTCGGTTGACGAGGTCGCCCACCAGCCACAGGCGATCGCTTGCGGGGTCAAAGGCTACGCGCTCGAGCAGGCACTTGAGAGGTTCCAGGCAACCTTGCAGGTCGCCGACCGCGTACGTCGCCATCAGTGCAGGGCTCCGGGCACCGCGAGGCGGAAGGGCTCGATCGTTGCGTCGAACAAATGACCGTCGGTAGCTTTCATCTGATACGAGCCCTGCATGGTGCCGACCTTGGAGGTCATCACCGTGCCGCTGCTGTAGGTGTGGCTGGCGCCGCTGTTGATCAAGGGTTGCTGGCCGACAACGCCTGCTCCACGCACTTCCTCGACCTGGCCGTCGCCATCGGTAATGACCCAGTGGCGCGACAGCAGCTTGGCCGGGACCAACCCGTTGTTTTTTACGGTGACGGTGTAGGCAAAGGCAAAGCGGTTCTGTTCGGGTTGCGATTGGTCCGCCAGGAAGCGGGTGACGACGCTGACGTCGATCTGATAGCGAGGATCGGACATGCAAGAGGCCTTAAAAGCAGGGGACAGCAGATGCGGGTCAGTCTAGGCCATGAGGTGGGCACTAGGCCAGATACGTGATCCAAATGTGGGAGGGGGCTTGCTCCCGATAGCGATGTGTCAGTTGAAAATGTATCCACTGATACTCCCCTATCGGGAGCAAGCCCCCTCCCACATTGGATCGCGTTGAGCCTTATCCTTCTGTCGGAGCTGGCTGAATCGCCAGTTGGTCAGCCAGGCGTACGAACGCGGCCAAGTCCAGCTGTTCGGGGCGCAGGCTGCCATCGACACCGGCAGCTTCGATTTCAGCGTTGCTCAGCAGGGCCTTGAGCGTGTTGCGCAGCGTCTTGCGGCGTTGGTTGAACGCTTCACGCACAACGCGCTCCAGCAGCTTGTGATCCTTGGCTGGGTGGGGCAGCACGGCATGCGGCACCAGGCGTACGATGGCTGAATCAACCTTCGGCGGCGGGTTGAACGCGCCCGGGCCGACGTTGAACAGGTGCTCCACGCGGCAATGATACTGGACCATGATCGACAAACGGCCCCAATCGCCACCGCCAGGGCCTGCGGCCAGGCGCTCCACCACTTCCTTCTGCAGCATGAAGTGCATGTCGCGGATGATCCCGGCGTTGTTCAGCAGGTGGAAAATCAGCGGTGTGGAGATGTTGTACGGCAGGTTGCCCACCACCCGCAGGCTATTGGGGGCGGCATTCAGGCTATTGAAGTCGAACTTCAGCGCATCACCCTGGTGCAGGTTGAAGTTGGGCTTGCCAGCGAACTGCTGGTTCAGGATCGGGATCAGGTCCTTGTCCAGTTCCACCACGTCCAGTTGCCCGCCGCTGGCAAGCAGGCCTTGGGTCAGCGCGCCCTGGCCCGGGCCGATTTCCAGCAGGCGGTCTTCTGGCTTGGCGTGGATGGAGCGCAGGATGCGGTCGATCACGCCCGCGTCGTGCAGGAAGTTCTGTCCGAAGCGCTTGCGCGCCCGGTGTTGGTAATGCTCAGTCATATACGGGTCTCGGCCATCTGATAGGCGGTTTCCAGGGCTACGTGCAGGCTGCCGGTATCGATCTTGCCGCTGCCCGCCAGGTCCAGGGCAGTGCCATGGTCGACGGAGGTGCGGATGATCGGCAGGCCCAGTGTCACGTTGACTGCAGCACCGAAGCCTTTGTACTTCAGCACGGGCAGCCCCTGGTCGTGGTACATCGCCAGCACTGCGTCGCAGTGCTCCAGATATTTGGGGGTAAACAGAGTGTCTGCAGGCAATGGGCCGCGCAGGTCCATGCCTTCTTGGCGCAGGCGCTCTAAGGTCGGTTCAATGATGTCGATTTCTTCATGGCCCAAGTGGCCGCCTTCACCGGCATGGGGGTTTAGCCCGCAGACCAGGATACGCGGTCGGGCAATGCCGAATTTGTGTTGCAGGTCGTCATGCAGGATGCGCGTGACGCGCTCTATGCGCTCGGCGGTGATGGCGTCGGCAATATCGCGCAGTGGCAGATGTGTGGTCACCAGCGCAACACGCAGGCCACGGGTCGCCAGCATCATCACGACCTGTTCGGTATGGGTCAGCTCGGCGAGGAATTCGGTATGGCCGGAAAACGCGATGCCGGATTCGTTGATCACGCCTTTATGCACGGGCGCGGTGATCATGCCGGCAAAGTCGCCGTCGATGCAGCCTTGCCCGGCGCGTGTCAGGGTTTCCAGCACAAAGGCTGCATTGGCCTTGTTCAGTTGCCCGGCGACCACCTTGGCCTGTAAAGGGGTGTCCCATACATACAGGCTGCCGGCCGGGGCGGGCAGGTCCGGCCAATTGCCCGGTGCCACTTCCAGCAAGTTGACAGCCACGCCCAACTGCGCGGCCCGCTCAAGGAGCAGGTCGCGGCTGGTAATGGCAATCAGGGGGTGTGGCTGAGGTTGCGAGGCGAGCAGCAGGCACAGGTCTGGACCAATGCCGGCCGGCTCGCCGGGTGTCACCGCGAAACGCTGGGGTTTCACTGGGTTGCCTGGTCGGTGCCTGTTTGCTCGGCGCCTGGCAGCTTGTTCTCTACGTAGGCTTCGTCACGGATCTGACGCAACCAGGTTTGCAGCTCTTCGTCGTATTTGCGGTTACGCAGCACGGTCAGGGCTTGCTGCTCGCGGGCCTGGTTGGTGTTGTCGGTGGCGCGACGGCCAAGGACTTCCAGGACATGCCAGCCGTATTGAGTCTTGAACGGCTTGGACAATACGCCTTGCGGTGTGTCGGCCATGACCTGTTGGAACTCGGGCACCAGGGCTTTCGGGTCGATCCAGTTCAAGTCGCCGCCGTTAAGGGCAGAACCAGGGTCTTCCGAGAAACTTTTGGCCAGGGTGGCGAAGTCTTCACCGCTTTCGATGCGGTCGTAGATCTTCTGCGCCAGTTCCTTGGTTTGTGCCTCGGTACGGATTTCGCTTGGTTTGACCAGGATGTGACGAACGTGTACTTCGTCTTTCAGCGAGGTCTCGCCGCCGCGCTTGCCCAGCAGCTTGAGGATAATGAAGCCACCTGGGGTACGTGCCGGTTGGGTGATGCCGCCGACTTCCATGGAGCTCAGCTCGCGATCGAACGGAGGCGGCAGCTGTGCGGCTTTACGCCAGCCCATGTCACCGCCGTCCAGTGCGTTATCGCTGCCGGAGACGGCAATGGCGGTCTGGGCAAAGTCAGCACCGGCTTTCAGGCGGTCGTACACCGCTTGGGTCTTGGCCGCAGCGGCATTCAGTTGCTCGGAGTTGGCGGCGTCAGGGGTAGGAATAAGAATATTGGCCAGGTGCAGTTCTTCGGAGAGCTGCATCTTGCCAAGGTCCGAGGCCAGGAAGTTCTTCACTTCCTGCTCCGATACCTGGACCCGTTCGGCCACACGGCGCTGGCGCACACGGCTGATGATCATCTCGCGCTTGATCTGGTCGCGGGCGTCCTCATAGGACAAGCCATCGTGAGCCAGGGCGGCGCGGAACTGATCAATGCTCATGTTGTTGCGTTGAGCGATGGTGCCGACGGCCTGGTTCAGCTCTTCGTCCGAAATCCGGATGCCGGAACGTTCGCCGATCTGCAACTGCAGGTTTTCGACGATCAGACGCTCCAGTACCTGGGGTTCCAGGACGCTGGTCGGCGGCACACCACCGCCACGCTTGGCGATGGTTTGCTGAACTTCCTTGACCCGTTGGTCCAGCTGGCTCTGCATGATCACGTCGTTGTCGACGATGGCCGCTACTTTATCCAGCTGTTGAACCGCGGCGTGTGCCGAAACAGTACCCAGGAACAGCGCGCCCAGCACTAGCGGGCGCAAACACTCAGAAAGCTTTGTCTTCACGTTCACGATAACCTTCAATGCCTTTGTCGAGGAAGCTCTCTACCTTGGCGCCGGTCAGGCCGCCGAGTCCTTTGAGGACGATCTGGAAGAAGAGCCCGTGGTCACCCTTTTCGTTAAGCGGGGCGATCTGGCTGTATTCGTCGTTGGAAACCCAATAGCGATTGATGACGCGCAGTTTCCAGCAGCAGTTGTCGTACTCGAAACCACCGAAGGCTTCCAGGGTGCGGTTGCGGGCATAGTCATACTGCCAGCGGGTGATCAGGTTCCACTGAGGAATGATCGGCCACATCATCGAGAAGTCGTGTTGCTGGATTTTGTAGTAATCCTTCACATAGTTCGGATCACTTGGTTGGCCGTAATCACCACCAAACTGCCATTTGCCGGTCAGCTGGTTGTAGACCACCTGGTCGTTGCGATAGCGATAGCCGAGGTTGACGACCTTGTTCGGGTTGTCTTCCGGCTGGTAGTGGAACATCGCGCTGCCCGAACGAGGGGCGTGGCTTTCCGGGTCCCAGTTGTAGTCGGCTGTTGCACGCCAATCGCGGTTGAAGCGGAACGCGTATTCCAGAGCGATAGGCGAGACGTTTGAGCGTGCATCGTCGCGATCAGCGGCCAATACACCCGGCAGTTGGACTTCGCGATCCTTGAAGTACACAGCCTGACCGACGGAAACACGCTGGCGTTCAAAGCCGTTTTCTTCGATCCAGCGGCTGGTTACGCCCAGGGAAAGCTTATTCTCATCACCGATCCTGTCTGACCCGCTGAAACGATTATCGCGGAACAGGGAGGAGTAGCTGAACGAGTACTCACCCGTATCGAAGACCGGAATATCGCTTTGATCTTTGTTTGGTACGTAAAGATAGAAGGCGCGAGGCTCAAGGGTCTGGTTGTAGTCCTTGCCGAACCAATTGGTGGTGCGGTCAAAGTAGAGGCCGCTGTCGATGCTGGCGATCGGGACTGCACGATCTTGTGAACTTTTGAACACGCCGCCGGCATAAGGGGCTGCGCCAGGCTGAGCAGCATCCTGCTGCGCGCGGACAATGTCACCCTTGCCTATGCTATCGAGGTCAAGATCATATTTGGTATAGACGTACTTGAGTTTCGGCGTAATGAAGCCATAGCTCCAGTTCATTGGGTACTCGACAGCGGGAGCTACGTTCAAGCGTGTTCCGTTTGCACGGGTCAGGCCGTTTACGTAGGTATCCAGGCGTCGTTCACCGATGGTGCCATCTTCGTTGAACGGCCCGCCGTCTTCATTGACCACATTACCCTTTCGAAGGTCTCGGTCAAATCTTACGGCTTCAGTCTCGTAGGAGAAGTTGAGCCCACCCGGGTGATACGGCAGTTGACCATTGAAGGTGATCTGCGGCAAACGGTCATACGGAGTGATCTGCGAAATCGTCGCCAATTGATACGACTGCAGATTCACGCGAGCTTGATAGCTGTCACCACGGTAGGTCACCGAGCCTTGCTGATTCAGGTAGTCCTGGCTCTCAACGCCTTCCTGATACGACTTCAAATCCTGGAAGTAGAACGGATCACTGATCTTGGTGTAATCGACCTGAGTCGTCAGGCGCGAATCCAACCCACCCTTATGCTGCCAATTGAGCATATAACGGGTTTTTTCGTAATCGGTCTGCTTCTTCCGCTCGTCGCTATCATCATTGAGATACGCCCCACCAAACTGGCCTTCACTCGACTTGGTCAGGTAGCGGAATTCGCCCTCCATCAACAAGCCGCGCTTGGTCATGTATTGCGGGTACAACGTGGCATCGTAGTTCGGTGCCAGGTTGAAGTAGTACGGCGTTACCAGCGTAAAGCCAGTCTCGCTGCCGGTGCTGAAGCTCGGCGGCAGGAAGCCGGATTGACGACGGTCGTCGATCGGGAAGTAGATGTACGGGGTGTACAGGATCGGGATGTTCTTGACCCGCAACGTCGCGTTGGTGGCCGTACCGAAACCGGTGGCCGGGTTCAACGTGATGTTGTTGCCCTTGAGCTGCCAGGCGTTGCTGTCCGGCTCGCAGGTGGTGTACGTACCGTCCTTGAGACGGATGATCGCGTTCTCGGCACGCTTGGCGTACAGGGCGTTACCGCGAATGCGCGACTTGTGCATCACGTATTCGGCGTTGTCGATCTGGGCGGCGCCGGTGTCGAGCTGGACCTGGGCATGGTCGCCCACGATCAGCGCGCCGTTGTCGCGCAGTCGCACCTTGCCGTTCAGCTCGCCACGGTTCTCGGCCTGGTACAGGCTGGCTTCGTCCGCTTCAAGCTGCATGCTGCCCTGGCGCATGACCACGTCACCGGCCAGGGTTGCGACCTGCTGTTCCTGCTCGTAACGCGAGGCCTTGGCACCGATGAAGGTCGGCGCATCGCTCTTGTCCGTCTTGTCGTTCATGCCAGGACGAGTCGGCTCGATGTAGGCGCCGCCGCAGTAAGGGCCGGTCTCGGCCAGCTGCGCTGCAGTCAGCTTGTCGCGAGGCACCCAGTCCAGGTGGCTGTAGTCGGCGCTGCGCGAGCGCAGGCCACGGCCCTTGGATTCGGTGACCAGCACGGTCTTGGGCTCGGCGTCGACGCTGCCGCCAGCCTTGCCTTGCGGCGTGCCGTTGGCCGAGCTGACGGCAGAACCGTCATGCACCGGGCGCGGTGGCAATGGGGCTGCGGCGGTCTTCGGCGCGCAATCCCAGGCACCCGAAGCAGAGACTGAGCAGTCATACTGTTCCGCGGCGACCACGAATGAGGTGGCGAAAGGTTGCAAGGCCAGCAGACTGCCGGTTACCAGCAACGGAAATTTTCTACGAAACGCGGGGGATTTCAATGCCATCTTATTAGTCCGGGCTTCCTGCGTGCCATCTGCCCGCGGTTTGGGCCGCACGCCTCTCGATGGTCTGAAAAAGATGCGTGATAATAAAGCATGCCCCGCTTGACGGCTAGCGCCGTCGGAGACCCTTGTAATGCCCGAGCAAGATCTACGTTTACAACAGCTGGAAGTCTGGCTGGATGAGCAGTTGCCGATCCTCTTCAACGCTCAGGACTGGGGCCCCGTACCCCCGGCCACATTGACCGCGGCCAGCAGCGACGCGAGTTTCAGGCGTTACTTCCGGTGGGAGGGCGGTGCCCATACGTTCGTCGTAATGGACGCGCCACCCCCCCAGGAAAACTGCAAACCTTTCGTCGATATCGCGCATTTGCTGGCGAAATCAGGAATAAATGTGCCAAAAATTTATGCAGAAGACTTGCCTCGTGGCTTTCTTTTGCTCAATGACCTGGGCAGAAAAACCTATCTGGATGTGATTGACGCTGAAAATGCCGATCAATTATTTGCCGATGCCATCGATGCGCTGCTGGCTTTCCAGCAATTGCCGATGGACGCACCATTGCCCAGCTACGACGTGGCCTTGTTGCGTCGCGAGCTGGAGTTATTCCCGGAATGGTATGTGCGCCGTCACCTGGGGATCGACTTCGACGCTGAGCAACAAGCCCTCTGGCAACGCGTCAGCGAAAAATTGATCGACAGTGCCCTGGCGCAGCCCAAGGTGCTGGTGCATCGCGACTATATGCCGCGCAACCTGATGATCAGTGAGCCGAACCCCGGCGTACTGGATTTTCAAGATGCAGTCTACGGCCCGGTGACTTATGACATTACCTGCCTGTTCAAGGACGCCTTCCTCAGTTGGCCCCAGGCGCGTGTGCGTGAATGGCAACACGGCTACTGGCAGCGCGCCGGGCAGTTGGGGATCCCGGTGCAGGACGACTTCGAAGACTTTCTGCGCGCCAGCGACCTGATGGGCGTGCAGCGTCATCTCAAGGTCATCGGTATTTTTTCGCGTATTTGCCACCGTGACGGCAAACCGCGCTACCTGGCCGACGTGCCGCGTTTCTTTGCTTATATAGACGCGGTGCTCGCCGACCGACCCGAGTTGAGCGAACTGGGCGAACTGCTCGCCAGCCTGCGCCAGCCCGCCGAGGCCATTGTATGAAGGCGATGATCCTTGCGGCGGGCAAGGGCGAGCGCATGCGTCCGCTCACCCTGCATACGCCCAAGCCGCTGGTGCAAGCCGGCGGCAAGCGGTTGATCGAGTATCACCTTGAAGCTTTGGCGAAGGCCGGCTTTACCGAGATCGTGATCAATCATGCCTGGCTAGGCCAGCAAATTGAGAAGTACTTGGGTGACGGCGCCCAGTTCGGGCTGCGCATCCGCTACTCGCCGGAGGGGGAGCCGCTGGAAACGGGGGGCGGGATATTCCAGGCGTTGCCGCTGCTGGGGGATGACCCCTTCCTGGTGGTCAATGGCGATATCTGGACTGACTACGATTTTACCCGCCTCGGGCAGCCGATCCAGGGCCTGGCGCACTTGGTGATGGTCGACAACCCTGAGCACCACCCGTCAGGCGGGGATTTCTACCTGGATAAAGGTCTGCTTCATGATGCCGCGCCCGGTGCCGATAACCTGACCTTCAGTGGCATTTCAGTGCTCGACCCCAAATTGTTCGCGGGTTGCAGCGCCGGTGCCTTCAAGTTGGCGCCGCTGTTGCGTGCGGCCATGGCTAAAGGTCTGGTAACGGGGGAGCACATGACGGGACGCTGGGTGGATGTCGGGACGCTGGAGCGTCTGGCGCAAGTCGAAACCTTGCTGACAGCGGAGCAGTAGGATGTTGTGGCCAGGGACGCTGATCGGCGCCGGGGCTGGCTTTGCCATTGCCAGTATTCCGGGGGCCTTGTTGGGTGCATTGCTGGGGCAGGCGCTGGATCGTCGTCTGCAACTGCACAGTTGGGCGCAGTTGCGTGAACGCCTGGGCGGGCGCCCGGCGTTGCGCAACGACGAGCTGTTGTTTGTACTGTTGGGGCGGTTGGCCAAGAGTAACGGCCGGGTTGTGGATGGGCATATCCAGCAGGCGCGTCAGGAGATGCGCGCGTTGGATATGTCCGAGCCGGCCCAGCGTCGCGCTATCAGCGCCTTCAACCGAGGCAAGTCTGGCAGCGACCGTGTGCGCAGCTACCTGCGTGTGCTCAAGGCGCAACCCCATGCGGCGGAAGGCGTGCTACGTGCCTGTTGGCGCATGGCCTGGGCGGACGGGCGGGCGGATGACGCCGAGCGCGACCTGATCGACCTGTGGGGCAAATGGCTGGGCTGGACGCCGCAACAACTCCAGGCACTGGCAACTGATTACGCGCCGCAGCGCAAGCCATTGGCCAATCGTGGCGGAGCCTATCAGGAGGCGTTGCGGGTTCTGGGTGTGACGGCGACCACTGAGCCCTCGGTGATCAAGCGTGCCTACCGTCGCCTCCTCAGCCGCCACCACCCGGACAAGATCGCCGGCACGGGCGCCAGCCCCGCACAAGTGCGTGAAGCCACCGAACGCACCCGGGAGCTGCATAACGCTTATGCATTGATTCGCGAGCGTCGGGATTTTCGCTGAGGCTGTCGGCCTGAGAGGCCCCTCCCACATTGTTTCTACAACAGGTTCGAAGGCATGATCAGTCTGCGCCGCCCTGCGGGCTGAGCCACCCGCGAACCCGCCGATACAACTGTTCCTGCTCTGCTGCGCTATTGCCGGGCAACGCCGTGAGCGATACCTGCTTGTAACCGTCATTCTTCGAGCGCTTGGCCGCCTGGATACGCTCCTGCGCGTTTTTGCGTTCCTGGGGGGCGTCTTGATAAAACACATCCGCCGTGGGCACCTTCAAGCTCGGCGCCAGTTGTTGCAGGTCCGGTTGGCGAGCTGCCGGCGTCTTCCCGGCCACCATGATCAGCTTCTGCACCTGGGATGGCTGTTTCTCGCTCAGGTAACGTGCGGCCCACCAGGCGCCGGTGCCGTGGCCGAGCAGCACCACACTGCGGGCGCTTTGGGTCTGGGCGAAGGCGACGGCGGCGTCGATGCGGTCGAAGATGCGCTTGGCGTCGGTCTTGTCCTGTTCATCTGCATCCGGCACCACCGCCGGATCAGTGCCTTCGGCCTCGGCGCTGGCGGCCTGTTCGACAGGTTTGGCGGCCGTGCTGCCGTCCTTGCTGCTGGTGTCGACCGCAGCTTTTGGCGGTTCGATGACCCGTGGCGGCAAGGTGTCTACATTTACGTCCGGCAGTGACAGGCTCAAGGTGCCCCAGGCCGCATCCGGTAACTTGCGCCGCAAGGGGGCGATTGCTTGCGGCCAGTCGGCGTTCTCCCCGGCGCCCGGTACGATAATCACCACACCTTCGGCCTCTGCGCCGTTGGCGGGTTTCCAAAGGGCCAGGAACGAATCGCTACCGGCTTGCAGCTGTTGTTGTTCCGGTTGCGGAATCTGGCGCTCCAGAGCGCTGGCTTGCGACTGGCTGCGCTCGGGCAGAGGTTGGCGCTCAGCAGGTTTTTCGGCAGCGGGCGCGGGCGCGTCGGCGGCGTGAGCAGGCAGGGCGCTGGCACATAGTAGCGACAGGCACAACGTTGGCAGTGCCGAACGGTGGAGAAAAAGCATCGTTAATTTCCGGCCATAAGTGATGTGAGCAGCCTAATGGGTTGGTCAGTATTTGTCAGTGATGTGGGGCGTGGTTTTCTGCCAGCAGGTTATCGGCGATGACCATTCAACCAGTGAATGGCAGACAACACGCGATGGGCAGCTATTCTTGTGCCAGCCCATCATTCATAAGAGGCCGCGCACATGAGTACTTCCTCATTCAAGATCGCCCATAAACTGCTGACCGGCGCGGGCGCCATCGAGCAATTGGCCGCGGAACTGACCCGGCTGGATGTGGATAACCCGCTGATCGTCACCGATGCGGCCCTGGTCAAGTCTGGCACTGTGGCCCTGGCCCTCGAACAGCTGGGCGATCGTGCTTACGAAATCTTCGATCGCGTACTGCCCGACCCGGAAATCGCCATCGTTGAAGACTGCATGCGTGCGTACCGCGAAGGCGGGCATGACGGCCTCATTGGTGTGGGCGGCGGCAGTGCCATCGATATCGCCAAGAGCGTGGCGGCGTATGCCGGCTACCACGGTGCGCTGGCGGATTTGTTCGGGGTCGACCAGGTGCCGCGCAAGGGCCCGCCGCTGATCGCCATCCCGACCACGGCGGGCACCGGTTCGGAGGTGACCAATGTGGCGATCCTCTCCGACAAGGCCGCACAGCTGAAAAAAGGCATCGTCAGCGACTACCTGCTGCCGGATGTCGCGCTGATCAGCCCACAAATGACTCTGACCTGCCCGCGCAGTGTCACCGCGGCCAGTGGTGTGGACGCCTTGGTGCATGCCATTGAGTCCTATCTGTCACTGAACGCCTCGCCGATCACCGACGCCCTGGCCATCGGCGCCATCAAGCTGATTGCCAACGCGCTGCCCAAGGCTTACGCCAACCCGGCCAACCTGCAGGCCCGTGATGACATGGCGACCGCCAGCCTCATGGCCGGCATGGCATTCGGGAATGCCGGAGTCGGTGCCGTGCATGCGCTGGCTTACCCGTTGGGCGGGCGTTTCAATATTGCCCATGGTGTGAGCAATGCGCTGTTGCTGCCGTACGTCATGCATTGGAACAAGTTGGCCTGCGTCGAACGTATGCAGGATATTGCCCAAGCCATGGGCGTGAATGTGACGGGGCTGAGTGTCAACGAGGCTGCCGACCAGGCCGTGGAGGCAATGACGCGACTATGCGCCGCCGTCGAGATCCCCGCCGGGCTGCGCAGTTTCGGGGTGCCCGAAGACGCCATTGCGGCCATGGCCACGGAAGCTGCGGGTATCGAGCGCCTGATGCGCAATAACCCGCGTCAGCTCAGTGCGGCCGATATCGAGAAAATCTACCGGGCGGCTTACTAACCGTTGAGTTAGGTCACGGTGCGCGCAGCAAAGCATGAGGTATACAATGCGCGCCATCGTGATTTAGCTCAAAAAAGGTGCGTCATGCAGCCCTTCGTCATTGCTCCATCGATTCTCTCCGCCGACTTCGCCCGCCTGGGTGAGGAGGTGGACAAGGTGTTGGCCGCGGGTGCCGACTTCGTGCACTTCGATGTCATGGACAACCACTACGTACCCAACCTGACCATAGGCCCGATGGTCTGCGCAGCGCTGCGCAAATACGGCATCACCGCGCCGATCGACGCCCACCTGATGGTCAGCCCCGTGGACCGCATCATCGGTGACTTCATCGAGGCCGGCGCGACCTACATTACCTTCCACCCGGAAGCCACGCTGCACGTCGACCGCACCCTGCAACTGATCCGCGAAGGCGGCTGCAAGGCGGGCTTGGTGTTCAACCCAGCCACTCCGCTGAACGTACTTGAGTACGTGATGGACAAGGTCGACATGGTGCTGCTGATGAGCGTCAACCCAGGTTTCGGCGGGCAGAAATTCATCCCGGGCACCCTGAACAAGCTGCGTGAAGCGCGAGCGCTGATCGACGCCTCAGGGCGCGATATCCGCCTGGAGATCGACGGCGGCGTCAACGTCAACAATATTCGTGAAATCGCTGCCGCCGGCGCCGATACCTTCGTGGCAGGCTCGGCGATCTTCAACGCACCGGACTACCAGGCCGTCATCGACACGATGCGTGCCGAACTGGCGCTGACGCGTCCATGAGCGGCTTCGAGCAGCTGTTCCCCGGCAAGCTGCCACGGCTGGTGATGTTCGATCTGGACGGTACGCTGATCGACTCGGTGCCTGACCTGGCAGCGGCGGTGGACCAGATGCTGCTCAAACTGGGGCGCAAGCCGGCGGGGATCGAGTCGGTGCGCGAGTGGGTCGGCAACGGCGCGCCGATGCTGGTGCGCCGAGCCCTGGCCAACAATATCGACGCTTCGGGTGTCGATGAGGTGGAAGCCGAGCACGCTCTGGAGCTGTTCAATGTCGCGTACGAAAACGGCCACGAACTCACCGTGGTCTACCCCGGCGTGCGTGACACTCTCAAATGGCTGAGCAAGCAGGGTGTGGAAATGGCCTTGATCACCAACAAGCCGGAGCGCTTTGTCGCGCCGCTGTTGGACCAGATGAAAATCGGCCGTTATTTTCGCTGGATCATCGGTGGTGATACCTTGCCGCAGAAGAAGCCTGACCCGGCCGCACTGTTCTTTGTGATGAAAATGGCGAATATCCCGGCGTCCCAGTCATTGTTTGTCGGCGATTCGCGCAGTGATGTACTGGCGGCAAAAGCTGCAGGCGTACAGTGCGTAGCCTTGAGCTACGGCTACAACCACGGGCGCCCGATTGCCGAAGAGTCGCCGGCGCTGGTGATTGATGATCTGCGCCTGCTAATCCCCGGTTGCCTGGGAGCGGGCGCTGAGATAACGTTGCCCGACATTGATCCGTCCCCTTCTGGAAACGCCATCGTGGTGGTCACTCGCAAACTCTGGATGAAAGTCATCAAGGCCCTGGCCCGCTGGCGTTGGCGCGCCTGACTGATTCTCGCCGCGCTGCGGCACGTTTGCCTACCTGACCGTTTGACCCTCAAGCCACGAGGCTCCCCCATGATCCGTGAAGAATTCCTGCGTTTGGCCGCTGCCGGCTATAACCGTATTCCCCTGGCCTGCGAAACCCTGGCCGACTTCGACACGCCGTTGTCGATTTATCTGAAGCTTGCCGATGCGCCCAACTCTTACCTGCTCGAATCGGTACAGGGCGGCGAGAAATGGGGCCGTTACTCGATCATCGGCCTGCCATGCCGCACGGTGCTGCGCGTGCACGACCATCATGTCAGCATCACCCACGATGGCGTAGAGATCGAAAGCCATGACGTTGAAGACCCGCTGGCCTTCGTCGAAGCGTTCAAGGCGCGCTACAACGTACCGACCATTGCCGGCCTGCCGCGTTTCAACGGTGGCCTGGTGGGGTATTTCGGCTATGACTGCGTGCGCTATGTCGAAAAGCGTCTTGGGAAATGTCCGAACCCAGACCCATTGGGTGTGCCGGACATATTGCTGATGGTCTCCGACGCAGTAGTGGTGTTCGACAACCTTGCCGGCAAGATGCATGCGATTGTCCTTGCCGACCCTGCTCAAGCGGATGCCTTCGAGCAAGGCCAGGCCAGTCTGCAGGCGCTGCTGGAAAAACTCCGCCAGCCGATCACCCCGCGTCGCGGCCTTGACCTGAGCCGCCCACCTGCGGCCGACCCGGTGTTTCGCTCCAGCTTTACGCAGGATGACTACGAGCGCGCAGTCGATACCATCAAGCAATACATCCTCGCCGGTGACTGCATGCAAGTGGTGCCGTCACAACGCATGTCCATCGACTTCAAGGCCGCGCCGATCGACCTGTACCGTGCGCTGCGGTGCTTCAACCCGACGCCGTATATGTACTTCTTCAACTTTGGCGACTTCCACGTGGTGGGCAGCTCGCCGGAAGTGCTGGTGCGCGTCGAAGATAACCTGATCACCGTACGCCCGATTGCCGGCACACGCCCACGTGGCGCAACCGAAGAGGCAGACCTGGCGCTGGAAGAAGACCTGCTCAGCGATGACAAGGAAATCGCCGAGCACCTGATGCTGATCGACCTGGGGCGCAATGACACCGGGCGTGTTTCAGAAATCGGTTCGGTGAAGTTGACCGAGAAGATGGTCATCGAGCGCTACTCCAACGTGATGCACATCGTGTCCAACGTGACTGGCGAACTGAAGGCCGGGCTGACGGCGATGGATGCACTGCGCGCGATTTTGCCGGCGGGCACCTTGTCGGGCGCACCGAAAATCCGTGCGATGGAAATCATCGACGAACTGGAGCCGGTCAAGCGTGGCGTGTATGGCGGTGCCGTCGGTTACTTCGCCTGGAACGGCAATATGGACACTGCGATCGCGATCCGCACCGCGGTGATCAAGGATGGCGAACTGCATGTACAGGCCGGTGGCGGGATTGTGGCGGACTCGGTGCCGGCCCTTGAGTGGGAAGAAACCTTGAACAAGCGCCGGGCGATGTTTCGTGCTGTGGCGCTGGCAGAGCAAACCCCACAAGACTAAAGCTGGAATAAAAAGTGTGGGAGCGGGCTTGCCCGCGATGGCGGTGTATCAGTCGAGATATTCAGTGACTGATCCACCGCCATCGCAGGCAAGCCAGCTCCCACATTTGTTTTGCGTGGTATTTAGAAATCCAGACTCACCCCCACATTGACCCCTTGCTGGGTCAGGTTGTCATCCTTCCTCACGTTATATGCCGCCCGCAACGCCAGCTCCTGAGTCAGTTTGTGGCTGACCCCAAGGCTCAAACGGTCAGAGTTGCTGCGAGGCGTGTAGCCGTCCAGCTTGAAGTCGATCCCCTGAACACTGTTGAGCGAAATGTTCACCTTCTGGGTGTCATTTTCGAACTCATGCTCGTGGGCCACTTCGCCAAATACCTGGGTTTGCGGGGTGATGCGGTAGCTACCTTGCAGGCCGACGCCCAGGCGCCTGGAGTCGCGTTGTTGGTCATCAAAGGTCAGTGCGGTGGAGCGACTGTTTTTCTCCGAGTAGCCATTCACTTCGACGCGTGCGTAATCGGCGCTGACGAAGGGTGACAGGTGCCAATCGCTACCCGGTGCAGCAAGGTCGTAACCCAAGCGAGCGCTCAAGGCCCAGAGCCAACCGTCGGTGTCGCCTTTCTCGGACGCTTCGTTGACGCCCAGGGCGAACTTGCGTTTGAGGCTGTCGAAGTCCAGCTTGCCACCCGTTAACGCGGCGTCGGCCCACCACTGATTGTGCTGATATTGCGCGAATGCCGTGCCCATGTAGCTGTTGAGCTTGTAGTCCGAGTCGCTGGCCCCGGCTTCGAGTGTCTGCCGGTACAGGCCGGCTGCAACGCCCACACGCCAATTGTCATCAAGCCGGTAGCTGCCACCGATATTCAGGTTATAGCCGCTGCCGTCACCACTGGCTGAACTGCTCTGATCATCGAAGTCCAGGCGCTGACCGCCGCCGGCCACGATTGCGCGCCATTGGCCGACGGCTTGCCAGTGGCCGTTGTCTGCTTGCCATTGGTTGCGTAGTTCGTCCTGATGGGCGCGCAACGTGCCTTGGGCCATTTCCGGCAGCAAGGTCAGCTCCCAGGGCGCTGCGAGCAGCGAGTAAGCATAGTCGGCGATCAGCTGTTGCCCGGCTACGGTGGGGTGGACCGAGTCGTTATAGACCAGCTTGGTCGGGTCCGGGTTGGTACCGCCGATGCCATAGACCGGGTTGGCGGTGCAGCTGTTGCCGCTGAAGCAGGTGGCGGTCAGGTTTTGCCCGGTTGCGAGGCCGAAGCGCGCAGGATCGGCGAAGGCTTCGTTCAATAGCAGCGGGATGTTCAGTGGAATAACCTGGGCATCGATTTGCGACAGGCGCTGTACCAGCGATTGGTTGAAAATATTGCTCAGGGCAGAGGTCGCGGCCTGCTGTGGGGTGCCGTTGATGGCGGGCGTCAGCCCCAGGTCGGGCAGCATCCACACCATGATGTAACGCGCACCGGCTTGCTGCAGCACTTGGGCACTGTCGGCCAGTCTCCCACCTGCGGCGACTGCTTGCGCGGGGCTGAGCACGCGGCCTTGAAGGAAGTCATTGCCACCACCGGAAAGGAAGTAGAGCGCGTTCGGGTCGGCTCGTCCGCCGTTAGCCGGTAGATAGCCCTGGCGACTACGCAACACTGTGCCACCGCCAGGATTTCCGGGTGGGATCGCGGCGTTGGAGACCGAGGTAATAGAGTCCAGGATGTTATCGGTGCGGTAGCCACCGACCGCCCAGTTGCTTCCATCTGGCAAGCCTTGGGCCGCCCGAACCGGTGAGGTGGAGGCATTCAAGTCGTTGGGGGCCACACCCAGTTTGGTGCCCAACAGGGTTGATGAAACCAGGCCGTACTCACCCTGGAAGTTTGGACCTGTCCGGTTGGTAAAACGTAGTGTCGAGCCATTCGAACCATCGGGGAACTGGCCTGCATCGGCCAGGCTGTCGCCGAAAACCACCATGGCTGAATAAGGTGACGGGGCGGCAAAGGCTTGGGTGCAGGCCAGTGCCAAGAGGCAGCCGGCAAGGGGTGTGAAAAACGCTGGTTTGAGCATGAGAATTCCATTTGGTTGTTTTTATGCAGGAAACGAAACACTAGCAAAACTTCCGGCATTTTCTTTAGAGATATGCGGAATGCGTCTACGCAGGCCCCCGTATTTGCTGCTCCATATTGCACCGCTGGCGAGGCTACGTTACTGTGCCTGAACGTATGAATGAGACCCTCCCCGTGTTGATCATCAGCAAACTCTTGATGCGAGTAGTCAAGGCACACGCCCGTTGGCGTTGGCGCGCCTGACATTTTTCTCTGCCGGCCTGGCCGGACCTGTACCGATCTGCCTTCTTCACCCTGTGTCTGACGCCCCTTGCCGGCCAACCCCGGCAACCGGAACGTGCGTTTGGCAGCGGGTTACCCTTCTGGAAGGCGGTCATTTGAAATCAGTGAATTCAAGAGGTTTGAACCCACATGTTGCTGATGATTGATAACTACGATTCCTTTACCTACAACGTTGTGCAGTACCTGGGCGAGCTGGGTGCGGATGTCAAGGTGGTGCGCAATGATGAGCTGACCGTTGCGCAAATCGCCGCCCTGAACCCTGAGCGCATTGTGGTTTCGCCTGGCCCTTGCACGCCGACCGAGGCGGGTATCTCGCTGGAAGCCATCCAGTATTTCGCCGGTAAGCTGCCGATCCTGGGTGTGTGCCTGGGTCACCAGTCCATTGGTCAGGCGTTTGGCGGCGATGTGGTGCGTGCGCGTCAGGTGATGCATGGCAAGACCAGCCCGGTGTTCCATAAGGACCTTGGTGTATTCCAAGGCCTGAACATGCCGGTGACGGTGACCCGTTACCACTCGCTGGTGGTCAAGCGTGACACCTTGCCTGAATGCCTGGAACTGACCGCCTGGACCCAGTTGGAAGACGGTTCGGTCGACGAGATCATGGGCCTGCGTCACAAGACACTGAACATCGAAGGGGTGCAGTTTCACCCTGAATCAATCCTGACCGAGCAGGGCTACGAGCTGTTCGCCAACTTTCTCAAGCAGAGCGGCGGCACGCGCTAAGGACTTTTCATGGATATCAAGACTGCCCTGAGCCGTATCGTCGGCCATCTGGACCTGAGCACCGCTGAAATGAGCGATGTGATGCGCGAAATCATGACCGGTCAATGCACCGACGCGCAGATCGGCGCCTTTATGATGGCAATGCGCATGAAGAGCGAGAGCATCGACGAAATCGTCGGCGCCGTCTCGGTGATGCGCGAGCTGGCGGACAAGGTTGAGCTCAAGACCCTCGACGGCGTCGTCGATGTGGTCGGCACCGGCGGTGACGGTGCGAATATTTTCAACGTATCGACAGCGTCATCCTTCGTGGTGGCCGCCGCTGGTTGCACCGTTGCCAAGCACGGTAACCGCGCGGTGTCCGGCAAGAGCGGCAGTGCCGACTTGCTGGAAGCGGCCGGCATCTATCTGAATCTCACGCCTGTGCAAGTCGCGCGCTGTATCGACAGCGTTGGCATAGGCTTCATGTTTGCCCAATCTCATCACGGCGCCATGAAACACGCGGCCGGCCCGCGCAAGGACCTTGGCCTGCGTACCCTGTTCAACATGCTTGGCCCGCTTACGAATCCGGCCGGTGTGAAGCATCAGGTGGTGGGAGTGTTCAGCCAGGCGTTGTGCCGGCCGCTGGCCGAAGTCTTGCAACGCTTGGGCAGCAAGCATGTGCTGGTAGTGCATTCCAAAGACGGCCTGGACGAGTTCAGCCTGGCGGCGCCGACCTTTGTTGCAGAGCTGAAAAACGACGAGGTCATCGAATACTGGGTCGAGCCTGAAGACTTGGGCATGAAAAGCCAGAGTTTGCACGGTCTGGCAGTGGAGAGCCCGGCAGCTTCGCTGGAACTGATTCGCGATGCCCTGGGGCGTCGCAAAACCGAAAACGGTCAGAAAGCTGCGGAAATGATCGTTCTGAATGCTGGCGCGGCACTTTACGCAGCCGACCATGCCTATAGTCTTAAGGAAGGTGTCGCGTTGGCCCACGATGCGCTGCACACCGGTCTGGCTCGAGAGAAGCTCGAAGAGCTGGGTGCATTCACTGCCGTATTCAAGATGGAGAATGAGGGATGAGTGTGCCAACCGTTCTGGAAAAGATCCTGGCCCGCAAGGCCGAGGAAGTGGCCGAACGCCGCGCCCGTGTGAGCCTGGCTGAGCTTGAGGCGCAGGCTAAAACTGCTGATGCGCCGCGTGGCTTTGCCAATGCTCTGATCGCCCAGGCCAAGCTCAAGCAACCGGCAGTGATCGCCGAGGTCAAGAAAGCCTCGCCGAGCAAAGGCGTGATCCGCGAAAACTTCGTACCAGCTGAAATCGCCGTCAGCTATGAGAAGGGCGGGGCGACTTGTCTGTCTGTGTTGACCGATATCGACTACTTCCAGGGTTGCGACCTATTCCTGCAACAAGCTCGCGCGGCGTGCAAGTTGCCGGTGATCCGCAAGGATTTCATGGTTGACCCGTACCAGATCGTCGAAGCCCGTGCTCTGGGCGCCGACTGCGTATTGCTGATCGTCTCGGCGCTGGATGACGTGAAGATGGCGGAGTTGGCGGCCGTGGCCAAAAGTGTCGGCCTGGATGTGTTGGTTGAGGTGCATGACGGCGATGAGCTGGAGCGCGCATTGAAAACCCTCGACACCCCGCTGGTGGGGGTCAACAACCGTAACCTGCATACCTTTGAAGTCAGCCTGGAAAATACCCTGGATCTGTTGCCGCGTATTCCTCGCGACCGCCTGGTGATTACCGAGAGTGGCATCGTCAACCGTGCCGATGTGGAACTGATGGAAATCAGCGGCGTTTACTCATTCCTGGTGGGCGAGACATTTATGCGCGCCGAGAACCCGGGAGCAGAACTGCAGCGCCTGTTCTTTCCGGAGCGCGGTACGACGATCAGCAGTTCGACATTGGATTGATGTGAAATACGCTCGAAACTGTGGGAGCTGGCTTGCCTGCGATAGCGGCGGGTCAGCCAACCTCTGTGTAGCTGACACACCGCTATCGCAGGCAAGCCAGTTCCCATATTGGGTTTTGTGTTTATTCAGATAGGTAAGTGTTCGATGCTCCAGCCCGTGATCATGACTGTCGAAGCAGGCCTTGCCGCCGAGCAAGCCCTATTGGCAGCCGTTTGCGCGCATGAGCAGGAATTCGGGCTGCTGTTCTGGCAGCCCAGCGACCAAGCGCTGGTCATGCCGCGCCGTTTGAGCCGGCTGCCTGCCTTCGCGGCGGCGAGCCAAGTCTCGGCCGGTGCGGGTTGGCCGGTATTGCTGCGTGAAACCGGCGGTGAGCCTGTGCCGCAGTCCGGCGCCACGGTCAATATCGCCCTGGTCTATGCCCCGCCCCGTAGCGAAGGCGACCAAGGGCGCATCGAGACGGGTTATCAGCGCTTGTGCCAACCGATCTGTGATCTATTGATTGAATTGGGCGGCGATGCATCCGTCGGCGAAATTGACGGTGCCTTTTGCGACGGTCGTTACAACGTCAATCTCAATGGTCGCAAAATGGTGGGCACGGCCCAGCGTTGGCGGCAAAGCGGTGGCCGCCCGGTCGGGTTGGTGCATGGGGCGATGTTGCTGGAGAATGATCGTGAGGAGTTGATTGCGGCGGTCAACCGCTTCAATCAAGCCCGTGGCTTGGAGCAGCGGGTTCGCGCCGAGAGCCATATCGCGCTGCACGAAGCCTTTCCGGCACCGGATGCGATCAATCGGCTCGATACCTTGTACCGTCAGATGCTGGCCAGCTTCCTGCCGGTTTAACGGGTGCCGAATACCACCATCGTCTTGCCTTTGACGTGTACCAGGTTGCGCTCTTCCAAGTCCTTGAGCACGCGGCCGACCATCTCCCTCGAACAACCGACAATGCGCCCGATCTCCTGGCGGGTGATCTTGATTTGCATGCCGTCGGGATGGGTCATGGCATCGGGTTGCTTGCACAACTCCAACAGGCAACGCGCCACACGACCGGTCACATCGAAGAACGCCAGGTCGCCGACCTTGCGCGTAGTGTCGCGCAGGCGCTGGGCGATCTGGCCGCTCAGGGCATACAAGATATCCGGATCATGCTGGGCCAATTCGCGAAATTTCGCATAGCTGATCTCGGCCACCTCGCACTCGACTTTGGTCCGTACCCAGGCGCTACGCTCCTGTTCTTTGCCTGCTTGTTCAAACAACCCCAGCTCTCCGAAGAAATCGCCGGTGTTGAGGTAGGCAATGATCATTTCGCGACCGTCTTCATCTTCGATCAGGATGGTGACTGAGCCCTTGATAATGAAGAACAGGGTTTCCGAGCGCTCGCCGGCGCAGATGATGTTGTGCTTGGCCGGATGACGCCGACGCTGACAATGCATCAACAGCTTGTCGAGGTTCTTGATCTTGGGTGTGGGAGTAAGAGCAACCATGGTTGTATCCCGAAAAGACTGCACGGTGTAAGTGGCGTTGTTTTTATCCAGCGGCATCGGCATTGATGCCGGCTGTAAGAATCATGGCAATGCGCCATTTATTTGGCGCCAGCTTACCAGACACATTCTGCCTCGATTAGCCAATTTAGCGGCAAACGCAGTCATTTATCGATTTTATCCGGGGCGCTGCTGTTTCAAGGGCCTGTGCTAAGCTGGCGACCCTTTTTTAGCAGTGGAGTCTGGGCGATGAAGGCACGCATCCAATGGGCGGGCGAAGCCATGTTCCTCGGTGAGTCGGGCAGTGGCCATGTGGTGGTCATGGACGGTCCGCCGGAAGCCGGTGGCCGTAACCTGGGTGTACGCCCGATGGAAATGTTGCTGCTGGGTGTTGGCGGTTGCAGCAATTTTGATGTGGTCAGCATCTTGAAGAAGTCCCGCCAGGCAGTGGAAAGCTGCGAAGCCTTCCTGGAAGCCGAGCGCGCCACTGAAGACCCCAAGGTATTTACCAGGATCCATATGCATTTCGTGGTCAAGGGCCGGGCGTTGAAGGAAGCCCAGGTCAAGCGTGCCATCGAGCTGTCGGCCGAGAAGTATTGCTCGGCGTCGATCATGCTGGGGGCCGCGGGTGTGGCCATCACTCACGATTATGAAATCATCGAGTTGGGCTGATTGCGGCAATTGGCAAAAAAAAGGGCGCTTCGAGCGCCCTTTTTTGGGTTTAGATCCTGTAGGTGCTTTTGGTCATGACCTTGGCTAAAACGCTCATGCCGAAGCGCACCGGTGCTGGAAAGCGGAAACCGCCTGCGTCCAGCGCGCTATCTGCATGGTGTTCTTCATCGATGCGCATCTGCTCAAGGATGGCGCGGGATTTTTCATCTTCGGCCGGCAGTTGCTCAAGATGCTCATCCAGATGCTTGCACACCTGATGTTCTGTCGCGGCGACAAATCCGAGGCTGACTTTGTCGCTGATCAAACCAGCGGCGGCGCCGATACCAAATGACAAACCGTAAAACAGCGGGTTCAGCACGCTGGGGTGGCTGCCCAATTGGCGGATACGTTGTTCGCACCAGGCCAGGTGGTCGATCTCTTCCTCGGCCGCATGCTCCATCGCTGCACGTACCTGCGGCAATTTGGCAGTTAACGCCTGGCCTTGATACAGCGCCTGGGCACACACTTCGCCGGTGTGGTTGATGCGCATCAGGCCGGCGACATGGCGGGTGTCCGTTTCGCTCATCTGGGCATCGGGCTGTACGATGGCCGGTGACGGGCGGTACGGTTGGCCACTGAATGGCAACAGCGTGCGCATGGCCATATCGGCTTGCAGCAGCAGACGGTCAATCGGCGAGTAGTGACGTTGGGTAGTCATGCTGACCTCCGGGAAGAATCTCGGCGGCCAGTTTACCGCAAGAGAGGACGAAGCGTTTGCGCTGAGTCAATTTGACCCTGGGCACTCAACCCGGCGGCCAGTTCATCTGACGTTGACCCAGCACGTGCATATGGATGTGGTAGACAGTCTGCCCACCGTCTTCATTGCAGTTCATCACCACACGAAAGCCTTTTTCGCAGCCCTGTTCCACGGCCAGGCGCTGGGCGGTGAACAAAATATGGCCGGCCAGGGCTTTGTCTTCCTCGGTCAAGTCATTGAGGGTACGAATCGGCTTTTTCGGAATAACCAGAAAATGCACCGGCGCCTGTGGGGCGATATCGTGGAAGGCGAGGACTTGATCATCTTCATAGATAATCCTGGCGGGTATTTCTCGGTTGATGATCTTGGTGAACAGAGTATCCACAGCTGTTTCTCCAGGGTGAAAGTCTAGGTAAGTGTAATCAGGCGGTTAGCGTGGGCAATAGGCTTTATTGATGGCGCCGGCAATCTTGCGGGTCAGCCAGCGTGGACTGAAACGTGGGCTGAATGCCAGCCAGCGGTTGCGGCGCCCGGGAATGATGATGGCTTTGTTCTTTTCCAGCGCGCGTACGGTGTAGAGCGCGACTTCCTCCGGGCTCATTAGCTGCTGGCTGCGGTCGAGTTTTGCGGTGTCCATCTGCGCAGTGCCGAAGAACGCGGTGCGCGTAGGGCCGGGGCACAGCACTGAAACCTTGATGCCGCAGGTCTTCAGTTCTTCGCGCAAGCCCTCAGAGAAGTGCAATACATAAGCTTTGCTGGCGTAGTAGCTGCTCATCCACGGGCCTGGCTGAAAGGCGGCGATCGAAGCGACATTGAGTATCTGCCCGCCGCCTTGCAGCGCCATGGAGTTGCCGAGGGCATGGCACATACGGGTTAGCGCCAGGATGTTGACTTCGATCAGGTCTTGCTCGGTCATCCAGTCCTGGGCCAAAAATGGCCCGCTGGTGCCGATGCCTGCGCAGTTGACCAGCAGGTCGATCTGCCGCTCGCCTTCTTCGAGTTCCAGCAAAAAACCGGACAAACGCAGCGGCTCGCCCAAGTCGCAGGCACGAAACAACACCTCGACACCGAAGCGTTGGGTCAGTTCGATGGCAATGCTTTCCAACTGATCACGTTGACGGGCCACGAGAATCAGGCTGCGGCCGCGTCGAGCCAGCGCTTCGGCCAAAGCCAGGCCGATGCCGCTGGAGGCGCCGGTGATCAGAGCGTAACGGGTCATGCCTTTCTCCATCGCAACGTCGCCTGCCTGTGACAGTGGCGTCACAGGCAGGCGGGCGTTTCTTCACTGTTGCGTAGAGTCTACAGGTTCGGCTGCGTCGTCAGCACTTTGCTCTGCGGCCTCATCAGTGATGACGCTTTGATCGGCGCCTTCATCGGAGGTCATTGAGCTGCTTTCGTAGCTGCTGTCCATGTTGGCTTCAAGTTGATCCAGGTAGCCGTTCATGCCCAGGGTCAGGCCGATGATGAGCATCAATGGAATAAACGCCAGCCACAGCGAGGCCAGGATTTTCACCGCAGTAGAATTCGGTGGTGGCGGTGCGCCGTATTGGTTGGCACCCGCGTTCCCCGGCAATACCAGCAACAGGATAGGGAACACGCTATTGACCACTGGAACCAGGTTCAGCAAGTACAGCCAGCCAGACCAGCCCATATCGTGCAAGCGTTGCACACCGATTTGCACGCTCACGACTACCAGAGTAACAAACAGTGCGAAACCCAGTAGCGAGCCGAGGATGATGGCTATGGTTGGCGAGGCTGTCGCCACTGCGAAGCCGACGGTACTGATGATGCCTGCGGCTACCAGCAACGCGACGGTCAGCGCCAGTGTCCAGGCCAGATAACGCAGGCGCCCGATGCGCCCGTGGATGGTGAAGACCTTGAGTGTGGCGAACTCCGGCAAGTCATCGCCAACCGCTGCGCGTGGCGGGGCATAAGGCGAAGCTTCGGAGCGGGAAAAGTCGGAGCCAGGGGAGCTCGTCTCGTGGGTTTCAGCGAGGCTGAACGCCACGGGCTGTTCGGCTTCGATGCGTGCGTCGACCCCGGCGTTTTTCAATGCCGTCAGGTAGGTTTCGGCATCGGGGCGGGAAAGATCGCGTTTGAGCGCGACCGGGCGGCCGGTAAAGAGTTTTTCGATCGCCTCGACATCGCTCTTGAACAGCTCGGCGAGGTTCAGCTTGGCGGTGGTGCTTTCGACACCCGGAAGCAAGGCTCCGTCAAACACAATCTTGAAACGGTTGTCGCTCATGCGGGCATCCTTGTCACTTAATCAGGGAGGGTGTGCAGGCCCGTCCAATCGGCGGGCCGTGCAGTAGGTCAGCGTGGCCAGCGCAGTTGCGCGGCATGCTCGCGTGCTTTGCGGTATTCGGCATCCAGGCGGGCGACGAGTTCATCGACGCTGGGTAAATCATCGATTTCACCGACGCCCTGGCCCGCTGACCATACAGTTTTCCACGCTTTGGCCTCATCACTCAATGGTTTGAGCTTGGAACCGAAATTGACTTCACCTTTGCCTTGCAGCGCGGCGAGGTCGAAACCGGCATTTTCCAGGCTCTGGCGCATAAAGCTCGCAGGTACGCCGGAAACTGCCGGAGTGTGCACGATGTCGGCGGCGCGCGACGTGAGCAGCATCTCTTTATAGGCATCTGGCGCGTGGCTTTCGGTAGTACCGATAAAGCGCGTGCCGAAATACGCCAAGTCGGCGCCCAGCAACTGGGCGGCGAGAATTTCGTGGCCGTGGTTGAGGCAACCGGCCAGCAGCAGGGTTTTATCAAAGAACTGGCGAATCTCGGCAATCAGAGCGAAGGGGCTCCAGGTGCCAGCGTGGCCACCGGCACCCGCGGCTACGGCAATCAGGCCATCGACGCCCGCCTCAGCGGCTTTCTCGGCATGTCGCCGGGTGGTGACGTCATGAAACACCAGGCCGCCGTAGCTGTGGACGGCATCGACCAGTTCCTTTACCGCGCCGAGGCTGGTGATGACGATGGGTACCTTGTGCTCTACGCAGATTGCCAGGTCTGCTTCCAACCGTGGGTTGCTGTTGTGCACGATCAGGTTCACAGCATAGGGAGCAGGGTTGTCCAACTGGGCCAAGCCCGCTTCGATTTCTTCCAGCCAGGCCCTGAAACCACTGCTTTCACGCTGGTTGAGCGCCGGGAAGCTGCCAACCACGCCATTACGACAGCAGGCCAGGACCAGTTGCGGATTGGAAATCAGAAACATCGGCGCCACCACGACGGGTAGGCGCAGATGTTGTTCCAGTAAAGCGGGCAGCGACATTGGAAGTTCCCCCGAGTAATTGAAACTAGAACGGTTTGACCACGACCAAAATTACGATAGCCAGCAATATCAGAACCGGTACTTCATTGAACCAGCGATAAAAGACATGGCTGCGGGTGTTTTCGCCACGGGCGAAGCGTTTTACCTGCGCTCCACACATATGGTGGTAGCCGATCAGCAGAACGACCAGGGTCAGTTTGGCGTGCATCCACGCGCCTGACTGGAAAATGCCGGGGTTGAGCGCCAGCATCCAGATACCGAAGACCAGTGTGGCAATCATCGCCGGTCCCATGATGCCGCGGTACAGTTTGCGCTCCATAACGCTGAAGCGCTCCTTGCTGACGCTGTCTTCGCTTTGGGCGTGGTAGACGAACAGGCGCGGCAGGTAGAACAGCCCGGCAAACCAGCAGACGATGCTGACGATGTGGAAGGCTTTGACCCATAGATAGAGCATTTTGGTTATTCCCAGGTTCACGGTAGCGAAGATAGTAGTGGCTCATGCGCCCGTACGTCACGTTGACGGTTGTCGCAGGACGATACGGCCCCTATTATCGACGGCTTTCCAGTGGGTTCGTTGAGGGCAGGTTTATGGTCAAGGTCGGTATCGTCGGCGGCACCGGTTACACCGGTGTCGAATTGCTGCGTCTGTTGGCTCAGCATCCGCAAGCTGAGGTGGCGGTCATCACTTCCCGATCCGAAGCTGGGCTGGCCGTGGCCGATATGTACCCGAACCTGCGAGGCCACTATGACGGCCTGGCGTTCAGCGTGCCGGACATCAAGACCCTGGGCGCGTGCGACGTGGTGTTCTTCGCCACGCCTCACGGTGTCGCCCATGCACTGGCCGGTGAGTTGCTGGCGGCCGGCACCAAGGTTATCGACTTGTCGGCCGACTTCCGCTTGCAGGACGCCGATGAGTGGGCCAAGTGGTACGGTCAGCCTCATGGAGCGCCGCAGTTGTTGGAGGAGGCGGTGTACGGCTTGCCGGAAGTCAATCGTGAGCAGATCAAGCAAGCACGCCTGATTGCGGTACCAGGTTGCTATCCGACGGCGACACAGTTGGGGTTCCTGCCATTGCTGGAAGCTGGCTTGGCGGATGCGTCGCGCCTGATCGCCGACTGCAAATCGGGCGTCAGCGGCGCTGGTCGTGGTGCGGCGGTGGGGTCTTTGTACTCCGAAACGTCGGAAAGCATGAAAGCCTATGCGGTAAAAGGCCATCGCCACTTGCCTGAAATCCGCCAGGGGTTGCGTCGCGCCGCGGGCAAGGATGTGGGGCTGACCTTTGTGCCGCACCTGACGCCAATGATCCGTGGGATTCACTCCACGCTTTATGCAACCGTCACTGATCGCTCGGTCGACTTGCAGGCGCTGTTTGAAAAGCGTTATGCCAATGAGCCGTTCGTCGACGTGATGCCGGCGGGCAGCCACCCGGAGACTCGTAGTGTGCGTGGTGCCAATGTGTGCCGTATCGCCGTGCATCGTCCGCAGGATGGCGACCTGGTTGTGGTGCTGTCGGTGATCGACAACCTGGTCAAAGGCGCGTCGGGCCAGGCGGTGCAGAACATGAACATCCTGTTCGGTCTGGATGAGAAGTTGGGCCTGGCCCACGCGGGAATGTTGCCTTAACGCAGTCTGGTGGTTACGCAAAAGGCCCGGTGATCGGGCCTTTCGTGTTTTTATGGCGGCTGCACAGATTGATATACCGTAACAATAGTTGACCGCTTTTCTAGGAGAAGCGGATAATGCCGGTCATTACGCATATGGCGGCGCTACGCCGGGAGATTATCAGCATGAGCGTTGAATCCTTCACCCCCACGGCTTTGCAATTCACCCACGGTGCTGCGCACAAGGTGAAGAGCCTGGTCGATGAAGAGGGTAATGATCGCTTGAAGCTGCGCGTATTTGTTACGGGCGGCGGTTGTTCAGGGTTTCAGTACGGTTTTACCTTCGATGAAGATGTGGCCGATGACGACACCATCGTCGAGCGCGAGGGCGTCAGCCTGGTCGTGGATCCGATGAGCTTCCAATACCTGGCTGGTGCCGAGGTGGATTATCAGGAAGGTCTGGAAGGTTCGCGTTTCGTGATCAAGAACCCTAATGCCACCACTACCTGTGGCTGCGGATCTTCGTTCTCGATCTGATCGGTAGCGGATACAGAAACGCCGCTTGGCTTTTATGGGCCAAGCGGCGTTTTGCTGTCTGAAGCCAGTTTAGGCCGGGTAGATGGCGCCGAGCACCCGTAACCCACGGGCGCCGGTTACGCTAGGGCGGTTGGCGGCGATGCCTTCCAGGCAGCAGTGCGCCAGCCAGGCGAAGGCCATGGCTTCGACCCAGTCCGGGTCTACCCCGTAAGTGGCTGTGCTACTGACGTGAGTAGAAGGCAATAGCGCGGTCAGCCGATTCATCAGCATCGTGTTGTGCGCGCCGCCGCCGCAGATGAGTAACGTCTCAGTGCTCGTCTGTGCGCTTTGCAGAGATTCGACGATGGTGAGGGCCGTCAGCTCCAGCAGAGTGGCCTGCACGTCTTCGGGCTCAAAGACGGGCAACGGGCTCAGGTGCTGTTGCAGCCAGGCCAGATTGAACACTTCGCGACCTGTGCTTTTGGGGCCTTTGGTCAAGAAGAACGGGTCGCTGAGCAATGCGTTGAGTAGTTGAGGCTGAACCTTGCCGCTGGCGGCCCATTGCCCGTCGCGGTCGAAGTGTTCACCGCGCTGGTGGTGAATCCACGCATCCAGAAGAACATTCCCGGGACCGCAGTCGAAACCCGCTACAGGCTTGTTCGCCTCGATGAGGCTGAGGTTGCTGAACCCGCCGATATTCAACACTGCGCGATTGCCAGTGTGCTCGCCAAACAGAGCTTCATGAAACGCTGGAACCAGAGGGGCTCCCTGGCCTCCGGCGGCAACATCACGGCTGCGGAAGTCGCTGACTACGCTGATCCCTGTCAGCTCGGTGAGCAGGGCAGGGTTGCCGATCTGCACGGTAAAGCTTCGAGCGGGTTCATGGCGGATCGTTTGCCCATGGCTGCCAATTGCGCGGATGTCCTGAGGCTTGAAGCGGTTTTGCTCCAGCAAGGCCCGGATGCCTTGCGCGGCGAGTGTTACCCACTGTTGCTGGGCGATTGCCGAGCGGGCGATTTCATCCGGGCCGCTGGCGCACAGGCTCAGAAGTTCAGCCCGCAAGGTGTCTGGCATCGGGATGTAGTGCGTGGCGATCAGCTTGATCGCCGCACCTTGCTCGATAAGGGCGATATCCAGTCCATCAAGGCTGGTTCCGGACATCACACCGATATAGAGCGGCATACCTTAACGCTTCGCCGAAGCCAGCAAGGTGGAGCGCTCTTGATCCATCCGTGCCATCAACGGCTGGCTCTGTTGCATGAAGCGTGCGCGTTCGGCCTTGGCGATCGGATCGGCCATTGGCAGTTTTTGACCCAGGGGGTCGACGTGTACGCCGTTGACCTGGAACTCATAATGCAAGTGCGGTCCGGTGGACAGGCCGGTGGTGCCGATGTAGCCGATCACTTGACCTTGCTTCACGTTGCCGCCGGTTTTGACGCCCTTGGCGAACCCTTGCATGTGGCCGTATAGCGTACGGTAAGTGTTGCCGTGCTGGATGATCACCGTATTGCCGTAACCACCCCGGCGCCCCGCCAGCAGTACCTTGCCGTCGCCCGCCGCCTTGATGGGTGTGCCACGCGGAGCGGCATAGTCCACACCCTTGTGTGCGCGAATTTTGTTCAGAATTGGATGCTTGCGGCCCATGGAGAAACGCGAGCTAATACGGGCGAAGTCCACGGGCGTACGGATGAAGGCCTTGCGCATGCTATTGCCGTCGGCCGTGTAATAGCTGCTATTGCCTTGTTTGTTTGTGTAGCGAACGGCTGTGTAGGTTTTGCCGCGGTTGGTGAAGCGCGCAGAAAGAATATTGCCAGTGCCCACCACTTTGCCGTTGGCCACTTTCTGTTCGTAGATCACATCGAATTCGTCGCCCTGGCGGATGTCCTGAGCGAAGTCGATGTCATAGCCAAATACGCTGGCCATGTCCATGGTCATGCTGTGGGACAAGCCGGCTCGGGCAGCCGATTGTGACAAGGAGCTGTTGATCACCCCGTGTACGTAGGCGGAACGCATAACCGGCTTGGTGGTGATGCGGTTGAAGGCGAAGCCTTTGGCACCTTTGCTCAGGCTGATGCTTTCCAGGTCGCTGAGGCTGGTGTGCAGGTTGTTCAACTGGCCGTCTGGCGTCAGTTCAAATTCAAGCTTCTGGCCGCGTTTGAGCTGGGTGAATTGCTTGGCTTGCTTATCGCTGGCCAGCACTTCATTCACAGCGGTGGCAGGCAGCCCAACCTTTTCGAACAGGGTGGATAGCGTGTCGCCTTTGCCCACGATGACTTCGCGATGCTGGGGATTCTTTGCGGCAGCTGCCGCAGGTGCTTCCTGGGCGGCTTGCTGGGTGTCTTCGGGAGCGCTTTCGATCTGTGCGAAAGGTGATTCAGTTGCAGTGTTTGTGGCTTGTTGGGCGTCGGAAGCGTCTTGATCTTGTGTCAGTTGTTCAACTGGGCTTTCCAGATCAAGGCTCAGGGATGTTCGTTTGGCTTCTACGTCACTGGAAGGGAATACCAGCAGTGCCAGGCTGAGAAGGGCGGCGATACCACTTGCGGCGAGCAGGTGGGTCTTCGGGTAAAGCGGCGGCGCTTTAGACGGTTCAGTGGTCATAGGTAATTTGACTTTGAAGATGAAATGGAAAAGATGAATGACATGATGAAGATGAAATAACTGTATAAAATATAACCAAATCATCTGTGGCGCAAGCTCGCGAATGCTGGGCTCGCTGAACGGTGTCCGTGCGCAGGGCAAAACTTGTAATTAGTCCCTGATCTTGTATGGTTGGTTCCCTTTTGAATCTGAGCCTTGCGGGTCTGTTATGAAGTCGGTTGAAGAGCAGCTAGCGCTGATAAAACGTGGTGCGGAAGAACTGTTGGTTGAAGCTGAGCTGATCGAAAAGCTTAAGCGTGGCCAGCCCCTGCGTATCAAGGCTGGCTTTGATCCGACTGCGCCGGATCTGCACCTGGGTCATACCGTGCTTATTAATAAGCTGCGTCAGTTCCAGGAGCTGGGCCATCAAGTCATCTTTCTTATCGGTGACTTCACGGGAATGATCGGTGATCCCAGCGGCAAGAGTGCTACGCGCCCGCCGCTGACTCGTGAGCAGGTTCTCGATAATGCCGAGACCTACAAGACCCAAGTGTTCAAGATCCTTGATCCGGCCAAGACTGAGGTGGCATTCAACTCCACCTGGATGGACAAGATGGGGCCGGCAGACTTTATTCGCCTGACCTCCCAGTACACCGTGGCACGTATGCTCGAGCGCGATGACTTCGACAAGCGCTACTCCACCAATCAGCCGATCGCGATTCATGAGTTCCTCTACCCATTGGTCCAGGGGTATGACTCGGTGGCGCTGCGTGCGGATGTTGAGTTGGGCGGTACCGATCAGAAGTTCAACCTGCTGATGGGGCGTGAGTTGCAGCGCGCATACGGTCAGGAGGCTCAGTGCATTCTGACTATGCCGTTGCTGGAAGGATTGGATGGCGTCAAGAAGATGTCCAAGTCCCTGGGTAACTATGTCGGTATCCAGGAGGCGCCGGGCGTAATGTACGGCAAGCTGGTTTCCATTCCTGATGCGCTGATGTGGCGTTACTTCGAGCTGTTGAGCTTCCGCTCGATGGACGAAATCAATGCGTTGCGTGCGGACGTAGAGGCGGGCGCCAATCCGCGTGATGTGAAGATCAAGCTGGCTGAGGAGATTGTCGCGCGCTTCCATGGCGAAGAGGCTGCTGCCAGTGCGCATCGTGCCGCTGGTAACCGTATGAAGGATGGTGAGCTGCCGGATGATCTGCCGGAGATTGAACTGACCGCTGCCGAGGCTATGCCGATTGCGGCTGTCCTTAATAAGGCGGGCTTGGTGAAGAACTCGGCGGTCGCTCGTGATCTCCTGGGGTCGGGTGGTGTGCGTATAGATGGTGAGGTGGTTGATCGCACATTTATATATGAACTGGGCGCCACACACGTTTGTCAGGCGGGCAAGAAGGCGTTCGCGCGAATTACGCTCAAATCCGAATAAGTCTGAAAATAGATGTTGACGGCGAATTATATCTGTCTATAATTCGCCCCACTTCCGGCGCAGTCGAAACGGAAAACTCCTTGGTAAACAATGAGTTACGTGGTTTTCGGCAGCAGGTTGCTTCAGTTCATCGAAGCCAAAAGGAAGTTGAAAAAGAGGTGTTGACAGCAGCGTGTAACGCTGTAGAATTCGCCTCCCGCTTCGGAGAGATCT
>NZ_JAFLXB010000018.1:0-104963 GCF_019891455.1 Pseudomonas sp. P867 | reverse complement strand
GGTCACCGAAGGGCCGAAAAACCACTCAATGTGGTGAGTAGGTTCTCCAGTGGTGGTCGCGCTTGAGTTCAGGCAATCTGAAAATCCGACTTTTTCAACAGAATCGGCCGATTGCTGCCCCTGGCGAGAGGCATAAAACGGCCAAAGGCGGACATCAAAGCAGGGAGAAATAAATCCTCCCATTTACCCCCGGTCTCGCCTCCTTCCGACTAGTAAGTGCTCTGGCCGGCATGAGGCGACCCCGTATTAGCACGTGCAGGTGCAGTAGGCTCATACGGGACAAATGATTTACGAGAGAATCGGGATGTCAGCCAGCATGTCCTTAAGCGTGATGGCATCCCACGGCAGATGCTCGGTGATACCTAAACCAACTACATCAGTCGCACTGGACACATCGTTGATCAATCGCACCACTTGGGCCGCGCTCATTTTCCCTGCTGGAAAAGCCTCATAAGGATCGCTCGCCGGGTTGGGCTCACCGAAGAACACCGAGCGAAACTCAGTCGGGTTCAGAACATCCAGGTCAAAGTGGATGGCCAGATGCTTGATTTCGTTGAGACGGATCCACTCCAGTACGCTTTCACTGGACGAGATCAGCGCTTCTGGTGTTGCAACACTCAGACTGTGGCGTTCGATGAATTCAGCTTCCTGGCGGGTCAGACCATCCTGCCGCAGCCCTGCAAACATCACCTTCTTCGGATCAATGTGCACCTTTACTTGAGCTGCCAGCGTTGCGTCTCCTTCACCGAGCAGGTTGGCCATTACCATCGTGTGGGCGTTGCAATACTCTTTCGGGTTTTTGATATCCGGGTGTGCATCTATCCAGAGGATAGCGAGCTGGCCGTCGTACCGTTCGTTGAGGTAAGCGAACGGGGCTTGGTCGACCAGGCAGTCGCCTCCAAATACCACTACGCGGTCTGGGCGATGCTCATTAAGTACTTCAGTTGTTGCCTGGAGCTGCTCCATGATCGCTTCACGATGGGCTACGCCATCCTGAATCACCGTCTTCTGCCCGGTATAGGGCTTTACGGGAATCTCGATCAGAGGGCTGGTACTGGCCGGTGCCAGGAAGGCTAGTAGCTCTGCACCGAACCCGGTTGGCGGATTGTCACCACCTTGCCACTGGGGAATCTTCAGGCGAAGTGTTTTACGTGGGCCGGCCAGCTCGATGGTAAGCTCGCTTTCCTTAACGCTGGCAATCGGCTGGAGCACATCACCGTTGAACGGACGCATTTCAAGCTGAGCTTCCAATCGGTTTGGCAGGTCTGGGTTAGCCAGGGCTGCTTTGCCAATGGCTAAAACGCTCGCGCCTGCATCCAGCACCTTGCCGGCACTCTCAAGATCTTCCAGGCCGCCATTGGCAATGATCGAAACGCCAGGGGCGTAACGGTGCGCGAGCGACACCAGGGTATCCTGGCCTTCGGGGAAGGCTGGCTTTGAAGCATCGTATTCAGTGACATGGATGAAGTCTGCGCCTGCTTGCGCAAGAGCACTGAAAATGATCTGCGCGTCAGCTTCGCCGCCCGGCCACTTACTGGTGAAATCGTTCACCTTGCCTTGTGAGATCCGGATGCCGACCCGAGCTAACTGACCGATTTCCTTTTTGACCTTCTCTACGATTTCCGCCAGCAGCGAGACCCGCCTCTGCGTATTTCCACCCCAGCGATCGGTGCGTTTGTTGGTCTCGTAGCTTAGGAACTGATCGAGCAAATAGCCGTTGGCACCGTGAATCTCGACGCCGTCGAAGCCCGATATGCGTACAGCGCGAATCGCTGAGCTGACGAAGCCCTCGACGATTTCAGCGATTTGCTGCTCGCTCAATTCTTTCGGTTCGGCGTAATCGCCCTTGCCGTAGTAGAAACTCAGTTGCTGACCCTTTGGCTTGATCGCCGAAGGCGCGACGGTTTCGGTGCGAAAACGATTACTCTGGCTGAGCGCGCCCGAGTGCATTATCTGAGCGAAGAAACGGCTGCCCCTGGCCTGAACCGCCTGCACGGTAGCCACCCAGGCGTGCGCTTGTTCGTCGTCAGCCAAGCCAGGCTGGAATGCGTATCCCTGGGAGTAATTCCTGTCGGTATAAAGCCCTTCGGTAGTAATCAGACCGAAACCACCCTGTGCGAAGCGCAGGTAGTACTCATGCATCGCCGCAGTGATTTTGCCATGCTCAGTGGCAGTGACGCGGGTCATGGGGGCAACAGCAAGATGGTTCTTCAGCTTCAAACCGTCTATTTGAGTGGTTGCCAAAACTCGAGGTATTACTTGCGCAGTCATGATCTCAGTCCTCATCAAAATTCTTGGACTGTTGGACGAATCACGATTTCGTTGATGTCCACGTCCTGGGGTTGTTCGATGGCATAGGCGATGGCGCGGGCGACTGAATCGGAGGAAATCTGGTTGGCCTGATAGAAGCCTTTCACCACCTCCGCAGTATCGCTATCGCAGGTGTGGTGCTTGAGCTCAGACTCAACCGCGCCGGGAGAGATGATTGTCGAGCGGATGTTATGGCCAATCTCGCTGCGCAAGCCTTCAGCGATCGCCCGCACAGCGAACTTGGTGGCGCTGTAGACACTGCCGATGGGTGCAAAGACCTTGATGCCGGCTACCGACGAAATATTGATGATATGCCCGCTGTTCTGAGCCTCGAAGCGTGGCAGTACGGCCGCGATACCATAGAGCACGCCTTTGATGTTGATGTCGATCATGCGATCCCATTCATCAACCCTGAGCTTGTTGATCGGCGCCAGCGGCATGGTGCCGGCGTTATTAACCAGCACATCGATTCGGCCGAACTTCTCGACGCCGGCGGCTGCCAACGCTTCCAGATCCTCTCGACGCGTCACATCCGTTTGCACCGCGATGGCTTGGCCACCCTCAGCAGCAATCTCTGCGACTATTTGATCAAGGCGTTCCAGTCGGCGAGCACCCAGAACAACCTGTGCACCCGCACGAGCCAGGAGGCGAGCTGTAGCCTCGCCCAAACCGCTGCTGGCTCCGGTAATGATGACAACTTTGCCTGCGATATTTGATTGGCTCATACGAAGAATCTCCGTTGTTGGAAAAGGTGCGTTACACCCTACCCGTCAATGACCAACCAAATAATGGGTAAACTGCTTATTTATAAACAACCAAGAGTTGCCTATGGATCGTCTTCGAGCTATCGAAATCTTCATCAAATCCGCCGACCTGGGCAGTTTTTACAAAGCCGCCGCAGTGCTGGGTATAACCCCTCAAGCCGTCAGCAAGGCCGTTCGTCAGCTGGAGGCAGAGTTAGGATTGCCGCTGTTCCGGCGTTCGCGGCGCAGCTCAAGCCTGACCGAAGAGGGGCGCACCTTCCTCGAACGAACCCGAGGCGGGGTTGCGGCACTGGCATCGGCATGGGAACAGACCCGACAAGCCACTGCGTCTGACCAGGGGCTCATTCGTCTGACAGCACCATTGAGCTTATGTAAGAACCTCATGCTGCCACTCATCAAGAGCTTTCAGCAGGCACATCCAGATGTTGAATTCGATCTGGTGGCGGAGGATCGATACACAGATATCGTGAGTGCCGGCATTGATGTGGGCTTCAGATCAGGTTTCTCCCCCGAAGGGCAGCTCGTGGTGAGGGAACTGATGCGACTCCAACTGATCGCCTGTGCCTCTCCAGACTATCTGGATCAACACGGCGTTCCTGCCACGCGCATGGATCTGGTCAACCATGAGTGCATTGGCAGTCGTAGGCCGAATACCGGTCGGGTCATTCCTTGGGAATTCAACGTCGATGGCATCGCCGAGTACGAGCCTGTCCATGTCTCGTTCTGTACCAATGACGTAGGTACCGAATTGCAAGCCGCTTTGGCAGGCATGGGGATAGGCATGATCGATGGCATCATCGCCGCTCCCTATCTGCGCAGCGGTGAACTAGTTCCTCTGTTCTGCAGTAGCATCAGCGAGCGATACGCGATCTTTCTTTATCATGCCCATCAGCCTGACATGCCTCGGCGCGTCCAGCGCTTCATTGAGCACGCGGCCCAGTATATTAAACAGCAGGCCGACAGTTTCCGCTTTGATGAAAAACAGCTTTCAGCTTTGCATCTGGGATACGTAAAGGAACTTCAAAAACCATTCAAACAGTCAGGGCGAGAATATGTAATCACTCTTGGCAGGTCCGAGAGCCAAGAGTGACTGATCCAAGCGCCACTGCCATCTTCCTTACTTACTGCAGATATCGAAGAGGCTGATTCGTACCACAGATGGAGATTTGCAAAGATCTGCTTCTGGCCGAAAGACTGACAAGTCTTGAGCGTACGCTTTTGGCCGGTTAGCTAACGTTGCTCCGATTAGCCATCCTTGTCCTTCCACACGTGGAGGACTTGTCATGAACATCATCGCTACCTGCAGACGTCAGCCCCGGAACAAAGGAAAACTGGTCGGGCAGAAAACCCCACTCCGACTGAGAGATATCTGGGCCATCCGAGTAAGGCTTCAAATTGCGGAAAGAACCCGAGATCTGGCTCTCTTCGATCTGGCCATCGACAGCAAGCTTCGAGCCTGCGACTTAACCAAGCTCCGCGTGCGCGACGTTGCTCATGGCGAGCACTTATCATCACGAACCATGGTGATGCAGCAGAAGACGCAACGGCCTGTGCAGTTTGAGATCACTGATCAAACACGATCTGCTCTCTGGGCCTGGATACATCGGGCCCAGCTACGCAGCGAGGACTACCTTTTTCCTAGCCGGCTGCATACTTCAGACCATCTATCTACTCGTCAATACGCTCGTATCGTCAAAGGCTGGGTGAAAGCCGTGGGCCTTGATCCAGCCATGTATGGCACACACACAATGAGACGTACGAAGGCATCACTGATCTATCGCAGGACGAAGAACCTGCGGGCGGTTCAGTTGCTGCTCGGCCATACGAAGCTGGAGAGCACTGTTCGATACCTGGGGATTGAGGTCGATGACGCCCTGGAGATGGCGGAACAGACTGAGGTTTGACCATGCATAGCGACGGTCGAAGTTAGACCGTCGCTAACCGGCCCGCTCGTCGACAGAGACGTCGACTACGCGGACCGCATTGGTATCACTGACTTAATCGTCAAGGCTTTCGGGAAGCAGAGTGCTTTGTCCGCGATAGTCACCTTGGATGAAACGTTTCATAGGCAATCCTGCGTTATCACTTTGGGCAATCGGAGCAACGTTGGAAGACTCTTGATGTACTCTGATGCAAGAAAGTAATGCTAGTAAATTTGGAGCTTAAGGATCTGCCTATGGATGTGATTTCAGCGCACCAATTTTCTACAAATCACCGTACTCAAATTGAGGCAAGCGATCACTGTGGCTGTTTTTACTGCTTAGGTGTGTTTTCGCCCTCTGAAATCACTGAGTGGGTTGATCTAGATAGCACCGCTCTGTGTCCGAAGTGCGGGATCGACTCGGTCATCGGTTCAGCATCCAGTCTGCCGATTACCCCTGTATTTCTTTCGAAAATGCACGAACACTGGTTCTAGAAGATCCTGTCATTCGAGGGCATCCCTTCGGTTTGAGATCTACAGACTAGCTTTACCTCAGTGCCGAACGTTCCTGCTAAGTATTTACACACTCTGGGCCGAAAGCAGTCGCCGCTCTCCTCATCGCAGAGGGCTTTGTGCCGAGGCTGAATCCACCAAAGCCATCAAGCGCCAACTCGCCGAGTCGTTGTACGTGGCTTACAACGACGCGACGAGTTATCGAGCTATTGAATTAAAGGGCTAATCATCACCCAGGGCAGGGCGCTTCGCGATCGAGGAGTCTGGCGGTAAGCAGTACGCCCAGTTCGCTCAGTTGGTGTATGGCGAGGGCGATGTCGCGGTGTTTGCCGTTGAGGTCTTCGGACAGGTCGAGCAGGAGGGTGCTGACGCTGGTGAAGGTTTCGTAGCTGTTGGTGATGAGGCTTTCGTTGTTGGCGTTGGGGGCAACGTTGAAGAGGGCACTTGAATCTGCTTTTGACATGAGTAGACATCCTGAGTGATGCCACCACCTTTCCGCTACTAAACAGTGGGTGGCAGCTGTACGCAGGTTAGTAGACCGGTGGACATCTAAAGCCGGCGCGCCCGAAGACGCCCTGCGCACAGCCACCATCAAGCACAGACGCACTGTCTGACTGATGAAACTCATGCACTAATAGATACCCAAGCTCAGGCTACTAAACCCGAATCACTGAACAATTCAGCGACCGAGCCACCTTAGAGACGGCCACCCCAGCGCACAAGCCGGCGGATTCTGACGCACGCGTAGGCAATGGAGCAAGGCGCGGTGTGGAAATCGGATTTTGCCTTCAGGCGCTGCGTTATCGTTTGGGTTTTTCGCGAGCAAGCTCGCTCCTACAGAAGTGCCATATTCCGGTGTTATGGTTGGCGCTGACGATGGAGGACTGAACATGACATTGACTGTCGACACCTTGCTCGAATTGGCCATGGCCAACCCTATCAATGCGCAAATCACCGCGCGCCTGCCGGATCTGGGTGTGCAGCAGTGCATGCTCACGGCGGGCTGTTTGTTCCAGGCGGTGTGGAACCATCAGGCGAATCTGCCGGCGGCTCAGGGCGTGAAGGACTATGACGTTTTTTACTTTGACGAGGACCTGTCCTACGAGGCGGAAGACGCGGTAATTCGTGCGGCGCAGGTGCTATTCCAAGACCTGGGGGTGAATGTGGAGGTCAGGAATCAGGCGCGGGTGCACCTTTGGTATGGGCAGCGGTTTGGCCGGCCTTACCCGCAGTTGCATTCGGCCCGGCAAGGGGTGGACCGTTACCTGGTGGCGGGCACGTGTATTGCGCTGGATATTGCCTCGGGCGAGGTGTACGCGCCTTATGGCTTGGAGGATGTGAAGCAGGGTGTCTTGCGTATCAACCCCTTGCATCCGGAGCCGGAGCTGTTTTTGCACAAGGCCAGGAGTTATCAAGCGCGTTGGCCGTGGCTCGAGATTGTCGAGCCGGGCTTAGCCCCAATGCTGTAGGAGCGAGCTTGCTCGCGAAAATCGTTAACGATAACGCGTGCCTTCAGATTAAACGCGGCGCCTGTGAGTTTTTCGCGAGCAAGCTCGCTCCTACAGTAACCCCCCGAGTACGCCGCAACCTATTACTACCAGCCATGGCGGCAGCTTCCACACCATCAACGCGACCAGTGCGAGTAGCGCCAACGCCACGTCATACACATTGAAAATCGCGCTGGTCCACACTGGCTGGTACAGCGCCGCCAACAACAGGCCAACCACCGCCGCGTTCACCCCGGCCAGTGCCGCCTGGGTACGCGGGCTGCTGCGCAGGTTTGCCCAGAAGGGCAAGGCACCGAAGATCAGCAGGAACGACGGTGCGAAGATCGCCAGCAGGGCGATCACCCCGCCAAGCCAACCGCTCGGGGCGTGGGTCATGGAGGCACCGAGGAAGGCGGCGAAGGTGAACAGCGGGCCGGGCATAGCCTGGGTGGCGCCGTAACCGGCGAGGAATACATCGTTGCTGACCCAGTGGCTGGGCACCACTTCGGCTTGCAGTAGCGGCAACACTACGTGGCCGCCGCCGAATACCAGCGCGCCGGTGCGGTAGAAGGCGTCCACCAGCGCCAGCGTGGGGTTGAGCGCCCATGCGGAGAGGAGTGGCAAGCCTATAAGCAGCAGCAAAAACAGCATCAACCACAGGGCTCCGGCACGGCGGCTGATGGCGATGGGCAGCGCGTCGGGCTCGGCACTGCTCTCGGGCTTGAACAGCAACAGGCCGGCCACGCCTGCGACCACCATGACCCCGACTTGAGCCCAGGCGGAGGGTTGCAGCAGCACCACGCAGGCGGCGATCAACATCAACGCCACCCGTAAAACGCCTCGGCACAGGTTGCGTGCCATGCCCCATACGGCCTGGGCCACCACCGCTACGGCGACGACCTTGAGGCCGTGCAGCGCGCCATGGGGGAGGGCGCCGCCGTAGTGGGCCAGCCCCAGGGCAAACAGGATCAGGGCGATGGCCGACGGCAAGGTGAACCCGGCCCAGGCTGCCGCCGCGCCCCGGTAACCCGCGCGGGACAGGCCCAACGCGATACCGACCTGGCTGCTGGCCGGGCCGGGGAGGAATTGGCAGAGGGCGACCAGTTCGGCATAGCTGCGCTCGCTGAGCCAGCGGCGGCGGCTGACGAACTCTTGGCGAAAATAGCCCAGGTGCGCAATCGGCCCGCCGAAGGAGGTGAGGCCCAGGCGCAGGAAGATCAGGAACACTGACCAGGGGCTGCTGCGGTGATCGGCAAGCTGGGGCAAGGGGGCGTCTCGGGCAACGATGCTGGATGTTGCCGACCATAACCAATTTTCATGACGCGCAGAAGAGCGGGTATTTTGCTGCTCCCATTGAATTTATCCGCGGTTGCTTGAGTCACTCAAAGCAGTGCATTGTTTTTCCATCCACAGGACCTCAAGGACCGACCATGACCTTTTTCATCTTCCTGCTCGCCTGCGCCGCCGCCGCCAGTACCGGTGTGATCTTCAAACCCGGTGCCTGGTACGAATCCCTGGTCAAGCCCAGCTTTACCCCGCCCAATTGGCTGTTCCCGGTGGCATGGACGATCATCTACCTGCTGTTGGCCTGGGCCGGTTACCGCTTGACCCTGATCCCCGGCAGCGAAATGGTGTTGGCCTTGTGGGCGGCGCAGATTGCATTGAACACGCTGTGGACGCCGGTGTTCTTCGGTGCCCATCGGTTGTTCGCCGGGATGGTGATTATCGTGCTCTTGTGGCTCACCGTGGCAGCGATGGTGGTGCTGGCCGTGCGCCTGGATTTGATTACCGGACTGATCCTGTTCCCGTATCTGGCGTGGCTGTGCGTGGCCGCGGCGTTGAACTTCTCGATCCTGCGTAATAATCGCTGATGGCTTACCAGCATTGGCCCGCCAGCGAGCCCGAACTGGCCCAGATGCGCCGCTTCAATCAGAAACTGGCGTGGATGCCGCGCTTTAAAGTCCGCAACCGCGTGACGCCGCGCATGATCCAGGCACTGCTACGCGCCAGCCAGACGTTCAAGAAGGCGCCCGTGGTTGAGCTGAAAAGGCTGGGCACGGTGCCCGTGCGCATCTTGCGCCCCAGTGGCAAGCTCAAAGGCGTGGTGCTGGATATCCACGGCGGTGGCTGGGTGATCGGCAATGCGCAAATGAATGACGACCTTAACCTCGGCATGGTCAACGCTTGCGATGTGGCGGTGGTGTCGGTGGATTATCGGCTGGCGGTGGATACGCCGATCGAAGGGTTGCTGGACGACTGCCTGACGGCTGCGCGCTGGCTCCTGGCGGATTGCCCGGAGTTTGCCGGCCTGCCGGTGTTTTTCGTCGGTGAATCGGCCGGCGGGCATCTGGCGGCGGCCACCTTGTTGGCGCTCAAGCAATGGCCCGAGTTACTCCAGCGGGTAAGCGGCGCGGTGTTGTATTACGGCGTCTACGATTTGACCGGCACGCCCAGTGTGCGCACGGCCGGGCCGGGCACCTTGTTGCTGGACGGACCGGGCATGGTCCAGGCGCTGCGCCTGCTGACGCCGGGGATCAGCGACGAGGCGCGCCGGCAGCCGCCTTTGTCCCCTTTGTATGGGGACTTTGAGGGGCTGCCGCCAGCGCTGATGTTCGTGGGCGAATTGGACCCGCTCAAGGATGACACCCTGCTTATCGCCGAGCGATGGGCGGCGGTTGAGGCCCATCTACTGCCGGAAGCGGCCCATGGGTTTATTCATTTTCAGGTGGCGATGGCCGATCGCGTGTTGGCTTACGCTCGCCAGTGGATAACGGCTCGGATCCTTGGCGATGAGCGTTAGTATCGAGGCGGTGCAGGCCGCTGACATTCCTCAGGTGCTGAGCTTCGCTTTGCAGGCGCGTGATGAACTGTTTCCTACGCTTAGTGCCACCGGTGTCCCTCACGATCTGGCGCAGTTTGAAGCGATCTACCTTGAGGGCGGCGGGCGGTTTTTGATTGCTCGTGCCGAAGGCCGGATAGTTGCCTCGGTGGCTTATCGGCCCTACGACGGCCGCTTCCCGCAGTTGAACTATCAGGGGCGCAAGACGGTGGAAGTGGTGCGCCTGTATGTGCTCCCGGCAGTGCGCCGCCTGGGCCTGGCGGGCCAGTTGTACCGCTCGCTGGAGGCGCTGGCGCGGGCGAATGGCGTGGAGGTGATGTACTTGCACACCCATCCGTTTCTGCCCGGCGCGATTGATTTCTGGCGGCGGCAGGGGTTCGAAGTGGTGGATGTCGAGGCCGACCCGATCTGGCAAACAACCCATATGCACCTGCCTCTGTAGAACCAATGTGGGAGGGGGCTTGCTCCCGATGAGGGAGTGTCAGCAAACACATCTATGACTGACCCACCGACATCGGGAGCAAGCCCCCTCCCACATTTTGATCACAGTTGGCTGTCAGGCTGTCACCAGAACAAGCTGCTCCAACCTACAGGTTCAGTTGGAGCGCAGACGCAGGATTTGCGCACCGTCGAACGGGTCTGTCAGGTAATGCCCCTGCACCCCGAAGGTCTCTTGCAAACGCTGCGGCGTCAGCACTTGCAGCGGCGCGCCCAGCGCCACCAGGTGCCCGCGATCCAGTACGGCCAGGCGATCACAGGTCAGCGCCTGATTCAGGTCATGCAGCGCAATCAAGGTCGTCACCGGCAAGCCTTGCACGCCTTTGAGGATCGCCAGTTGATGCTGGATATCCAGGTGATTGGTCGGCTCGTCCAGCAATAAAATCTGCGGCCGTTGCGCCAGGGCGCGGGCGATGTGTACGCGCTGACGCTCGCCACCGGAGAGGCTGCGCCAGGCGCGTTGGCTCAGGTGGGTGGCGTCTACGTCGTGCAGGGCCTGGTGCACGATGGCATCGTCTTCGCGCGACCACGGGCTCAGCGCCGACAGCCACGGCGTGCGGCCCAGGGCCACGGCATCGAACACGCGAATGGCGTCGTCGGTGTCGGCCTGTTGCTCCACGACCGCCAATTGTTGCGCGATGGTGCGGCGCGGCAACTCACCCAGCGGCTTGCCACCCAGGCGAACATCGCCGCTGGCCGGCACACGTAATCCAGCCAGCAATTTGAGCAGGGTGGATTTGCCTGAACCATTGGGCCCGACGATGCCGAGGGTTTCACCCAACTGCACGTCCAGGTCAATGTCACGCAGCAACTGCGCCTCACGCACTTTGAAGCCCAGGCCGCTGCAACTGAGCACGCTCATCGCGCATTCCTCCGGCCAATCAGGATCAGCGCAAACACCGGCGCGCCCACCAATGCGGTCACCACACCCACCGGAATCACCTGGCCCTTGATCAAGGTGCGCGACAGCACGTCCGCAGCGATCAAAAACAGCGCGCCACCCAAGGCGCTGGCTGGCAGCAAGCGCGAATGCCCGGTGCCAAGCAACAGGCGCACCGCGTGGGGAATCACCAAACCGACAAACCCGATGGAGCCGACGATGGACACCATCACCGCCGTCACCAGCGCAGCGCAGGCCACCAGCACAAATTGCACGCGGCGCACCGGGATGCCGAGGGAGGCCGCCGAGTCGCTGCCGAAGGTAAACGCATCCAGTGCGCGACGGTGCCACAGGCACACCGCGAGCCCCACGACCGCCACCGGCACCGCCAACCACACCGATGGCCAGCGCACGCCGCTGAGGTTGCCCAGCAGCCAGAACATAATGCCGCGGGCTTGTTCGGAGCTGGCGGACTTGGTGATCAGGAACGCGGTCAGGGCATTGAACAACTGCGAGCCGGCGATGCCCGCGAGGATGATCTGCCCGGTGCCGCTGGACGATCCGCTGGCCCGCGCCAGCAGCGTCACCAGCGCAAACGCCGCCATCGCCCCCACAAACGCGCCGGCCGATAACGACACCAGGCCACCGCCCACGCCAATCAAGGCAACGAGTACCGCGCCGGTTGACGCGCCGGCGCTGATGCCCAGCAGGTACGGATCGGCCAGCGGGTTACGCAGCAGTGATTGCAGGATCACGCCGCATGTTGCCAACCCTGCGCCGCAGGCTGCGGCCACCAGGGCACGGGTGAGCCGATAGTTCCACACCACACCTTCGTCGATGGGGTCCAGCACGAAGCCTGCGCCCCAGAGTTTATTGGCGAGCACCTGCAGCACCACCTGCGGTTCGATGGCAGTTTCACCGATGGCGACGCCAGCGAGTAGGGCGAGCAGCAGCAACGCCAGGGCGAGTAGGGTGCGCATCATTGGCCCAGGTTATAGCCGTCGATGGCGGCGGCCAGTTGTTCAAGGCCTTCGAAGGTGCGCAGGCTCGCCTGCAACGCCAGGGCGTCGAGGATGATGATGCGGTTGTTCTTCACCGCGTCCATGTTGCGGGTCACGGGGTCGCTGCGCAGGAAGGCGAGTTTCTTTTCATGGTCGTCGGCCGGGTAGCGGCGGCGGTCCATGCGTGCGATCACCAGGAAGGTGGGGTTGGCCTTGGCGATGGTTTCCCAGCCGACGGCGGGCCACTCTTCATCGGACTGCACGACGTTACGCAGGCCTAGGGTTTGCAGCATGAATTGCGGCACGCCCTTATGGCCGGCTACGTAAGGGTCGCTGGCCATTTCGGCGCTGGAGAACCACACCAGTGCGCTGGCCTGCTTCAAGCCTTTGCCCTGCGCCGTAGCGACGGATTTGGCCAGGCGCGCCTTGAGTTCGTCGGTCAGTTGCTGGCCGCGATCCTGTACGTCGAAAATCTGCGCCAGTTGCTGGAGGCTCTGGTAGATCGTCTCGATGCGAAAGGGCTCCAACCGGGTGCCATCGGCGCCCACCAGGTTGTCTTTGCCTTCGCAGTCGGACGGCAACAGGTAGGTGGGGATCTTCAGTTCATGAAACTGCTCACGGGTGCCGACCACGCCTTGGGGCCCTACCACCCATTCCAGTTCGGCGGCCACCAGTTGCGGGCGCTTGGCGAGTACGGCTTCGAAGCTTGGCTCGTTGTTGGCCAGGCGCTCGATGAGGTCGTCCTGGGCCTTGTACTGCGCCGCCACGTTGTTGAACCACAGCGAAGTGCCGACCACCTTGTCGCCCACGCCCAGGGCGTAGAGCATCTCGGTGGCGGCCTGGCCGATGGTCACGCTGCGGGCGGGGGCGTGCTGGAAGGTCAGGGTGCTGCCGCAGTTTTGCACGGTCAACGGGTACTGAGTGGGCGCGGCTTGCGCCAGGGCACACATACCCAAGCCTGCGATCAGGGCGGTAACGCGTGGCAGCATGAGGCGATCTCCTTGTGAACCGTAGGTGCAGCAGGGGAGGTACGGCTCGGAAATACGCCCATGGACGCTGCTGATGGGCAGGGCCAGGATGTCCTTCCCGGACACCCCGCCGGTTAGTGAATTAGCTGGGCCGGCAGGTCTCCTGACTGATGCGTCGTCGCCTTGCTCCCGCCTTCCCGGACGCGGTCCAGTGGCAGTGGGAGCAGGCTCGGCATCTACAGTTGCGGGGGCAGTTTCGGTTCACGTCGCGTGCGGCGTTTCGAATTCCCTGTTAGTCCCATACGGGAACCGGCGGCGGTATGGTAAGCGATCACACCCTGTAGGCGCGAATCAGAGTCGAATATCTTGCGGCCCGCGGATCAGCGCTTCGATCCGGGTGCCTGTGGCGCGCTCTTCGTTGCTGAACCCGTCGTAGTCGGCCAGGTTGGCGAAGCGGATTCCGGTCAGTTGTTCGATCGCAATCACACTGCGCTGGTAGGTGCGAAGCGGGCCGAATACCAGGTCGAGTTGGCCCAGCTCGCGGCTTTGGTCAATCATGTAGGCGCTGGCGGACGGTTTGCCATCGTCGCTGAGGTAGGCCACCACTTTCCAGAACGCCTTGGGGATTTTCACGCCACGGTAAAGCCGGTCGTCATCGGCGAACACTGGCCCGGTAAACACCGTGGCCCGGGCTTTCCAGCGCTGGGTGTTGTCGAGGATGTAGTCTTCGAGCTCCAGCCAGGTTTTCTGGTTGAAGCCGCTCATTTGAGGGGAGCAGTTGGTGAAGTGAAAGGTGTCGAAGTTGGCGGTGTTCGCCTCGTCGCCCCAGTTGGGGTCCTGGCGCCGTACCAGGTGGCCGCGGTCCAGGCCATTGCCGGCATAGAGGTCTTCACCTACTTGGGCGTCCAGGGGCAAGCGGCCATCGTAGGCCCAGGTGTCGTTGCTGCGCGTGATGTCCACATGCTTGGCGCCGTCGATATTGACCCCCACGTAGAGCGCCAATCGTCGGGAGCGCGACATGGTGATGGAGAAATGCGTGTAGTCCAGGCGCTTGGGTTGCACGTCGCCCGCCAGTGGCTCGCCAACCGTGGGCCATGGCACCACGAAATCGCTGAGGAAATCGTCGGCATAGCCCGCGCGGTTTTTGAAGTCCTTGGCCGCTGTGACACGCGGCGTCGCGGCTCTGGCTTCCAGCAGGGTGGGGCTGGCCGCGACCAATGGACGCAGGTCGGCGAGCCTTGGGCGGTGGGAAAGGTCGATTTGGGCTGTGCGGGCGGGCATGGGCATGTTCCTTATGGGCCTCGGATAAACACCACTGAAACACAAACTCATGACAATTTGGCCCAGGGGGCGAACACAGGGCTATCCTGAAAACCGTTACCCGGACGTTCATCACACGCCAAAAAGGAGCCAGCTCATGTGTGTTCGCCAACTGCGCAACCCGATTTTCTGCCTGATCCCGCCGTACATGCTCGACCAGATCGCCCGCCACGGGGATAAAGCCCAGCGGGAGGTCGCATTACGCACGCGCGCCAAGGACAGCACGTTCCGGTCGTTGCGTATGGTCGCGGTACCCGCCAAGGGCCCGGCCCGCATGGCGCTGGCCGTGGGCGCCGAGAAACAGCGCTCGATCTACAGCGCCGGAAACACCGATAGCCTGCCCGGCAAGCTGATTCGCGGTGAAGGGCAGCCCGCCAGTGGCGATGCCGCGGTGGACGAAGCCTATGATGGACTGGGCGCGACCTTCGATTTTTTTGACCAGGTATTCGACCGCAACTCCATCGACGATGCGGGCATGGCGCTGGACGCCACGGTGCACTTCGGCCAGGACTACAACAACGCGTTCTGGAATTCGACCCAGATGGTGTTCGGCGATGGCGACCAGCAGTTGTTCAATCGTTTCACCGTGGCACTCGACGTCATTGGCCATGAGTTGGCTCATGGCGTGACCGAGGATGAGGCCAAGCTGATGTACTTCAACCAGTCCGGCGCGCTGAACGAGTCGCTGTCGGATGTATTCGGTTCGTTGATCAAGCAGTACGCGCTGAAGCAAACGGCCGAGGACGCCGACTGGTTGATCGGCAAGGGGCTGTTTACCAAAAAGATCAAAGGCACCGCTCTGCGTTCGATGAAAGCCCCGGGCAGCGCCTTTGATGACAAGCTGCTGGGCAAAGACCCGCAGCCGGGGCATATGGATGATTTTGTGCAAACCTACGAGGACAATGGTGGCGTGCATATCAATTCCGGCATTCCCAACCACGCGTTCTATCAGGTGGCGACCAAGATTGGCGGGTTCGCCTGGGAGCGTGCAGGGCGGATCTGGTATGACGCACTGCGCGATTCGCGGCTGCGGCCCAATTCCGGCTTTTTGCGTTTTGCGCGTATCACCCATGATATTGCCGGTCAGCTTTATGGCGTAAACAAGGATGAGCAGAAGGCGGTCAAGGCAGGCTGGAAAGCGGTGGGCATTAACGTTTGACGAAGCCGCCTGTGCGGCGAGGAACAGCCATGCGAATTTCAATCAAGGAAAGCGGCGGGGCGGCGTTTTTTCCAGGGTTGGCCAAACCGCGCAGCGTCGAACTGGACGCGCTGCCCGAGCAGGACCAGCAAGAGTTGCGGCAACTGATCGAAGACTCGGGTTTCTTTCGGTTGCCGCAAAGCACTCGCCCTGAACCAGGCAACCCCGGCCAGGTGCATTACACCCTGACAGTGACGGAAGGAGCGCGCGAGCACACGGTCTGTGTGCTCGCGCCGGTAAAACCCCAGGCCCTGGATGGTTTGGTGCAGTGCGTGCGACGACATATTAATTGTTGAAGTGCCAAGGCTGGCAGGCTACTTGCGATCCAGCCACACCGTCTGCGCATTGCAGAACTCGCGTACACCGAAGTGCGACAGCTCGCGGCCGAACCCGCTTTTCTTTACGCCGCCAAACGCCACCCGAGGGTCCGACACGCTGAACGCGTTGACGAAGACCCCGCCGGTTTCCAGCTGGTCGGCAATCGCTCGCGCCTTTGCCGAGTCGGCCGTGAAGATGCTGGCCGTCAGGCCGAACTCGCTGTCGTTGGCCAGGGCCACGGCGTGGTCGGCGTCGCGGGCGGTGATGATCGACGCCACGGGGCCGAACAGTTCCTGTTTGAACGACGTCATTTGGTCGGTGACGTCGGCCAGTACGGTCGGCTCATAGTAATTGCCCGCGCCCGCGACTTTATGGCCGCCCAGCAGCAGCCTGGCGCCTTCTTCCAGGGTCGCCTGGACCTGGCCGTGCAGTTCGTCACGCAGATCAAAACGCGCCATGGGGCCAATATAGGTGGCGGTCGAGGTGGGTTCGCCCATCACCAGGGCGCGGCTGGCTTCCAGGAATTTGGCGGTGAAGGCTTCAACCACGCCTGCTTCGATGATCAAGCGCTTGGCGGCTGCGCAGACCTGGCCGCTGTTCTGGAAGCGGCCGATGACGGCGGCTTGTACGGCGGCGTCGAGGTCGGCGTCGTTGAGCACGATAAACGGGTCGGAGCCACCCAGTTCCAGCACGCATTTTTTCAACGCGGCCCCGGCCTGTGAGCCGATGGCAATACCGGCGCGAACGCTGCCGGTGAGCGTCACGGCGGCGATGCGCGGGTCGGCGATGGCGGTGGACACGCCGTCCTGGGTCACGTTGATCACTTCAAACACGCCTTCGGCAAAACCGGCTTTGCGCAGCGCTTGCTGGATCAGGTAGGCGCTGCCCATTACGTTGGGCGCATGTTTGAGTACATAGGTGTTGCCGGCGAGCAGGGTCGGCACGGCGCCGCGCAGCACTTGCCACACCGGGAAGTTCCACGGCATCACCGCGAGGATCGGGCCCAGTGGGCGGTATTCGATCCGGGCGCTGCCGTTGTCCACCAAGGTAGGTTCCGGGGCGAGCATGGCCGGGCCGTGGGCGGCGTACCACTCGCTGAGCTGGGCGCATTTTTCAATCTCGGCGCGGGCCTGGGCGATAGGCTTGCCCATTTCCAGGGTGATCATCTGCGCCATGTCTTCAGCTTGCTCACGCAGGGCGACAGCCAGGGCCAGCAGATAGTCGGCACGCTGGTTCACCGGGGTGTGGCGCCAGGTACGGAAGGCATCGGTCGCGCGGGTGAGGGCGGCATCCAGTTGTGCTGCGCTTTCATAGGGGTAGCTGGCAACGGTTTCACCGTTGGCGGGATTGATCGACAAGGCGTGGGTCTGGTGGGAAATAGCGTTGTTCATGGCACCGTCCGGCTGAATGAGTGGAATGGGACCAGCGTACGGGGCTGTATCTTTTCTGGAAACTGAATAATATTAAGCAATACGTTCATGAATGGAGAATGACTTGGATCTGGTGCAGCTGGAAATCTTCAAGGCGGTTGCCGAACAAGGCAGCATCAGCGCCGCCGCACAGTTGATTCATCGGGTGCCGTCGAACCTCACCACGCGCATCAAGCAACTGGAGCAGGATTTGGGCGTGGAGTTATTCATCCGTGAGAAGAGTCGATTGCGTTTGTCCCCTGCGGGGTGGAATTTCCTCGGCTATACGCGGCGCATTCTCGATCTGGTGCAGGAAGCCCGCGCCACGGTGGCGGGGGAGGAGCCCCAAGGCGCCTTTGCCCTGGGCTCGCTGGAGAGCACGGCGGCGGTGCGTATCCCGGCGTTACTAGCGGCGTATAACCAGCAATACACCAAGGTGGAGTTGGACCTGAGTACGGGCCCCTCGGGCACCATGATCGAAGGCGTACTGTCGGGCCGGCTGACGGCGGCCTTTGTCGATGGGCCGGTGCTGCATTCCACGCTGGAGGGTGTGGCGGTGTTTGAGGAGGAGATGGTGGTGATCGCGCCGCTGCATCACGCGCCGATCAGCCGGGGGCAGGATGTGAATGGCGAGAACATCTATACGTTTCGCTCGAACTGCTCGTACCGGCATCACTTTGAACGCTGGTTTTCACAGGATGGCGCGGTGCCGGGCAAGATCTTCGAGATCGAGTCCTACCATGGCATGTTGGCCTGTGTCAGCGCCGGGGCCGGGCTGGCGCTGATGCCGCGCAGTATGCTGGAGAGTATGCCGGGGTGTGCGGCGGTGAGTGTGTGGCCGTTGACGGACAGCTTTCGACTGCTCAATACCTGGCTGATCTGGCGGCGGGGCACGGTTTCGCAGAGTTTGAACAGTTTCGTAAAACTGCTGGAAGAACGCAATCTGCCAGCATCCTAGATCAAATGTGGGAGCTGGCTTGCCTGCGATAGCGGTGTGTCAGTCAATGAATCTTTAACTGAACCGCTGCTATCGCAGGCAAGCCAGCTCCCACAGGTGTCTTGCATCAGCCGCCAAATTGCAGGGTGCCCATCGCCAGTTTGGCCATGATCGCCGTTGCACCCAGTTGCACCAGCCATAAAGCCAACCCTCCAAGAAATACACCTAACGCCACTTGCAGAACCAAACTCTTCTGGCGCTTGGCTTGCGGTGCGCGTGGGGCATAGTCGTGCAATTCGTCGCGGTCGGCGCGCAGGTCCAGGTCATCGTTTCTCATAGGGTTCTCGCAGCAAGGAGGCAGTCGACGTTCAGTCTAGTGTGTTCGCCAATAAAAAGGGGGAAGCCAATGGCTTCCCCCTTCGTCTAACGCTTGCCGGCTTACAGCACCTCGACAATCGCCTTGGTCACCGCACCAATGTTCGACTGGTTCAGCGCCGCCACACAGATACGCCCGGTGTCCAGTGCATAGATGCCAAACTCGGTACGCAGGCGTGTGACTTGCTCAACGGTCAGGCCGGAGTAGGAGAACATCCCACGCTGGCGACCGACGAAGCTGAAGTCATGACCTGGCGCAGCCTTGGCCAGCTCGGCCACCATCTGCTCGCGCATACCGCGGATGCGCAGGCGCATTTCGGCCAACTCGGCTTCCCACTGAGCGCGCAGCTCAGGGTTGTTCAACACTGCGGCAACGATGGCTGCGCCGTGGGTGGGCGGGTTGGAGTAGTTGGTGCGGATCACGCGCTTGACCTGGGACAGGATGCGCGCGCTTTCTTCCTTGGACTCGCTGACGATCGACAGCGCGCCTACGCGCTCGCCATACAGCGAGAACGACTTGGAGAACGAGCTGGACACAAAGAAGGTCAGGCCCGACTCAGCGAACAGGCGCACTGCGGCGGCGTCTTCGTCGATGCCATCGCCAAAGCCCTGGTAGGCCATGTCGAGGAACGGCACCAGGTTCTTGGCCTTGACCACCTCCAGCACGTCTTGCCAGTCGGCCGGGCTCAGGTCGACGCCGGTCGGGTTGTGGCAGCAGGCGTGCAGCACCACGATGGACTGTGGTGGCAGGGCGTTGAGGTCTTCGAGCAGGCCGGCACGGTTCACGTCATGGGTGGCCGCGTCGTAATAACGGTACGTCTGCACCGGGAAACCGGCTTTTTCGAACAGCGCCTGGTGGTTTTCCCAGCTTGGGTCGCTGATGGCGACGACGGCGTTGGGCAGCAGTTGCTTGAGGAAGTCTGCGCCGATTTTCAGCGCGCCAGTACCGCCGACGGCCTGGGCGGTAATCACACGGCCGGCGCTCAGCAGCGGCGACTGCGCACCAAACAGCAGCTTCTGCACGGCCTGGTCGTAGGCCGCGATACCGTCGATCGGCAAGTAGCCACGGGCGGCGTGTTGCGCCACGCGAATGGCTTCCGCTTCGGCAACGGCACGCAAGAGTGGAATTTTCCCCTCCTCGTTGCAGTAAACGCCCACGCCAAGGTTGACCTTGGTGGTTCGTGTATCGGCGTTGAATGCTTCGTTGAGGCCCAGGATAGGATCGCGTGGTGCCATTTCGACAGCGGAGAACAGGCTCATTTTTGCGGCAGCTCTATGGGGGAAGGGAGGGACGTGTCGCGCTCCAGCCGAATGCACTAGAGCGGTGCACAAACGGGGAGCTAGTATAGAGGCCATCACCGCGCAGGGCGACAGCCGAAATGGCTTTTCGGCCAAGTTTTTCGGTTTATTTGCTGACCGTTAGTCTTATTGCAACCTTGAAGGGAAAGGACATGTAGGACGTCAGCCTTGAAACCCGTCACATTCGCCACCACTTCTACAGCTATCATGGTTTTTTCCTGCAACCTGCGATGATTATTCGCGGGTTGCTGAGCTATTTCGTCCCTGGCGGTGTCGAGTCTGGGGTGACTTCACGAGGTACGTTATGTCGGATTTCCAGCTCGTTACCCGTTTTGAACCCGCCGGCGATCAACCGGAAGCCATTCGCCAGATGGTCGAAGGCATCGAGGCCGGCCTGGCGCACCAGACGCTGCTTGGGGTGACCGGTTCCGGCAAGACCTTCAGCATCGCCAACGTGATCGCCCAGACCAACCGCCCGACCCTGGTGCTGGCGCCGAACAAGACCCTGGCCGCGCAGCTTTACGGCGAGTTCAAGGCGTTCTTCCCCAACAACGCGGTTGAGTACTTCGTTTCCTACTACGACTACTACCAGCCCGAAGCCTACGTGCCGTCCTCCGATACCTTTATCGAGAAGGATGCATCGATCAACGACCATATCGAACAGATGCGGCTGTCGGCGACCAAGGCGTTGCTGGAGCGCAAGGACGCGATCATCGTCACCACGGTGTCGTGCATCTACGGTCTGGGCAGCCCCGAAACCTACTTGAAGATGGTGCTGCACGTTGACCGTGGCGACAAACTCGACCAGCGCGAACTGCTGCGCCGCCTGGCGAGCCTGCAGTACACCCGTAACGACATGGACTTCGCCCGCGCCACCTTCCGGGTGCGCGGCGATGTGATCGACATCTACCCGGCCGAATCCGACCTGGAAGCGATCCGCATCGAGCTGTTCGATGACGAAGTCGAAAGCCTGTCGGCCTTCGACCCGTTGACCGGCGAGGTGATCCGCAAGCTGCCGCGCTTTACCTTCTACCCGAAAAGCCACTACGTGACCCCGCGTGAAACCCTGATGGGCGCCATCGAGGGTATCAAGGTCGAGTTGGCCGAGCGTCTGGAATACCTGCGTTCCAACAACAAGCTGGTGGAAGCCCAGCGCCTTGAGCAGCGCACCCGTTTTGACCTGGAAATGATCCTGGAGCTGGGCTACTGCAACGGCATCGAAAACTACTCGCGCTACCTGTCGGGTCGCGAATCCGGGGCGCCGCCGCCGACCCTCTATGATTACCTGCCGCCGGACGCCTTGCTGGTGATCGACGAATCCCACGTCAGCGTGCCGCAGGTGGGGGCCATGTATAAGGGCGACCGCTCGCGTAAGGAAACCCTGGTGGAGTACGGCTTCCGCCTGCCGTCGGCGCTGGACAACCGGCCAATGCGCTTTGACGAGTGGGAGGCCATCAGCCCGCAGACCATCTTTGTGTCGGCGACGCCCGGCAACTATGAAGCCGAGCACGCTGGTCGCGTGATCGAGCAGTTGGTGCGACCTACTGGCCTGGTGGACCCGGAGATTGAAATCCGCCCGGCGCTGACTCAGGTCGACGATCTGCTGTCGGAGATCAACAAGCGCGTGGCCCTGGAAGAGCGGGTGCTGGTTACCACATTGACCAAGCGCATGTCCGAAGACTTGACCGACTACCTGGCCGACCACGGCGTGCGCGTACGTTACCTGCACTCGGACATCGACACCGTGGAGCGGGTAGAGATCATCCGCGACCTGCGCCTGGGGACCTTCGATGTGCTGGTGGGGATCAACCTGCTGCGTGAGGGCCTGGACATGCCCGAAGTGTCGCTGGTGGCGATTCTGGATGCGGACAAGGAGGGCTTCCTGCGCTCCGAGCGCTCGTTGATCCAGACCATCGGCCGGGCGGCGCGTAACCTCAATGGCCGGGCGATCCTGTATGCGGACCGCATCACCGGCTCCATGGAGCGGGCGATTGGCGAGACCCAGCGTCGTCGCGACAAACAGATCGCGTTCAACCTGGAACACGGCATCACCCCCAAGGGCGTGTTCAAGGACGTTGCCGACATCATGGAAGGCGCCACCGTGCCCGGCTCGCGCAGCAAGAAGCGCAAGGGCATGGCCAAGGCTGCCGAGGAAAGTGCCAAGTACGAGAACGAACTGCGCTCGCCGAGTGAGATCACCAAGCGGATTCGGCAGTTGGAAGAGAAGATGTACCAGCTGGCTCGGGACCTGGAGTTTGAGGCGGCGGCGCAGACGCGGGATGAGATTGGCAAGTTGCGCGAGCGTCTGTTGGCTGTTTAATTTGCGTTGATTGGGCTGGCCTCATCGCGGGCAAGCCCGGCTCCCACATTGATCTGTGAACGCGGTCAAAATGTGGGAGCTGGCTTGCCTGCGATGGCCGCGCCTCGGTTTTCCAGATATCCCCCAGGCTGTTACCATTCGCCCCTTGTTTCAATTTTCAGTTTTATCGCCCATTCGAGACCTGCCATGACCACCGTCCGCACGCGCATTGCGCCATCGCCTACTGGGGATCCCCACGTCGGTACTGCTTACATCGCCTTGTTCAACTACTGCTTTGCCAAGCAGCATGGTGGTGAATTCATCCTGCGGATCGAAGATACCGATCAACTGCGCTCCACCCGTGAGTCGGAACAGCAGATTTTCGATGCCTTGCGCTGGCTGGGCATTACCTGGGCTGAAGGTCCGGACGTCGGCGGCCCGCATGGCCCGTATCGCCAGAGCGAGCGCAGCGACATCTACAAGCAATACACCCAGCAACTGGTCGACATGGGCCACGCCTTCCCGTGCTTCTGCACCGCCGAAGAGCTTGACCAGATGCGCGCCGAGCAACAGGCCCGTGGCGAGACCCCGCGCTACGATGGTCGCGCGCTGCTGCTGTCCAAAGAAGAAGTGGCCGCACGCCTGGCGGCTGGCGAACCCCACGTTATCCGCATGAAAGTGCCGAGCGAAGGCGTGTGCGTGGTGCCGGACATGCTGCGCGGTGACGTCGAAATCCCGTGGGACCGCATGGACATGCAAGTGTTGATGAAGACCGACGGCTTGCCGACGTACTTCCTGGCCAACGTGGTCGACGATCACCTGATGGGCATCACCCATGTGCTGCGCGGTGAAGAGTGGCTGCCATCGGCGCCGAAACTGATCCTGCTGTACGAATACTTCGGCTGGGAGCAACCGCAGCTGTGCTACATGCCGCTGCTGCGTAACCCGGACAAGAGCAAGCTGTCCAAGCGCAAGAACCCAACGTCGGTAACGTTCTACGAGCGCATGGGCTTTATGCCTGAGGCGATGCTCAACTATCTGGGCCGCATGGGCTGGTCGATGCCGGACGAGCGCGAGAAATTCTCGTTGCAGGAAATGGTCGACAACTTCGATCTCTCCCGTGTCTCCCTCGGCGGGCCGATCTTCGATATCGAGAAGCTGTCGTGGCTCAACGGCCAGTGGCTGCGTGACTTGCCCGTGGAAGAGTTTGCCAGCCGCGTGCAGCAATGGGCGTTGAACCCCGAGTACATGATGAAGATTGCGCCGTTGGTGCAGGGCAGGGTAGAGACATTCAGCCAGGTCGCGCCCTTGGCCAGTTTCTTCTTTGCCGGCGGCGTGAACCCGGATGCCAAGCTGTTTGAATCCAAAAAGCTCTCCGGCGACCAGGTTCGCCAACTGATGCAGTTGATCCTGTGGAAGCTCGAAAGCCTGCGCCAGTGGGAAAAAGATGCGATCACGGCCACGATCCAGGCGGTGGTGGAATCCCTTGAGCTGAAACTGCGCGATGCCATGCCGCTGATGTTTGCCGCGATCACCGGGCAAGCGAGTTCGGTGTCGGTGCTCGATGCGATGGAAATCCTCGGCCCGGACCTGACCCGTTTCCGCCTGCGCCAAGCCCTTGATTTGCTTGGTGGTGTGTCGAAGAAAGAAAACAAGGAATGGGAAAAGCTGCTGGGCGCCATCGCTTAAGCAGGCCGTTGCAGTGACGAAACCCCGGTTTTCCGGGGTTTCGTCGGTAAGTGATTGTTATCCCGGCAAAAAATTTTGAAAATTGTTGAAAATAAATTTGACACGTTTCCAAACCGCCATTAAGATTCGCCCCGTCCTCACCGATGAGGGGCTATAGCTCAGCTGGGAGAGCGCTTGCATGGCATGCAAGAGGTCAACGGTTCGATCCCGTTTAGCTCCACCAATTTACAGGTTCAAGGTTCCGGCCACACCGTCCTTGAATTGATCAGGTCTCAGCTCTGATCAGATGTACAGAAGGTTTCGTCCCCTTCGTCTAGTGGCCTAGGACACCGCCCTTTCACGGCGGTAACAGGGGTTCGAGTCCCCTAGGGGACGCCAGTTTCAACAAGCAGCTCGAAAGGTCTGCTGCGTCGCGAGACGAAAAATCCGGGGCTATAGCTCAGCTGGGAGAGCGCTTGCATGGCATGCAAGAGGTCAACGGTTCGATCCCGTTTAGCTCCACCAATTTTACAGGTTCAAGGTTCCGGCCACACCGTCCTTGAATCGATCAGTTCTCAGCGCTGATCAGTGTATAGAAGGTTTGTGTCCCCTTCGTCTAGTGGCCTAGGACACCGCCCTTTCACGGCGGTAACAGGGGTTCGAGTCCCCTAGGGGACGCCACGATTACCCGCTTTGCGGGATTTTTAAGGGTCATTCAATTATTGAATGGCCCTTTTGTTTGTCTGGCGTTCGGCCATTTTCTTGATTGATTCCATTTTTTTGTTCTGACCGGCGGTCGTACCTTTCGCTTGCGCAATATTATTATGGTAATAATATCCAACCCATGAAAGTCGGAGGCCTTGATGAGCGATAAAAAAGCGCAAACCCGCGAACGTATTTTGCAGGCTGCCAGCGCGGCATTGATCCAGCGCGGCCCGGCTGAGCCGAGTGTGGGGGAGGTCATGGGGGCGGCAGGGCTGACCGTCGGTGGTTTCTACGCGCACTTTGAAAGCAAGGACGCGTTGATGCTGGAGGCGTTCAGCCAGTTGCTGGCGCAGCGCCGGGCCTCTATCGACGATCTGGACACGCAGCTCACCGGCGAAGAGCGTCGGGCGCTGGTGGCGGCCTTCTATCTGTCACGCAAGCATCGTGATTCAACCTCCCAGGCCTGCCCCTTGCCGGCCACAGTTGGCGAGATGGGTCGCTTGCCCGACGCATTTCGCGAGGTCTTGAGCGAGCACGTGGAGCTGATGACTGCGCAGCTGGCCGACAGCCCTGAAGACATCGACAAGGCGCTGGCGGACATGGCCTTGATGGTGGGTGGCCTGACATTGGCTCGCGCACTGGGGCCGGGTGAGTTGTCGGACCGCGTAATCCGAGCGGCCAAGTCGGCGGTGCGCTGAAGAGGCGCGCCTCGACTGCCGCCGTCTACAGCAGCGGCAAACCGCCTGATACACTGCCCCGCCGACATCAATCGACTGGAGCAAGGCATGGGCTGGGATTTGGCAACGCCGTTTATCATCGATCTGCAGGTTGCGCCTGAAGACATCGACGGCCTCGGGCACGCCAACAACGCGGTGTACGTGTCCTGGCTTGAGCGTTGCGCCTGGCGCCACTCCCAGCGCCTGGGTCTGGACCTCACCGAGTATCGCCGCCTGGACCGCGCCATGGCGGTGGTACGCCATGAGATCGATTATCTGGCGGCAGGCTATGAAGGCGATGAGCTGCAACTGGCCACCTGGATCGTCGACTGGGATCAGCGCCTGAAAATGACCCGTCGTTTCCAACTGGTACGCCCCCGCGACGGCGCGACGCTGCTGCGCGCGCAAACCACCTTTGTGTGCATCGAGTTGTCCAGCGGCAAACCCAAGCGTATGCCTGCCGAGTTTATTGAAGGTTACGGTCCCGCCCTGACAGGGGGTTAACGGTCCTCGCCGGAAACCCAGTAAACTGCGCCACGATTTTTGTTGAGTGTTTTCCATGCAAATTGCTTTGGCGCCCATGGAGGGGTTGGTCGACAACATCCTGCGGGACGTGTTGACCCACGTGGGCGGTATCGATTGGTGTGTGACCGAGTTCATCCGTGTCAACGACCGCCTGCTCACCCCGGCCTATTTCCACAAGCTCGCTCCGGAGCTGCTGCACGGTGCCCATACCGCAGCGGGTGTGCCGCTGCGTGTGCAACTGCTCGGCTCCGACCCGGTGTGCCTGGCCGAAAACGCTGCCCTGGCCTGTGAGCTGGGGTCTGAGGTGATTGACCTGAACTTTGGTTGCCCGGCCAAGACCGTCAACAAGTCCCGGGGTGGCGCGGTGCTGCTCAAGGAGCCGGAGCTGCTCAACCAGATCGTCGAGCACGTGCGCCGTGCCGTGCCCGCCCACATTCCCGTGACCGCCAAGATGCGCCTGGGCTTCGACAGCCCGGATGGCGCGCTGGTATGCGCCACCGCGTTGGCCGAGGGCGGTGCTGCACATATCGTCGTCCACGCGCGCACCAAAGCCGATGGCTACAAGCCGCCGGCCCACTGGGAGTGGATCCCGCGGGTGCAGGACGTGGTCAAGGTGCCGGTATTTGCCAATGGTGATATCTGGAGCGTCGAAGATTGGAAGCGTTGCCGTGAAATCAGTGGCGCCGAAGACATCATGCTCGGCCGTGGCCTGGTGGCGCGTCCTGACCTGGCAAGGCAGATTGTGGCGGCCAAGGCCGGTGAGGAAGTGGTCGAGATGACCTGGGCGCAGATGCAGCCGATGCTTCAGGAGTTCTGGCGCCAGTCGGTGGCGCAACTGACTGAAAAACAGGCACCCGGCCGCTTGAAGCAATGGCTGGCGATGCTGACGCGCAACTACCCGCAGGCGGTGGAGCTGTTCACCGCGCTGCGCCGCGAGACCGACCTGCAATGCGTCAGCCGTCTGCTGGGCATGCAGCATCCGGTCCCGCTCGACCCTGTTCCAGCAACCGCCTGAAGCCTTCTATCGGCAACGGACGGCTGTGCAGATAACCCTGGAATAAATGGCAGCCCAGCTTTTGCAGGAACGCCAGTTGCTCCGGGGTTTCCACGCCCTCGGCGATCACGTCCAGGTTCAAGCTGCGCGCCATGGCTACGATGGCGCGGATGATCTCGGCGTCATTAGGGTCGTGGGTGGCATCGCGTACGAATGACTGATCGATTTTCAATGCATCCACGGGCAGGCGCTTGAGGTAGGTCAGGGATGAGTAGCCGGTGCCGAAGTCATCCATTGCGAAGCTCACGCCGAGCTTTTTCAGGCGACGCATCTTCGCCACGGTATCGTCCAGGTTCTGGATCACGATGCCTTCGGTGATCTCCAGTTTCAGCAGGCTGGAGGGCAGTTGATGCTGCTTGAGGCTGTGTTCTACCCGTTCCACAAAGTCGTTCTGGCGAAACTGCCGCGGGCTGATATTCACGCACAGGCTGAAATTGAGCGGGTCTACCAGACCGTCGGCAATCAACTGGGCAAAGGCGCCGCAGGCTTCATCGAGAATCCAGGTGCCGACTTCCAGGATCAGGCCGCTGTCTTCCAATACCTTGATAAATTCCGTCGGCGACTGCGCGCCCAGTTGCGGATGTTGCCAGCGCACCAGGGCCTCGGCCCCCACAATCCGGTTGCCACGCGCATCCACCTGGGGCTGGTAATGCACGCTGAACTCGCCGCGTGACAGGGCCAGGCGCAGGTCGGTCTCCATGCGAAGGCGCTCGCTGGCGGTTTTTTGCATGCTGTTGTGGAACATCTGTGTGGTATTGCGCCCTGAATCCTTGGCGCGGTACAGGGCGATGTCGGCACGCTTGAGCAAATCGGCTGGCGTGGTGCCGTGGTCGGGAATCAGCGCTACGCCGATGCTGGGCGTGACCTGCAAACGATGGCCGTCAAGGAACATCGGCTCCGACAGCAACTCACGCAATGTATCGGCCACGCTTTGCACCTGGTCGCTGACCTCCTGGCGCTTACCCTCAAGACCGCTGAGCAGCACCACAAACTCATCGCCGCCCAGGCGTGCCACGGTGTCCTCCATGCGCACGCTGGCTTCCAGGCGTGCGGTGACGATTTTCAACACGGTATCGCCCACCGGGTGGCCGAGGGAATCGTTGATGTGCTTGAAGTGGTCGAGGTCGAGGAACAGCAGGGCGCCGCGCAGGTTGTGGCGCTTGAGCAGGGCGATCTGCTGGCTCAGGCGGTCCATCAGCAGTGCGCGATTGGGCAGGTTGGTGAGCGGGTCGTGATAGGCCAGATGGCGGATCTGCGCCTGGGCGTTTTTCAGCAGGCTGACGTCTCGTGCGGTCAGCAGCAGGCAGGGGGTTTCGTTCAGGGTGATCGGCTCGACCGAGACCTCCACCGCCAGCACCTCGCCTCGTTTGTTGTGCCAGAGCATTTCCAGATGATGGATGCGGCCCTTGATCTGCAACTCGGCCAATAATGCCGCGCGCTGGTTTTCATCGGCCCAGATGCCGATCTGGTACAGGGTCAGGCCGATGGCTTCTTCGGTGCGGTAACCGGTCAGGCGGCAAAAACCGTCATTGACCTCCACATAACGGCCGGTGTCGCGTTCGGTGATTGAAATCGCGTCGGGGCTGGAGTGAAACGCCTTGGCGAACTTCTCTTCACTGGCCTTGAGGGCAGCTTCCGAGCGTTGCTGCTGGGTGATATCCCGAAGGGTGGTGACGATGCAGGGTTGGTCGCTGACCTTGATCAAGCGGCTGGAGATGACGCAGGTCAGGCTTTGGCCGTCCTTGTGATGCACCACGATGGCCACATTGCTCAGGGCCTGTTCGCGAATCACCCGCTCGATGCGTTGCAGGCGCTTGCTGGAGTCGTCCCACAGGCCGATTTGTTCGGCGCTTTTGTCCAGTACTTCGGCGGCTGTCCAGCCAAAGGTCTGGGTAAACGCCGGGTTGATCTCGATAAAAGCGCCGCTTTCCAGGCAGGTCACGCAGATAGGGTCGGGGCTGGCCTGGAACAGGCTGGCAAATTTTTCCTCGGAGGCGGTGAGGCGTTGCTCGCGTTCGACCTGATCGGTGATATCCAGCAAGGTGCCCGCCATGCGCAGGGGTTTGCCTGCTTCGTCGCGGTACAGGCGCGCACGGCTTTCCAGATAGCGTGGGCTGCCGTCCTCCAACTGCACGCGGTAGGTCAATTGGTAGTTGCCGTCCGGGCCTTCACGCAAGCTGCGGTAGGCATTGCGCATACCCTCGCGATCCTGGTCGGACATCCCTTCGAAAAATGCATCGAAGGATTCATGAAAGGGCGCGGGTTCGAGCCCGTGCAGTTGGGCGGCGCGGGCCGAGCCGTAGAGCATGCCGCTGGGGATGTGCCAATCCCAGGCGCCCAGTTGCGCGGAATCCAGGGCCAGGTCGAGGCGCTCCTGGCTGTCTTTGAGCGCTTGCTCGGCGTTTTTGCGTTCGGTGGTGTCCAGGAACGTGCTGATCAGGTAAGCCTCACCGTCCAGTTCCACCTTCTGGGCGCTGAGCGTGCCGTCGTGGATCTGGCCGTTGCTGGCGCAGAACTGCACCTCCATGGTGATGGGTTCGCCTTTGCGCTGGGTGGCCTTGACCAGCAGTGCACGCTGCTCCGGATGGCGCCACAGGCCCAGTTCCAGGGTGGTACGGCCGATGGCATCGGCCACCGGCCAGCCGAACAGCATTTCGAAATACTGGTTGGCTTCGCTGATCAAGCCATCGGCCTGGCGGGTCAGTAGCACCATGTTCGGGCATAAATGGAACAATGTGGCGAAGCGCTTTTCGGAGTGGCTGAGGGCGTGTTCGCGGTCGCGCTGATGGGTGATCTCGCGGATCACTCCGATCATGCGGCGCCGTCCGGCTTTTTCCGGCGCGAGGCTGCCGCTGATTTCCAGCCAGTGCAGGCTGCCATCGGGCCACTGGATGCGATGGTGCATGGCCCGTTCGAACGGCTCTCCTGCCAGGACCGCGTGAAAACCACGCACCACCCGTGCGCTGTCTTGCGGGGCCAGCAAGTCAAGGTAGTCGAGGTCCTTGGGCAAGGGTTGATGCGGGTCAAAGCCGAATAACGCTTGAGTACCCCGTGACCAACTGATTCTTCCCGTGTCGATTTCCCAGCACCAGGCGCCCAGCCGGGCGGCATTCAGGGCTGCCAGCAATTGCGGGGCACTGTCCCAGCTTTGCTCCGCCGCTTGGGGGTCCAGGGCGTAGATGCGGGGCAGGGGGGGTACGGGGTCGCCGGGGTTGCGCATTGTCAATGTGCCTTGGCTCGGTGAGAAGACAGCGCGGTTTTCCTTGAAACCCGAGGCCGCACAGTGTCATGCCGGTAACCCTGGCAGATCGACCTGTGCATCCAGCAGGCTCATGAAAGCCCGCGCAGCGTTCGATAGCGTCCTTTCTGTATGCACGATATAGCCTAGCTGGCGACTGAGTTGTATGCCCGGCAAAGCGATACTTGCCACTTGATCATCGAGCATGGTGCGCGGCAACACGCTCCAGGCCAGGCCGATGGACACCATCATCTTGATGGTTTCCAGGTAGTTGGTGCTCATCGCAATATTTGGCGCAAGCCCCTGGGCTTCGAACAGGCGGCTGACAATATGGTGCGTAAAGGTGTTGCCGCCGGGAAACACCGCCGGGTGCCTGGCGATATCGGCCAGGCTGATGGAGCCGTTGCTGATCAGGCTGTGTTCCGGCGCTACCACAAAGTCCAGCGGGTCATCCCATACCGGCGAGGCGCGCACCAGATGGTGCGGCTCGGGCGCCAGGGTGATTACCGCCACTTCGGCGCGACCATGGAGTATTTCTTCGTAGGCCACTTCTGAATCCAAAAACTGAATATCCAGTGCCACGTTTGGGTATTGCCGTGTGAAGGTGCGCAGGATCGGTGGCAGGCGGTGCAGGCCTATATGGTGGCTGGTGGCCAGAGTGAGGCGCCCGCTGACTTCCCCTGTAAGGTTGGTCAGGGCGCGGCGGGTGTCGTCCAGCACGTTGAGGATTTGATAAGCGCGCGGCAGCAAGGCCCTGCCGGCTTCGGTCAAGCCGACTTCACGGCCCAAGCGATCAAACAAGCGCACTTTCAATTGCTGCTCCAGGCCCGCGATGCGTTTGCTGATGGCGGGCTGCGTCAGGTGCAGGCGTTCGCCGGCCCCCGAGAAGCTGCCGGTCTCGGCGATGGCGATAAAAGCATTGAGGTTGGCCAGATCCATGGTGCTATTCCAGTTGGTAATCCAAAGCATAAAAAATATGAATTTGAGTTATTTAATGTAGCGCCATACCATCAGCCTCACAAGCCAAAGGGTTATTGAAAAGCCCGGCGTATAGAAACACCGCTGATGAGGACCGACTGATGGCCGGCAAAACGCTTTACGACAAGCTTTGGGATTCCCATGAAGTGAAACGTCGCGATGATGGATCGTCGCTGATCTATATCGACCGTCACATCATCCATGAAGTGACCTCGCCCCAAGCGTTCGAAGGCCTGCGACTGGCCGGGCGCAAGCCATGGCGCGTCGACTCCATCATCGCCACGCCGGACCACAACGTGCCGACCACTCCTGAGCGCAAGGGCGGTATCGAGGCCATTGCCGACCAGGTCTCGCGTTTGCAGGTGCAAACCCTCGACGACTATTGCGACGAATACGGCATCACCGAATTCAAGATGAATGACGTGCGCCAGGGCATCGTCCATGTGATCGGCCCGGAGCAGGGTGCGACCTTGCCGGGCATGACCGTGGTCTGCGGCGACTCCCACACCTCCACCCACGGTGCGTTCGGCGCCCTGGCCCATGGCATCGGCACCTCCGAGGTGGAACATGTGTTCGCCACCCAGTGCCTGGTCGCCAAGAAAATGAAGAACATGCTGGTACGCGTCGAAGGCCAATTGCCGTTTGGCGTGACCGCCAAGGACATCGTGCTCGCCGTGATCGGCAAGATCGGCACCGCCGGCGGTAACGGCCACGCCATCGAATTCGCCGGCAGCGCCATTCGCGACTTGTCCATCGAAGGGCGCATGACCATCTGCAACATGTCCATCGAGGCCGGTGCCCGTGTGGGCATGGTGGCGGCGGATGAGAAAACCGTGGAGTACGTCAAAGGTCGCCCGTTTGCCCCGCAAGGCGCCGATTGGGACGCCGCCGTCGAAGCCTGGAAAGACCTGGTGTCCGACGCCGATGCGGCGTTCGACACCGTGGTCGAACTCGACGCTGCGCAGATCAAGCCGCAAGTCAGCTGGGGCACTTCGCCCGAAATGGTCCTGGCCGTTGACCAGAACGTACCGGACCCGGCCAAAGAGGCCGACCTGGTCAAGCGCGGCTCCATCGAGCGTGCCTTGAAGTACATGGGCTTGAAAGCCAACCAGGCGATCACCGACATCCAGTTGGATCGCGTGTTCATTGGCTCCTGCACCAACTCGCGGATCGAAGACCTGCGCGCCGCGGCGGTGATCGCCAAGGGCCGCAAGGTTGCCTCGACCATCAAGCAAGCTATTGTGGTACCGGGTTCCGGCCTGGTGAAGGCGCAAGCCGAAGCTGAAGGCCTGGACAAGATCTTCCTCGAAGCCGGTTTTGAATGGCGTGAACCAGGCTGTTCGATGTGCCTGGCGATGAACCCGGACCGTTTGGAGTCGGGCGAGCATTGCGCGTCCACCTCCAACCGTAACTTTGAAGGGCGTCAGGGCGCCGGTGGCCGCACCCACCTGGTCAGCCCGGCCATGGCCGCCGCCGCTGCCGTCAACGGTCGTTTCATCGACGTTCGCGAATTGATCTGAGGAATACCCGATGAGAGCTTTTACCCAGCACACAGGTCTTGTAGCGCCGTTGGACCGTGCCAACGTGGACACTGACCAGATCATCCCCAAGCAGTTCTTGAAGTCGATCAAGCGCACCGGTTTTGGCCCCAACCTGTTCGATGAGTGGCGCTATCTGGATGTGGGCTACGCCTACCAGGACAACTCCAAGCGCCCGCTGAACAAAGACTTTGTGCTCAATGCCGAGCGCTATCAGGGTGCCAGTGTGTTGCTGGCCCGGGAAAACTTCGGTTGCGGCTCCAGCCGTGAACACGCGCCGTGGGCCCTGGAAGAGTACGGCTTTCGCAGCATCATCGCGCCCAGCTATGCCGACATCTTCTTCAACAACAGCTTCAAGAACGGCCTGTTGCCGATCATCTTGAGCGATGCCGAAGTGGATGAGCTGTTCCAGCAAGTGGAAGCGAATGTGGGCTATCAGTTGACCGTGGACCTGGCCGCGCAGACCGTCACCCGTCCGGACGGCAAGGTCTATCACTTTGAAGTAGATGCGTTTCGCAAGCACTGCCTGATCAACGGCCTGGACGATATCGGCCTGACCTTGCAGGACGGCGATGCGATTGCCGCGTTTGAAGCCAGGCACCGGGCGAGTCAGCCTTGGTTGTTTCGCGATGCCTGATTTGCGGTAACCGTGCGGGCCCCATCGCGGGCAAGCCCGCTCCCACATGGATCGATGTTCGCCTGAACACCTCGGTCAACTGTGGGAGCTGGCTTGCCTGCGATAGCGCCAGTGCAACCACCACAAACCCCAAGGAAAGCCACCATGACCACCACTGCCCATACCCAAGTCGTGCAAAAACAATTCGGCGAACAGACTGCGGCCTACCTGAGCAGTGCCGTGCACGCCCAGGGCACCGAGTTTTCGCTGCTGCAGGCCGAGCTGGCCGGGCAGGGCGCTGCACGGCTGCTGGACCTGGGTTGCGGTGCCGGTCATGTGAGTTTCCAGGTGGCGCCTCTGGTTAAAGAAGTGGTGGCCTATGACCTGTCCCGGCAGATGCTCGACGTGGTCACCGCCGCCGCGAAAGATCGCGGCCTGCACAATATCCGCACCGTCCACGGCGCCGCCGAGCGTCTGCCGTTCGCCGATGGCGAGTTCGACTTCGTGTTCAGCCGTTATTCGGCCCACCACTGGAGTGACCTGGGCCTGGCCCTGCGGGAAGTGCGCCGCGTGCTCAAGCCGGGCGGGGTGGCGGCGTTTGTGGATGTCTTGTCACCGGGTAGCCCATTGCTGGACACTTACCTGCAAACCGTCGAAGTGCTGCGCGACACCAGCCACGTGCGAGATTACGCCGCCGCCGAGTGGATGCAGCAACTCAGCGAGTCCGGTCTGCATGTGCGTAACAGTCTGCGCCAGCGCCTGCGCCTGGAGTACACCTCGTGGGTCGAGCGCATGCGCACGCCAGAGGTGCTGCGTGCGGCAATCCTTGAGCTGCAAAGGGCGATGGGCCAGGAAGTGCGCGATTATTACGAAATTCAGGCCGACGGCACCTTCAGCACCGACGTGCTGGTGGTCTTTGCCCAGTGTTGATTGATTTTTCCCGACCTGCCCACGGGCGGGTCGCTTGATGAAATGAGGAACCCATGAGCAAGCAGATTCTGATTCTCCCTGGCGACGGTATTGGTCCGGAAATCATGGCCGAAGCGGTCAAGGTGCTGGAGCTTGCAAACGCCAAGTACAGCCTGGGCTTCGAGCTGAGCCACGACGTGATCGGCGGCGCCGCCATCGACAAGCACGGCGTGCCCCTGGCTGACGAAACCCTGGACCGTGCCCGTGCGGCCGACGCCGTGTTGCTCGGCGCCGTGGGCGGCCCGAAGTGGGACAAGATCGAGCGTGACATCCGACCGGAGCGCGGCCTGTTGAAAATCCGCGCGCAACTGGGCCTGTTCGGCAATCTGCGCCCGGCGATCCTCTACCCGCAACTCGCCGATGCCTCAAGCCTCAAGCCGGAAGTGGTGGCGGGCCTGGATATCCTGATCGTGCGTGAGCTGACCGGCGGTATCTACTTCGGCTCGCCACGGGGCGTGCGCGAGTTGGAAAATGGCGAGCGCCAGGCCTACGACACCCTGCCGTACAGCGAGAGCGAAATCCGCCGTATTGCCCGGGTCGGTTTCGATATGGCCCGTGTGCGTGGCAAAAAGGTGTGCTCGGTGGATAAAGCCAACGTGCTGGCCTCCAGCCAACTGTGGCGCGAAATCGTTGAGGAAGTGGCCAAGGATTACCCGGACGTCGAACTGAGCCACATGTACGTCGACAACGCCGCGATGCAACTGGTGCGTGCGCCCAAGCAGTTCGACGTGATCGTCACCGACAACCTGTTCGGCGACATCCTGTCCGACCAGGCGTCCATGCTCACAGGTTCCATCGGCATGTTGCCGTCGGCGTCCCTGGACACCAACAACAAGGGCATGTACGAGCCGTGTCACGGTTCGGCGCCGGACATCGCAGGCCAGGGCATTGCCAACCCGCTGGCGACCATTTTGTCGGTGTCGATGATGCTGCGTTACACCTTCAACCTGAGTGAAGCGGCCGACGCGATCGAGAAAGCCGTCAGCCTGGTACTGGACCAGGGCCTGCGCACCGGGGACATCTGGTCCCAGGGCTGCACCAGGGTCGGAACGCAAGAAATGGGCGACGCAGTAGTCGCCGCGCTGCGGAATCTGTAATCTCTCGGGCCCGCTTGCAGTTGTTGCTGCAAGGCGGCCCACTTTTTAACAAGGTGTAGTTGCGATGAAACGTGTAGGTCTGATCGGTTGGCGCGGTATGGTCGGTTCCGTGCTCATGCAGCGGATGCTGGAAGAGCAGGATTTCGATCTTATTGAGCCGGTGTTTTTCACCACTTCGAACGTAGGTGGCCAAGGGCCGTCCGTGGGCAAGGATATTGCCCCGCTCAAGGACGCCTACAGCATTGAAGAGTTGAAGACCCTCGACGTGATCCTGACGTGCCAGGGTGGCGACTACACCAGCGAAGTCTTCCCCAAGCTGCGCGAAGCCGGCTGGCAGGGTTACTGGATCGACGCCGCTTCCAGCCTGCGTATGCAGGATGACGCGGTGATCATCCTTGATCCGGTCAACCGTAAGGTCATCGACCAGCAACTGGATGCCGGCACCAAGAACTACGTGGGCGGCAACTGCACCGTCAGCCTGATGCTGATGGGGCTCGGTGGCCTGTTCGAAGCCGGCCTGGTCGAGTGGATGAGTGCCATGACCTATCAGGCTGCTTCCGGTGCCGGTGCGCAGAACATGCGCGAGCTGATCAAACAGATGGGCGCGACCCATGCCGCTGTCGCCGATCAACTGGCCGACCCGGCCAGCGCGATTCTCGACATCGACCGTCGTGTGGCCGAAGCCATGCGCAGCGACGCCTACCCGACCGAGAACTTCGGCGTGCCATTGGCCGGTAGCTTGATCCCGTGGATCGACAAGGAACTGCCCAACGGTCAGAGCCGCGAGGAGTGGAAGGCTCAGGCCGAGACCAACAAGATCCTCGGTCGCTTCAAGAACCCGATTCCGGTGGACGGCATCTGCGTGCGCATTGGCGCCATGCGTTGCCACAGCCAGGCGTTGACCATCAAGCTGAACAAAGACGTGCCGATCGCCGATATCGAAGGCTTGATCAGCCAGCACAACCCTTGGGTCAAGCTGGTGCCGAACAACCGCGATATCAGCATGCAGGAGCTGAGCCCGACCAAGGTCACCGGTACCCTGAATGTACCGGTGGGCCGTCTGCGCAAGCTGAACATGGGTAGCCAGTTCCTCGGTGCGTTCACCGTCGGCGACCAGCTGCTGTGGGGCGCGGCTGAACCGCTGCGTCGCATGTTGCGGATTTTGCTGGAGCGTTGATCGCTTTCTTGCATTGAAGAACCCCGCGCTCTGGTGACAGGCGCGGGGTTTTTTATTGTTCTGTCGGGCGCTATCGGGAGCAAGCCCCCTCCCACATTCGACCCAGTTCCAACCTTGAAATGGAGGGCAAGTGTGGGAGGGGGGGCTTGCTTGCGATAGCGCCATCAGCCACACCACAAGGCCCAGGCTAATTGCCTCACCCCCAGCCACCCGGTAAAGTGCCGCTCCCCCCTGCAATGCCCGAGGCAGCCCCCATGACCCAGACCTTTGAAATCGCCGTGATCGGTGCCACCGGCACCGTGGGTGAAACACTGGTGCAGATCCTCGAAGAACTGGATTTCCCGGTAGGCACCCTGTATTTGCTGGCGGGCAGCAACTCGGCGGGGGCTTCGGTGCCGTTTCGTGGCAAGAACGTGCGGGTCAAAGAGGTCGACGAGTTCGATTTCAGCAAGGCGCAGTTGGCGTTCTTCGCAGCAGGCCCGGCGGTGACCCTGAGTTTCGCCCCGCGCGCCACAGCCGCTGGCTGTTCGGTGATCGACTTGTCCGGTGCATTGCCTGCCGAACAGGCGCCGCCAGTGGTGCCGCAGGCCAACGCCCAGGTGTTGAACGGTTTGAAAAAGCCGTTCCAGCTCGGCAGCCCAAGCCCGTCTGCCACCTACCTGGCGGTAGTGCTCGCGCCGTTGCGGGGTTTGGTGGACATCCAGCGCGTGAATGTCACCGCCAACCTGGCGGTCTCTGCCCAGGGCCGGGAGGCCGTCAGCGAGTTGGCGCGGCAGACCGCTGAGTTATTGAACGTGCGTCCACTGGAGCCGAAGTTCTTCGATCGGCAAATGGCGTTCAACCTGCTGGCTCAAGTCGGTACGCCAGACGCCCAAGGTCATACAGCCTTGGAGAAACGCCTCGTACACGAGCTGCGTGCCGTGCTGGAAACACCTTTGCTAAAGATTTCCGCAACCTGCGTTCAAGCCCCGGTGTTTTTCGGCGATAGCCTGACAGTGTCGTTGCAATTGGCCGCGCCGGTCGATCTGGCCGCAGTCAACCGTGCACTCGATGCTGCGCCGGGTATCGAGCTGGTTGAGGAGGGCGATTACCCAACGGCTGTAGGCGATGCGGTCGGCCAGGATGTGGTTTACGTAGGACGCGTACGTGCAGGTGTCGACGACCCCGCGGAACTAAATCTGTGGTTGACGTCAGATAACGTACGCAAGGGCTCGGCCCTGAACGCTGTGGAGCTGGCGCAGTTGTTGATAAAAGGCCTTGTGTAAAAGATACTTGGCGGCAATTTGTAGATTGATTCTAGCCAGGCGCTATGCTTGGTCCCAAGTGAAACACAAGCGCGTCGGTGACCTATCGGCTCGCCATGCCTTATGGCAGCGGTTACCAACCTTCTCGCAGGGCGGGGAGCGTTCAAACAAAGGATGAGGCTATGGTTCAAGTTCGCAAACTGGTGTTAGCAATAGCGGCCGCCTCGGCGCTGTCCTCCGGTATGGCGCAGGCGCTGCAACTTGGGGAGATGACCCTCAAGTCGAAGTTGAACCAGCCGCTGTCGGTGGAAATCGAATTGCGTGATGTGGGCGGCCTCACGGCGGCCGAGATCACTCCGAGCCTGGCTTCTGCCCAGGCCTTCGTGGATGCGGGTGTTGACCGCCAGGCGTTTCTCGATGACCTGACGTTCACCCCGGTGATCAACCCCGAAGGTCGCAGCGTGGTGCGCGTGACCTCCAGCAAGCCGCTGCCCGATTCCTATGTGCGCTTCCTGCTGCAGGTGCAATGGCCCAATGGCCGTTTGATGCGTGACTACAGCGTACTGCTCGACCCGGCCAAGTTCGACCAGCCGGCACCGACTGCCAGCGCGCCGGCCAGTACCGCACCTGCCGCCGGCACGCCCGCCCAGCACACCACCACGTCCCGCGACACCTTGTGGGAAATCGCCGCGAAGAATCGTAACGGCGCCTCGGTCCAGCAGACGATGCTGGCGATCCAGGCGCTCAACCCTGACGCTTTTATCGATGGCAATATCAACCGCCTGAAAACCGGCCAGGTCCTGCGCCTGCCAGATGTCACGCAAAGTACGGCGCTGGCGCAGCCTCAAGCGATCGCCGAAGTCAGCGCGCAGAACGCCGCATGGCGTCAGGGCCGTCGTACCCCCAAGGGCCAAGTGGCCGGCAAGGCGCAGTTGGATGCGACCAAGCGTACCCAGGCCGGCAATGCGCCGACGAGCACCCAGGCCAAGGACAACTTGAGCCTGGTCTCGGCCGAAGCCGCCAAGCAAGGTACGAAGGGCAAGGCCGGTGATAACCGTGCATTGAGCGACAAGCTGGCGATGACCCAGGAAGAGCTGGACACCACCCGCCGCGATAACGAAGAACTGAAGAGCCGCGCCGCCGACTTGCAAAGCCAGTTGGACAAGTTGCAAAAGCTGATTCAGTTGAAGAATGACCAGTTGGCTCGCTTGCAGGCGCAAAACGGTGAGCCGGCTACGGCTGCAATCCCTGCGCAGCTGGCAGGTGAGCCCGCAGCAGAGCCTGCGGCGCCCGCTGCAACCCCTGCACCCGCCGCTGAACCGCCCAAGCCGGTCGCGGCACCTGCTACCACCGAAGGCAAGTTCAATGACTTGCTGACCAACCCTATTATCCTCGGCATCATTGGCGGGGCAGGCATCCTGGTGGTGCTGCTGCTTCTGTTGCTGTGGGCGCGCCATCGCAATGCCCGCCGCGAAGAGGAAAAGCATCTGCGCATGGCGCGGGCGCTGGCCGAAGAGCCTGAGTTCACGCCCAATATTGACCAGGACCTGCCGCCCGACAGTTTTGAAGGCCTTGAAGTGCCGCCGCCGAGCGTCAAGCTGGGCGCCGCGCCAGCGCCTGCCCCGGTGGCTGAGCCGGTTGTCGTGCCGACTGTCGCTTCCGTGCTCGCACCCCTGGCCGTCGCTGTTGCCCAGGAGAATTCCAGCGATGCATTGGCTCAGGCCCAGTCCCATATCGACCGCGGCCACCTGAACCAGGCGGCTGATGTGCTTGAACAAGCCATCAAGCATGAGCCCAAGCGCAGCGACCTGCGTTTGAAGCTGATGGAAGTCTACGGCCTGCAGAATGACAAGGACGGCTTCGTCACCCAGGAGCGGCAATTGGTCGCCAACGGTGAGAACCACGCCCAGGTCGAGCAGCTCAAGAGCCGCTTCCCGGCCATGGCCGTGCTGGCAGCGGGCGTCAGCGCCGCCGTGGCTGCTGCGGCTCTCGATGCGCAGTACGTCAAGGATTTGCTCGATGACAAGCCGGCCGCGCCTGAGCCGGCGGACACCTTCGACAACGATTTTGACCTTAGCCTGGATGAGCTGGAAGCTGCCTCGCCGGCCGAGATCGCCCGGGACCAGCAAACCTTTGAAGCACTGCTGCAACAACAGACTGAGGCAAAGGCCGATGCGCAGGATCTCTCGGACTTTGACCTGGACCTGCAACTGGATCCGCCAGCGTCGAAATCCGATGACGACTTCCTCTCGGGACTTGAGGAGCAGATGAAGGACGTGCCGCCTGTCGAGCCGCCCACCCTGACACCTGCCGCGCTGGACGAATTCGAGTTGCCGGAAGACTTTGACCTGTCCCTGGCTGATGAGCCGACGGCCCCGGCAGCCAAGCCCGATGCGTTTGCCTCGGAACTGGACGACGTCAATGCCGAGTTGGACCGATTGTCCCAGAGCCTGGAGCACCCGCCGATCGAGCCGACCTTCACGGCCGAGGATGCCGCGCTGGGCGGTGATGATGAACCGGATTTCGATTTCCTCTCAGGCACGGATGAAGTCGCTACCAAGCTCGACCTGGCCCAGGCTTACATCGACATGGGTGATGCCGATGGCGCTAAAGACATCCTTGATGAAGTCTTGGTCGAAGGCAACGAAGACCAGCGTGGCGAAGCCAAGGAAATGCTCGGCCGAATCTAAAGCCAGGCGCTATAACAGTGTGGGAGGGGCGGTGCGACGATTCGACTTGCTCCCTCCCACATTTGTTTGGCATCGATCCATAACAAAACGCCCGTCAGGCATCCGACGCCTTTATAATGCCCGCCTTTGCGCAACTCATCAGGCTCTCAGTTCTTGGCAAATATAGATAACGCGGCCGCCGAAATGGCGGCCGCCGGCTTTTACCGCATCGCCCTGGGCGTGGAATACAAAGGCTCGCGCTATCGCGGCTGGCAGCGTCAGGCCTCCGGCGTGCTGACGGTGCAGGAAACCCTCGAAAACGCCCTGTCCAAAGTCGCTGACTCGCCGGTGTCGCTGATGTGCGCCGGGCGTACCGACGCTGGCGTACACGCGTGTGGCCAGGTGGTGCACTTCGACACCCAGGCCGAGCGGTCGATGAAGGCGTGGGTGATGGGGGCGAATATCAATTTGCCCCACGACGTGAGTGTGAGCTGGGCCAAGGTCATGCCGGCGCATTTTCATGCACGCTTCAAGGCCATCGCCCGGCGTTACCGCTACGTGATCTACAACGATCAGATCCGGCCCGCGCATCTCAATGAAGAAATTACCTGGAACCACCGCCCACTGGATGCCGAGCGCATGGCCGAGGCCGCGCAGCACCTGGTGGGCGTGCATGACTTCAGCGCCTTCCGCGCCGGCCAGTGCCAGGCCAAGTCGCCGATCAAGGAAGTTCATCACCTGCGAGTCACCCGCCACGGCAAGATGATCGTGCTGGATATTCGCGCCGGAGCGTTCCTGCATCACATGGTGCGCAACATTGCCGGCGTGCTGATGACCATCGGCACCGGCGAGCGCCCGGTTGAGTGGGCCAGGGAAGTGCTGGAAAGCCGCATTCGTCGCACGGGCGGCGTCACGGCGCACCCATTTGGCCTGTATTTGGTGGATGTGGAGTACCGCGACGAGTTCCAGTTGCCGGAACGCTTTATCGGGCCACACTTCCTCACAGGTTTCAGTGAACTTGGCGGCTGACGCCCGGAAAAGCTTTTGTTAACATCCGGGACTTTCTCGGTCCAACCCTGAGGTTCCTACGACATGTCAGCCGTTCGCAGCAAGATTTGCGGGATTACCCGCATAGAAGACGCGCTGGCGGCAGTCGAGGCAGGGGCCGATGCCATCGGTCTGGTGTTTTATGCCAAAAGCCCGCGCGCGGTGAATGTGCTGCAGGCGCGGGCCATCATTGCGGCGCTGCCGCCTTTCGTGACCACCGTGGGCTTGTTCGTCAACGCCAGTCGCTGCGAACTCAATGAAACCCTGGATGCGGTGCCGCTGGACATGCTGCAGTTCCACGGCGATGAAACGCCTGATGAGTGTGAAAGTTATCAGCGCCCGTACATCAAGGCGTTGCGGGTCAAGACGGGCGACGATATCGCCGCGGCGTGTGCCGCGTATATCGGCGCTCGCGGGATCCTGCTCGACACCTACGTCGAAGGCGTACCGGGTGGTACGGGTGAGGCGTTCGATTGGTCGCTGATTCCCGAAGGGTTGAGCAAGCCGATCATCCTGGCCGGTGGGCTCAACCCTGCGAACGTCGGGGCTGCCATCGAGCAGGTGCGGCCGTATGCCGTGGACGTCAGCGGTGGGGTGGAGCAGGGCAAGGGCATCAAGGATCACAACAGGATTCGCGCATTCATGCAGGCCGTGCGCAACAGCAGTGGCGGGATGTGACGGCTGGCAGTCTGCCGCCGTCCATAACTACCACTGTGTAAAACAGCCCGGCGCCGCCTGTGGGTGGCCCGGAAATGAAGTGGCAACCCTGCGCTGGCAGGTTGTCTGGAAGGCTGAGGATGCAGGCGGGAAATGGCAGGTCCAACGTCTGACCCCGTCCCGCAGGCATCATCGCCACATATGAATTTAGCTCAAGGGCATACGCGGGGCTGTGTTCAAGCCACCGGTACTGGAGAAAGAAAGCATGAGCAACTGGTTAGTAGACAAACTGATCCCTTCGATCATGCGTTCCGAGGTGAAGAAAAGCTCGGTTCCTGAAGGTCTGTGGCACAAGTGCCCGTCCTGCGACGCGGTGCTGTACCGCCCGGAGCTGGAAAAGACCCTGGATGTTTGCCCCAAGTGCAATCACCACATGCGTATCGGCGCGCGCGCGCGCATCGACATCTTCCTGGATGCCGATGGCCGCAACGAACTGGGCGCTGACCTGGAGCCGGTCGACCGTCTCAAGTTCCGCGACAGCAAGAAGTACAAGGACCGTCTGGTCGGTGCGCAGAAGCAGACCGGCGAGAAGGACGCGCTGATCTCGGTCAGCGGCAAGCTGCTGGGCATGCCGGTGGTGGTCTCGGCCTTCGAGTTTTCCTTCATGGGCGGTTCCATGGGCGCCATCGTCGGTGAGCGCTTTGTGCGTGCGGCCAACTACGCCCTGGAAAACCGTTGCCCGATGATCTGCTTCGCCGCCTCCGGTGGTGCGCGTATGCAGGAAGCGCTGATCTCCCTGATGCAAATGGCCAAGACCTCGGCGGTACTGGCGCGTCTGCGCGAAGAAGGCATTCCGTTCATCTCGGTACTGACCGACCCGGTCTACGGCGGCGTTTCCGCCAGCCTGGCGATGCTCGGCGATGTGATCGTCGGCGAGCCCAAGGCGCTGATCGGTTTTGCCGGCCCGCGTGTGATCGAGCAAACCGTGCGCGAGAAGCTGCCGGAAGGCTTCCAGCGCAGCGAGTTCCTGCTGGAGCACGGTGCTATCGACCTGATCATCCCGCGTGGCGAACTGCGTCCACGCCTGGGTAACCTGCTGGCGCAAATGATGGGCCTGCCGACGCCTGTGTACGTCGCGCCTAAAGTCGAGCCAATCGTCGTGCCGCCGGTGCCTGCAAACCTATGACCCAACGTACCCTGGGCGAATGGCTCGCCTACCTTGAGCAGTTGCATCCGTCCGCCATCGACATGGGCCTGGAGCGCTCGCAACAGGTAGCGGCCCGCCTCGGGTTGGGCCAGCCGGCACCGCGTGTGATCACGGTGACCGGCACCAATGGCAAGGGCTCCACCTGTGCCTTTGTCGCGGCGCTGTTGCAGGCCCAAGGCCTGAAGGTCGGCGTGTACAGCTCGCCGCACCTGCTGCGCTACAACGAGCGGGTACAGCTCAATGGCGTCGAAGCCACGGACGAGCAGTTGTGCGCAGCCTTCGCTGCCCTGGATGCCGGGCGTGGCGATATTTCCCTGACCTATTTCGAGATGGGCACCCTGGCGGCGTTCTGGCTGTTCGAGCGTGCGCAACTGGATGTGGTCGTACTGGAAGTCGGCCTCGGCGGGCGCCTGGATACGGTCAATGTGGTGGATGCCGACCTGGCGCTGGTCACCAGCATCGGTGTTGATCATGCCGACTACCTGGGCAATACCCGCGAGTCCGTGTCCTATGAAAAGGCCGGGATCTTCCGTCCAGGCAGGCCGGCGCTGTGTGGCGACCTGGATCCGCCGCAACCTTTGCTGGACAAGGTGCGCGAGCTGGATTGCCCGTTCTACCTGCGCGGCCGTGAATTCAATCTCGATATCGGTGCGACCCATTGGCAATGGCGCGGGCGTGATGCCCGTGGCAAGGTGGTCGAGCTGCTTGATTTGCCGCTGCTGAACCTGCCGATGGAAAACGCTGCGCTCGCGCTGCAAGCCTATTTGCTGCTGGATCTGCCGTGGGATGCCGAGCAGATCGGCGCAACCCTGCGGGCGACGAAAGTGGTGGGGCGCCTGGATCGTCGGGTGCTCGACTGGCAAGGCAAGCGCCTGAACCTGTTGTTGGATGTGGGGCACAACCCCCATGCGGCTCACTATTTGGCGCAGCGCCTGGCACGCACGCTACCGGCCGGCCGTCGACTGGCGGTGTTCGGGCTGTTGGCCGACAAGGATCTGGATGGGGTGGTTGCGCCGTTGCTTGGCAGTGTTCAGTCTTGGGCTGTTGCGCCGCTGGATACGCCGCGCAGCCGGCCGGCGGTTGAGCTGCAGACCGCCTTGCAGAACCTTGGCGCGCCCGTGACGTCGTATGCAAGCATCACTGCCGCCCTTGAAGCGCAGTGTGCGGTGGCTACGGCAGAGGACGAAATCCTGTTGTTCGGATCATTTTATTGTGTTGCCGAGGCGCTCGAATGGCTGGCCCGGCGCTCCACGGAGGAAGCTGCACATGGCATTACTGGATAGCGCATACAAGCAGCGAATGGTTGGAGCCCTGGTATTGGTGGCGTTGGCAGTCATCTTCCTGCCGATGCTGTTTTCCCGTCAGGACGAGCAGCGCCAGGTGGTGGTTGAAGCGCCCGCTGCGCCCCAGGCGCCGGTGGTGCCCCAGGTTCAGGTCGAGCCGGTGGTGGTGCCCGAGCCTCAGGCGTTGCCGGAAGAACCTGTACCTGTCGAGGAGGAGGTCGCCACGCAACCGGCTCCTTCGATGCCGGTGCAGCCAAGTGTGCCGGTGGTCAAGCCGACGCCGGCACCGGCTGTCGCTGCCAAACCGCCTGCACCGGCGCCAACGCCCAAGCCTGTGGCGCCGCAGCCTGCTGCGCCGGGTAAACCGGATGTGGGCCAGGGCCGCATTGATCCCAATGGCCTGCCGATCAGTTGGTCGATCCAGCTCGCCAGCCTGGCCAATCGCGAAAGTGCCGACGCCTTGCAGAAAAAGCTGCGTGCCCAGGGTTATAACGCTTACATCCGCAGCGCCGATGGCAAGAATCGTGTGTTTGTCGGGCCGCTGATCGAGCGCGCCGAGGCTGATCGCCTGCGCGATTTGCTGGGCCGCCAGCAGAACCTCAATGGGTTTGTGGTGCGCTTCCAGCCAGAGCGCGGCTGATTCAAGCAGGCATTAACGCAATCTAAGTGTGGGAGGGGGCTTGCTCCCGATAGCGGTGGGTCAGTCAGTACATCTGATACTGACACACTTCAATCGGGAGCAAGCCCCCTCCCACATTGGTTTATGGTGGGCTTGAAATGGCGTTCACACCGCCCAATCTATTGATTTGCAAAGCAGCCGCAATCACCGCTTACCGATAGCCCGGCGCTCTGCTAAAATGCGCCGCCTTATCCGTACGTAGGCTGCACTGTGCCATTTACCTGGGTTGATTGGGCGATCGTTGCAATCGTCGCCATCTCCGCTTTGATCAGTCTGAGCCGCGGCTTCGTAAAAGAAGCACTGTCGTTGCTGACCTGGATCATCGCAGGAGTCGTAGCCTGGATGTTCGGTGGTTCACTGTCGGTCTACCTGGCCGGGTACATAGAGACACCTTCGGCTCGCGTCATCGCGGGCTGCGCCATCATGTTCATCGCCACGCTGCTGGTGGGGGCAATGGTCAATTATCTTATTGGCGAATTGATACGTGTCACCGGCCTCTCCGGGACCGATCGATTTCTCGGCATGGCCTTCGGTGCCGCGCGTGGCGCGTTGCTGGTGGTCGTGGCGGTCGGGCTGTTGAGCCTGGGGCCGGTACAGCAGGATTCGTGGTGGCAGGAGTCGGTACTCGTGCCAAAATTTCTATTGGTTGCAGATTGGTCCAAGAACCTCATATTGGGGTGGAGCAGTCAGTGGCTGGCCAGCGGAATCAGCGTACCCGCTGATCTTCCGTTCAAGGAACACCTCTTGCCGGCGCAAACGCCTCAGTAAGCTGTGTTCAGTCAAGATTCATTAAGTAGGGGTTGCGTCGCATGTGTGGCATCGTCGGTATCGTCGGTAAGTCGAACGTCAATCAGGCGCTGTATGACGCGCTAACCGTCCTCCAGCACCGCGGCCAGGACGCTGCCGGTATTGTGACCAGCCACGACGGCCGGTTATTCCTGCGCAAGGACAATGGCCTGGTGCGTGACGTGTTCCATCAGCGTCACATGCAGCGCCTCGTCGGGCACATGGGCATTGGCCATGTGCGTTACCCGACTGCCGGTAGTTCGACTTCGGCCGAAGCTCAACCGTTCTACGTCAACTCGCCTTACGGCATCACCCTGGCGCACAACGGTAACCTGACCAACGTTGAACAGCTGGCCAAGGAGATCTACGAATCTGACCTGCGCCACGTCAACACCAGTTCCGACTCGGAAGTGCTGCTCAACGTGTTCGCCCACGAACTGGCCCAGCGCGGCAAGCTGCAGCCGACCGAAGAAGACGTGTTTGCTGCCGTGATCGACGTGCACAACCGTTGCGTCGGTGGTTATGCCGTGGTGGCGATGATCACCGGGTACGGCATCGTCGGTTTCCGCGACCCCCACGGCATCCGCCCGATCGTGTTCGGCCAGCGTCACACCGACGAAGGCGTCGAGTACATGATCGCGTCCGAAAGCGTGTCCCTGGATGTACTGGGCTTCACCCTGATCCGCGACCTGGCGCCGGGCGAGGCTGTCTACATCACCGAAGACGGCAAGCTGCACACCCGCCAGTGCGCCGTTGCGCCGAAGCTGACCCCGTGCATCTTCGAACACGTCTACCTGGCGCGTCCGGACTCGATCATCGACGGTGTGTCGGTCTACAAGGCGCGTCTGCGCATGGGCGAGAAGCTGGCCGAGAAGATCCTGCGCGAGCGTCCTGAGCACGACATCGACGTGGTCATCCCGATTCCGGACACCAGCCGTACCGCTGCGCTGGAACTGGCCAACCACCTGGGCGTCAAGTTCCGCGAAGGCTTCGTCAAGAACCGCTACATCGGCCGTACCTTCATCATGCCCGGCCAGGCTGCGCGCAAGAAATCGGTGCGTCAGAAGCTTAACGCCATCGAGCTTGAGTTCCGCGGCAAGAACGTGATGCTGGTGGACGACTCCATCGTACGCGGCACCACCTGCAAGCAGATCATCCAGATGGCCCGCGAAGCCGGTGCGAAGAACGTGTACTTCTGCTCTGCAGCGCCTGCGGTGCGTTACCCGAACGTGTACGGTATCGACATGCCGAGCGCCCATGAGCTGATCGCACACAATCGTTCGACCCAGGACGTGGCCGACCTGATCGGCGCCGACTGGCTGATCTACCAGGACCTGCCAGACCTGATCGAAGCGGTCGGCGGTGGCAAGATCAAGATCGAGCAGTTCGACTGCGCCGTGTTCGACGGCAAGTACGTGACCGGAGATGTCGACGAGGCTTATCTGAACAAGATCGAGCAGGCGCGTAACGACTCGTCCAAGATCAAGACCCAGGCGGTCAGCGCGATCATCGACCTGTACAACAACTGAGTAGACACCGGCCCTGAGGGGCCGGTTTTGTATCTTAAATAACGTATTGAGTAAGGAGTCGCAGCATGAGTCAGGAATGGGATGCCGGTCGGTTGGACAGCGACCTCGATGGCGTAGCTTTCGATACCCTGGCTGTGCGCGCCGGCCAGCACCGCACCCCGGAAGGGGAGCACGGTGACCCGATGTTCTTCACCTCAAGCTACGTGTTCCGCACGGCGGCCGACGCTGCGGCGCGTTTTTCCGGTGAGGTGCCGGGCAACGTGTACTCGCGCTACACCAACCCGACCGTGCGCGCGTTCGAAGAGCGTATCGCGGCCCTGGAGGGCGCTGAGCAGGCTGTGGCGACCGCGACCGGCATGGCGGCCATCCTGGCGGTGGTGATGAGCCTGTGCAGCGCTGGCGACCATGTGCTGGTGTCGCGCAGCGTGTTCGGCTCGACCATCAGCCTGTTCGAGAAGTACTTCAAGCGCTTCGGTATCGAAGTGGATTACGTGCCCCTGGCGGATTTGTCCGGCTGGGATGCGGCGATCAAGGCCAATACCAGGCTGCTGTTCGTCGAATCGCCGTCGAACCCGCTGGCCGAGTTGGTCGACATCGCTGCGCTGTCCGAAGTCGCCCACGCCAAGGGTGCGATGCTGGTGGTGGATAACTGCTTCTGCACCCCGGCCTTGCAGCAACCGCTGAAGCTGGGTGCGGACATCGTGGTGCACTCGGCAACCAAGTTCATCGACGGCCAGGGTCGTTGCATGGGCGGCGTGGTGGCTGGACGCAGCGAGCAGATGAAGGAAGTGGTGGGCTTCCTGCGTACCGCCGGCCCGACCCTGAGCCCGTTCAATGCCTGGATCTTCCTCAAGGGCCTGGAAACCCTCAGCCTGCGCATGAAAGCCCATTGCGCCAACGCCCAGGCCCTGGCCGAGTGGCTGGAGCAGCAGGACGGTATCGAGAAGGTGCACTACGCTGGCCTCAAGAGCCACCCGCAACACGCCTTGGCCCAGCGCCAGCAGCGTGGTTTTGGTGCGGTGGTGAGTTTCGAAGTCAAGGGCGGCAAAGACGGCGCCTGGCGCTTTATCGATGCGACGCGCTTGATCTCCATTACCGCCAACCTGGGTGACAGCAAGACCACCATCACTCACCCGAGCACCACCTCTCATGGGCGCCTGGCGCCGCAGGAGCGTGAAGCGGCCGGTATCCGTGACAGCCTGATCCGTATCGCGGTGGGCCTGGAAGATGTAGCAGACTTGCAGGCAGACCTGGCCCGCGGGCTGGCGGCCTTGTGATCGAGTGGTCCATGGAGGCCGCAGCGGCCAGTAACGGGCGCGTTGCGCTGGTAACGGGCGCGGCGCGGGGCATTGGTCTGGGGATTGCCGCGTGGCTGATCAGCGAAGGCTGGCAGGTGGTGTTGACCGACCTTGACCGCGAGCGCGGCGCCAAGGTGTCCAAGGTGCTGGGTGATAACGCCTGGTTCATCACCATGGACGTGGCCGACGAGAAGCAAGTGGCCCAGGGGGTTGCAGAGGTGTTGGGGCAGTTCGGGCGACTCGACGCGCTGGTCTGCAATGCCGCCGTGGCTGACCCGCGCAATATCACCCTGGAAAGCCTCGATCTGGCGTACTGGAATCGCGTGCTGGCGGTGAACCTCGGCGGGCCGATGCTGTTGGCCAAGCATTGCGCGCCGTACCTGCGCGCCCACGGCGGTGCGATCGTCAACCTGGCCTCGACCCGGGCCCGTCAATCGGAGCCGGATACCGAAGCTTACGCGGCGAGCAAGGGTGGCTTGCTGGCCCTGACTCACGCCTTGGCCATGAGCCTGGGGCCAGAGGTTCGGGTCAATGCGGTCAGCCCTGGCTGGATTGATGCGCGTGATCCTGCTGCACGCCGTGCGGAGCCGCTCACCGATGCTGATCATGCCCAGCATCCGGCGGGCAGGGTCGGTACGGTAGAGGACGTGGCGGCGATGGTGGCCTGGTTGCTGTCGCGTCAGGCCGGGTTTGTCACCGGGCAAGAGTTTGTAGTGGACGGTGGCATGAGCAAGAAGATGATTTACAGCGAGTAGGGCGGTTAGCCGTCTTGAAGTGATTTTGTCTTTTTCAGAAAAACTTCAAGCAGGCTATTGACTTAGGTCCGCTACCTGCGTAAATTTCGCGGCCTCAACGAAGCAAAGGGTGATTAGCTCAGCTGGGAGAGCATCTGCCTTACAAGCAGAGGGTCGGCGGTTCGATCCCGTCATCACCCACCACTTCTTGAGAGTCTTGCACTTGTGGCAAGACGCAACTTTAAAGGTTGCACCGACGCGCAGCGGTAGTTCAGTCGGTTAGAATACCGGCCTGTCACGCCGGGGGTCGCGGGTTCGAGTCCCGTCCGCTGCGCCATATTTTACAGGTTCGATGTGTCGGGCTTGAGATTGAACAACCCAGGTTGATCGATCAGATGTTCAAAGGTGGTTGAGGGTTTACGCTCAATCAGCCAAGCGATACGCAGCGGTAGTTCAGTCGGTTAGAATACCGGCCTGTCACGCCGGGGGTCGCGGGTTCGAGTCCCGTCCGCTGCGCCATATCTGCATCAAGGCCCACTGAACGCCTTGAAGCACAAGAAAGCCACTGGCTGACTTGATCCGATAGCAAAGACCCTGGTCGAAAGACCGGGGTTTTTTGTGTCTGGCGTTTGAAAAAACGTCATGGTGTTTGTGACATCGTCCTCATTTATAGGCAAGCGGCTGACAGATCGTCTCGATCTTGTCGGCCGTTTTGCGTTGTTGTGTCAAAAAATTTCAATGTGGTTATTTGCCGCAGGCGCAGAAACCTTTAAAGTTAACCCTTCGGTCAACTTTGCACTGTCATCATGGCCTTTTGATTCGTCGTAAAAAGGCTTCTGCAAGTCTCGATATTCGGTGTACTTAACCATAAGGGCGGATTTATAACCGCTCAGAGGATGATCCATGTCCAACCGTGAAATAACCCGGCGCTCGTTCCTCCAGGGCGGCCTGGTGGCGGGTGTGAGCGTCACGCTGACACCGCTGAGCACCCAGGCGCTGGCTGCCCTGATGGAAAACAGCGTTACCGTGCCGTCCGAAAAATGGCTGGGCAATAACGGCAAGGCGCGTCAGCGTAACGATGCGTTGTCCAAAGTGTGCGGCAGCAAAGTCTTCGCCCGCGACATCCGCTCCAAGGACATGCCCGGCTGGCCCGTGCAGCAAGGTCACGCCATGCTGCTGAAAACCATCAAGGCCGACCATATTTATGCGGGCTACGACCTGGCGTGGCTCGGCGCCGATCTGCAGCCGGATCGTATCGTCACCGCTGCCGATCTGGACAAGGACGGTATTGTTTTCCCCGAGGAGCATGCTCCGGATCCGCTGCTGCCTGAAGGCAAGGTGCCGATGTTTATCGGTCACCCGGTGGCGATCCTGATCTGGAACGATTTCGAGCGTTTCCGCCAGGCCAAGAACAAACTCAAATTCAACGACAAGGCGATTCGTTACGGCGCCAAAGTGCCGTACTACGAAGGCGACCCTTACGGTAGCTTCCGCTATGTGCGCGTTGGCGGCGCCACCTCGGCCGATGAAGACGAATTTGCCAGCCTCAAGGATTCGATTCTGTTTCCGATGCTGAAAAACCGTCGCCCGGTATGGAATTCACAACCGAATCTGCACGGCAACCTGACCGAGCGCGGGCTGTTCTACGCCGACCGCATGAAGAGTCAGATCAACACACCGCCGGACAACTGGCTGGTGTTCGACGAGCGCTACAAGACCCCGTCAATCGAGCCGGCAGCCATGGAGCCGGACAACGGCAACGGTTGGTACGATCCGGCAACCAAGACCCTGCATTTCGTGGTGGCCACCCAGTGCCCGTTGGAGGTGGCCACCGAGACTGCGAAAATGATCTCGCCGTCGCGCTTCGGCCTGGCCAACCTGAACATGCACCCCGGTTACACCGTGGGGTACGGCTCCAAAGACCACAACATCTTTGTCTACTACGCCGCCCTCGCGGCGTTGTACGGCGCCGGCGTGCCGGTGCGTCTGGCCAATGACCGTTACGAGCAGTTCCAGAGTGGCATCAAGCGTCATCCGTTCGACATTCGTTACCAATTGGCTGTCGACAAGAACGATCACAGCTTCAAGATCTTCCTCGCCGACATGAGCGTCGACGGCGGTGGCCGGATCAACTACAGCCCCTCGGTAGCCGCTGTAGGCGCCACGGCCGCACAGTCGATCTACTACATGCCGCAGAACGACCTGCAAGTCACCGCGTATCACTCGCGGGGCGTTGAAGCCGGTTCGATGCGTGGGTACGGCACCCTGCAAAGCATGGCTGCGACTGAAATGATGGTCGATGAAATCGCCGGTCGTCTCGGTGTAGATGCTATCGAGTTGCGCCGCAAGAACGCACTGCGTTCGGGCATGAAAAACACCCAGGGCGCCATTCCTGCCGGTGCGTTGCGCCTGCACGAAATCCTCGACAAAGCCTCTGTGCACGAGGTCTGGAAAAACCGCGACGCGATCAAGCAACAACGCGAAGCCGCGGACCCGGATAACTGGTACGGCGTGGGTTTTGCTATCTGCCAGAAAGACTTTGGCACTGGTTCCGAAGCTCCGATGGCCAGTATCGAATTCAGCGCTGACGGTCGCATCAGCCTGCGTCATATCGGTATCGAAATCGGCACCGGTATGTCTACCTCGCAATCGCTGGTCGTTGCCGATTTCCTTGGCAGCCCGGCCCACGAAGTGAAGACTGGCGAAACAGAGTGGAAGGAAATGCAGCTGATCACCAGCGGCAACCCTTACATCATGAGCCAGGCCGAGCAGGACAACCTGCTGCGCAACCCGCGCTGGGTGGGCAAGCTCGCTTCGGCATCTTCGGCCACCAACTCGGCGTACTACTTCAGCCACGCCACCCGTGAAGCGGCGCGCGTGCTGTTCAACCATGGTTTGTGGCCGGCGGCGCTGGAGATCTGGCGTCAGGGCCCGTTCGGCGGTCAGGCCAACCCGTATGTGGTGCGCCGCGAAGATGCGCATTGGGTCGACGGCAAGCTCACCGCCAACGGCATGCAGCCGCTCAGTTTTGAAGAATTGGCCAAGCGTGCCCACGAGCGCGGCCTGGTCACCGCGGCGACTGTGCACGGTTTCAACCGCTGGAGTTGGGCCGAGGCTGAATACAGCATCGACGGCGTGCGTGAGCGCCTGCCGCTCGACGGCCTGGCCGTGAAGTACGGCGACGGCGCGCCAAAAGCCAAGCAGGCGCTGATGAGCACTGCCGGCTTCCATCTGCTGGATCGCCAGAATATCAGCTACCCCGCGACGCAGTTGAACAACGCTGCCGTGACTTACTACAGCCCGGTCGCCACATTGGTCGAGCTGAAGGTCAATAAGGGCTCGGCGCAGGTGGAGGTGCTCAATCACCATTCGTGGATCGAGTGCGGTCGCGTGTTGGTTGAGGAGTTAGTCAAAGGTCAGCTTGAGGGCGGTGTCGCCATGGGCATCGGCCACGCATTGATGGAGGAAATGCCGCTGTATGAAGGCGGGCCGGGGGAGGGTGACTGGAACTTCAACCGTTACCGTCTGCCGATGGCGCGTCACGTTGCCGTGTGGAAACAGACGTCGGAGATTTTGCCGGCGCTGTCGCCGAGCGATCCATCCAAGGGTATCGCTGAAGTGGTGATGATCCCGATCGTCGGGGCCATCGGTAATGCCGTGGCGCACGCCATCGGTAAACGTGTTCGCGACCTGCCAATCACTGCTGCGCGCATCAAGGAAGCCCTCAATGCCTAACCGTCCGCTTCAACTGACCCTCAATGGTCAATCCGTCGGCCCAGTGGACATCCCTGATGACCTGCCGATGATCGACTACCTGCACGAATACAAAAACCTCACTGGCTCGCGTCTTGGCTGCGGCCAGGGTATTTGCCACGCTTGCGTGGTCATCGTCGACAACCCGGACGGCACCAGCGAAGAAGTGCGCACTTGCATCACCGGCGCGCATTACTTTGAAGGCAAGCGAGTGCGCACCATCGAATCCCACGCCAAGCGCGATGAGTCGGGGCAGGTTATCGAACTGAACCCGATCCAGCAGCGCTTCGTGGATGAGTTTGCGTTCCAGTGCAGCTACTGCGCGCCGGGCTTCGTCAACGCAGCGACCGTGCTGGTGGAAAAGCTGCAACGTCAGCCGACCGTACACAGCAAACTGGAACAAGTCATCGAGGACAGCCTTGGGCATCACGTCTGCCGTTGCACTGGATACGTGCGTTATTACAACGCTACCCGCAACGTGCTGACCGATCTCGGCCTGGTCAAGGAGGGTTGAGCATGAAGCTTTTTCTGACCCGAATGACCCTGGCGGTCGGCCTGGCTGCGCCGGTGCTGTTTGCTCATGCCGATGATCAGGTCAAGCGCGGCGAATACCTGGCCCGCGCCGCCGACTGCATGGCGTGCCACACTGCGGCGGGCGGCGCGCCGTTTGCGGGCGGGCTGCCGATCGTCTCGCCGTTCGGCACGATCTACGGCACCAACATCACGCCGAGCAAAGAGCACGGCATCGGCTTGTACAACGATGACGAGTTCTTCGCTGCGCTGACGCAAGGCAAGCGTCGCGATGGGGCGAATCTGTACCCGGCGATGCCGTACACCTCCTACCACCTGATGCCGCGCGAAGATTCGGATGCGATTCATGCGTACCTCAAAACCATCGAGCCGATCGAACGTGCAGGGCCGGTGACGAGCCTGAGCTTTCCGTTCAACGTGCGCCTGGGCCTGATGGGCTGGAATGTGCTGTACGGCAAAGCGCTGAAACTGGAGCCGGCCGAAGGTAAAAGCGAAGCCTGGAAACGCGGCCAGTACATGGTCGAAGTGCTTGGTCACTGCGGCGAATGCCACACGCCACGCGGCCTGCCGGGCGCGATGGAGCTGGACAAGCGCCTGACCGGCGGCATCCTCAATGGTTATCTGGCGCCCAGCCTGCTCGCCACTGACCTGGCTGCGCGCGGCTGGAATGAACAGGACTTGGCCACATTCCTCAAGCACGGCATGAGCGCCCAGGGCACGATGTTCAACGAGATGTTCCCGGTGTTCCACAACAGCACCCAGGGCCTGAGCGATCAGGATCTGGCCGCGATGGCCACGTTCCTGCTGGGTGATAACCCGCCAGCCGCCAAAGCGCTGGTCGACGTGCCGGTGGATAAACTCACCCAGAGCGCTCAGCGCGGCCGCCAGGAATACCTGAACGTCTGCGCCGGTTGCCACGCCGCGGGTGGCGAAGGCAAGCCGCACATCGCGGTGGCCATGCGCGGCAACACCACGTTGCGACTGGAAGACCCGCGCAACCTGCTGCGTGTGATTGAGGACGGTATTGGCGAGCAGAAATTTTCCGGATTCGAGCACATGCAACCGATGCCGGGGTTTTCCGAGAAGCTCAGTGCGCAACAGCTGACTGATCTGCTCAATTACCTGCGTCAAGGTTGGGGCGGCCAATCGGCTGAGCTGGCCGTAGGCGATGTGCAGAAGCTGCAAGCCGAGGCGCCTTCCGTCGAACACAAGGCGCATTGACGGCAGCGTATGAAGCGTACAGCCGGTGTGGGAGTGAGCAAGTCGCTCTCACACCGGATGTGTTTACATTCCGAATTTATCGCGCAACCCGTAGTACCAAGCCCCCAGCGCTGCAAACGGCGTGCGCAACATCTGCCCGCCCGGGAACGGGTAATGCGGCAAGTCCGCAAACGCATCAAAACGCTCAGCCTGCCCGCGCAATGCCTCCGCCAGTACTTTGCCTGCCAGGTGCGTGTACGTCACGCCATGGCCGCTACAGCCCTGTGAGTAATAGATGTTGTCGCCAAGGCGGCCGACCTGGGGCAGGCGCGACAGGGTCAGCAGGAAATTGCCGGTCCAGGCGTAGTCGATCTTCACGTCTTTGAGTTGCGGGAATGCCTTGAGCATTTTTGGCCGGATGATTGCCTCGATATTCGCCGGGTCCCGCGCGCCATACACCACGCCGCCGCCGAAGATCAGGCGCTTGTCACTGGTGAGGCGGTAGTAGTCGAGCAGGTAGTTGCAGTCTTCGACACAGTAGTCCTGCGGCAACAGCGTCTTGGCCAATTCATCGCCAAGGGGTGCGGTGGTGATCACTTGGGTACCGCATGGCATCGACTTGGCCGCCAGCTCCGGCACCAGGTTGCCCAGGTAAGCGTTACCGGCAACGATAATGAATTTGGCCCGGACCCTGCCTTCGGCGGTGTGTACCACAGGGTTGGCGCCGCGCTCGATGCGCACCGCTGCCGATTGCTCATAAATCGTACCGCCCAGGGATTCCACGGCCGCCGCTTCGCCCAGTGCCAGGTTGAGCGGGTGGATATGCCCGCCGCTCATGTCCAGCAAACCGCCCACATAGTTGTCACAGGCCACCACTTCGCGGATGCGGCGCTCGTCGAGCAACTCAAGCTGCGTATGGCCGTAGCGCTCCCACAGGCGCTTCTGCGATTCCAGATGACCCATGTGCTTGCTGTTGAGTGCGGCAAATACACCGCCGTCCTTCAAGTCGCACTGGATCTGGTATTTAGCCACGCGCTCACGAATGATCTTGCCGCCTTCAAAGGCCATCTGCCCCAGCAACTGAGCCTGTCTGGGCCCGACACTGCGCTCGATCACATCGATATCACGGCTGTAGGTATTGACGATCTGCCCGCCATTACGACCCGAGGCACCAAAACCCACCTTGGCGGCTTCCAGTACCGTGACGCGAAAGCCGTTCTCCAGCAAAAACAGCGCGCTGGAAAGCCCGGTATAGCCGGCACCAATCACACAGACATCGGTTTCGACCTCACCTTGCAGCGTCGGGCGAGGTGGGGCTGCATTCGCGGAAGCGGCGTAATAGGACTGGGGGTAGGGGGTGTTCGCCATCCTGGAACCTCTGTTTTATATTTTTTACGAGTGCGGCGATCCTACCTGAGTTGAAAATTGCCTGCCAGCCACCCGGAAATCCCAGGTGTACCCGGCATAAATAAAAAATTCGCATATTCATAGGCTTAGCTGCAAAAAAGATGTTGACACCCCTCCGGAATTCCGTAGAATGCCGCCTCACAGCAGGCACGTAGCTCAGTTGGTTAGAGCACCACCTTGACATGGTGGGGGTCGTTGGTTCGAGTCCAATCGCGCCTACCAAACAAAATCCGCTCTGCTGGGCGGTCTGGAAGGGCTCACCGAAAGGTGGGCCCTTTTTTGTTGTCTGGAATTTGGGCAATAGCCATCCCTACACGGCTCAAGGCGTGTATTCAGGGGTTTGAACGCTCGATCAGCAGAACAGCGTAGCCACCGACAGCAGGCAAATTATCTGGACGAACACCTGGCAGCGTATTTCGCCAAACGTGGTCGCCATATCACTCATTTGTCCGGCATACATAGCGCGAGCCCTCATTGTCGGTATAACACCGTGAACGAACTGCAGGTACACACAGCTGCATGATGGAGTATAGGTTCTGATTGAGAATCTACACGGTTGAACGATTTTGAGCTCCTCATCAGGTTGGCTGCGCGACTTTCCCCTTGAGGCCTGGACGCTTTCTCCTGATAGCGCCCGACCGTCGGCGCCATCCCCCCACAAAATTTATTGGTGTGCAGCAACAATTTTTCTTGTTGGACACTCCCGGTCTCCAGACAGCAAAGTTGCCGCCACTGACGCTCGACCTTCCGGGTCAACAATAAAAAAACCGAGCCGACTGCACGCCACTTCCAAGCTGTGAGCCCTTTGCCCACATCCTGCTGTTATGGCGCCGCAGCGCGCACTAAAGGACCTCTGTGCCATGCAAACAGTTGTGAACCTATGGCCGCTGATCGGCGTGCTTGTCATCGTGGTCGGCTTTGTATTGCGCTTCAATCCGCTGTTGGTGGTCACCGCCGCCGCCATCGCCACCGGGCTTGCTGCCCAGTTCCCGCTGGAAAAAATTCTCGCCACCATGGGCGATGGTTTCCTTCAGACTCGTGCCCTGCAATTGATTCTTTTATTGCCGCTGGCGGTGATTGGCCTGTTGGAGCGTCATGGCTTGCGCCTGCATGCGCAGAACTGGATCGCGCGCTTTGAGCGGGCAACGGTCGGGCGCTTGTTGATCATTTATCTGTTTGTGCGTGAGTCCACGGCGGCCATGGGGCTGACCAGCCTGGGTGGGCATCCGCAAATGGTGCGGCCACTGTTGGCGCCGATGGCCGAAGGTGCCGCGGAAAAACGCTACGGCAAGCTGCCAGACAAGCTGCGCCACAAGGTCTTGGCCATGTGTGCGGCCACCGATAACGTCGGGCTGTTTTTTGGTGAGGATATCTTTGTCGCCTTCGGTGCTATTGCGTTGATGCACACCTTCCTGTTGGGCTCGGGCATTGATGTGGAGCCGCTGCACATCGCGGTGTGGGGCATTCCGACGGCGATTTGTGCGTTCATCATTCATGCGATCCGCCTGCATCGCTTTGATCGACGATTGACCCGCGAAATGAGCCCGGCCACCACGTCCGTGGAGGCTGCTCAATGATTATTTCCATTCAATACCTTTATTGGCTCGCCGGTGTTCTGTTGCTGATCACTGCGGGCATGATCCTGCTCGATCGCACCCATCCCAAACGCTGGTCCAGCGCGCTGTTCTGGTTGTTGTTCGCCATTCCGTTCCTGGTGGGGGAGCGTCTGCCCTCGGTGGCCATCGGCATCGGTGTGGTGGTGATGGCGTTGATCGCCGGCTTGGGTGGCGTTGGTCGCGGCCAGCACGCCGAATTGCACGTCAAGGCGTCCCGCGCCAGCGCCGGGCGCCTGGGCCACAAGTTGTTTATCCCGGCCTTGGCGATTCCGTTGACTACGGTGATTGGCTCGGTATTGCTCAAGCACACCGAAATCGGCGGTGTACCGTTGCTGGACCCGAAGAACACCACCTTCGTCTCCCTCGGCATCGGCTGCCTGATTGCTCTGGGCCTGGCCTGCTGGCTGACCCGCGATACGCCGGTACAAGCCCTGCGCGAATCCCGTCGCCTGACTGAAGCCCTGGGCTGGGCCATGGTGTTGCCGCAGATGCTGGCGATGCTCGGATTGTTGTTCAACGAGGCCGGGGTGGGCACGGCAGTCGCCCACGTCACCACCACCTACATCAACCTGGACTACAAGCTGGTGGCGGTGATGGTCTATGTACTGGGCATGGCCCTGTTTACGGTGATCATGGGCAATGGTTTTGCGGCTTTCCCTGTGATGACTGGCGGCGTCGGCGTGCCGGTGCTGGTAGGGATTTATGGCGGCAACCCTGCGGTGATGGCGGCGATCGGTATGTTTTCCGGTTACTGCGGCACGTTGATGACGCCGATGGCGGCCAACTTCAATATCGTGCCGGCGGCGTTGCTGGAGTTGCCCGACAAGAACGCGGTGATCAAGGCGCAGATCCCCACGGCGCTGATGATGCTGGTGGTCAATATCGTGCTGCTTTACCTGTTGATGTGAGGTCACTATGCAAACTGTACTGCTGACGGGGTTCGAGCCCTTTGATAACGACCTGGTGAACCCGTCATGGGAGGCTGCGCGCCAGTTGGATGGCGTGCAACTGGGCGAGGGTGCACGCATTGTCGCGCATTGCCTGCCCTGTGCATTTGCCACGGCGGGTGAACACCTGGCCCGATTGATCAGTGAGTTGAATCCGGCAATGGTGATTGCCACCGGCCTGGCGCCCGGGCGCAGCGAGATGTCTATCGAGCGTGTAGCGATCAATATCAATGACGCACGCATCCCCGACAACCTCGGGCAGCAACCGGTTGATACGCCAGTGGTAGCCGGTGGCCCGGCTGCATACTTCTCGACATTGCCGATCAAGGCCATGGTCAAGGCGCTGCGTGACGCGGGGGTGGCGGCTGCCGTTTCGCAAACGGCGGGCACGTTCGTGTGCAATCAGGTGTTCTACCTTTTGCAGCACCGGCTGGTCGAGGCCGGGGTGCGCAGTGGGTTTATCCATGTGCCGAGCGCGCCGCCGGCCGACCAGCCGCCTTTGGTTGAGGCCTTGCGACTGGCGGTCTCGACGGCCTGGCTAACCGAAACGGATGTGCGGGAAACAGGCGGGCAGGTGAGCTGACGGTCGGGCTGTGAATGGAGTCATTCGTGGGGCAACTTCGACTATAGTTCACAGGTGTATCCACCTTGGAAAACCATCATGATCAAGTACCCGAAGTTCGTATCTGTCGTGTTGTCCCTCGCGCTGTTTGCGGGTAGCGGTCTTGCCTTGGCCGATCCCGGTAATGGCAAGGGGCAGGGTAATAACCAAGGGGGGCAGGGCCAGGGTAACAAGGGCGGTCAGGGGCAGGGCAATAACAAAGGCAATAACCCCGCAGGGCAGGCCTACGACAAGCCCAAGGGCAAGGGCGGCTCAGGTGGTCCCGGCCCCAGCGTTGACCGAGGGAGCGTATTGAATGTGCTCGGCGGTTATCGCGATTACTGGAGCCCAGGGCCTGCATTGCCGCCGGGGATCCAGAAGAACCTGGCGCGCGGCAAGCCGCTGCCACCCGGTATCGCCAAGAAACTCGATGGTCGCCTGCTGGGGCGGCTGCCTCACTACGACGGTTATGAATGGCAGCAAGTGGGAACCGATTTGATTCTGGTCGCCATCGCCAGCGGCATCATCTACGAAGTACTTAATGGCGCCTTTGATTGAACGGAAAAACCCTCACGTCTCCTGCGCGGGGAAAAACAATTCAAAGCACGTCACGCCGTCTTCACTGCTGACGCCATACCGACCGTTATGCAGCTGCATGATGGTCGCCACAATCGACAATCCCAGTCCATTGGACTGGGATGAACATTCACGGGATTCATCCACCCGGTAAAAGCGTTCGAACAGCCTGGGCAAATGCTCCGCGGCAATGGTTGCACCCTGGTTGCTGACCTTGATGCAAGTGCCCTCGACTGTCGGGACGGCCCGGATGCTCAGCTCGGTGTTCGGCGCGCCATACTTGATGGCATTGGCGCACAGGTTCGCCAGGGCCCGGCGCAGCAGCATCGGTTCCGCCCAGATCACACCTTCGCCCACGCCAACGATGTGCATACCCACATCACCGGCCAGGCCCTCGAAATAATCGGCGATGCGCTCCACTTCATCGGCTGCGTCCAGCGCCTGGCGCTGACGCAGGGCGCTGGCGGGGTCGGTGCGGGCCAGGAACAGCATGTTGTCGAGCATCCGTGCCAGGCGTTCAAGCTCTTCAACGTTTGAGGCCAGCAGTTGCTGATAGTCTTCAATAGTGCGGCTCTGTTGCAGCGCGACCTGGGTTTCACCGAGCAAGTTATTGATGGGGGTGCGCAGTTCATGGGCCATATCGGTGGACACCTGGCCCAGTTGAATAAAACCTTTGGCCAGCCGTTCAAGCATGGTGTTGAAGGCGTCAATCATCGGCAGCAGCTCCTTGGGCGCGCCTTGGCTGCCCAGGCGCTCGGCCAGGTTGTTCACGCCGATGCCCTGTGCGTGTCCGGCCAGGCGCCGCAAGGGCACCAGCCCACGGTGTACCAGCACATAACCAACCAAGGCGAGAATGACCGCCGCGATGCTGGCCAGGATAAAAACACTCAAGCGATAACTGGCAAGCATGGCTGTGCGTTCAGCCATCAGGCGCCCGACGGTGACTTGCAGGCTCCCCAGGTCACCGGTGTCGATGAAAGCCGCCACGGTGGCGAAGGGCACGCCATCTACGCCGGGCAAATGGTGTACGTCGGCGAGTCCAAGGTCGTGGTCTTTTGCCACGGCCGGCACGGCCGGTATTTGAATGTTGCCCGGGTTGACGAGCAATAACGGAGTCTGCCCAGGTGCAGCGATGCTCAGTACCGACTCACTGTTGCCCAGCATGTTCTGGAACAGCTGGGGCTTGGTCTTGATCAGCTCGCGGGTATTGCCGTCATTGAGCACGTTGCGCAGTTGGTTGGCGCGCGAGATCAGCGCGGCGTCGTCACGCTTGATCAGCTCACGCTCCAGCTCGTGGTATAGCGTCACGCCCAGGGTGGCCAGCAGGGCGAAGGCGAGCAGGGCAAAGATCAATGCCAGGCGCAGGGTCAGGGAATAATGGCGATCGCGCTTCATGGTTGGGTATCGAAGCGGTAGCCAATGCCCCGCACGCTGTGGATCAGTTTGAGCTGGAACGGGTCATCGATCTTCAGGCGTAGGCGGCGTACGGCAACATCGACCACATTGGTGTCGCTGTCGAAGTTCATGTCCCATACGCGTGAAGCGATCAGCGAGCGCGACAGCACCTGGTCCTGGTGGGTGGCGAACAGGTGCAGCAAGGCGAATTCCTTGTTGGTCAGGGTAATGCGCGTACCGGCGCGGGTCACACGGCGCTTGAGCACGTCAATGTGCAGGTCGGCGATGTGCAGCTGTTCTTCTTCGCGGCTCGGGCCACGTCGGTTGAGGGTGCGCAGGCGTGCAACCAGTTCGGCGAAGGAGAAGGGTTTGATCAGGTAGTCGTCGGCGCCCAGTTCAAGGCCCTTGATGCGGTCGGCGATGTCATCGCGAGCGGTGAGGAACAGCACCGGTGTATCGGCCTCTTTGCGCAGGCGACGCAGCACTTCCCAGCCATCCATTTTCGGCATCATCACGTCCAGCACGATCACGTCGTATGGTGTTTCCAGGGCCAGGTGCAAACCCTCTACGCCGTCGCGCGCCAGGCTCACCGAGTGGCCCAGCTCCTGCAAGCCATTGAGCAGGTAATTGCCGGCCTTGGGTTCGTCTTCGACTACGAGGATGTTCATGGAAAGTGTCCTGCTTCAATAAGTGGCGCAAGTGTAGCCCGATCAATTGTCACTGGCGCAACCGACGCCCTGGACTTGGTAATCGAGTAGGTGTTCGCGGCCCTGATGGTCCAGGTAGCGCAAGTGCGCCGGGACAATCCCGCATTGGCCAGAGATGTCGGTGCTCGATAGCACCTTGTCGACATCCAGGTGTAGGAAGAAGCCGGTTTTGTCGTGGATGACATCGCTGGCAGACGTTACGTCGGCAGCGAAGGCAGTACCGGTGGCGAGCAAGGCGGCAAAGCCCAGGGCGAACAGTTTCATGACGGTCTCTCTCGTGGCTGGGGGCTGCCGGGTTGGCAGTGAGTTCACAGTAACCAGGCGACCCCAACAGCCAACCAACAGGATCATGACAAGTTCGTCATTCTTGGTTCGAGCCTGGCGCGTGGGCAATGAGTGTCCGGTCGAGGAGGCTCTACGTTTACAAGTGCCGAGGTGATCCGTAGATTGCAGGGGTCCAGCTCATGAGGAAGCCGCGCAGTGTCCATCTCAACTTCATCCGTGTTCAACCGGCGTTACCGCGCTTTCCTGTTCGATATGGATGGGACCCTGCTCAACTCCATCGCTGCGGCCGAACGTGTATGGAGCATCTGGGCCGAGCGCCATGGTCTGGATGTGGAAGCGTTTCTGCCTACCATTCATGGCGCGCGCGCGATTGATACGATCACCCGCCAGGCGTTGCCGGGTGTCGATCCAGAAGTTGAAGCCCAGTGGATTACCGACGCGGAGCTCAACGATGTCGACGGCGTTGTAGCGATTCCCGGCGCAGTGGCGTTTTTGAAAGGCGTGCCCGCGGATCAATGGGCACTGGTCACGTCTGCCCCCAAGGCGCTGGCGTTACGTCGACTGCAAGCGGCAGGCATTCCCGTGCCGGCCGTGTGGGTGACGGCCGAAGATGTGGCCAACGGTAAACCCGACCCTGCGTGCTATTTATTGGGCGCGAAACGCCTGGGGGTGTCGGTTGAGGACAGCCTGGTGTTCGAAGACGCCGCGGTGGGCATTCGAGCGGGTGAAGCAGCGGGGGCGGATGTTGTGGTTGTCACCTCGGCACACTTGGAGCCCATGGTGACTGCACACGCTTGCATCAACGACTATGGCGATTTATGCACCGAGCATGGCGCTGATGGCTTGTTGTCTTTGCGCAAGCTGGCGCCGTGATACGCAGCAGGTCCTCAGCGTGTGGTTTTCTGATGGGCACGATGCGCTGCGCGCTGGCATAGCTTGCGCAAGATAACTTTTTGGATGGGTTTGAGGCAGAACACCAGCAGGTAGCCGCAGAGAAGGAGCGCCAGGTCCAGCCAGGAATGGGCGTCGGGATCGGCGCCCTCGACTTCGACTCTCAGCCCATACCCAAGCGCCAGGAAGGCCAGCCCGATCAGCAGGGCGATCATCCAGGATCTGGAAACAAGAGGTGGCGTCGCGACTGGCCTCATCGACGTATTCCTGAATGCACACGGATGGCAGGATAAAGTGTCAGAAATTGGGCTGCGAATACTTCAACAAGTTCCAGATGCCCAGACAGTTTCATCTTGCAGCGAAGGGGCATGCTCAAAGCGCACTGGTCAGGCTGGAAGACGCGAGCAGGCCGATTGGGTTTTCGCCAGCCATTACAGTGAACGAAAGGGCTGGCTACTGGAGGCGTTTCAAGGCGTCTGGTTTTTGTCGGGTGCAGTCAGGCCGGCCTGGATGCGCTGGTAAATCTCCTCGCGATGCACGGCAACGTCCTTGGGTGCGTTGATGCCGATTCGTACTTGCTGGCCGCTAACGCCCAGAATGGTGATCGTAATGTCATCACCGATGTTTATGCTTTCACCAACTTTGCGGGTGAGTATAAGCATGGACTTCTCCTTGATTACTTTTAAGGACACATGTGTCAGACAGGGCAGGTGTCGGATGTGTGTAGCTTACTGCGAAGCGCTTCCCTGTGGCTGCCTCTTTTAGGACGCATAGAGGCGACATTAATTCCCATGGCGGCATCATACAGGTCGCGATACATCATTCGCATTGTTTAAGCCAACGTTTATGACGGCCAGAATAGACAGTGAATGGTAAAGTCGCCTCTTTATCCTCAAAGGAGCAGGGCAGTGCGTAAAGTAGCGATGGCAATTGTGGTGTTGGCGTTGGCCGGATGCGGTGAAGGTAAATCGGTCGATGCACCCAAGGCCAAGCCTGCCGTGACCGAAAGCCTGCCACAAACCGGCGCGATTGCCGCTCAGGAATGGGATGTGCGCGTCGGCCCGCCAGACCACAAGCTGCAGGCGATCACCGACCTGACCGCCTGGTTGCTGGAGCATGGTTTCAATTTTTATATCGTGAAGGCCGACGGCAAGGATGAGGTGCTGTTGGGTCCGTTCGCAACCAAGGCCGAGGCCGAGGCCAAACAAGCCTTGCTCAACGAAAAGATGGCCCGCGCGAAGAAAACCGACACCGTGTCTGAAATTATCGAACACAACGCCGCGCAGTGACGTGCCAAGTGGGCGGCAACCCCGCCCACGTTCAACCGCAGGCTTTGAGATTCACCGGGCCGACAAACTCGTTGCCCCGTCCCATCACGCAAGCCACGGTCTGGTTGCGCTGGCGCTCCCAGGTTTGCACCGGGTAAGTCTTGTTCCAGGCTTCATACAGCTGTCGATCCTGCTTCGACAGGCGCAGGCCGTATTGCTTGCTCATATAAAAATACGTGCGTGCGATCATGCCGCGAATGGACGGGCGTGGCATGACCTTCTTGGCCTTGAAATCCACTTGGGTCAGGCACGAGCCGTACTGCCCACTTTGCACGGGCAGCCAGCCAAAGCTGAAGTTGTTACGGTCGCCATTCACTTCGCCGATGCTCGGCACCAGATTGTGCAGGTCCGCCTCGGCGCGCTTGAACACATCGTCGTGGCGCGTGCAGTTCTTTCGCCCGCCGTTTTGCCAGCATTGGCGCTGATGCCCGATTTGCCAGGCCGGCACGATGTGTTCCCACTCGATGCGCGCGGCGCGATTGGCGTTTTTGCGCGGGATGTAACCGCAGGCTTTCAAATTCACGCGGTTACCGGTGTATTTGCAGCCGCAATAGAATTCGGTCGATTGGGGGGCGTAAAGCTTCCAGGCGATTTTCTTGGCTTCGCTAAAGGTCCGAGGGGCTTGGGCGTTGGCGGTTACGCTTAAAAACAGACAGCACACAGCAATAAAACGGGCACTCACAATCAATCTTCCTTCGGCACAACCCAAAAAATCTGCACGCCACCGTCATCCCGATAGGCGAGGGTGACGTTGTCGTTTTCTGCAATTTCTTCCAGTAGACGTTGCCACACGTCTTCCGGCTCATCGGGTAAACGGAAGAGCAAGGCTGCTTTGGCTTTCTGTGCGTTGGTCGAATTGATGATCTTTTGCACGCGAATAGCCAGGCGCTGATAGGCGTCAGGCGCTGCAGGTGCTGCGGAAGAGGGCTTTGCCACGGAGCATTCCTTAATTTGCTGTACGCACATACAGTATTTAACTGTAGGCGATTTCGCAACTGCTTAAATTTCAAGAAGTTCGTCTGACAGCGATTCGGGAAGTTTGTTGAGAAGGGGGAGCAATTGTGGGAGCGAGCAAGCTCGCTCCCACAGGTCGATCAGCAGTAATCAGTATTCCCAGAACATGCGTTGCAGTTCTTTGCTGTCCTGGGTCTTGGTCAGGGCTACCATGGCCAGGATGCGAGCTTTCTGCGGGTTCAGGTCCAGAGCCGCAACCCAGTCGTATTTGTCGTCTGGTTGTTCAGCGTTACGCAGAACCATACCGCCGGCGTTGACGTGGGAGGAGCGAATGATCTGTACGCCTTGCTTGCGCAATTCGACCAGCGCGGGAACGACTTTCGAGGATACCGAACCGTTACCGGTACCGGCGTGGATGATGGCCTTGGCGCCAGCTTGGGCCAGTGCTTTGTAGGCAGTGTCGCTCACGTTGCCATAGCCGTAGGCAATTTCAACGTCAGGCAGGCTCTTGATGGTCTTGATGTCGAATTCCGAATCCATGGTGTGACGCTTGGCCGGCAGGCGGAACCAGTAGGATTTGCCTTCAACGACCATGCCCAGCGGGCCCCACGGGCTCTTGAATGCCTCGGTCTTGATGTTGATCATCTTGCTGACGTCGCGACCCGATTGGATTTCGTCGTTCATGGTCACCAGCACGCCTTTGCCCCGCGCATCCTTGCTACCTGCGACAGCGACTGCGTTATACAGGTTGAGCATACCGTCAGCCGACATGGCGGTACCTGGACGCATGGAGCCGACCACGACGATAGGCTTGTCGGTTTTTTCTACCAGGTTCAGGAAGTAGGCAGTTTCTTCAAGGGTGTCGGTGCCGTGAGTGATCACGATGCCATCCACGTCTTTGCTGTCAGCCAGTTCTGCGACGCGGCGACCCAGTTGCAGCAGGTTTTCGTTGTTGATGCTTTCCGAAGCAATTTGCATCACTTGTTCGCCGCGTACGTTGGCGATCTGGCTAAGCTCAGGAACGCCGGCGATCAGTTGTTCGATGCCGACTTTGGCTGCCTGGTACGTAGCACTGTTGGCTGCACTGGCGCCGGCGCCAGCAATGGTGCCGCCTGTGGCAAGGATCACTACGTTGGACAGTTTGGTTTTGTTTTCGACTTCTTTTGCCTGTGCGGCAAGGGGGAACAGCAGCAGCAGGGCCATGGCGCCCGGGACAAAGTTCTTCAATGCAGATTTCATTATTTTTCTCTCTGGTTTTTGATGAGTGCTGTAGCCGGTTCATCTAGAACACCCGGGCGGTTCTGAACGCCGCGAGGTGCAGGGGAAAAGCAGGATTTGTACCAGGCCGAGTGTGTGGTTCTTCTTAAATTAACGTATTGATTTAAAACAACTTATGAGATTTTTTAAACTTGTTTTGAGTGAGTGGCGTCCGGCTTTCCGAACGGTTGAGGGGTAGTGTGTTCGGTTGTCCGACAGCGCTGTCACAAAATTCGAGTGCGATTAGCGTCAACACCTGTCGTTTTAGAGAGTGCGAGAAAGAGGTGGCCTTAAACGTTTCAGGCCCCAAGGTTGGTTGGACCAGGCCGAGGGCATGGGATTGAAAGGCCAGTTTCTACCGTTGACAAATCCCGACAAGGTTCTCATAGTTTGCTCAACGCAAACGTTTGCGAGATGTTTCACGAGCGCTCCAGGAGTATCGTGACAGCTCGCATCAGCCGCCCGGGTGGGAGGGCCGCCGAAGAGGTCTTCGGTGCAAGCGTTGCTCACAATAATCATAAGATCGGAGTGAACCCATGAAGCTGCCATTCGCTGGACGTCTTCTTGCTGTCGCTGTGCTTGCCGCATCCGCTGCTTTGCCTCTCTCTTCTGCACTTGCTGATGACGCTGCCAAAACACCTACTGTTGGTTTGGTCATGAAGTCCCTGGCCAATGAGTTCTTCGTCACCATGACCGACGGTGCCAAGGACTACCAGAAAGCGCACCCGGCAGAGTTCAAGCTGATCTCCAACGGGATCAAGAACGAAACAGACACCAGTGCGCAGATCGCCATCGTCAACGAGATGATCAACTCCAAGGTAGACGCGCTTGTCATTGCTCCCGCCGACTCCAAGGCACTCGCCAGTGTGCTGAAGAAGGCTTCTGATGCCGGTATCAAGGTCGTTAACATCGACAATCGCCTGGACCCGGAGGTACTCAAAAGCAAAAACCTCGATATCCCGTTCGTAGGTCCGGACAACCGCAAAGGCTCCAAGCTGGTGGGCGAATACCTGGCCAAGCAACTGGCCGCGGGTGACAAGGTTGGCATCATCGAAGGCGTACCCACCACGACTAACGCCCAGCAGCGCACCGCAGGCTTCAAGGATGCGATGGACGCAGCAGGCATGAAGATTGTTTCCACTCAATCCGGCAACTGGGAAATCGACCAGGGCAACAAGATTGCTGCAGCGATGCTGAGCGAAACGCCGGATATCAAGGCTCTGCTGGCCGGTAACGACAACATGGCCCTGGGCGCTGTCTCCGCCGTGCGTGCGGCAGGCAAGGCCGGCAAGGTATTGGTGGTGGGCTACGACAACATTGATGCGATCAAGCCAATGCTCAAGGATGGTCGTGTGTTGGCCACCGCTGACCAGGCTGCCGCGCAACAAGCGGTATTCGGTATCCAGAACGCACTGAAGCTGGTCAAGGGTGAGAAGGTCGATGCCAAAGATGGCGTGATCGAAACCCCGGTCGAACTCGTCATCAAGCAGTAATCCCGGCAGTACCCAACAGCGCTCGCTCGTCCTGAGCGGGCGCCTGGAGATTTTCCTATGTCATCTTCCGCCCCGAACGCTGTCCTCTCGGTCAGCGGTATCGGCAAGACCTATGCTCAGCCGGTTCTGTCCGACATCACCCTGACGCTCAATCGCGGGGAAGTGCTCGCGCTGACCGGTGAGAACGGCGCAGGCAAAAGTACCTTGTCGAAGATCATCGGCGGCCTGGTCACACCGACTACCGGGCACATGCAGTTCAACGGTCAGGAGTACTGCCCCGCCAGCCGCACCCAGGCCGAAGCCTTGGGCGTGCGCATGGTCATGCAGGAACTCAACCTGCTGCCGACCCTGACGGTGGCTGAAAACCTGTTTCTGGATAACCTGCCGAGCAACTGTGGCTGGATCAGCCGCAAGCAACTGCGCAAAGCCGCGATCGAGGCCATGGCTCAAGTTGGCCTGGATGCGATCGACCCCGACACGTTGGTTGGCAGCCTGGGCATTGGCCACCAGCAAATGGTCGAGATTGCGCGCAACCTGATCGGCGACTGCCACGTCCTGATTCTCGACGAACCCACGGCCATGCTCACCGCCCGTGAAGTCGAGATGCTGTTTGAGCAAATTACCCGTCTGCAGGCCCGGGGCGTGGCGATCATTTATATTTCACACCGGCTGGAAGAACTGGCCCGTGTCGCCCAGCGCATTGCGGTACTGCGCGACGGCAAGCTGGTCTGCGTCGAGCCGATGGCCAATTACAACAGTGAGCAACTGGTGACCTTGATGGTCGGTCGCGAGCTGGGCGAACACATTGACCTGGGCCCGCGCACCATCGGCGAACCGGCCCTGACGGTGAAGGGCCTGAGCCGTTCGGACAAGGTTCGCGACGTGTCCTTTGAAGTGCGCGCCGGTGAGATCTACGGTATTTCCGGACTGATCGGCGCCGGCCGCACTGAGTTGCTGCGCCTGATCTTCGGTGCCGACCAGGCCGACAGCGGCACCGTGGCCCTGGGATCGCCGGCCAGGGTGGTCAGTATTCGCTCGCCAGTGGATGCGGTTGGTCATGGTATTGCCCTGATCACCGAGGACCGCAAGGGCGAGGGCCTGCTGCTGACCCAATCGATCAGCGCCAATATAGCCTTGGGAAACATGCCGGAAATTTCCGGCGGTGGCGTCGTCAATAGCCGCAACGAAACCGCTCTGGCCAAACGCCAGATCGACGCCATGCGTATCCGCAGTTCCAGCCCGGGGCAATTGGTGTCCGAGTTGTCGGGCGGCAACCAGCAAAAAGTAGTGATTGGCCGCTGGCTGGAGCGCGATTGCGCGGTGATGCTGTTCGATGAGCCCACCCGAGGCATCGACGTCGGCGCCAAGTTCGACATCTATGCGTTGCTTGGCGAACTGACTCGCCAGGGCAAAGCCTTGGTGGTGGTGTCGAGCGACCTGCGTGAACTGATGCTGATCTGTGATCGCATCGGGGTGTTGTCCGCGGGGCGCCTGATCGAGACCTTCGAGCGTGACAGCTGGACCCAGGACGAATTGCTCGCCGCCGCCTTTGCCGGCTATCAGAAACGTGATGCGCTGCTCAATGAGGCAGCGCCTAGGAATACCCCATGAAAACAAGCATTTCCTCCGGTAAAACTGGCGGCAACTTCTATGGCCTGGGTACTTACCTGGGGCTGGCGGGTGCCTTGCTGGCGATGATTGCGCTGTTCTCGGTACTCAGCGACCACTTCCTGTCCTACGACACCTTCAGCACCCTGGCCAACCAGATTCCGGACCTGATGGTGCTGGCGGTGGGCATGACCTTCATCCTGATCATCGGCGGTATCGACCTGTCGGTAGGTTCGGTGCTGGCATTGGCGGCATCGGCGGTCAGCGTGGCAATCCTGGGCTGGGGCTGGAGCGTGTTGCCGGCTGCGCTACTGGGCATGGGCTGCGCTGCATTGGCCGGGACCATCACCGGCTCCATCACCGTGGCCTGGCGTATCCCGTCATTTATCGTGTCTTTGGGTGTGCTGGAGATGGCCCGGGGCGTGGCCTATCAAATGACGGGCTCGCGCACCGCTTATATCGGTGACTCGTTTGCCTGGCTGTCCAACCCGATTGCTTTCGGTATTTCCCCGTCGTTCATCATTGCGCTGCTGGTGATCATTGCGGCTCAGTTGGTGCTGACCCGCACTGTCTTCGGGCGCTACCTGATCGGCATCGGCACTAACGAAGAAGCAGTGCGCCTGGCTGGCATTAATCCCAAGCCATACAAGATTCTGGTGTTCAGCCTGATGGGCCTGTTGGCCGGTGTAGCTGCGCTGTTCCAGATCTCGCGCCTGGAGGCGGCAGACCCGAATGCAGGTTCAGGCCTGGAGCTGCAGGTAATCGCCGCGGTGGTAATCGGCGGCACCAGCCTGATGGGCGGGCGCGGTTCGGTCATCAGTACGTTCTTCGGTGTATTGATCATTTCGGTATTGGCGGCGGGGCTTGCGCAGATCGGCGCTACGGAACCCACCAAACGCATCATTACCGGTGCTGTGATCGTGATCGCCGTGGTCCTCGATACTTACCGCAGCCAGCGCGCCAGTCGGCGGGGCTGAGTCATGGCAACGATCAAGGATGTGGCAGCGCTTGCAGGTATTTCCTACACCACCGTGTCCCATGTGGTGAACAAGACGCGTCCGGTCAGCGAGCCGGTCCGCATCAAGGTCGAGGCGGCGATCAAACAGCTGGACTACGTGCCCAGCGCCGTGGCGCGTTCGCTCAAGGCCAAGACCACGGCCACCATTGGCCTGTTGGTGCCCAATAGCCTCAACCCGTATTTTGCCGAGCTTGCGCGGGGCATCGAGGATTATTGCGAGCGTAATGGCTACTGCGTGATCCTCTGCAACTCCGACGACGACGCAGAAAAACAGCGCAGTTATTTGCGCGTGTTGCTCGAAAAACGCGTCGACGGCTTGATCGTGACGTCGGTGGGCGGCGATGACAGCGGCTTGGCGGCGGGCTTGAGTGCAGTGCGCACGCCCATGGTGATTGTCGACAGGGCCCTGGATGGAATCGATGTCGACCTGGTGCGCATCGACCACGAACAGGGCGCCTACCTCGCGACCCGGCACTTGCTGGAGTTGGGCCATCGGGATATCGCCTGTATCGGCGGCCCGGGGCATACCCGCGTGGCACAAATGCGCCTGGCGGGTTACCAGCGTGCATTGCGCGAGGCGGGTGTCGAGGTGTTGGCCAGCCGGATCCTGGAAAGCGATTTCACCAGCACGGGGGGGCATGCCGCAGCCGTGCAATTGTTAGCGCAAAACCCGCCCAGCGCGATTTTCGCCAGCAACGATATGATTGGTTTCGGCGTGCTGCGCGCAGCCGCAGAACGCAGCATCCGCGTGCCGGCCGAGTTGTCGGTGATCGGTTTCGATGACATTCAGATGGGACGCTACGTCTATCCTGCGCTGACCACGGTTGGGCAGTCGATCCTGCAATTGGGCGAGACGGCGGCCGAATTATTATTGCAACGAATAGCAACACCCCAACGGTCGATCGATCAACGCATCGTGACGCCAAGTATCGTTTTGCGTGAGTCGACGGCGCCATTGGCCGGTGTGTTCGCCCAATACCGCTGAACCGAATTGATGAGTACTGATGTATGCCAGCAAAAGTAGTGGTAGTAGGCAGCTTGAACATGGACCTGGTCACCCGGGCCAGTCGCTTGCCGCGTGCCGGTGAGACCTTGATCGGCCAGAGCTTTTCCACCGTTGCGGGTGGCAAGGGCGCCAACCAGGCGGTGGCATCGGCGCGGCTGGGGGCCAGTGTTGCGATGATCGGATGCGTGGGCACCGATGCCTATGGCAGTCAATTGCGTGATGCACTGCTGGTGGAAGGGATCGATTGCCAGGCGGTCAGCACCGTAGAGGGCTCCAGTGGTGTGGCATTGATCGTGGTGGATGACAGCAGCCAGAATGCGATTGTCATTGTGGCCGGCAGCAACGGTGAGTTGACGCCCGCGTCTCTGCAAGCGTGCGACGCTGTGCTGCAGGCGGCAGACGTGATCATCTGCCAGCTTGAAGTGCCGATGGACACCGTTGGTCATGCGCTCAAGCGCGGCCGCGAACTGGGCAAGACAGTCATCCTCAATCCGGCGCCCGCGAGTGGGCCTTTGCCCGCTCAGTGGTATGCCTCGATCGATTACCTGATCCCCAATGAAAGTGAAGCCACCGCCCTGAGCGGCGTCACCGTCGACTCGCTCGACAGCGCCAAGGTCGCCGCAACAGCGCTGATCAAGGCGGGGGCGGGTAAAGTCATCATTACGCTTGGCGCCCAGGGGGCACTGTTTGCCGACGGTAGCAGCTTCGAGCATCTGTTGGCGCCGAAGGTCAAGGCGGTGGACACCACAGCCGCTGGCGATACCTTCGTCGGTGGCTTTGCCGCTGCACTGGCCGCGGGCAAGAGCGAAGCCGAGGCGATCCGTTTTGGCCAGGTAGCGGCGGCGTTGTCTGTGACCCGCGCCGGCGCTCAGCCTTCCATTCCTACGCTGCACGACGTACAAGGTTTTGTGCCCTCATGAAAAAGACACCTTTGCTCAATATCGCCCTGTCACGCGTGATCGCATCCCTGGGCCATGGTGATGTGCTGGTCATCGGCGATGCCGGCTTGCCGGTGCCGCCCGGCGTGGAGTTGATCGACCTGGCACTGACCCAGGGCATTCCGGATTTCATCAGCACGTTGCGCATTGTGCTCAGTGAGATGCAGGTTGAAAGCCACGTGCTCGCGGAAGAAATCCTGCTCAAGCAACCGCCGGCGCTGAGCGCGCTCAATGCGCTGACAGAGCAGGCAGCGCTGGGTGAGCGGCGGCTGCTCAGCCATGAAGAATTCAAGCAACTGAGCCGCACAGCACGCGCGGTTGTGCGTACCGGCGAGTGCCAGCCTTACTGCAATATCGCGCTGGTATCCGGCGTAACGTTTTAGCGTCCCCCCAATGACAAGGAGTGCTTTATGCAACGTGGTCTACCCATCCTGAAAAACCTGTTCCGGAGTGTTCTGCTTTTGTCCGCACTCACAGCTGCAAGCGCCCAGGCGGCGGAAAAAATCGACCTGATCATCGATACCGACCCTGGGGCCGATGACGTGGTGGCGCTGCTGTTCGCCATGGCCTCGCCGGAGGAGCTGAGCATTCGTGCGCTGACCACCGTCGCCGGTAATGTGCGCCTGGACAAGACCTCCCGCAATGCGCGTCTGGCGCGCGAGTGGGCAGGGCGTGAGGACATTCCGGTGTACGCAGGTGCGCCGGCGCCTCTGTTGCGCAAGCCGATCTACGCCGAGAATATCCATGGCAAAGAGGGCATCTCCGGCGTCACCGTGCACGAGCCGAAAAAAGGCCTGGCCGAAGGTAATGCCGTTGACTACCTGATCAAGACGCTGAGCACCGCCAAACCGCACAGCATCACCATCGCCATGCTCGGTCCGCAGACCAACCTCGCGCTGGCACTGACCCAGGCGCCGGAAATCACCCAGGGCATCAAGGAAGTGGTGGTGATGGGTGGTGCGCACTTCAATGGCGGTAATATCACGCCCGTGGCCGAGTTCAACCTGTTCGCCGATCCGGTGGCCGCTGAGATTGTGCTCAAAAGTGGAGTGAAGTTGACCTACCTGCCGTTGGACGTGACCCATAAAGTCCTCACCAGCGACGCCCGCCTGAAGAAGATTGCGGACCTGAACAACAACGCGAGCAAGGTCGTCAGCAGTATTCTGAATGAGTACGTCAAAGGCGACATGGAGCATTACGGCATTCCGGGTGGCCCGGTCCACGACGCTACCGTGGTTGCCTACCTGCTCAAACCATCGCTGTTCAGCGGTCGTCAGGCCAATATGGTCGTCGACAGCCGCGAAGGCCCAACCTTTGGCCAGACCATCGTCGATTGGTACGACGGCCTCAAGCAGGAGAAGAATGTGTTCTGGGTCGAGAACGGCGACGCCCAGGGCTTCTTCGATCTGCTGACCGAGCGTCTGGCGCGTTTGAAGTAATACGTTTTACCGGTCGGCGTTCGTCGGCCGGTTCTTATTCTTGTGCGCCCATGTAGTCGGCCGGGTATTTCTCGAATACCTGGCCGATGAACGCTTGTGCCGCCTGGGTTCCCAGTTCCTTGACCAACAGATCGATACCAATGATCGCCAGTTCTTCGGGGCTGCCGGGGCTATAGGAGCTTTGCCCCTGGGGCCACTTGGCTTTGATATCGGCTTGGAGCGTTACGGTGGTCATGGAAATCTCACGGCTGAAAGTACTGGGCAATGCGCTGGAACGCGGTTCCAGCGGCGCAGTTAACCATTTTGCGCGGCTTTTGGCACTGCTACTTAGGCATGAAGGAGGGGGTATGCGACACTGTTGGCTTGTTTAACAGCCGGGAAACACCGCGTGCAGATCGATCTGAACAAGCCTGAGAACCTGACGCTGGATGCCGTGCGCCAACTGCTTGCCCACGCCAGTGACGACGTACATACCCAGCTTCGGGTAACCAGGGCTGGTATTGCCTATATTTCTTCCGGCGTAGTCGGTGGAGCTCAGATAGATGGCCTGCTGTTTCGTCTGGAGACCTGGGCCAAGGGTTCTGGCTATGTCGGTATTGTGGCGGCCAGCGATGAGGTCTGGGTCATGCAGATCTTCAACGCGCTGAAACAGAACTGGCCATACCCACCATCTGACTACATCGACATCTACTGAGTGCGTTCATATCTAGTCACGATTGACTGGGCGATTGCCCCGCGCGAGTCAGTCAGACTTGCGCGCAGGCGATTAACGTCTTGAAACCAATCGTTCATATCGCTGTCGCACGATCTCTGTCCATTTTTTATCATAGGAGGCTTCATGCCTTGGAAGCTCGCTTCATTCGGTACTTTGTTGGCAGCACTCGCATTGGCGGGTTGCAGCACCCCGGGTGCCTCTGAGCCAGGCAAAGACGCCACCGTGACCGATGCCGGTCATAGCCGCTGTGAGTCTAAGGCCGCCGAGTTCGCAATCGGCCAGAAAGCCTCGCCGCAGTTGCTGGAGCAGGCTCGTACCCGTGCTGGCGCGCAGAATGCACGCATCCTCAAGCCCAACGATATGATTACCCTGGAATATCGTTCTGACCGCCTGAACCTCAACACTGACAACAACCTGGTGATCACGCGGGTCAATTGCGGCTGACAGCTTCGGCTTTTGCATCGCCCATAAAAAACCCCGTCACATGGACGGGGTTTTTTTTAGCTCAGCGGAGAATTACTCGCCGCGAACCTGTGCAGCTTGCATACCCTTTTGGCCTTTCTCAGCCACGAAGGAAACGGTTTGGCCTTCTTTCAGGCTTTTGAAACCGTCGCTTTCGATAGCTTTGAAGTGTACGAACAGGTCGTCACCGCCACCTTGAGGAGTGATGAAGCCGAAGCCTTTTTCATCGTTGAACCATTTAACGGTGCCGGTTTGGCGATTAGACATGGTGTATCTCCAAGAAACATATATTTTCAGTAGTGCTGTGCTGCTCAGGCCAACTGGGCACACTGGGCTATCATAGTCGAAATGTTCGACTTGGGAGCCCCCCCAAGGCATTGTTTGCTAATCAATCGCGTTGCATCTGATCCCTGGATCGGCGCAAAGCCGCGATCTACGGGGCTTTGCGCTGAAATATCAACTGTTAAAAAAAGCCGTAAAACCTGCATAATTTGTGTGAAATGGCAGTTTTCAGGCCATTTTTCCAGCGATATGGTCGTCAGATCAGTGGTCAATCTTACTTTTTCTTCACGACTTTGCAGGACGAAATAGCCGCTACCGCTTTGTTCTTAAGCTCAGGGCTGGCGTTCTGATTGGTCATCAGTTCCTTGATCTCGGCAGTGCTCAATTCGGCATTGATCTTGTCAGCACCACATTCGCAGTGAGCTTTGGCAGTTTTGGCGTCTACGTTCTGACTCGCGGCGGCACTGCAGTCGCTCACAAAGCTGTCACGGGCGCCGGCTGGCCAGTTGGAAGGGGCTGCAGCCTGCGCGCCAAGGGAAAGGAGGCTCAGGGTAGCGGCGACAGCGAGGGTAGAGGTGAAACGCATCATGGGATGCTCCTTTGGGTCGAGGACGAACGGCGATTCTCAGTGGGTTGGAGGCCCGACGTACAGCTCAAGTTCACTTTGCAGCTATAAAGCCTTGAATTGCGCTATACACAAAGCTTCGTCGGCGCGATGACCGTTCATCTGTGCTAGCATCGTGGGCTTGGCTAGTTTCAGGCGCGTCAATTACCGCCTTGCCATGTTTCTTTTTAGCTCAATCCAGTCACTCTGGTTCGATTATCGGTTGGCCGAAAGGCTCCTGCCGCTGTAAGGCAGGCGTTCATCACTGAACGGCCTGGTGTTGGATCTTGTACTGGCTCATCCCAACCCACGTGACCTTTGGTAGGGGTCACCACTAGGAGAGGAGGCGCCATGCCAACTATTACTCTACCCGACGGCAGTCAACGTTCATTCGATCATTCGGTTTCCGTAGCCGAAGTCGCCGCATCCATTGGTGCAGGCTTGGCCAAGGCCACCGTGGCCGGCAAGGTCGACGGCAAACTGGTCGACGCCAGTGACCTGATCACTTGCGATGCCAGCCTGCAAATCATCACGCCCAAGGATCAAGAGGGGCTGGAGATCATTCGCCACTCTTGCGCGCACCTGATTGGCCATGCGGTCAAGCAGCTGTACCCAACCGCCAAGATGGTGATCGGCCCGGTAATCGAAGAAGGCTTCTATTACGACATCGCCTATGAGCGTCCTTTTACACCGGACGACTTGGCGGCCATCGAGCAGCGCATGCACGCGCTGATTGAAAAAGATTACGACGTCATCAAGAAAGTCACCCCGCGTGCCGAAGTGATCGACGTGTTTACCGCGCGTGGTGAAGATTACAAGCTGCGCCTGGTGGAAGACATGCCGGACGAGCAGGCCATGGGCTTGTACTACCACGAAGAATACGTCGACATGTGCCGTGGCCCACACGTGCCGAACACGCGTTTCCTCAAGTCGTTCAAGCTGACCAAGCTGTCCGGTGCCTACTGGCGCGGTGATGCCAAGAACGAACAGCTGCAACGGATCTACGGCACGGCCTGGGCTGACAAGAAACAGCTGGCCGCCTACATCCAGCGCATTGAAGAAGCTGAAAAGCGCGACCACCGCAAGATCGGCAAGCGCCTGAACCTGTTCCACCTTCAGGAAGAAGCGCCGGGCATGGTGTTCTGGCACCCGAATGGCTGGACCCTGTACCAGGTGCTTGAGCAGTACATGCGCAAGGTTCAGCGCGACAACGGTTACCTGGAGATCAAGACCCCGCAGGTCGTTGATCGCAGCCTGTGGGAGAAATCCGGGCACTGGGCCAACTACGCCGACAACATGTTCACCACTCAGTCGGAAAACCGCGACTACGCCATCAAGCCGATGAACTGCCCATGCCACGTGCAGGTGTTCAATCAAGGCCTGAAGAGCTACCGCGAGTTGCCGATGCGCCTGGCCGAGTTCGGTGCCTGCCACCGCAACGAGCCATCCGGTGCACTGCACGGCATCATGCGTGTGCGCGGTTTTACTCAGGACGACGCCCACATCTTCTGCACCGAAGAGCAGATGCAGGCTGAATCCGCCGCGTTCATCAAGCTGACCATGGACGTTTATCGCGATTTCGGGTTTACCGAAGTTGAAATGAAGCTGTCCACTCGTCCGGAAAAACGCGTTGGTTCCGACGAGCTGTGGGATCGCGCCGAAGCGGCACTGGCCGCAGCACTCGACAGTGCGGGCCTTGCGTACGACCTGCAGCCGGGGGAGGGCGCGTTCTACGGTCCGAAGATCGAGTTCTCGCTCAAAGATTGCCTTGGCCGTGTCTGGCAGTGTGGTACCCTGCAGCTCGATTTTAACCTGCCGATCCGTCTGGGAGCCGAATACGTCTCCGAAGACAACAGCCGTAAACACCCGGTTATGCTGCACCGGGCGATCCTCGGTTCGTTCGAGCGGTTCGTCGGTATCCTGATCGAGCACTACGAGGGAGCGTTCCCTGCGTGGCTGGCTCCGACCCAGGCAGTGATCATGAATATCACTGATAAACAGGCAGATTTTGCCGCCGAAGTTGAAAAAACTCTCAACGAAAGCGGATTTCGTGCCAAGTCCGACTTGAGAAATGAAAAGATCGGCTTTAAAATCCGCGAGCATACTTTGCTCAAGGTTCCCTATCTTTTGGTTATCGGAGATCGGGAAGTCGAGATGCAGACTGTCGCTGTGCGTACTCGTGAAGGTGCTGACCTGGGCTCGATGCCCGTCGCCCAGTTCGCTGAGTTCCTCGCGCAAGCGGTTTCCCGGCGTGGTCGCCCAGATTCGGAGTAATTATTATTAAGCGTGAAATGAGACAAGATAAACGAGCTGCACCGAAAGCCCCGATCAACGAGAATATCTCGGCACGCGAGGTTCGGTTAATTGGGGCTGAGGGTGAGCAGCTTGGGATTGTGTCAATTGAAGACGCGCTTCTTAAGGCTGAAGAAGCCAAGCTCGATTTGGTGGAAATTTCCGCCGATGCTGTACCGCCTGTCTGCAAGCTGATGGACTACGGCAAATCGATCTTCGAGAAGAAGAAGCAGATTGCCGCAGCCAAGAAAAACCAGAAGCAGATCCAGGTTAAAGAAATCAAGTTTCGTCCAGGGACGGAGGAAGGGGATTACCAGGTAAAACTGCGCAACCTGGTACGTTTCCTGAGTGATGGGGACAGGGCCAAGGTATCCTTGCGATTCCGCGGCCGTGAGATGGCCCACCAGGAGCTGGGGATGGAACTCCTCAAGCGGGTTGAAGCTGACCTGCTCGAGTACGGTTCGGTCGAACAGCATCCTAAGATGGAAGGACGCCAACTGATCATGGTCATCGCCCCGAAAAAGAAGAAGTAATCAACAGGGCACGGCAGGCCTTCTGATTATGTTTATCAACTGAATGCGGAGTATCCGAACATGCCAAAGATGAAGACTAAAAGTGGTGCTGCTAAGCGGTTTCTGAAAACTGCTAACGGTATCAAGCACAAGCACGCTTTCAAGAGCCACATCCTGACCAAAATGTCGACCAAGCGTAAGCGTCAACTGCGCGGTAGCAGCTTGCTGCATCCGTCTGACGTGGCAAAAGTCGAGCGCATGCTGCGCCTTCGTTAATTTTTGGATCAAGACTAGAGGAAGTAACTCATGGCTCGTGTAAAGCGTGGCGTCATTGCCCGTAAACGTCACAAAAAAATTCTGAAACTTGCTAAAGGCTACTACGGCGCGCGTTCACGCGTATTCCGTGTTGCCAAGCAAGCGGTAATCAAGGCAGGCCAGTACGCCTACCGTGACCGTCGTCAGAAAAAACGTCAGTTCCGCGCTCTGTGGATCGCTCGTATCAACGCTGGTGCACGTGTTAACGGTCTGTCATACAGCCGTTTCATCGCTGGCCTGAAGAAAGCGTCCATCGAAATCGACCGTAAGGTTCTGGCTGAACTGGCTGTGAACGAAAAAGCGGTGTTTGCTGCGATTGTCGAGAAAGCTAAAGCCTCCTTGGCTTAAGTACCCCCGACAGTCATCCTGGGTTACTCCTGTAGCCCAAGGTGGTAAACGTCATAAATAGGGGAAGAGCCTTCAAGCTCTTCCCCTATTTTGTATCTGGAGTCTGTACATGGAAAACCTGGACGCGCTCGTTGCCCAAGCCCTTGAGGCCGTGCAAAGCGCTGAAGATGTAAATGCCCTGGAGCAAATCCGGGTTCACTACCTTGGCAAGAAAGGTGAATTGACTCAGGTGATGAAGACCCTGGGAAATTTGCCCGCTGAAGAACGTCCGCAAGTCGGTGCGTTGATCAACGTTGCCAAGGAACGTGTCACAGAGGTGCTCAATGCGCGCAAGGCGTCGCTCGAGGAGGCCGATCTAGCGGCCAAGCTCGCCGCCGAGTCCATTGACGTGACCTTGCCTGGCCGTGGTCAGGCCTCGGGCGGCCTGCATCCGATTACCCGGACTCTGGAACGTATCGAGCAGTTCTTCACCCACATCGGCTACGGCATTGCCGAAGGCCCTGAGGTAGAAGACGATTATCACAACTTCGAGGCGCTCAACATCCCAGGCCATCACCCGGCCCGGTCGATGCACGACACCTTCTATTTCAACGCGAACATGCTGTTGCGCACCCATACCTCGCCGGTACAGGTCCGCACCATGGAAGCGAACAAGCCGCCGATCCGCATTGTCTGCCCAGGCCGTGTGTACCGTAGCGACTCGGATATCACCCACTCGCCGATGTTCCACCAGGTCGAAGGCCTGCTGGTGGATCGCGATATCAATTTTGCCGACCTCAAGGGCACCATCGAAGAATTCCTGCGGGTGTTCTTCGAGAAAGAGCTGGCGGTGCGTTTCCGTCCATCGTTCTTCCCGTTTACCGAGCCGTCCGCTGAAGTCGACATGGAATGCGTGATGTGTAGCGGTAAAGGTTGCCGCGTCTGCAAGCAGACCGGTTGGCTGGAAGTCATGGGTTGCGGCATGGTCCACCCTAACGTGCTGCGCATGTCCGGGATCGATCCGGAAGAGTTCTCGGGCTTTGCCTTCGGCATGGGCGTTGAGCGCCTGGCCATGCTGCGTTACGGCGTGAACGACTTGCGTCTGTTCTTCGACAACGACTTGCGGTTCCTCGCGCAATTTCGCTAGTCGTAACGAATCTTTAGGAGAGCAGGATGAAATTCAGTGAACAATGGCTGCGTGGCTGGGTAAGCCCGCAGGTAGATCGCGACGCGCTGGTTGCGCGTCTGTCGATGGCCGGTCTTGAGGTCGATAGCGTTACCCCGGCCGCCGGTGTTTTCAGCGGCGTGGTAGTGGGCGAGGTGCTGAGCACCGAGCAACACCCTGATGCCGATAAATTGCGTGTGTGCCAGGTCAGCAACGGTTCGGAAACCTTTCAGGTCGTGTGCGGAGCGCCTAATGTGCGCCCGGGCCTGAAGATCCCGTTTGCCATGATCGGTGCCCAACTGCCTGGCGACTTCAAGATCAAGAAGGCCAAGCTGCGTGGTGTCGAGTCCAACGGCATGTTGTGCTCTCAGGCTGAGTTGCAGGTAGGCGAGGGCAATGATGGCCTGATGGAGCTGCCGGCAGACGCGCCTGTGGGTCAGGACATCCGGGTTTACCTGGAACTGGAAGACGCCAGCATCGAGGTCGACCTGACCCCGAACCGCGGCGACTGCCTGTCCCTGGCCGGTCTGGCCCGTGAAGTGGGCGCGCTGTACAACGCTCCTGTCACCCGTCCGGCGGTTGCTGTTGTGCCGCCGGTGCATGACGAAGTTCGCTCCATCGAAGTGCTCGCGCCGAACGCCTGCCCACGTTACCTGGGGCGTGTGGTCCGTAACGTCGACCTGTCCAAGCCGACCCCGCTGTGGATGGTCGAGCGCCTGCGTCGCGCCGACGTGCGCAGCATCGACGCCGCCGTCGACATCACCAACTATGTGATGTTGGAGCTGGGTCAGCCGCTGCACGCCTTCGATCTCGCCGAAATCAACGGTGGCATCCGCGTGCGCATGGCCGAGGAAGGCGAAAAGCTGGTGCTGCTCGACGGTCAGGAAGTCAGCCTGCGTGCCGACACCCTGGTTATCGCCGACCACTCTCGCGCCCTGGCAATTGCCGGCGTGATGGGGGGCGAGCACAGCGGTGTATCCGCGACCACTCGTGACGTATTCCTTGAAAGCGCGTTCTTCGACCAGATCGCCATCGCAGGCAAGGCCCGTTCCTATGGCCTGCACACCGATGCTTCGCACCGCTATGAGCGTGGCGTGGACTGGAATCTCGCCCGTGAAGCCATGGAGCGCGCCACCGGCCTGCTGCTGGAAATCACCGGTGGCGAAGCGGGTCCGATCACCGAAACCGTCAGCGAGCAGCACCTGCCGTCGATTGCGCCGATCACCCTGCGTGCCAAAAGCGTTGAGCAAATGCTCGGGCTGGTCATTGTGCCGGCTGAAATCGAGCAACTGCTGTCCGCCCTCGGCCTGGGTATTTCCTCGAATGGGGAAGGGCAGTGGCAGGTTGCAGTTCCTAGCCATCGCTTCGACATCAGCCTGGAAGTCGACCTGATCGAAGAGCTGGCACGTCTGTATGGCTACAACCGCCTGCCGGTTCGCTACCCGCAAGCGCGCCTCGCGCCGCAACCCAAGGCCGAAGCGCGTGCGCACCTGCCTGAGCTGCGCCGCCTGCTGGTTGCTCGTGGTTACCAGGAAGCCGTGACGTATAGCTTCATCGATCCAAAACAATTTGAGCTGTTCAACCCGGGTGTTGAGCCGCTGTTGTTGGCCAACCCGATCTCCAACGACATGGCCGCCATGCGTTCGTCGCTGTGGCCGGGCCTGGTGAAAGCGCTTTCCCACAACCTGAACCGCCAGCAAGACCGCGTGCGCCTGTTCGAAAGCGGCCTGCGTTTCGTGGGTCAGCTCGATGGCCTCAAGCAAGAGCCGATGCTGGCTGGCGTGGTCTGCGGTAGCCGCCTGCCGGAAGGCTGGGCGCAGGGCCGCGACGTCGTAGACTTCTTCGACGTCAAGGCTGACGTGGAAGCGGTACTGGGCTTTGCCGGCGCGCTGGATGCCTTCACCTTTGTGCCAGGCAGCCACCCAGCCTTGCATCCGGGCCAGACTGCGCGTATCGAGCGCGAAGGTCGCCTGGTAGGTTTTGTGGGCGCCATTCACCCGGAACTGTCGAAAACGTTGGGGCTGGACCGTCCAGTCTTCGTGTTTGAGCTAGTCTTGGCTGAAGTTGCGTCGGGCAAGATGCCTAAATTCAGCGAGTTGTCGCGCTTTCCTGAAGTGCGTCGCGACCTGGCGCTGATCGCCGACCGTGACGTCGCCGCCACTGCCGTTCTGGATGTAATCCGTGAAAATGCAGGGGAATGGCTGACAGACCTCAGGCTATTTGACGTCTATCAGGGTAAAGGCATTGATCCGCATAGAAAAAGCCTCGCAGTCGGCTTGACCTGGCAGCATCCATCGCGCACTCTTAATGACGATGAGGTGAATACCACGACACAAAATATCCTCACCTCGCTCGAACAAAGGTTGAACGCCACGTTAAGGAAGTGACGTATGGGGGCTTTGACGAAAGCTGAGATGGCGGAACGTCTGTACGAAGAGTTGGGTCTGAACAAGCGCGAGGCCAAGGAATTGGTCGAGCTGTTTTTTGAAGAGATCCGCCACGCTCTGGAAGACAACGAACAGGTCAAATTGTCCGGTTTCGGCAATTTTGACCTGCGGGACAAACGCCAGCGGCCTGGCCGCAATCCAAAAACGGGAGAAGAAATCCCGATCACGGCTCGCCGTGTGGTCACCTTTCGTCCAGGGCAGAAGTTGAAGGCCCGAGTTGAGGCTTATGCTGGAACCAAGTCATAACGACGAACTACCCGTCATCCCAGGCAAACGCTACTTCACCATTGGTGAAGTCAGCGAGCTGTGTGCCGTAAAACCGCACGTGCTGCGCTATTGGGAGCAGGAGTTTCCTCAACTCAACCCCGTCAAACGCACCGGGAACCGTCGGTATTATCAGCGCCAGGACGTGCTGATGATCCGACAGATCCGTGCATTGCTGTACGACCAGGGGTTCACCATCAGCGGCGCACGCCAGCGTATGTCCGGTGATGAAGCCAAAGACGACACCACCCAATACAAGCAACTGATCCGCCAGATGATCTCCGAACTGGAAGATGTGCTGGTGGTGCTGAAGAAATGATTCAAGCTTTAAAAATACTTCCACATTTCAAAAGCTTGCGGTATATTCCGGTTCGCTTCGTTAAGAAGCGAACCCAGTAACACGCCTAGTCGGGGCGTAGCGCAGTCCGGTAGCGCACTAGCATGGGGTGCTAGGGGTCGAGTGTTCGAATCACTCCGTCCCGACCATATTTCCTGAATAAAATCAGACAGTTAAGCCGATCTAACAAGGTCGGTTTTTTTGTGCTCCTGATTTTTTTAGTTTAGGGCACATATAGGGCACATCAGCGTGCTGTACCCTATGCGATGAACCAATTCGGTATGCCCTGTCCAAAACACCTTATAGATCCCAGCACTTATAGGGCGGAATGCGATCGCCCCCACGCCCTGATAATTGAATCACTCGTAAAGCCAGGGCTTCAAATCATCCAGATTCTTCACCACGATCTGCTGAGCTGCCGCCTTGGGATCTAGCTTTTTTGGATCAATTTGGAAGCGTTGAAGAACGTATTTGACTAGCGCGCGGCGCGTCGGAATCGACAGTACCCCCTCGCTCATCCCGAAATCGATTTCGATGATCGCCTTCTGTTCCGGCTTGAGGCGTGAGTCGGGTTCGATAATCACTTCGACTTCTGTATTCCAGTCTTCATCGGCGCTAATGAGATTTTCGGTTTTCCGTTCGAACTCTGGCAGGCCACGTAGGCGGCTAAGCACAAAGTCCCGGTACTCACGATTCTTTTCGCAATACGCCCGCACATGCCAGCGCATGCCTGTGTAGACCAGGGTATGCGGTGCGATCAAACGAGTTTCCGGGTTTGGATTGGCCAGTGAAACGTATTCGACTTCAATCACTTCGCTATGACGACAAGCTTTCAGTAGTGGGCGCAAAATCTCGGGACGGATTGTCCGATCTGGTACTTCTAAAACCATGGTGTGCGCATAGGCCAGGGCTAGCCCTTCTACATGCGGCGCGCGGGAGTGCGTCTGATTCAATAGATGCAAATAGGCGCTGGCGCTGTCATCAATGAACAGCGGCCTGAAGTGTTTGCTGGGTACGTAGCCTTTCAGTTGCTTATCATATGTAAGGTTTTTAGGCGCATGTTCAGTGATGTAGGTGTTGATGTCCTTCGAGGCCTGCTGACGGCTGATGCCGAAGCTCTGAATCAGGTGCCCTGTGGTCAGCCGGCCTTCCCACCAGACCACCGTCTCGATCAAGCGATAGCGAAGTGCCAGATCCCAGCGCACCTGCTTGATATCTTGTTGGCGTTTCATAACCCCTCCATGTGCGTGAATACTTTACCTGTATAAGTCTACATTCTATACCTGTCGTAAAACACTACATATCATTTGGCTGTCTTCGAGATGATTCGAACTCACGAAAGGATGTGGACATGACAACGTCGGATGCGATTTCGACAGGGGCTCTACTGATGATGTTGGTGATTGCAGTGGTACTGCTGCTTCACTACCTGAAACTGCAAGACATCTGGCAATTGATCGTCGACTGCAAAAGCTCTATGCGCTGGGCGCAGATCCAGGAAGTGGAAAACAGGGAGCTGCGCTCGGCCCTACGAGCGGAAAGAGCGCACGTCGAGCAACTGAAAAGAAAGTTGGTACTGCTGCAAGCACTGATTCCGGCAGCGTAAGGAACCAACATGAATAGGCTTGACCGTATCAAAGGATGCCTGCTGGGTGACGCATCGGATGCACCAGTTGTATTCCGTGAGTGGAATACCATCCGCGCAGAATTCGGGCCACAAGGTATCATCGATTTCTCTCCAGCTTACGGCATCTCCGGAGCCATCACTGACGACAAACAAATGATGCTCTTTACCGCCGAAGGCTTGCTGCGACCTTATGTTCGAGGTAGCTCTCGGAGCATCTGTCATGTTTCCGGTGTTATGAGATCGGTATGGATTCCTGAGTGTCGTGTTTTTTAAGGATCCTATGGTGTTCGCGCTGGCGCTGCCTGCCCTTGACCGTCAAAATGTGGCTCTTGTAGCGGTCGCAGAATAAAAGTCATTTATGAGCAATCAATCCCTAAACAGCTTCACTCGGTGCTCCCTCATCGTTCCTGAGACCCGTGTCGTCGCTGCGATGCTTTTACAGGGGGTCAGTAGGCAAGAGTGGCAAAGGCAGATAGTCGAATTGAACGTGTTGCAGAAACGGACCGCGAAGACTGCAACGACATACGCGAGCATGGCCCGATCAAGATTGGAGACGATGGATTCTGAGCTGTGGGAGCTTGTGCGAGATGGAAGCTTGCCGGTAGCGACCCAAGCCGTACTTGCGGCCACCGTGAAATTTTCTCCGTTATTTGGAGACTTTCTCCGCACCGTGGTTCGTGATCAATTTCGACGTTTCTCTACACACCTTGAACCGCGGCATTGGAATGCTTTTTTGGAGGATCGCCTCCACACGAATCTGGATGCACCCACATTCAGTGATTCGACTCGGGTCAAGTTAAGGCAAAATGCCATGCGTATGCTTGCCGAGGCTGGCTTCATTGATGACACCCGTAGCCTTCGTTTGCGTAGCCAGCACATTGAGCCTGCCGTTTTCCACTTTTTACATCAGCACAACGAGCAGTACGTGCTTGATTGCCTTCAGGTATGTCCGTGAATAACCTCGATGAACGCCTCAACAAGATTTTGGACCGAGTGACTTCTGATGATTTTCTCGGTGGGGAAGGATTAGGGAATGAGGTGCCGTTTTACGCCTTCGACTACCTACCCCAGGATGAACTTAAGGTTCGTGATCACGTAGGATTTCTCTTAGGTGCTATACCCAAGCGTCGGCCTGATCTGAAGGTTGCGTACATCAATCTGTTCGAGCTTGTGCTCGATATGCTTACCAGTCGAAATTTGCTGGAAAAATCTATCGAACGGCAAGCTCAAAAAGGGGACGAGGCTTTGCAAAAAGCCCTTAAAGCGCCACTCGACGCCGGCAAGGTCGCCAAAGAGTTAGTGGGTCGCTATCCACCCAATGAGTACGGGCTGCTCATGATAACTGGTGTCGGTAGCGTATATCCGCTTGTCCGTACCCATAATCTTCTGAACAACCTTCAGCCGTTCATGGGACAGACCCCCTTGGTGTTGTTCTACCCAGGTCGCTACGACGGTCAGTCTCTCCAGCTGTTCTGCCAGTTAGGCGAAAAACCTTATTACCGCGCTTTCCGTCTGGTGAGCTGAAAAGGATGTCCACATTGTTAATTAAAAATTTGTTTACGCGTCCCATCAACCGTTCCATCAACGGGGTAATCAAGGCTGACCAGAGCGATGCAGAGTCCGTCTGGCAGGAGCTTGATGAGTACGTTATTACCCGAGAGTTGGATCAACATCTTCGTAGCTTTTTCGAAAGCTACCTAGGGGCATTAGATAACCCCGAAGCAGCCTCTGGACGAGTAGGTGTGTGGATATCCGGCTTCTTCGGTTCTGGTAAATCCCATTTTCTGAAAATCCTGTCATATCTTTTGGAAAACAAACGCGTCAGCAAGGAAGGTGATACTCGCCAAGCCATTGACTTCTTTGAGCGCAAAATAGCCGACCCGATGCTCGCTGCCGATATCAAGCGGGCTATTGCGGCCGATACTGACGTGTTGTTGTTCAACATCGACAGCAAGGCTGACAGCGGCGATGGTCGTGACGCGATCCTTCGCGTATTCCTGAAAGTCTTCAACGAGCGCCTCGGCTTCTGCGGTGATCATCCACATATCGCGCATATGGAGCGTTACCTGGATGACCAGGGAAAATTTGTAGCCTTCAAGCAAGCTTTCGCCGAGGCTTCTCGATCTACCTGGGAAGATGAACGCGACGCGTACCACTTCCAGGTCGATGCACTGGCCACGGCCTTGTCACAAACATTGGGCCAGGAAATCAAGGATGCTGACGCGTGGGTAGAGCGCTTTGAGAACGACTTCAACCTCAATGTCGAGAGCTTCGCCAAATGGGTGAAGGACTACCTAGACAAGCGGGGCAAAGATCAACGCATCGTGTTCCTGGTGGACGAGGTAGGCCAGTTCATTGGCCAGGACACCCATCTAATGCTTAGTCTGCAAACCATTACCGAAAACCTCGGCACTGTCTGTGGCGGCCGCGCATGGGTATTGGTGACATCACAAGAGGATATCGATGCCGTCCTTGGTGAGGTGCGCGCGTCCAAGGCCAACGACTTCTCTAAGATTCAAGGTCGTTTCAAAACGCGGTTGTCGTTGTCCAGCGGCAACGTCGATGAGGTCATCCAGCGTCGCCTACTCGACAAGGAGTCAGAGCCCAAGGATGCCTTGCGTAAGATCTATCGCGAGAAAGCCGACATTCTGCGTAACCAGTTAAGTTTTACCAACACTGGGCGTACTTATAAGGCCTTTACCGACGAAGACAACTTCGCCGCCGTTTACCCCTTTGTGCCATATCAGTTCCAACTGGTACAACGCATCTTTGAAAGCATTCGCAAGGCCGGGGCCACCGGCACTCACCTAGCCCGAGGCGAGCGTTCGCTGCTGGATGCCTTCCAGTCAGCGGCCAAGGCGGTCAGCGAGAACACAATTGGTGTTCTGGTGCCGCTTTACCGCTTCTACCCGTCTATCGAAGGCTTCCTTGAAGGGGTGGTCAAATCGACCATCGACAACGCGGCCAGCAATCTCAGCCTGCAAGGGTTTGACACATTAGTTTTGAAAACCCTATTCCTCATCCGATATGTCGATGAGATCAAGGGCAACGTTGATAACCTGATCACGCTGTTTATTGATGAGATCGACGCCGATCGCCAAGCGCTACGCAAGCAGATCGAAGACAGCCTACAGCGTCTGGAAAAGGAAACTCTCGTCAGTCGCAATGGTGATGATTTCTTCTTCCTGACGAATGAAGAGCGCGATATCAGTCGCGAGATCAAAGAGATTGATCTCACCAGTGCCGACGAAGCTCGTGAACTGGGTCAATTGTTGTTTGATGAGTCCTTGCGTGGTCAGCGTAAATTCCGCTTCCCGGACAATGGCAAAGATTTTGGCCTCAACCGCCAATGCGATCTGCATCCTCTTGGTAACCGTGTCGACGGAGATCTGTTGATCTCGGTCATCAGTCCGTTGGTAGATGACCGTGACACCTGGAGTGAGCAACGCTGCATTCTGGAATCCAGTCAGGGTGAGGGTAGTGTGCTGTTGCGCCTGGACGATGAGCGCGATTTAGCGCGTGAACTACGCCTGTACCTACAAACTGACAAGTTCATCACGCGAAAGAACGATGGGACGTTGCCGCATAACACTAAACGGATCCTTCAGGATCGCGCCGAAGAAAACCGTCAGCGCCGCCAACGCTTGAGCACAAGTGTCGACCGCTTGCTGCGTGAGGCCGAGGTATATGTGGCGGGCAACAAGCTGGAAACCAAGGCCTCCAGTGCACCGATGCTGGCGGAGGAAGCGCTTGATTACCTGGTGCGGAACACTTTCAACAAGCTCAACTATATCCAGCACCTGAGCAGTGATCCGCAGAAGGAAATTCAGGCTTTGTTGGCCACGCCGCTCACACCGGGCCTCGGTCTGGAGAGCACTGGCGAAGCCAATCCGCGTGCGCTCAAAGAAGTAAGTCAGCACATCGAATTGCTAGCCTCCCAATCGCGGCGCATCGTCCTGCATGACCTCGCGGAAGGTCACTTCGGTCGGCGTCAGTATGGGTGGCCGGAGTGGGAAACGGTGCTTCTTATTGTGCGTCTGTTGCTCAAAGGTGAAGTCAGCCTGATCGGTAATGGCGGGCCATTGGCTCCGCAGCAAATCTGGAACGAAATTTCCACGCCGGCACGCTGGCGCACCACTGAAATTCAGAAGCGCCAGCAGGTAGGTTCTGGCGAACTGCAAAAGGCCCGTCAGCAGTTCAAGGACGTGTTCCAGAAGATTGCTCCGGACGGTGAAGACACCCTCTACGATCAGCTGCAAAGCAGCCTTGCTAAATGGGAGGGCGAGCTTAAGCAATGGCGGGTGCTGGCACAAAATGGCCAGTATCCTGGTTTGGACGAAATCGATCAGGGCCTCAAACTGATTGGCAAGCTCAAAGCTACCCCTGATAGCTTCGATGCCATCCAGTTATTTCTCAAAGAGCGCAACCCGCTACTCGATCTTTCCGACAGCTACGGTGACCTGGATAACTTCTACAGTAGCCAGAAAACCGCTTGGGACAAACTGCGCTCCGCACAGTTGGATTTTCAGCCCAACCGACCAAAGCTGGAGAAGGACGAGAAGGCGGCTCGTGCGTTGGCGCGTATCGACGAAATCCTAAACGCCAAAGCTCCATTCAATCTGATTCGCGAAAGCGAAAGCCTGATTCAGACAGCTACCCAGGTCAACGACGGCTTCCTCAAGGAAGCCCACGAGCGCGCAGACTTCTGGCTGGAGAAGCAACTAGCCAAGGTCAACGCGGAATTGGACGCGCTGCAAGCGAGTCCGGATCAACGTAACCGCAGCTTGCTGCTCTTGCAAAACCTCCGTCAGCGTCTCGCCGAGCAACGCAGCCTGGCTCATATCAGCCAGATGCAGGACGAGGCCCGTGAGCTGGCCGATGCGGCTATTGATCATTTACAGCTGTTGGCTGATCAAGCCGCTGCCAAAGCGAAAGTCGCAGCCAGTGCACCTAAGCCGACAACTGTGACATCGGGCGGTGGTAGTCCGGGTGTGCCAGTGGTGGAACAAACCGCTCCGGTGAATAGCGCGCCTGCGGCAGTAGTAGCGCCGGTTATACCGGTCAAGAAGCGGCGCATTATCGATACTCAACTGCTTGCCGGTTCTGGTTATATCGAAACTCAGACCGGCATTGATAACTTCCTTGCCAAGCTACGCAAGGAGCTGGAGGAAGCAGTGGCCGACAACCAGCGGGTGGAGATTCGTTAAGGAGTCCGGGTTCGTAAACAGGCAGAGCGGCTGTGTAGAGCACAGCCGTCGATCTTCGTAGTCGGTACACAGGAGCAAGCGACCATGGGAGCTGGGGAAGTACTTAGGCGTGCCGATTGGCAGATTATTGCAGGAGAGGTGCAGTCCACCTATAGCGAGCATTTTGCCCAATACAGTTATACCAAGTATCCAGCGCAAGACTACCAACGCTTCAAGCAGACATTTTCAGCATTTGAGCCTGACGTCGAACTGGATTTGGCTCTGCTCTGGAAATGGGGGCACTGGGGGAAGACCAACTATCCCGGTAAGCAAGGGGCCTTGATCACTGAGATCTCGGCGCTTTGGGGTGAGTATCTCAAATGGGTTGGTGTTCTCGCTGATGCCCCTTCGCCGAAGGATACCTTTCACTGGTGGAGCGAGCGGCTGGGGCGGCTGCGCTACATCACTTCTGCTTTCCTAACTCACCTGATTCATCCTCGCGACGTGCCGATCATTGATCAGCACAATTTCCGCGCAATGAATCATTTTCTACGCGTGCATCAACCGAAGAAAAAGCCTTCCGACTGGAGCGATATCGCTCACCTGAAACGCTTTCTAACCGAAGCAACTACCAAGCTTCAGTATTCAGAAAGCGACTTTGACAAATACCTGATGATGTATGGCCGTGCCCTTAAGCCGCATAAGCCCAAGACGTCTAGCAAGGAACACGCATGAACCGCTCTGCACTCAAGAAATACGCTCCCCAGGCCCGTCTCGATTTTATCGAGGCCGTCACCCTGCGTGCCCGGCGTTTGGGTCTCGATCCGACCCTGCTGGTCAATGTCGAACAAACTGGCGATGTGTTGTTAATCGGTGGCCAGCCTTTTGCGGCCAGCATTGGCAAGCAGCGTGCCACGTTGTCCCGGCGTATTCAGGAGCAGGGCTTTAGCGCTGTAGTCGAGGCGCTGGCCTACACTTGGTTCAACCGCTTGGTTGCCATTCGCTTTATGGAACTCAAGGGCTACCTCAGCCATGGCTACCGTGTGCTCAGCCATCCGCAGGGCCAGCAGCCGGAGATCCTCGATAATGTCCAGCATCTCGATCTGTTCGGGTTAGACAAGGCCGAAGTCATACGCTTGAAAACTGCGGGCAATCAGGACGAAGTGCTTTACCGCGAGATTCTGCTCGCCCAGTGCCACGAGCTACACCGCAATATGCCGTTCCTCTTCGAAGCACTGGACGATGCCACTGAGCTGTTACTCCCGGACAATCTTCTGCGCACCGACTCGCCGATTGCCCATCTGGTCAGCGACATCGAAGAGGGCGATTGGCAAGACGTCGAGGTCATCGGCTGGCTCTACCAGTTCTACATCAGCGAGAAAAAGGACGAGGTGATCGGCAAGGTGGTGAAGAGCGAAGACATTCCCGCCGCCACTCAGCTGTTTACCCCCAACTGGATTGTTCAGTACCTGGTGCAGAACAGCCTCGGTCGCCTCTGGCTAATGGCCAATCCCGGCTCCAGGCTCAAAGAAAAAATGCCGTACTACATCGAGCCTGCCGAACAGACTCCGGAAGTTCAGGCCCGGCTCGATGCACTGATCAAGGTCCGGGTGGAGGAGGATGGCGGTACGCTCAACCCCGAGTTCCTCTCCGTTCTCGATCCAGCCTGTGGTTCTGGCCATATCTTGCTCGAAGCCTATAACCTGCTACGCGCCATTTATGAAGAGCGGGGGTATCGAATGCGAGATATTCCCCGACTAATTCTGCAAAAAAATCTTTATGGTCTTGACATCGACGACCGCGCCACGCAGCTAGCTGGTTTTGCTCTGATGATGAAGGCCCGTGAAGACGACCGTCGTCTATTCGATGATGAGTCTAATCCTCCACATCTTAATGTGGTAGCCATTCAAGAAAGCACTGGCCTACCAGATGGAGACATGGCCAAAACTATCCTCGATGCAGCCATTCAGAATGAGGGCGGCGAGGTTATGCAAAGTGGCCAGCTCTTTGGTGGCGGGCAATTAGAAACACTGCACAGCTCTGGTCTCACTGTGCGCGATTTTCGAGAGTTGATTCAGATATTTGGGGGTGGCAAGACCTATGGTTCTCTGATTACAGTGCCAGAAAGCCTAAAGGGAAAGCTATCTACAATGATAGATCTTCTTAAGTCTGTGTCTTCCCATGGGAACGATTTGTCGCGGAGCTACGCTGCACAGATTTTAGTGCAATTTGCTCTGCCAGCAATGGCATTGTCAAAGCACTACGACATTGTTGTGGCAAATCCACCGTATATGGGGCGTAAAGGGATGCCCGTTAAGTTGCAGTGTTTCGTAGATGAAAACTGGCAGATGTCTAGATCGGACCTTTATGCTGTTTTTGTCGAGCGCGCCTGTATGCTGGGGAAGAAAACTGCGTTTTACTCCTTTATATCAATGGATAGTTGGATGTATGGTGAGGAATACTCTTCACTCAGAGGGAAGCTACTTGATGAAGTGAGTTTTCTTACGTTGGCACATTTAGGTCCGCGCGCCTTTCCAGAAATTAATGGAGAGGTTGTTCAAACTGTAGCATTCATTTTTGTTAATGAGTTTATTGATAAGTGTAAGGGAAGTTATTTTGACTTGACAGCACAGAAAGATACCGTTGAGAAGGCAAAGTCACTGATTTTGGGTGAGCAGCGCTATGATGTTGAGTCGGACTTGTTTCGGTTGTTACCTCGGCGCGTAATGGCCTATGCGGCGTCAGAAAGTACTATCTCTGCTTTTGCTGATTCAAGCGCTCTCCAAGAGTTTTCGGAGGCTTTAACTGGTTTACAGACTGGGGACAATGATGCTTTTCTACGCTACTGGTTTGAGGTTGATTTTGACCTGGTATCTTTCGGCTGCAAACAAATAGCTGACGCGAATAATGGGCGTCGCTGGTTTCCGTACGTGAAAGGTAGTGAATTTAAAAAATGGTACGGGAATCAGGTATTTGTCGTGAATTGGGAGGGCGGCGGGGCGGAGATAAGGGCTCACAGAAGCTCGACAGTCAGGAACTCCAATAAGTATTTCAATAGTGGTATTTCCTATAATAATATAGCCAAAAGTTTCTGTGCTAGATATGTTGAGGAAGGTTATATTTTTGATCAAAAAAACTCTATGTTTTTTTCAGAGGAGGAACATTTTGTATTGCCGACTTTAGGGTACCTTAACTCAAAAGTTGTATCCCCATTTTTGAAAGTGGTTGCCCCTAAAGATTTTAACCCTGGTAGCTTAAAGGTTTTGCCAGTTAAGAGAGAGGTCTTTGAGTCATCTGATGTTTCTTCGGTTGTGGCTGAGCTTGTTAGTATTGCTAAGCGTGACTGGGATTTAAAAGAAATTTCATGGGGGTTTACTGGGTTTGGAGTTTTAGGCTCTGAGAGAGCCGTGGGGTTGTTGGGGGCGTGTTATGAGGGTTATTCTAATTGGCTGTCTTTGGAGTTGAGTAAAGCCACTGCCCTAGAGGTCGAAAATAATAAAAATTTCATAAGGTTGTTTGGTCTTGAGGCGGAGTTGTCTCCGGAAGTCTCTCCTGATGTAGTGACGCTAAGCCGTGCTGAGCGTAATAAAGACATGCGAGCATTAATTTCTTATGTCATAGGTTGTATGATGGGTCGGTATAGCCTTGATGAGGAGGGTTTGATTTACGCTCGCAGTGGTGGCATTGGTTTTGATCGTTCGCGTTACCTTAAATTCCCCGCAGATATTGACGGCATTGTCCCTATAACCGAGGAGTTCTGGTTTGAGGACGATCCTGCTGAGCGTGTGCGTGAGTTCCTTATGGTGGTCTGGGGAGAGGGTGCCCTCCAAGAGAATATGGAGTGGTTAGCTAATAGCTTGGGCCGTAAGGTAGATGAGTCAGCCGGTGACTCAATTCGTCGCTACTTGTCCAGCGGTTTCTATAAGGATCATTTGCATACCTACAAGAAACGCCCAATTTACTGGTTGTTCTCCAGCGGTAAGGAAAAGGCCTTCGAGTGCCTGGTTTACCTGCACCGCTACAACGAGGGCACGCTCTCGCGTATGCGTATGGAGTATGTCGTTCCCCTACAAGGCCGTATGCAGGCCCGTATCGACAAGCTTGCTGACGACATCAACATTGCCACCGGCAGTGCCCAGCAGAAAGCCCTGCAAAAGCGCAAAGACAAATTCGCCAAACAGCTTGAAGAACTTCGTCGCTTCGATGAAGCGCTGCGTCCTTACGCGGACCAACGGATTTCTCTCAATCTAGATGAAGGCGTAAAGGTTAATTACGGGAAATTTGGTGATCTGCTGGCCGAAGTGAAAGCTATTACAGGTGGCAAGGAAGACTGACTGATTGGCGGCTCACTTAGGTGGGCCGCTTATCTCGACAATGAGGATGTAAATGCAAACCGGCAAATCCACTGTTAAAGACATCTTTGATGGCACCCGTATCTTCAGCGTTCCGACCTATCAGCGAGCTTACTCCTGGGAGCGTGAAGATAACCTTGAAGATTTTTTCAATGACCTATGCAGTCAACACCCTGATAGGCCTTATTTCCTAGGATCTTTTCTTTTTCATCTGAATGGAAACAAGAGCGAGTTCGCTCTAGTGGATATAGTGGATGGCCAGCAACGGTTGACCACCCTGGTCATCTTTATGCACGTGTTGCTTGGGAAGCTAATTTCCCAGAGTTCTATGCTCGTATCTGAGCGTACGCGGCGCATCTTTGTGCGTGATGGTGATGTCTTCAAGCTTGAATCGGCGAATGAGGGTAATGCCTTCCTACATGATCTGGTATTGGGCGACCGCCCGCCTGCAACCGAAGATGTAACACTAAGAACCCATTCGCAAAGGCTTTTGTTGGACGCACGGCAATATTTTGAGGAACAGCTGGTTCGCCATGATCTGGCCATGCTTGAGCGAGTTTATACGACCGCCATCAATGCTGATGTGCTGCTCTATGTGGTGGACAAGATCAGTACAGCTACGCAGATATTTGAGTTGTTGAATGATAGGGGGCGGCGATTAACGGATCTGGAATCGATCAAAAGTTTCCTGATGTATAACGCGGGAGTTGTCTACGATCACCCCGAGCAAGTGATAGGAAAAATCCAAGAAGATTTTTCTGAAATTTATCGGTTGATTGAGTCGCACAACATTAATGATCGGGATGTGCTGCGTTATCACACGCTTGCGTTTGAGACGTACCCGAGCGATTACACTGATAAACCGAAGGCCTACATCAAGGAGAAGATACTCGGATTGGTGAGTGATGCGGAGCGACGGGAGGAGGCGAGAGAGCAGATTAGAGACTATCCAGCTCGCCTGAAAAAAAGCTTTCAATTATTTGCTCAGATCCGAGATCGCCGATTCGTTGATCCGGAATTGGCGAAAACATTTATGATCGGCCGTGTTGCTCCATTTTATCCAGCATTGATGAAGGTGCATAGTGAAAGGCCATCTGATTTTTCGCGCTTGGTTAAAGCCATCAATGCCTTTACGTTCCGTTCCTCTTTAGCGCGACTGCGAAGCAACGGTGAAAGCTATCAGTTTACTTCTATGCGCAACGATAAAGATGTCATTGAGGTGATCGAGAGCTTTGTCTTGGAGAATTGGTGGAATATTAATGGGCGGGCTCGCGAAGCCTTCGATTATAATAATTATTATGATTGGCTTGAAAAAAACGTAGTCCGCTACATTCTTTTTTCTTACGAGAATAGTCTTCGTCATCGTAAGGGCTTTCCATTGTTGTCGAGCAGAGACTACGCTTCGAAGGATGCCCGTGAAAAGCTCAGTATTGAGCATATTACTGCGAAGAAAGCATTGTCTGTTGAGTTTGATGATGAGTTTAGAGAAAACTACCTGAACAATCTTGGTAACTTAGTGATTGATCATGCGGCCTCTAACTCCAGCAAGGGTAGAAAGGGCGGTGATGAGAAGGTTGTTCATTATAATTTGGCACCTTTGATGTCCCAAAATGAAATAAATGAGGCTGGTTGCGATTGGAATGATCTTGAATCAATAAAGAGATTCATTCGTCGCCGCGAGGAAAAGTTAAAGTCGGAAGTTTCGCTTGAGTTTAAAATTTGAATCACCGCGAGAGCGATAGTGATTTTCGCATCCTTTGATAGTCTTTGGAAAGGGGGCGTATCCGTGGTTTGGATCAGGCCCCCATAGGGGCACACCCACCGACATCCGACTGGCTGAACCCGGCTGACTGGTTTAAAATTTAGCTGAAAATCATCCTTATGGATAAATACTGGCTGTGAAAATAAACCAGCTCCTTTCCGATTGGCCCTCCGGTGCTGTAGCCACGCAGGCGTGGCTACATGAGCATGGCGTAGGGCCAAACCTGGTACAAAAGTATCAGCACAGTGGCTGGCTGGAGCGTATTGGTCACGGCACGTGGAAGCGGAGCGGCGATAAGATCGACTGGCAAGGCGGCGTTTTCGCATTGCAACAGGACGACCCATTACGGATTTGGCCGGGTGGGGCGACCGCTTTGAGCCTGGCTGGATACAGCCATTACCTATCATTCGGGAAGGAGACTGTCGAACTGTTCGCCACAGCCGGCACCAGCCTGCCTGGCTGGTTTAGCAAGCACGCATGGGAAGTCTCGGTAAATTTTCACTCCACCGGGCTCTTCGCCTCAATGGAGGACCCTGCGTTGCAAGCCTTCCAAGTGCCTTACTCTCAATTTGACCTGAAAATCTCTACGCCAGAACGTGCCGTGCTTGAGCTTATCCATCGAAGCGCGAACGAGATTCTTTTTAGTAGTGTGGTCGACGTGTTCAACGGGTTGGCCACGCTAAGTCCTCGATGCTTACAAAGGCTGCTTGAAGCCTGTAGCTCCATTCGAGTCAAACGCGTCTTCCTTCTGCTGGCTCGAAACAGTGGCCATGCATGGTATCAGCGATTAGATGTTTCAAGGATCGATATAGGCAAAGGCAAGCGTCAGATCACCCCGGGTGGTCGGCTCGATAAAGAGTTCCTCATCACCGTGCCAGAGAGTTTTGCCAATGTCGATTGATCCTCGTTATGCTGATCAGGTGCGCTTGTTAGTACAGGTAATCCCCTACGTGGCGGCCGAGCGTTGTTTTGCGCTCAAGGGCGGAACTGCCATCAATTTGTTTATTCGGGATTTACCTCGTCTTTCAGTGGATATTGACCTGGCTTACCTACCCAGTTCTGACCGTCAGCAGGCTTTGACGGACGTGCGTCTTGCGCTTCGACGGATTGCAGATGCAGTGGGTCGAGGCTTGCCTCAGGTTGGTGCAACCGTGCAGAGCAACCGCGACGATGAGTTGCGAGTTTTGGTAAGGAGTCCGCAGGCTCAGATTAAGGTTGAGGTATCGCCTGTCTTGCGTGGCACTGTGCATCAGCCTGTCGAGCGCGATGTGGTGCCGCTAGTTGAGGACGAATTCGGTTTTGCCTCTATCTCTGTCGTCTCCTTGCCTGATCTGTACGGTGGTAAAATTTGCGCCGCGTTAGATCGGCAACACCCCAGGGACCTCTTCGATGTCATGTTAATGCTCCGCGAAGAAGGGCTGACACGCGAAATCTTTGAGGGCTTTTTGGTGTATCTGATCAGCCATGGCCGGCCCATAGCTGAGCTTCTTTCCCCTCGGTGGAAGAAGCTGGACGGCATCTTCCAGGCTGAGTTCGCGGGTATGACTCGTGAACCGGTCACGCTGGAGCAGTTGGAGTCTACTAGGGCTGCGTTGCTTGCTGCGATCCAGGAGCAGTTCACCGAGCAAGATGCCGCGTTTCTGCTCTCGCTTAAACGGGGAGAACCTGACTGGGCACTGTTGAATTTGCCAGGGGTTGATCAGTTGCCGGCGGTGCGATGGAAGCTGCGTAACATTATGGAAATGTCTGCTTCAAGGCGGGCGGGAGCGGTTGATAAGCTACAAATTGTCGTCGACCAAATGCTGGCAGGCCGAACCTTTTGATTTGTGTGGACCGTTCCTGCTTACCATTTGGAATGGGCGTTATGGGCAGGGCTTGGCGTACGAGATTCAATCCAAAATCGTGATTGGTTTATTTTTTTTTCCTAAGGCACCCTTATTGGTGCTTTTTTAGTATTTTTTTAAACCCGCTCGGGGGCGGTAAATTATGTCGGAGCAGTCTGCACAACTCGAAAAAATTGGCGAGGGGCTGTTGCAGCTGTTCAGTGTTTGCCGAGTGGTCTGGTGGGAAGACGCGCAGGGCGAGTTCAGTGAGCTGCTAGAGAGCGTTGTCATGCCTGATGTGCAGGTGTTGAGGCGCACTTCGGTTCCTGCACTATCAATCAAGCAGAAGGTGGAACTCGAAAGGCCTGATGGGCGTTTTCTGATCTACGAAGAGGGCAGTCCGCCTTCGCCGGAAAACGACTGGCTGCTCGATATCCGACTTTACGCTGCATCTTTTGCTGCTGATCGTACGTCTATGCTGTTGCAGGAGTTGGGATTGCGTCGGCCAAGCCTGCGTGACCACCTGAAAGCCCGTAGCGCTTTTTTTGCTAGCAAAGAGAGAGTGGCTAAAATACAGCGGCTGTTGAGTCCGGACGATGATGAAGCCGCCGTGGACCTGAAGATACTTGCTGTGCTGGCGAAGGTTGAACAGGCGGAGCAGTTTGCAGTTTTCACTGCGGTATTTTCATCTCTCGCAGACTCTGAGAATCTTGAAGATAACGTGCTGTGGGGCGCGATTTGCAAGTTCGAAATGCAGCCGGTTTTCTGGCAGCTCATGTTGCAAGCCTTCGGTTATCAACATGCTGATCCTTCGGTAAAACATTTCCTCGTTCGCCTGTTTTCCACTGATATTGGGTATGTACTGAATGCTCATGCTCCCAGCAGCCTCCGAGCGCTTCAGCTGAATCCGTTACGAGCGGCCAATGTCGCTGTTTTTCTCTCTCAATGGCGAGACAGTACGCTCCGACAGCGGTCCTATGATCGACTATCCAGACGTATTGCCATTGACTTGCGCCCCGGAGATTTGCTGGCCCAAGCGCCCTTGGAAGCGCTTATGCTGGTCAGTACCTTCGTCGATATCGAGCGGCAGATAGCCGAGCGTCTTCGTGATGCTGTACTCAACAACACCAGTGAAACGGTGGGCCAACAATTGAGGGACATGGCCAGTCGTCGTATGGACGGCTACTGGGCCAATCCGCGCTGGCCGGATAACGACGACGCGAACCGCTCTGTCTGGCATGCGTATTACCGCTCGCTGATCGCGGCTTCGGAGTTGTTCGAGCTGAGGATGCGTTACTCGGGTGGCTTTTCCTTCGCCTCGGCTGAAGCCTGTTACAGCGCATACACCCAAGAGCTGTATCGCTTCGACCAGCTCTATAGGATTTATCACGAAGCCGCAGATGTCTTGTATGCACGTAGCCCGGATGCGTTGTCTCCACTGACCTCTCGGGTTGAGCAGGATTACCTGACAGGCTTTCTTCAACCTTTTGCGCAGAAGTGGGGGAGTTTCCTCGATGGAGGCTTGCTGCAACAGTGGAGATTGCCTGGGGTTTCCAATCAGCAAAATTTCTATGCCGAGCAGGTTGATCGCTATCTGAAGGGGGGAGAGGATCGGCGCGTGTTTGTGGTGATCAGCGACGCGCTACGCTACGAGGTTGCCCAGGAGCTGAGTGATTCTCTTAACGGGAAGTATCGTTTTGCAGCCGAGCTGGGCAGTCAACTGGGTGTGTTGCCGTCCTATACGAAGCTAGGAATGGCTAGCCTGCTCCCACATCACACCCTCAGCTATACCGATGCAGGCTTAGTTCAAGTGGATGGCCTGAGCAGCGATGGCCTGGAGGCTCGCAACAAGATCCTTGCAGGTGTAAATGGTCTGGCGCTACGTGCCGAAGACTTCTTGAACATGAATAAGACCGACGGGCGTGAGCTGATCAAGCCATATCGTGTGATTTACATCTATCACAACAAGATCGACGCCGTAGGTGATACCGCAAGCACTGAAAGCAGTACCTTCAGCGCTTGTCGTGATGCGATCCACGAGCTGGAATCTATCGTTAGCCGTATCATCAATAACCTCAATGGACATAGAGTCCTCGTCACGGCAGACCACGGCTTCCTATTCCAGGATTCGGCGCTAGAGTCTTTAGACAAGAGCAAGCTGCTTACCAAGCCAGTAAGCAGCGTGGTGTCGAAAAAACGTTACCTGATTGGACGTAACCTGGGTACCAGCGACCAAGTACACAGTGGGTACATCAAAGAAACAGCGGGCATCAGTGACGATATGATGTTTTGGTCTCCACGTGGGGTGAACCGATTCCATTTTGTCGGTGGCGCGCGCTTCATCCACGGTGGTGGAACCTTGCAGGAAATCGTTGTTCCTGTGCTCAAGGTGCAGCAAATCAGAGGACAGAAGGTCAAGGACACCGCAGTACGCAAGGTACCGGTAACGGTGCTAGGTAATAATTTCACGATCACCACCAACCGTTACGTGTTTAACCTTTTGCAGACCGAAGCTGTATCCGAACGTATTCAACCTGCCGCATTACGTGTCGGGGTTTTTGATGCAGCGGGCGAAGCCGTGTCGGTCGTCGAGCAGGTTTCATTCGACAGCGATTCCCCAAACCTTGATCAGCGTCAGCGCAAGGTGATCCTGACTCTTCTGAACCGGCCGTTTTCCTCCAGTGAGAGTTATTTCTTTAAGCTGCTAGATGCCGAAACCGACGTAGAGCAGTTCCGCATTGATGTCCGTATAAACTTGGCGATCAGCAATGACTTCGATTTCTGACAGTGACAATCTCGACCTTGATCTTGATGGTCGGCTGAACCAATTCTTCATGGGGAAGGTAGTACGCAAGGATCTCACCAAGCGTTTGAAGGAAGGTATCAACGTACCTGTGTACGTGCTTGAGTACCTGCTCGGCATGTACTGTGCCTCAGACAATGAAGAGGTGATCGCAGATGGTCTGGAGACGGTTAAGCGTATCCTCGCCGAGAACTATGTGCGTCCCGACGAGGCAGAGAAGGTCAAATCGAAGATCCGTGAGCGTGGGAGCTTTAAGATCATCGACAAGGTATCTGTCAGTCTGAATGAGCGTCGCGATATCTATCAGGCGCTGTTCATGAACCTAGGTGTCAAGGACGCTGAAATACCCAGCCGTTTTATCAAAGAGTTTGAGAAGCTCCTGGCGGGTGGCATCTGGTGCATCGTGACGATGAACTACTTTTTCGAAGAGGGAGCGAAAGGTTCTCCGTTCACTGTCCATGACCTAAAGCCTATTCAGATGCCAAACATGGACATAGATGCGCTGTTGGAGGCCCGTAAGCAGTTCACTGAAGATCAGTGGATGGATGTCTTGCTACGTTCAACCGGGATGGAGCCGGCGCATTTCAATCAGCGCACGAAATGGCACTTGCTCACGCGAATGATCGCTTTCGTTGAAAACAACTATAACTGCTGCGAGCTGGGGCCGCGCGGGACAGGTAAGAGCCACATCTACAAAGAAGTCAGCCCCAATAGCATTCTGGTTTCCGGCGGCCAAACCACGGTTGCTAACTTGTTCTACAACATGTCTAGGCGTCAGATTGGTCTGGTCGGGATGTGGGACGTGGTTGCTTTCGATGAGGTAGCGGGGATCTCGTTCAAGGACAAGGATGGTGTTCAGATCATGAAGGATTTCATGGCCTCGGGTTCCTTTGCTCGTGGTCGTGACTCCATCTCAGCCTCGGCCAGCATGATGTTTGTTGGCAACATCAACCAGCCTGTGGACACCCTCGTCAAGACCAGTCACCTGCTGGCACCGTTCCCTTCAGCGATGATTGACTCGGCTTTTTTCGACCGCTTCCATGCCTATATTCCGGGCTGGGAAGTACCGAAAATGCGGCCTGAGTTTTTCACCAACCGCTACGGATTGATCACCGATTACTTGGCCGAATTCATGCGTGAGATGCGTAAGCGGAATTTTGCCGATGCTATCGACCGCTATTTCAAGCTGGGTAACAATCTCAATCAACGAGACACCATCGCTGTGAGGCGCACGGTCTCCGGCCTGCTAAAGCTTCTCCATCCAAGCGCTGACTATGATCAGGAAGCGGTTCGCCGTTGCCTTGAGTACGCCTTGGAAGCCCGCCGCAGGATTAAGGAACAGCTGAAGAAAATCGGTGGTATGGAATTCTACGATGTCCACTTTTCTTATATTGATGCGGATTCTTTGGAAGAGACCTTTATCAGCGTGCCGGAGCAGGGAGGTGGGGGACTGATCCCAGAAGGGCAGGGCAAGCCTGGGGCCATGCACTTGGTCTCTACGGGGGCGAATGGACATTTGGGGCTGTACCGGTTGGAAACACAGGTAACAGCGGGCAGTGGCAGATTAAACATGTCTGGTCTCGGGAATAGCTCCTCAGCGAAAGAAGCCTTGAAGGTCGCTTTCGATTACTTCAAAGCCAACATCAATCGCGTCAGTGCCGCATCAAAAGTCGGTGACCATGATTACCACCTGCATGCTGTTGAGCTTCATAACACCGGAGCGCCGAAAGCGCTGACGCTGGCCGGATTTATCGCCTATTGCTCCGTGCTGATGCAGAAACCACTCCAAGCGCAGATGGTAGTACTGGGTGATATGAGCTTGGGCGGCAATGTAATACCCGTAGAAAACCTTGCTGAGTGCATGCAGGTGGCGTTCGATGCGGGGGCTAAACGTATTCTTCTGCCTATGGCGAGCGTGAAGGATATTCCGACCGTCCCTGGGGAGTTGTTCGCGAAATTCCAAACGAGCTTTTACAGTGATCCCGTTGATGCAGTGTTCAAGGCTTTGGGTGTTAGCTAAAGTATGAAATGCGCGGTGCTGGGCCGCAGCGCGCAATTTCAGATGCGAGTCAGATCGACTCAGTTAGTAGAGAGGGGACTGGGCTTGCTTCTCTAAGCCTTCGAAGAGATGGCGTAGGCCTCAGATATCCGTCCGTGTTCCACCTTTAACTGCATAACGACAGACTGTGGTTTTTGCTGCTCCACCATCAATCGATCCATCAAGATAAGCGTGGAATTGCTAGCTTCGGTAAAAGCAGGTAATTCCAGCTTCTTCCACTTGCTGAGTCGAATTCGGTTTGCGTGAATGGTCGTCTTCGAATCAACGAAAGACGATAGGCCCTTAATCCTGATATCCATCGCACGCTCAAATTTTCTAACCGGTCCAGATTCAGACAAAAACTGTTCCAGTTTACCCTTCAGTGTATCGAGACGCCGAGCAGCGACAGGTGCAGATTCTTCAAACTTACTCAATAGTTGGCACGCAATCATTCGTGCTCCCATGCACAGTTTCCATTGCTCTAGAACAGGGGTAAGTGCAGTTTGCCGCTTCAGCAACGACTCCGTCAGGCTGTCTGAACCAAATAGGCTGGAGTCCTTTTGGTTGGAAACCTGGCCGGCCATTTTATTGATTTCGATATCGAGGTGGTTTTGCACCGCGCCCAGCTCCACTTCGCAACGTTCGAGTTCATTGCTTATGGCTGGATACTGAATCGCCCCGGATTCTTTAGACACCTTGCAAACTCATTGCGTAACGTTTTTCAAACTCTACCGGTGACAGCTGATTGTTGAAACCATGGCGGCGTAGTGAACCATCACCTCCTGTTTCGGTTTTCGCCTCCAAACCGCCATCAATAACGCATCAATGGCCAAATCACAGGTCATCTGCGACTTCATTGACCAGCCAACGACCTGACGGGAAAACAGATCCAGCACCACCGCCAAATACAGCCAGCCTTCATACGTACGAATATAGGTGATGTCGGTGAC